>CAYQOX010000008.1:0-7585 GCA_964419335.1 uncultured bacterium | reverse complement strand
TCTTTAATCTATGGTCTAATACTCCTAGGTTAATTGCTTCTTATTACTAGTAAATTGTCTTTGGAGGAAGATCATGCGAAGAAAAGGTTTTACCTTAATAGAATTGCTCATCGTGGTGGCCATCATAGGAATTCTCGCTGCGATTGCTGTTCCTAACTTCTTGAACGCGCAAATTCGCGCAAAAATCGCCAAATGTCATTCGGAAATGCGTTCCTGGGTCGATGTTTATGCCATGTATCGGCTTGACCACGGCGTTTTTCCTATGCATGTACCCGGACATCCCCCCTGGCAAAACAAATATATGACCACACCGGTTGCCTATATTTCTCAACCTCCAAAAGATCCTTTCCAAGAGGCCAAAGGCAATCTTCAAGGCACCCTCCAATGGAGCCATGGTTCTTACCATGCTGACTTTTTCCCTGTGGTTTCACCTGAACGATTAAGACAGGATCCCAATCTCTATAACCGGGCCCAAAAAGGACGAATTATTGCCAACGAAAACAACCACCACACCGGCACGGTCTACTACATTTGGAGTATGGGACCGGATTATGTGCATGCACCCAACAACCTATTTGATATATATCACCCCAGCAATGGCCTTACTAGTTATGGAGATATCGTGGTGGTCGGAGATTAAAGGATTCCACGCTCAATTTAACGAGGCAAAGGCAGTCTCTCATGACTGCCTTTTTTGTTTTTCTTTGTTTCGCTTCCGCGTTGACATTCCTGCCAACTTTCCAAATAATACCATGCAATGTGTTTTAGTTCGTTAGAAATGGGGATCTGTTTCGATGCAACTAAATTTGATCGATTGGTCTATTGTATTAGCTTATTTCCTGTTTGTTTTGGCCATCGGGATCATTTATTCCCGTCGGGCAAGCAAAGGGATAGAGGAATTTTTTGTTTCCGGCCGTAATCTCCCTTGGTGGATCGTCGGAACCTCCATGGTCGCCACGACGTTTTCCGCTGACACTCCCAACCTGGTGACCGATATTGTCCGCAAGCATGGAGTTAGCGGCAATTGGCTTTGGTGGGCGTTTCTCATCACCGGGATGGTAACCGTGTTTTTCTACGCCAAATTGTGGCGTCGTTCTAAAGCTCTCACCGATATCGGTTTTTACGAAATGCGTTATTCCGGTAAAGAAGCCGCCTTTCTGCGTGGGTTCCGAGCTCTCTATCTGGGTATTATCTTCAACGTGATCGTCATGGCCTCGGTAACTCTGGCCGCTATCAAAATCGCCGGAATACTTTTAGGCACTGATAAATACGTCACCGTTCTGATTTGCGGGATCATAACCGTCATCTACTCATGCACTTCAGGCTTATGGGGCGTAGTCATTACCGACATTCTCTTATTCGTCATGGCCATGGTCGGCTCCATTGCCGCAGCCTACTATTCCCTCAATCACGAAAGCGTCGGCGGCCTTTCCGGCTTATTCCAAAACACCGAGATCATCGAACGTATGAATTTTCTCCCCGATTTCAGTGACTGGAGCACAGCCATCTATGTTTTTATTATCCCTCTGACGGTGCAATGGTGGAGCGTGTGGTATCCCGGCGCCGAGCCCGGCGGCGGAGGATATGTTGCCCAACGTATGCTCGCTTCCAAAGATGAAAAGAACTCACTGCTGGCGACCCTCTGGTTTAATATCGCCCATTATGCCATCCGTCCCTGGCCATGGATCCTCGTCGCTCTTTGTTCACTTCTGGTTTTTCCTGAACTCAAGGATATCCAGGAACGTTTCCCTTCTATGAATCCAGACCTGCTCGGCGATGATCTCGCCTATCCTGCCATGTTAACCTTTCTCCCTTCCGGCTTCTTAGGATTGGCGCTGGCTTCACTCGCCGCAGCCTATATGTCCACCATCAGTACCCACCTCAACTGGGGAGCCTCTTATATTGTCGATGATTTTTATAAACGATTCATAAAAAAGGACGGCAGCCCCCGCCATTACGTAACCGTTGCCCGCCTCGTGACGTTCTCCTTGATGGTCTTAGCCTGTTTACTTTCATTTCTCTTGTCCAACGCTTTAGAAGCATTTAGCATTCTGCTGAAAATTGGTGCGGGAACCGGTTTAATCTTTCTCCTCCGTTGGTTTTGGTGGAGAATTAACGCTTGGACAGAAATTTCCGCCATGATCGTTTCTTTCTGTACGGCATGTTATTTCGCGTTCATTCATGAAAAAGTATTCCAATTCCAACCGTTGCTGGAATGGCAGCAATTCTTAATTATCGTTTGTATCACCACGATCGCATGGCTGCTCGTCACATTCTTAACCCCCGCGACAGATTTACGGGTTTTGCAGTCCTTCTATGATAAAATTCATCCCATCGGTCCTGGATGGTCGGTTGTAAAACGCGGTGAAGAACCCGATACCGAAAACCTGACCGAATCGATACTTTGTGTTGTTTTAGGATGTATAACGGTTTACGGAGCCCTATTCGCCACAGGATATATCCTTTATGGTAGAATTTTCATGGGAATGCTATGTGCCATTATTGTTGTTGCCTCGGCCACCGGGGTTCTCAAACTGCTTCCTAAGATTCGCTGGCGTGAATAAAATGACGAAGAGTAGACACCAATTGGAGGAAAAAGAATGAGTTTGTTAGGCATTGATGTAGGAACAACGGGTTGTAAAGCAGTCGCATTTGATCATGAAGGCCATATTCTCGCTTCCGCCTATCGTGAATATTCTCTCCATTCTCCCCAGCCGGGGTGGGCTGAATTAGACGGGAATGAAGTTTGGCACGACGTGAAAGAATGTATCGGCGAGATCGCCTCTAAAACCAAACACGATCCCATCAGCGCCTTGGCGGTTACCTGTCAGGGAGAGGCGGTTTCTCCCATTGATGAAAATGGAAAAATCATTCATAACGCCTTGGTCAGCTTCGACACGCGTACTGACAGCTACGTTCCTCGATGGGAAGAAAAGTTTGGAACAAAAAAAATCTTCCAAATCACCGGGCAACCTTTAGCGGCTCCCTTCACTGCCCTAAAAATGCAATGGATGAAGGACAACAAACCCGAAGTCCTACAAAAGGCCAAATCTCTTCTTGGTTTTGAAGATCTCATTATGTTCAAATTAGGCATGGAACCTACTACCGACTACTCGCTTGCCGGGCGTACCATGCTTTTCGACGTCAACAAGGCAGACTGGTGTGATGGATTCCTGGAGTTCGCCGGTCTGGAACGTTCGCAAATGCCATCCCTCAACCCCTCTGGCACACTCCTAGGAACCATACCCAACTCCATCGCGGATGAAATCGGCCTTCCCCACGGAGTGCAAGTCGTAACCGGAGGACACGATCAACCCTGTCAAACCCTGGGCGCGGGAGTGACCGAAGCCAATGTAGCCTCCTATGGGATCGGGACCGTCGAATGCATTGGCCCCGCGTATACGGAACTCCTCCTCAACGATACCATGCTCAAGAACAACATTTGCTGCTATCACCATGCATGTCCTGGTTTTTATATCGCACTCGTCTATAATTTCACCGGTGCCTCGCTCTTTAAATGGTACCGCGATGTCTTGGGGCAAGATGAACTTCGCCGCGCAGAAGAAAGCGGCAAAGATGTCTACGATCTCTTATGCGAGGAGGGCGCCGATCACCCTACCAACCTCTTGGTCCTCCCTCACTTCACTACCACGGGAGTTCCCCATTTCGACACGAAATCTAAAGGGGCAATCCTTGGCTTAACCCTGGGAACCACGAAGCCCGAAATCACCCGTTCCATCCTCGAAGGATTAACCTATGAAATGCGCATGTGTGTCGAATTACTTAAAGAAGCCGGGGGAACCATCAATGTCCTGCGCGCTACTGGGGGTGGAGCGAAATCCAATTATTGGATGCAAATCAAGACCGACATTATGAATATTCCCATAGAAGTCCCCGCCGTCTCGGAAGCGGGATGCCTGGGCTGCGCTATTCTCGCAGGCTCGGCAACAGGAGTGTATTCCTCTGTCAAAGAAGCAGCCAACCAGATCGCACGCACTGAAAAACGCTTCGAACCCAATCCCGAACACGTAAAACTCTACGAAGAACGCCTGGAATGGTACAAGGAAATCTACCCTCGCCTTAAGGATCTCTTCCATCGCATGTAATACGTTTAAAAGTAAAATATATGCTTAGCATAAGAACCTTTCTCCATGAATTAGAATAATATCGGGGGGGGCATAAGCCCCCCACTCTGTTTTCAGGGTCATAGAAACATGCATCTCACTAATTACACCGATTATTCATTGCGTGTACTGCTTTATCTCGTTTTACATCCAAACCAGAGAGTCTCTATCCAAGAAATATCTGATTTTTACAACATTTCGAAAGATCATTTAGTTAAAATTGTTCATCACATGAGTCAATTAGGATATATTAAAACCACGCGTGGCCAGGGAGGTGGAATCCAACTTTCTGCGAATCCCCAAGAACTTTGTATTGGGGAGGTCGTTCGTAATATGGAACCGCATTTTCATATCGTCGAATGCTTTAACCATGAAAAAAATCAATGCCAAGTCACTCCAATTTGCCATCTTAAAGAAATTTTCCACGAAGCCATGGACTCCTTCCTCCAAGTCTTGGATCAATACACTTTAAGCGATCTCATTCAGCAAGATCATATCCAATCCATAAATCCACGGACATCATCCCCATCATAAATCTCAACGTTTAACATTGACGGATTTTCATTTTCCTCTGAAGATGTGTCTGAAATACAACTTTAACCCCAAAGGAGAAACGAAATTATTATGCCTAACCTCTATGAACAAATCGGTGGAAAACAAGCCGTGGATCAAGCAGTTGAAGTGTTTTATCGTAAAATTTTGTCCGATGAGCGGGTACGTCATTTTTTTGATGATGTTGATATGGATCAACAAATTGCCAAACAAAAAGCCTTCCTTACCATGGCCTTCGGCGGTCCTAACGAATACAGCGGTCAAGATTTGCGAAGAGGCCATGCGCATTTGCTGGAAAGAGGACTGGGAGAGGAGCATGTCGATATTATTATCGAACACCTTGCCGAAAGCCTCCGTGAATTAAATGTAGAAGAATCCAATATTCAAGAAGTTGCTAAAATCGCTGAAAGCGCTCGTGATGATGTCTTGAATCGATAATCGCAACCAATTCTTACAACTCTCACCTTCTATTCATTGGAGCATAAAACGATGATCACATTAACATACAAAGAAAATGCCTATCCTCTCCACGAGGGTGAAACCGTACTCGAGGTTTTATTGAAGAACGGATTCTCTATCCCCAACGCTTGCCGGAACGGTGTATGCCAATCTTGCCTTTTGCAAGCCGAGGAAGGCGATCCCGGTCCTGAGGCTCAACAGGGACTAAAGAACACTCAAGTCGATCAAGGTTATTTTCTTGCATGCCAAAGCCAGCCACAAGAAAATTTGACCATCAAGGATACGGGACACCGAGTACACGCCGTCATCGAAGAGAAAACCCCCTTAAATTCCCGGGTGATGAAAATCAAGATACGCCTGAAAGAACCATTTCCTTACAAACCAGGTCAATTCGTTCACCTGATACGGAAAGACGGGTTACTTCGCCCTTATTCGCTGGCCAGTGTTCCCGAACGTGATACGCACCTAGAAATACATGTCCTGCTCGTGCCTGAAGGTCAAATGAGCCATTGGCTCTTTTATGAAGCCAAGCCAAGGGAGGAAATACAAATCCAAGGTCCTTCAGGAAGTTGTTTTTATCTCCAACAAAACCTTCAACAACCCATCCTCTTAGCCGGAACCGGTACAGGCCTCGCTCCTTTATTTGGAATTGCTCAAGATGCATTGCGGCAAGGCCACACGGGACCGATCTATCTTCTTCACGGTGCAGTGCAAAAAGAACAGTTATATTTTGTCGATGATCTAAGACGATTAGCGGTCTCCCATGCCAATTTCTTTTATACGCCATGTGTTCTTCAAGGAGAATCCGTCGAGGGAGGTGTTGTTGGTCATTTAACCGAGCAAGTACTGAATGTTTCTTCCTCATTCAATGGATGGTCGATTTACCTATGCGGCAACCCAGAAATCGTTAAAGAGCTTCGTACAAAAACTTTCCTCCAAGGAGCCTCTCCAAAAAACATTTATGTAGATTCTTTCTTTTTCACTCCAGCGCAAACCTGTGAAATCTAATATGGATGATGAGAAAAATCCAATTGACTTCTTAACGGCTCTATGTCATGATGAAAGTGATTAAAGAGAATAATATTGAGGACAATCAAAATAATAAATTCTTTTTTTACATGGGGGGGCATTTGCCCCCTGCGAGATTGAGTGAAGTGATAAAATTGATCTATATATAATAAGAGAGAGAAGTCCTCTATCATGAACCAAAACCAAGAAGAAAACGAGTTATGGGTTCATCTTTCAAAAGTTCTATTATGTTGCACCATCCTGGGCTTTCTGTTCTTGCTCCTCTGGTTCTTGCTCTTTCTCACAGCAAATCAATGGATTTATTCCATCCATTCTTATTTTATCCCCATACAAGAAGAGAGTTTCAACATCCTTCACTATGCGGGCATGATGTTTCTAAAGATACTAATCTTTATGTTCTTCTTGATTCCGTATATCGCGGTCCGATGGTGTGGATTCAACAAATAACTTCTTGCTGAGACTAGAATTGAGTAGAATACTATCATCAAATTTAACCGATTCTTATCATCAATACTCGAGGGTACATTCATGAACATAATTTGCCGAGGCTTAATCCTAGGTACGATAGCCGCTTTTCTCGTGGCTTGCGCAACAACCCCTTTTACCCAACGTAGACAATTATCCTTTATCCCCAACACACAACTGGCCCAGCTAAGTTTAGATACTTATGAGGAACTTCAAAAAGATCAAGAATTGGTTGAAGACCCAGAAATCGTAGGACCGATTGAGAAAGTCGCTCAAGATCTCGTGGATGCAACAGAAAAGTATTTAAAAGACAATAATTATGATATCAGCGAGTACGATTGGAAATTTGTCGTAATCAAAGATGACGAGACCGCAAACGCTTGGTGTCTTCCCGGGGGAAAAATTGCGGTCTACACCGGCATTCTACCTTATACAAAAAATGATGACGGTCTCGCGGTGGTTCTGGGGCATGAAATTGCCCACGCCATCGCCCATCACGGGAATGAACGCATGAGTCAACAAATGGTGGTTCAACTTGGTGAGAGTGCTCTTTCAGCCGCCCTAAAAAATCAACCTGAGAAGACCCAACAAATCTTCGGTTCTGTTTATGGGATTGGCAGCCAAGTCGGAGTGATGTTGCCTTATAGCCGTTTACATGAAAACGAAGCCGACCGGATTGGCCTCATCCTTACCGCCATGGCGGGATACGATCCACGTGAATCGGTTCCTTTCTGGCAACGGATGAACGAGGCAAGCGGTCAACAGCCCTTGGAATTACTTTCTACCCACCCCGCGCCTCAAACTCGAATCCAGAATCTAAAAACCCAATATATTCCGGAAGCCATGCAATACTACAATCCCGAAGAAAAAGCGTGAAACAAAACTTTCCCATTAAGAATTAAGAGATGTGAGGTTCTGATTTGGCCTCACGCCTTTTTTGTATCCGGTAGCCTATT
>CAYQOX010000007.1:65188-122072 GCA_964419335.1 uncultured bacterium | reverse complement strand
GTCCACAAAATTGGGTCGCAAGGGGAGGGTGTCCCGCTTCAGTCGGATGAGGTACTGAGGTGTACCCCATTATTTGGACAAAAAAGAGGGTGAGTTAAGATGGTGGCCTACCTTTTTTTGATTGTTCGTACTATCTGTTATCCATGTTTTAGTAGCCTCTTTATAACGGTTCTTCCAGAAATGGCCTGTACTATTATAGTGCGTAAACCTATTCATATCAGGTGCTTAATCGTGGCGTATAAGTTTTTTCCTAGTGTCTACTTGGACACCTCGCGAAGAAACCGCGTCAGGAAGAGTCAGATTTATCGATTTTAACAACTCTTTCCCAAAAGGGCGAGGCTGGGGGACAGATTGAATTTTTACGTTCTTCATATCAACTTCAACGGAACAAATCGAACTGAGTTCTTTGATCCCTTCTTCCACGGTGCAATCCAATGATTTCCAGGCTTTTTCCAAAGATCGGCTGATTTTATACTTGCCAATCCGAAACACCTTCCGTATAAAATGAAGCATCCCACCATTTTGCGTCGTCATACGCTTGTTTTTTTCTAATGTAAGTGTTCAAAAAACCAAACGTTGCCCTGGGTCAATTTCCAAACGGTGCCAGCAGCATCCTTACGATATGGATATATTCCCCATTTTTATGGATATTGAAAAACGTCATGAAGATTCCCCTATCGGCCCCATCCGGGATATTGTCTTTCGTGATATTTTGATACATAATGGAAGTAGAATCTTAATCCAAGGAATGCCGAAAAGTCCCATTGAAAATTAAACCATACAGAATATTATTATACGATCGGATTGGAAAGATGATATTCGCAACCGAAAAAAAAGCGGTTGGTAGAAGACGAACTTATAAGGATGATCGTGACACCAAGTTTGCTTCGGTTCCTTCTTTTTTGTCGGTAGCCCATGTTACTGCGATAATGGTTGATAATATTCAGGTTTCGGCCCCGGAGTCAATATATCGGGATGAACCGAGACATGCTTTTACCGGTCATAATTTGAAAGGAGGATACGTAAAAAATATAAGAAGAGATCCCTTATTCAAAGACCAATCACTTGTTCAATTGGAGCAATGCAATAATATTTCGGAAAGGTATCGATAAATTCGAATCAGGAAAGAAAAAAGACGATCTTGGAAAGATTTTTTGATAAAACCAAGTTGTAATACATGTTTACACCCAAATTCAGAAATATTTGGTTAATTATTTTGAAAAGTGGTAAACGAAAATGATGAAAGAATATCGCCGCATTGTTGTTGATAACGAATATTATTATGGGAAGCACCTTATTGCATCATTGAAGCGATGTAATGAAAACGTATTAAGCAAAGAGTACCTTGCCTCTTTTTTGCGTCGCCTTACAAAGAAAATTGATATGATCGCTTTTGGTGAACCTTTAGTAGAACGTTTTGGACAGGGAATCGAGATTGGAATATCCGGCGTGCAATTGATCGAAACCAGCGCGATTACAATTCATACCAACGATGGAGCTCGGGATTTATATCTTGATATTTTTAGTTGTAAGGATTTTAATCCACAAACCGCCCTTGATTATGTTCATGAATGTTTCGCTCCCGAATATGAGGAGCATGAGGTATTATTGCGAAAATGAGATTTTATCCCAATGATATTCCACCCTTTGAACATGAACCCTCGATGGAAGATTTTTCGATTGAATGGATTGATGAACGAAGAGGAGAAGGAATTCGTGCGCTAAAATCGTTTTCAATAGGGGAAATTGTCTTCGCTTTTCAAGGAATTCCTAATCCCACAACAACTCAATATTCTCTACAAATTAGTCCAACTCAGCATATTCATGATCCCTTTTTTATGGGAAAAACACTCCACCACTGTGATCCCAATTGTGAAGTGAATATGCAAGAACAATATCTTTATGCTATTAAACCAATACATCCCGGCGATTTGGTCACTATCGACTATGAGAAAACCGAAGACGTACTCTTCAAAGAATTCGATTGTTATTGCGATGCCAAGCATTGCCGCCTGCGGATTGTAGGTCGATTAAAGCGGAAAATGCTTTCTCCCATAGTGCCTTATTTAAACAAATCATCGACGTAAAAGATAGTAAGATCTCTGGCCGGCCTCAAAATTTTATAAGACGAAACAAGTTTTCCCAAACGTTGAAGGTGAGTTTCCGAGAGAGTTCCAGTATTTAGAAAAATTTGCGATGTCCACTTGCGATCATGAACCTCCTTGAGGATTTGTTCATGAATTTGCGTAATTCCCCCAATGGGTAAAACCGACATGGGCGGCATCGCTTGGTAATGTTCCCAAGGACGTTCTTCATCATAGATCGAGTTTTTATCCCCCCAGGGTGGATCGCCAAACAAAATATCGGGAATCATGTTTTGGGGGTAAGAACGTAACAAGTCGCTTTCGATTAATTGAATTTCAACTTGGTGGTATTCACAATTTTTATGGGCAAGTTCAAGCGCTGCGTGATCAATATCCAAACCTTGAACCCAAACCACATTTCCTAACTCTTTCTTCACTGATATGGCCAAGCTGCCACAACCTACTCCCAATTCAAGAACGTATATTGGGCGTAACAATTCATCATACATCTGTTTTGCACATTCGATCACCTCATCGACAAGGTAGGAAGTTTCGGGATCCGTGATATACGCCCGACGGTCTACATAGAAATAATTCCCTCGAAATTCCTCGTATCCTAAAATATATTCCAAAGGTTCTCCGTTTATTCGCCTTTTGATGTAACGGCGTAAACGTTCAATGTCATTACCGCAGGCATGAATGAAGCGTTCCACATCTTTCGATGCAATTTTTAACTCTGGAATCCCGCATTCGGTTTTTATTTCTTGAATAAAACGTTCTATCTGATTATTATACATGTTCATTATTCTGTTCTTGATATAAATATTAATGCGACACTTCTTTCATCATCATCCAAAAGACATTTACGAAAAGTCTAGGACCTCTTTTGGGATAACATAACATTGCAAGTCAAAAAATAAAACGAGCGAAATGAGATCATTGTATGGATTGTCTCCCAAGTCTATGTAATTGTTCCATTAAACTTATCGTTGTTATACGATTTTGATTAAGGCCATATCGCTACATTAAAGCATTTTTTTGAAGCAAGGTATTGAGGTTTTTGCCCATATCGTTCAAACTTATAAAGCTATTCAATCATAATTTCATTGAAAGAGAAGGAGAAATAGACATGGAGAAAAAACACTTTCTGAAATATTTACTTGTAGTCTTCTTTTTTTTATGCACTTTTAAAAGTTGGTCTCAAGAAGAAAAGACGATCCCTGTGGGAATCAACCTCGATTTCACTTATGCGTCAAAATATTTGTGGCGGGGGTATGATTACTACGATGATCACGGAGCTTTTCAGCCAAGTATTACACTGGACTACAAAGGAGCTTATTTGGGTGTTTGGGGGGCCTGGCCTACAGCCTCCGGATTCGAGGATGGGACCGAGTTAGATTACTATGTTGGTTACGAGCACACTTTTTTTGAAGAAGATCAATATGCTCTATCTACAAATATTTCATACACTTATTTCGATTATCCCAAAATGGCAAGTCTTGAAGATGCTCAGGAAATCATGCTAATTCTCTCTATGCCAAATCTCCTCCCTTTAGGTCCCGGTACTCTCGTTCCCTCCTATACCATCGCCTATGATTGGGATGGGATTCAAAGTTCAGACCATTTAGATAACGGATGGTTTCATCTATTCGGTTTGGCGTATGATATTCCCTTCCCTGCGCTTATTCCGGAACAAGAAGAACAATACCTCTCGTTAAGTTGGGATATTACGTACAATGATGGAGTTTATGGTTCAAAATCCAGCTGGAGCCATTCCACATATAATGTGTCTACGACCTTTGAATGGAAACAGCTCTATTTCACTCCTGCGGTGGGATATCAATGGTCTTACGAAGACACGGTCAATGAAGAAGATGAATGGTTCTTTACAATGAGCCTAGGATATTATTTTTAAATCCGTAAGTAAATAAATATCAACATGTTAATTGTATTCCATCCGTGTATCGTTTATGTTCTGTATTTGAAGATAATATTGATTGAAAACCCAAACGAACCCATATTCCTTTATGATGAATAATGTGTTGAAATTGGTTAATATCCATGCCGGCGAAGGGAAAAAAGTTTTTCATTTTTCTGTGCTGGGTATCTTGCTCGATGCAGGATTCACCATGGGTTTTGTCGGGGCAGACGCGCTCTTCCTAACGAATTTAGGCGCCGGGATGTTGCCCTATGTCTACTTTATACTTCCCTTCATCATGGTCATCATCACTCCGATCCTGACCTATTCCATGGATCGTTTAGGCATGTTTTTCACCAATGGAGCCGCATGCACAATATTAGTTCTAGGTGGAGTAAGTAGTTTTCTTGTTTTAGAGGCTATCGACACGTTTCCTATCGATCCCTCCTGGTTTTACTTTATTATCAAGATTTACACCAGTTTATGGTATTTTGTTCTTTATAGCATCTATTGGAATTGTGTAGATTCCTATTTCGACATAATTAGCGCGAAACGACTCTTTCCTTTTTTAGCGGGCATTAAATCCATCGGGATCATGCTCGGGTCCTATCTCGTCACTCTTTTTATGGAATTCGAGTTAAATATTAGCATCTTGTTTCTCATATGGGCATTACTCGCTTTGCTTGCCTTTTTACCTTCGATTTTCTTACGGCGCAAATACAACCCAATCACCGAGGAAAAAGAAGCAGATAAGATCACCCTATTCAACCAACAAAGAAACTTAAAACAGGCTTTCAAAACCTCACGATATATCGTATTTCTTACCCTCACCGCTTTTTTTGGAACGTTTCTCGCGCATGTCTGTGAATTCCAATATATGAATATATTCGAACAGCGTTTTAATACAGAAAAAGAATTGGCTCAACTTTTTGGCCATCTTCATCTCTTCATCAATTTATTTAATACACTGATCACCTTTTTCTTCTTGAATCGCATTATTTCTATCCTTGGCATTCGCAACACCGCCCTTATTCAACCCATCACTTACTCTCTTTCATTCACTGCTTATATCGCCTTTCATGATTTCAGCGAACTCTTATTCTACGCGGGTTTATTTGGATTTTTTGCCTTTAACAGTCTCCATAAAACCATTGAGGATAATAATTGGAATTTTTTAATTAACCCGATTGCCCAGCATAACAAAGCCTCTTTTCGCACTTTCGCCGAAGGCGTGGTGGATCCATTCGCAACCGCTTTCGCTGGTTTGAACTTAATTATACTCTCGAATTATTTTGAATTGAATTTTTTAGAAATCTCGATCTTTATGACAGCGGCCTCACTTACTTATTTGCTCGTGGTCTTCGCCCTGCGTCATTACTATGTAGGTGAAATGATTCAAAACCTGCGTAAAGAATGGCTGGATTTTTCTAGGCGAGAAGAAGATATATTCTCGGGTCTCCATTCGAAACAAATTGATCAGCTGTACAATCAATTCTATCAAAGCACGGATGACAAATTACTCACCGTGGTGCGTATTCTTTGGTATAACGATCGAGCCAAAGCGGTGAACCTGCTCCTTAATTTCATTGATCGCGAAGCTTTGAGCCATATAGAAATCGCGCGTCCGCTTCTCCTTGAGATGCTTGCAAGCAAAGACAACACCATCATTCGCATCATCATCGAATGGATGCTGAATCATAAAGAGGATGAAAAGATCCTTATCCTACGAGAGATAAGCCAATTTAATTTGATGCAAACAGAGGGTTTGGTGAATCTCTTGGAAGATCAAAATGCCCAAGTACGCGGCGCCGCCAGTAATATTTTATGGAACCATTGGAACATTGCTCATGGTTACTATGCAATGTCCACCCTTCATTCTTTACTGAGCGGAGATGAAGCCTCTAAAATCGCGGGAATTCAAACCTTGGGACTCTCAGGGAAAAATCATTACGCTCCCTATCTCGTTCAATTTTTAAAGGATCCCTCTCCGAAGATTCAACAGGCAGCCAAAGTTGCTATTTGTAACTTGGTTGATCATGAGTGCATTCATCTTTTAGACCAAGTCTTGGTTATCATTCGGGAGAGCGATAGTGATATTCGTACACGCGCATTTCATGCGTTAATGAAAATGAATGATTCGAATTGTATTCCTCCCTTACTCTCCATGGCGCCCCAATTTACTCCTTATGAACGAAGACAAGTGAATCAGGTTATTTTAAGCATGGAGCTTCGCGGTATCCCTGCGATCGTCCAGATTGTCAAGGATGAATCCTATTCTTATGCCGCGCGTTCCATTGCAGCCCGTTCCTTAGCCCATTTAGCTCTGCCCCAACTACAATCGTTGATTCCAGAACTCATTTCACGAGAATTGCCGCAAGCCTACCGAATGCTCTATTACCACACGATATTGGAAAGCAAGCAAACCCCAACGCCAGGAACTCAAGTTCTTTCTCGATATTACCGCGATGAACAAATCACCACTCTCGAGTTTGTGTTAGAGTTATTAACGCTCGGAGGTCAGCTACCGGCTCACGAGATGATCGCGGCTTCTCTTCGCTCAAGCAATCCCAAGGTGCGGGGAAATGCCATTGAAACCATTGAACAAGCGGTGAACTGGCGTTTATTTAAGATTATTCTCCCCTTAGTGGATAACCGCTCCCTCGAAGATAAAATCCATTTTTATCAAAAACAGTTTAAAGTCAAAAAAGTCACGTTAACAGAAGTGATCGATCACGCATGGAACAGCTCGATGGAACTGGAAAAAGCCGCAGCCGCCCAAGCAAAATGGAATATTCTCAACCAAGAGAATCATGAAGATCTCGATTCTACCGAGAAAGAGAACCTCTACACATCGACCATGGAACAACTTTGTCAGAACCTGAGTGAACAACAAAAATTCGTTAAGGAAACCATCTTTGCTTTATTGTTTCATAAAAGTACGAATAACTCGCAGGATACCATCATTGAACGCATCCATCTCTTCGCCCAAACGCATGTATTCGAGGAGATCAACACAACCGAGATTTCTACAATCGCTGATGGGGCTGAATGTATCATTTTTGAAGAAGGCGAGGAAATTTACCGTACTGGGGATGCGGCAACATGTATCTATATTATTAAGAAGGGCGCCGTCGAACTCTCCAACGGTTCTCGATCTACATATCAACGTGGTAGAGCCTTTGGCATCGAATTATTTACAGGTCAATCGACCCGAAGCCATCACGCCATAACAAAGGAGCAAGGACAAGCCTACCGCATCGATAATGACTACTTAATCCAATGCGCAAAAATTAAACCGCATATTTCTATTGCTTTACTCAATAAAGGGTTGAACCTATAAAAGACCATGCAATCCAAACAAAAGAAATTCATTCTGAATTTAAAGACCATTTATCTCCTGTTTCTGATGGCGATTATTTCGTTGATCACCCTCGTCATGGCGATCAAAATTCGAAACGATCTTTATCATGAAATCGAAGAAGGCTTCAACCAAAAACTTAGCGCTATCAGCCTGGTTTTAAGTAGTTTCATTAACGGTGATACCCATAACTCTTTACTTAAAAGCCGCGATATTCGTCATTTGGCTTATGATAATAGCGAAGACCGTATCTATGGTTTCGATCATGGAGACCAAGATCTTGTAGCCATCCATCCTGAAAAGGGAATCATAACGAAGAACATTCCTTTGGAAAATTCTGTATTATCGGCATTCGCTTACGACAGCGAACACGACCGTTTATTTGCGATAGACACAGATTCTTCCACCCCTCAACTCATTGCCATTGATAAAAAAACCGAAACTATCGACCATCGCGTCCCTCTATCCCAATGGTTTCATGCTTTAGCCTATCATTCAGGAGAATCCCGCCTTTATGGAATCAATAACACGATCGCCTCCATTGATGTTAATAGCGCAACGATAACCTCCTTCATGAACTTGGATTTAGGAGAATCAACCGGTCTCGCTTATATTCCAACAAACAATCTATTGTATTTCATAAACCATGATAATCATCTCATAGCAATAGATCCCGCCACGTCTAAAGTACATTCCAACACGGCTTTATCGCTTATTTCCTCTCCAATACTCTCTTCATTAGATCAAGAAGAAGAGCCTGAACAAAATTTCAATGGATTTCCTTTAAATGAAGAAGAATTTCAGCAAGCCATGCAATTCGAACGAATCCGCTACAGTGGAAATACAGACTGGATCAAAGAAACCCGCCAGAATGTTGAGGAGATAACTAAAACGATTTTGCTTCGTACCGACGCGTTTTCGCAAGAAGATCTTCCCCCTATGGAGGAACTTACTCTTCAAGGACTTACCTGGGATCCATCACGAAATCGATTGTACAGCGATGCCAATGTGCTAATAAGCATTGATCCTGAAACAGGTCAATGCTGGCAACAAGGCTGGTGGAAAGAATATCGTAATCAAATTGATCCCGATTATCTTGATTATGTACTCCCGATGCGGCGTATCAAACAAAAGTTAAATATCACCTATTTGTACACCTTCACTCATCCTCATGATAGTTCCGCAGATGCGATTGTTTACATACTCGATGCGAGCATGGATGAAGACCATACCCCCATTGGTAGCCCTGACTCCTTTCCTGAAGGACAAGGGGTTGATATTTACGGCAAAATTTATATGGGTGGAATTTACCAATCCAAAGTAATCGAATGGGAAGACTGGGGCTTGATCAAGACCTGTTATGCTCCTATTTATGATTCGAATCATGAGGTTGTCGGGGTTGCTGCGGCCGATGTTGATGTCTCTATTATTTCTTCCAAGACCCGAATGGCTCTCTTAAAAACTATTCTTATTGGGGTTGTCGCTATAGTTCTAGCAGGCTTGCTCGCGTATGGAATTACCCTCACGTTGTTACGTCCCATCCTGGCTTTGAAAGAAAAAACCCTCACTGTGGCTGCGGGGAATTATGGTGAAAAAGTCCCTCTCCAAGGACCCGCAGAAATTCAATCCCTTTGTCATGCCTTCAATCAATTAAGTCAAACGCTGGAACAATTCTTTAAAGAAAAAATACGTTCCAATATTATACTGACCAATAAATCTACAGTTAGAAAACTAGAACACTTTCTCACCCCTGAACATTCTACAACTTTCGAAAGCGAAGCCCCCTACGAGGCAGTACAATTCGCCTTGCACAATCATGGAATTGATATTTCTGGAAGAGAGTATATCTTTGATCGTTCAATGATATGGACAGGTACCTATTCAGGAGAGAGCTTAAACGCTAAACGAATCCAACAAGAAATAAAACTATTTTCTTACCAAATGTTAGAATCGCGTCGTGATTTTGATTCTTTGCTTCCCATCATGCGTCATCTTCATCCTGAAAATGTACATGCTTTTTCCTTATTCAATAACAATAATTCCCATTTGTATTATTACACTCATTCGAAACCTTCTGTGGGCTTTCTAATCGATAAAGATCATCGTCAGGAATTATTGTATGAGCATCGATTTTCCCATACCTTACTCCCACGGCAAATTCTATTCCTGGGAAGTAGAACTTTGGTGAGGGAAGCAATCCATTCACTCCCCATCCATGATCTTCTCGCAGAGGATCCAAAAAAGATCCAAACGATTCTTCATGAATGGAAACAAACTTGGGTAGATATGGGAACAAATGTGGGTAATGAGGACAACCATATTATTGTATTCATGAGGACGAAATGATGAATTTTATTGAACGCCTCTTTTGCCTTAAGGAAATTTTTCCTTTTTCAGAAATGCGAGATTCGGAGCTGGGTTTAGTCGCAGATGTCACAGAAGAGCGTTTCTACCCTGCGAACTATATCCTCGCTAACTCTGAAACTGTGATCACACGTCTTTTTATTGTGATTGAGGGAGGCATTCATCTGGGAGATGGAACTCTCTTATCTACCATTGTCGGGACCTCCTCTCTCTTATTTGATTATCCCCTGGCGCAGGATTTAGTGACTCATCCCGAACAAGAAACTCAGTGCCTTACGATAAGAAAAGGCCATTTTTTTACGATGGTTAATGAATGTCCCTTTTTTTTGGTAGGCACCCTAAATACCTTAAGTCAAGAAAAACAATATATTCAGCGATCAAAAGGGAATTAAACTCTTCCATTTAAACAAATATTGTCGTATACGAGCAACAACAAATCATTTGATACAAAGATAGCTAAAAGAAAAATGAAACTCATTTACAAAAATGCTCTTTATTTGATTCCCATTTTTATGATTCTGGTAGCCATCATCGGATTCAGTCAATATATTTCAGAATGGGAAGAAAACCGATGGGCTACAGAGAATGAACTCACCGCATTTTCTATTTCAATTGCTGAGTTTATTAATCCCTACGTTTTGAAAGACAGAACCCAAGATGAAGCAGCCCAAGCCAAAAAACACCACATACTTGACGCTTTACGTGAAATCTTTTCTCAAGGGATGTTGCGCTCATTACAAATCATTAACGCTGAAAACCATCACGTTCTCTTCGAACAAGGAGAAGATACTTTTCATTCCCCCACGGAGATGATGAAAAAGTACTTATTACAAACAAAAAAGAAACCACCCGCAACCGTTTCTCCACTCCGTTTAGGAAAAAATGAGGCCGAACCCGATACGATGGCCGCTATTTCTCCTATCTATAACGGCCGGGAAGAAATTGCCGCTTTCGTTTTCATCGAAAAAGACGCTTCTGACATCGCTGCCAATAGCAGAATTATTATTGAAGAAAACATTGTGGCTGCAGTGATTGCTTTATTTGTTGGATTGTTTGCCGCAATCCTGCTTTCTTATCTCATCAATAAACCGATTCAAAACCTCCATCATGCTTTGACTTATACAAAGGATAGGCAAGAAGGCAAGCCTTTGCCGGTTTCCCGTATACGAGAGTTTGGAGATCTTAATCATACGTATAACACCATGGTTTGTGTGCTTGATGAAGCCACAAACCGAATCAATCGCGAATTAATCCAGGGGGCGCCATTTTCTACAAACGAAGAGTTAGCCCATGCTTATGTGAAAGAATTTTGGCCGCCTTTAAAGATTCATAATGCCTTTGTCGAAGCTTATGGCCAACTTATTGGCCACTCCACGCGATCCTTTTTCCATGTCCAAGAGGACGAAAATGAAAAGATTTATGCTTTTGTAGGGCAGATCGATTATCTATCAGAAAAAAAATTTGACATTGTAGTGACAGAGAATGAATTTCAACTCGCCGATATCCAGCATGAAAAGAACTACTCCAAAACCTCGATTGCTTCTACCTCGATCTCTTCTTGGATTACCCAAGCCATCAAGGAATACGATTTTGAGACCATTTGTGAAGAACTACAACTTTTCTACAACCTGCGATATTTTCAAGGAATTACATTCCATTTCAATGGAGATTATACCTTTTACACCTACGCAGCAGGAATGAAAACTGATCATTCCTCTTCCCACCATGCCCAATCGAATGAAATTTTACTCCTTCATACTTTCGAGAACGAAACCGATGTACAACTAAAACAATTTATCCAACTTTTCAGAAATCATGAGGTGGAAAAAGTAATGGACGAAGCGGTTCCTATTCTTGATCCGGGCAAAGATGGAGCCATGATTTTATTACGCCATCGATCTGATAAGCCGTGAGAGCCCATTCTTTGAAACTCTCACGGCGTTTAGATCGTTGTATAATCTCTTTTTACTGAGCCTGAAAAGCACCTTCAAATCGCTGCGGTAAGGCTTCAAACCGTTCACGATAGAGTTCATCAACCGATTCGGTCGCATCCAACCCTGTACCCCGACGATCTGTTCCTTTGACATCTTCCAATATATTTATATCCCCTTGCATGGCTTGGGCGATATGACCTTCGAACATGGCGATGGTGGTATCGATATCGCCTTGGAAATCAGGATCATTTTCCTGAACTTGTTCCATTACAATTCTAATTTTTTTAACTAATTCCTTTAAATTCTCACGGCTCGATTGGATCGTAACTTGAGTTGAGACGATTTGATCATTAATTAGCCCCATACTCTTTCGTCCGGCTTGCAAGTCTTCACGTTTAAATTTCAAAATGTCTTGAATCACGCTGGTATTGGACTCCGTGTTTTTGGCTTCTTTTTCGGCTTGATCATAGTCCTGTTCCAGGGCGTCTAAATTTTCTTTCATTTTCTGTAAGTCTTCCTGTAACGCAATAAGGGTTCTTTGCCCTTTCGCCAAATCCATTAAGGATTCTCGGTATTCAACCGAAAAACGATAAATCAAGCCTGCAGGTGAACGTAAATCTTTCGGATCAGGATTTGCATTTTGGCTCCAATAAATAACATCATTAGCAAACATGAGGAATTCCCCCTTCTTTTCGGGTGGAACCCCTAAGTACCCTCTATCACTCATTTCTCGTGCAAAAAAGAGTCCTTCTGAACTATCTTTAACGCTAACCGTGGTATAAAGCGTACCATTGGGCATATAGACATCGTCGAATTCAATGGGAAAACAGAGAAACTCATAGAGAGAATTGATACGTAACATGGCAGCCGTACTAAAATCATTAAACTGAATACTACTGGTTAAAGCATCTTGCCCGCTTAAGGAAGGCACTAAACTTGTGGTATTGGCGTTCCATGGACCAGGAATTTGTGCATCAATACTCCCCCTTACCGCGGGATTCCATGCCGCATTGCCTGCTTCAACTTTCATAAAAACGGGAAGGTTGGATTTATCCACCAGATCAACGACCACATCTACGACTTGCTGTGAATAACTCTGGGAGGTATCTTCACGTAATTTATTAAAAGAATTGTCATAAAAATGTCTCATCGCGCATCCATTCATCAAAAACAAACCGCTAAACAAGACACACATCGTCGAAATCACCCTTCGTTTCATTTTTTATTTTCTCCTTTTCTCCTTTTTTATGGAAATTACACAAAAAGATGAGGGACTCTAACACAAATAAGAAAAACTTGTCAATATTGGAAACCTAACAAAAAATATTTAAATTAATACTTGTTTATTGAATAAAAAAGTATTAATATATCCTAAATCTCGTTTTTGTTTTCCATGAATAAACATAACAGGTTGTAGGGAACCAATAACACATTTTTGTTAAATAACGAAGGAGAAAGTTATGAACGCTGCCGAAGCCACTGTAAGTACAATGGATCTACCCCAAATTCAACCCTCGGGGAAACTGGATGCTGCCAAAAGCATCGTAAGAAAAAATATGTATTGGGCTATGGGAATCGGAGTCATTCCAATTCCGATTGTGGACATCATCGGCGTAACCGGGTTTCAGCTGAAAGCGATCAAAGAACTTTCTGATTTATATGAAATCCGATTCAATCGTCATTTGGTGAAGAATATTCTCGCTTCTCTTCTTGGTGGATTAAGCACACCGGTTTTGGCTGGAGGGCTTTTCTGGAGCGTCACGAAAATAATCCCAGGCATTGGAACCGCCGCGGGTGTAGTTTCTATGCCGATCATGGCCGGTGCCATCACTTACGCCTTGGGTAAAGTATTTATTCAACACTTTGAAGCCGGCGGTACCTTTTTGAACTTTCATCCCGAAGACGTACGTGAATATTTCAATTCTCAAATCAAAGAAGGGATAGAAGTGGCAAAACAAGCCGAAGAAGAAACCAAAAAAGAAAGCGAAAGTGCAACAAAGAAAACAACTCCGAAATCCTAATACCCTTTACGACATGGTTTGAAAGGATCATTGATCATTGCTATTAAATACGGTTCTTTATATTCTACTGTGTGTGATTATTGGCTTTCTTGGCCAAGATAAAAAATTCGGTTTTTGGGGATACCTCATCGCTTCTTTAATTTTCACCCCCATCGGAGGTATATTGCTATTAATCCCATCCGAACCCGCACGAAAAAGCGATGGATAATTCTATACAAACTTGAAGAAAGACTTCTAAGAGCAATTCTTGGATTTTGTAATGCAAGAATTGCTCTTTTTCATTTTTTTATAACATGAAACATCATGAACTTCTTCCATTTTATTAAGCAAGAATCGGAGGCATTGGATACATCTCTGCTACTGTACTATTCTCTAGCGGGACTACTCAATTTTTTAATTATCGCGATCATTATCTATTCTCTAGGAACGATCGAAACCCACACCTCTTACCTTACCATTTTCCTTTTATGTATTAGTATTCTCGGTTTTATTTTTATTCAAAAATATTCTCTCGATCAAACTTGCCGCATCGTAGAAAAAATAGTTACTAAAATCCGAATCCGGTTAACCGATCGTATTCGACGAATCGACCTTCTCTCTTTTGAATCTATGCGCCAAGAAGATTTCTTCATGCTTCTTAACCGAGATACGACTGATATTTCCGGAGCCGCGAAGAATATCTCGCGAATTATTTCTTCTTTAGCGCTGACGATCGTAGCCTGCTTCTATATTACGTTAATCTCTCCCCTGGCGCTAATCCTAACCGGGTTGGTCATATTTTATGGAGTTCGTCTTTACCAAAAGCAAATCTCTGAATACGAAAAAGAATATTCACAAGCCAGCCAAAAAGAAAATCGATTTTTTGAATCAATGAAACATCTCCTTTTGGGATTTAAAGAATTAAAACTTAATGATCATAAGAATAATGATCTTTACCATAACACCATGATTCCTCTCTCAGGAGAAGCCAAGGATCATAACATTTCGGCTACCAATCAACTCAATAACTCTGTAATTCTTGCTCAAGTGTTTAGTTATTTGTTGTTGGGGATTCTCATTTTTATTTATCCAAAAATTACAAGCATTGATCAATTCACGTTAATTCAAGTGGTAGGGCTTATTTTGTTTGTAACCACTGGACCCGTGCGTGAAATTGTTGGTTCGTTGCCACTTATTGAGCGAGCCAATTCAGCCATTTCTAACATTCGGGAAATGGAAAATAAATTAGATCAATTAGATTATCATTCGCTCCCTACGCTAGAAGAAACGAGAAAAACAACCCCCTTTTCTACTTTGGAACTCAAAGAAGTTGTGTTTACCTATAACCATACGAAAAAAGGTCAACCTTTTCAAATTGGCCCCATCGATCTAAAAATTCAGCGAGGTGAGATTGTTTTTTTTATGGGAGGGAACGGTTCGGGAAAAACCACGCTGCTAAAAGTGCTCATTGGTTTATATTTTCCTGATACCGGGAAAATGAAATTGAACGGGCGATTTGTCACCCGACAGAACATTTCACGATATCGTTCCTACTTTTCGGTAATTTTTCAAAACGTGCATTTATTCAATTATTTACTCGGCATCCAATCCTTTAACCGTGAATGGTGTGATACGATGTTAGAACGGTTGAAAATTGCTGAAAAGACCGATATTCGCGAAGATAAGAGCATCACATCTCTGAAGTTGTCAATGGGGCAAAAAAAACGCCTTGCTTTATTGATCTCAGACTTAGAAAACAGAGATATTCATGTCTATGATGAATGGGCCGCAGATCAAGATCCTCTCTTTCGAAGATATTTTTATGAAGTCTACTTGCGAGAATTAATACAACGAGGAAAAACGGTTATTGCCATCACTCACGATGATGCCTACTATCACATTGCAGATCGAATCTATAAAATGGATTACGGAAAATTGTTTCAAATAAAATGAATGACTCAACCACAAACATGACGACAAATCCCCATAGTCCAGAGGCGGCCAAAAAAACTCTGAAAGAGAAGATTCGAAGCTGGATTGTGAAAAGACGTTTCATGATTGAAATCCTATTACTAATCCTGCTCGCGTTAACCATCTATCTTTGGCCTAAAATTTTTATTACCATTCAATCGGGAGAGCGAGGAGTATTGTACCGCCGCTTTACTGGAACAGTGCTGGAAGCCACCCCGCTTCATGAAGGATTACACATCATTCCTCCATGGGATATTATTTATATTTATAACGTTCGTCAGCAACACACGCGCCATACATTCCATGTTCTCTCTCGCGATGGTTTACGGGTGGATATAACGATCTCCATCCGTCATCACCCGCGCCGGGATGGAACTGATCTTAATTATCTTCACGAATACTTAGGCCCAAATTATTTGCAAAATGTCATTGTTCCTGAAATAGAGGCGGCCTTACGCTTTATTGTAGGAAAATATGAACCTGAAGAATTATATCAACTCGAGTATGGCTTCTTAGATGCGGCTTTAGAAGAAGCCTTACACCAATTGGAAGATTATTACGTCGAACTGGATGATTTGTTGATAACCAATATCGAACTTCCACCTTTGGTTAAGGAATCGATTGAAAACAAACTGATGGAATTTCATAACGCGGAGAAATATCAGTATTTGCTTATGCAGGCAGAAGAAGAAGCAAAACGTAAAGTTATTATCGCCACCGGTATCCGCGATTTTCAAGACATTGTCTCAGAAGGGATATCCGATGAACTCTTGAAATGGAGAGGCATCGAAGCCACTCATGTACTCGCGAGATCAACGAATCCAAAAGTTGTGGTGATTGGAAGTCCTGAAGAAGGTCTGCCTCTCATTTTGAATACAGGAAATACCTCGGACATATCAAAAGCCTCTTCTCCCGTTCAAGTCAATGATGCAAGCAAGACCATGGTTTCTCCCAGCACGATCTTTCAAACTTCGGAAAGCCAGAGTACGGGACTCTTCGATCAGATCAACAATAACGTCATGGACCAAACGCGCTCTACCTTACCTACAATGCAACAATAATCGCATTCAAATGATCCTTGACTACAGACAGGAGCAACCCATTATGAGTTTTCAAAATAAAAATCAATCTTTCACTGGGCTTCTTTTCGGGTTCTTATTTTTTTTACTAACCTCTATCTCTTTTGCCCAGGAACCTCAACAAATCACCTTACGGATTTCATGTTACGAAGGATATGCAGAACCCTTGATGGAAGATTTCAAAACTCTCATTGAAAACAAATATGAGAATGTGAATCTATCGTTCAAAATTGAAATCGTCGCCAACCCGGATGAACTTTTTGATAAGGTCACAAGAAAAGAAGCGGATCTTGTCACTCCTTCTCATGACATGTACAAAAGCGGTTTATGGCCTTTAATCGAGGAACAGTATCTCCACCCCTTGGAAGTTCACCAATTATCTAATTATGATCAAATCCTCCCCGCTTTTAAGGAAACTCATTTTGTTGTCCAAGAGATCGAACAAGGTAAAAACAATGAAAAGGAAAAACTTGTTTATGGAATCCCCGTCGCAACAGGGAATTACGCTCTCGCCTATAACGCGGACATTGTTGAAGAAGACCCAAAAACCTGGAAGGTGCTTTGGGAAGAGAAATATCAGAATATGTATTCTATTTGTTCTGATTATGCTGAATGTAATATTTATATCACCGCCCTGGCTTTAGGCGCAGATTATGATGTGCTTTACAAGACGAATGAGCTTTTCAAGCAAGTGTCAATTAATCAAGTACGTACAAAACTCAATGATCTTGCCAAAAATGCTTATTCATTCTGGCAAAGTGTTCCAAATATTAATGAAATGGATGATTTAGCCTTTACGACGACCTGGGGATATGCGGTTCAGGTCGCCAATGCGAGAGGAATGAATTGGAAATTTTCCGATCCCGTAGAAGGGACGACCGCGTGGCTTGATCATTGGTCAATCTGCTCAAACGTTCCTAAGGAATCTCTAAAATATAAAATTTGTATGGACTGGATAGATTATTGCATTTCTCCCGACGTACAAAAGACGGCCGTTGAATTATGGGGAGTAACTCCCATATTAAAAACAGATAGCAATTTATTCGATCAAAAAGATATCGATAATTACAACATTGGTGACCAAGAATATTGGGAAGAAGTTTCCTTCTGGGGTATTGTTACCCCTCAAACCATGCGAAATTACCGGGCATTATGGTCCTTTGCCATAAGCCAAAAAAAACGAGCCGATATCGCCACGGATGCTCCAAGGATGGATCGTATAGATTTCGAAAGAAATGGAATTCAATCGCAAAAAGAAGATGTCGTTCAACAACGCTACCTGCGGGGAAAAAGATTAGCTCAAGAAAGAAGATCTACCCCATCGCTTAATGATCTCATTCCAGTCACTGTGTATTTACCCAAGGCTCTTAATTATCAACTAACGCTCGAATCGATTGATTCAGGACTCACCAAAAATCAAATTATGGTCGAGGTCCTGAAACTTTATCTCGAATCACAAGAAGAAGCCAACCAATAATTATTGGATTCTATCACCAAGAAAAAAACACAAGGATTCACACCTATGTGCGGAATAACAGGCATTGTTGATTATCATCAAAGAGAGTCTATTGATACAGAATTGATCCATAACATGACCCAGTGCCTCTCTCATCGCGGTCCGGATGATTTAGGTTTTCATAGGGTCCCCGGTGTAAGTTTTGGCTTTAGCCGCTTGGCAATCATTGATCTGGCGGGTGGTAATCAACCTCATTTCAACGAAGACCATTCTATTTTCTCGGTATGCAATGGTGAGATCTATAATTTCCGTAGCTTGCGCAACGAGCTAGAAAACAAAGGCCATCGCTTTCGTACACAATGTGATGTAGAAGTCTTGGTTCATTTGTATGAAGCGTATGGAACAGATTTCCTCCATCGGTTAAATGGTCAATTTGCATTGGCCCTGTACGATCAAAAAAGCAAAATCCTCCTTCTCGCGCGCGATCACGTAGGGATTGCTCCTCTATTCTATGCACAATCCAAAAATCATCTGCTTTTCGCATCTGAGATAAAGAGTCTACTCGTACATCCTGATGTCAGCCGCCGGGTTAATCTTACCGGCCTGGATCAAATCATTACTTTTCCCGGATTAGTCAGTCCTACTACCATGTTTCGTGATGTATCCTCACTCAAGCCAGGGCATTACTTGCTTATGAAACAGGGGCAAGTGCAAGTGTGTGAATATTGGGATATTGAATATCCTGAATTATCTCAGATCCCCGATACACAATCAGAAAAGCACTATGTGAACCATCTGGATGAAAAGATAACTCAGGCGGTTCAACATCGTTTACAAGCGGATGTCCCCGTAGGTTTCTACTTAAGCGGGGGGATGGATTCAAGTTTAATCGCCTCCAAAATTCATTCTCTCTCCCCCAATGAAGGGCGTCATTCCTTTTCCATTACGTTCCCGCAATCTGACATCAGCGAACGTCCTTATCAAAAGATTATGGCTGAACAAGTCGGTTCGATCCATCACGAGACCTTGTTTGATCATGAGGAAATGATTAAGCGATTGCGCGACGTCATTTATTATACGGAATGTCCCCTGAAAGAATCCTATGACACTTGTTCTTTAGCCCTTTCGGAACTGGTAAAAAACACCGGTTTGAAAGTAATCCTTACCGGCGAGGGTGCGGATGAGCTCTTCGGAGGGTATGTTGGGTATCGTTTGGATCAAAATCGAGAGAGAGAAATCGATCCTTTCGATGCTGAAGCCATGTTGGAAAACGAAGTGCGGGAGACCCTGTGGGGTGATGAGAATTTCTTTTATGAACGTGATTATTATGCTTTCCGTGAAAATAAGTCAGCGTTGTATTCTTCTCAATTAGCCGAAAGCATGGATGAATTTGATTCCACCCAACATCCCCTGATAGATCATAAGAAAATCCGAAACCGTCATCCTATCCATAAACGTTCCTATGTTGATTTTAAAGTGCGATTAGCCGATCATTTGGTTGCCGATCATGGGGATCGGGTCGCTTATGCGAATTCTGTAGAAGCACGCTATCCTTTTCTTGATCCCACCCTCATCGATTATACGGCATCGATTCCCCCTGACCTTATGGTGCACCAATCCCAAGAGAAATATCTTTTGCGTCAGGTTGCGAAACGTTACCTTCCCGCGGCCATCATGAGCCGAGAAAAGTTCGGCTTCGTCGCTCCTGGTAGTCCTTATCTTTTACAGAAAAATATCGAATGGATCCAAGACTTATTGTCTTATGAACGTATCCAGCGGCAAGGATACTTTCATCCCGAGACGGTCGAACGTCTAAAAACCATGTACTCTCAAAAGAGTGCTTCCATCAATACAACCTTCGAGCTGGATTTTTTAATGATCATCCTTACCTTTCAAATATTCATCGAGACATTTAGCATCCCCGATTTAACATAATTCAGCCCACCGGGAGTCTCTCTCGATGGGCTGAACAACCAGCGAACGTACCATATCTTACATATCTTTCCACTGGGCGACAGGTGAACCTTCCTTTTCTCCCGTAGTGAAAGACCATACCGGTCCGGGAAAGGTACCCTGATTATTTGAAATGGTATCTACACGCCAGTAGTATGTCGTATTGTCTTCTAATTCCATAACGACGGTTTCCGTTTCATCTTGAATTAAAAGTTGTTCTACTTCGGAAGAGGATTCATCAGCCGCTTCTACATCCGCTTCATTCAGGCCGATGTAAACACGATATTGATCGCCGTAGATCGTACCCGGCTGCCAAGAAAGAGCAACACCACCATTCTCGCTAAAACCGACATCTGCAGATTGGTCTTCTGGCAGAGGATAGGTTGCGTGTTGATCCAACACCATCGGCATAATCGCATCCAGCAAATCGATCTCTGCATGACCATCCCAAGTATTGGCGCTAAGGACAAACGAGGTTTCATCATCATGGAAATAATATAATAAGGTTTTATATCCGGGGATAGCGCCTCCATGACCGCGGCAATCACCATACGTTCGCTGACTTTGCATCAAACCGCCGACCCCATACTCCACATTACTCCATTTAATATCGGCTGAGACAAAATTCAGCCATTTCTTTTTCGTTCCTTTGTTAATCAATATTTCTTCTTCAAACTGGGATTCGAGATAGCGCAAAAGATCCCAGGGAGTCGAGATAACGGCTCCCGCAGACCAGGCATAAGAAGGATGGGTTTCAGTCACGTCTCGCCATTCTTCTAATTGCTGGGTGGGATTATATAACTTATCGGTTTTAACATAACCACGCATAAAATCATCGGGGACATTGCCTTCTTCAGCCAAGTAAGTATCCTCTAGTCCCAAGGGTTCCATAATTCGCTGATTCATTTCTTCGGCCAGCGATTGCCCCGATAGTTCTTCGATGATCAGTCCAAGCAAAAGATAGTTGGTATTGGTATAGTACCAATAAGGGAGCGGCTCGGCTGCACTTTCATCAACACCCCATAACATGACCTGGTAGGGATTCGGATAGGTATCACCCGGTGCAAATAAGGTAGGCATTGAATTAGCGTAGTTTAGAAGATCTACGGGTGAGAAGACCGTCATTGGATTCGCGTTCATCATCGATTGGATTTCGGGATGGGCGACATAATCCTCGAGTCCTGATTCCATCTGCAGTAAATCTTTAATGGTGATAATATGAGCATTTTCTTGTAACGATTTATCCCCGGTCAAATACATATCAACCGTATCGTCCAATTGAATCAATCCTTCTTGTTCCATCTGTAAAAGCGTCAAAGCTGTAAATGATTTTGTAACACTTCCAACCCGGAACTGTAAATCAGGTGACATGGGAGTTTCTTCGGCTAAATTGGCATGGCCGGCAGTACCAACCCGGACCCCCCATTCGGGGGATTTAATCACGATTACGGCTCCGGGTATCTCACCTTCATCCACTATATGCTGCATTTCCGCTTGCCATTTTGCTGGAAAAGGTTTGTAAGGCAATGCATTTGAACTAGCAAAAGCAAAACCAATCCCCATTACGGTTGTGAAAACAAAAAAAACAGAACCCCACAGTACATACCTACAAAGTTTTTTCATTGGCTTTTTCCCTTCATTATTTAAGATGGTCCATATAATAAGACAAATAAATATTGTACATACTTTTAACTTTAATTAATATGGCAAATGCTTTTTTATACCCCATTTTATTTTTTGAATACTGTCATTACTATGTATTTGTTGATTGTAACTCAAATGAATATCAATATGATTATCCCGAATCATCGCATCAATTTCTAATAAAAAAGGGCGTTCCATTATAGGCGAAAGAGAAGCGCCGGAATGCTCTTCGCAAAGAACAAATAAACCTTCTCTGCGCTTTGAAAAAATTTCACCCATATAGTTAAACAAAATGGAAGGTGACGACCACTCCATATTGTTCGTATCTTCCATAGGGCTAAGATAACGAAGAATACCATACCCTATCCCACAGTGAGGTACTTGATTCATCCAATCGCGTATTTTTTGATATAACTCATCTTTTCTCTTGGATGGATATAAATTTAACAATAAGGGATAATACACTGTAAACCAACCAACAGTTCGATGAACTTGCAATGAAGTCCATGGGGAATCCCGCCCATGATGAGTCATAAGAACTCGGTACATTTGATTCCCGCTCCATTCATAAAGAGAATAGCCTATCGCACTCAAGATATATGATGCGGGTGATTCATAAAATGTCTCATTTATTTTTTCCAGCGGGAAAGAACATGTTAGTGTATGGCTGTCGCCATATACATTTATAGGATCTGGATTTAAATTGGACAGAGGCAAAGGAGAAACATAGGTTTCTTCGATCCTTTGCCAAAAAGGTTTTTCTTGTAATACATTTTCATGTACTGCGTATTGATTTAAGGCTTCTGCCCATTGTTGATAGGAAGACGTTTTGGGTGGAAGGGATATGGGGATACCGGAGAAAGACTGATGATAGGCCTCTTCTAGATCCTCGAACAATATATTCCAAGATATGGCATCCGTAATAAGATGGTGGATTAACCAAAAGAAATAATCCCCTTCGGATAGACGAAACAGAATGTGTCTGCACAAAGGCCCTGTTTCTAAACACAACGAAGTTTGTTCCTCTTCTATGCGATTTATCATATACGGCCATGCATCACTGTGCTTACGCAAATCAACTACATCGAATGGCATTGAGAATGTATCATCTTCAATGATCTGATCAACATCATCATTGCAGAAATCAAAACGTGAACGTAAACCATCATGATGAAGCCACAGTTTTTTTAAGGCACGTTGTAACACTTCCACATCAATCTCATTGTTGGCTTCTAGCAAAGCATAATGGTTGAAATGATGATGGCCATGACGACGGCTTTGGAAAAACCAGCGTTGAATTGGCGTTAGTTTAAAACGCCCATGTACTATCGAATCATATTGCTTTTCTGTTATGGCATTAAGATGCTCAGCAAGTTGAGCAATGGTAGGATACTCATAAAGGGTTTTCAGTGGTATTGAAAATCCCGATTTTCCCATTTGTCCCACAAGTTGAATGGCGAGAAGAGAATGCCCCCCATGATCAAAAAATGAGTCATGGATGCCAATTGGTTTGCGTGACAAAACCTGTTCCCATATTTGGACCATCTCTGCTTCGCTTGAATTTCGAGGGGCGGTAACCTCTTTTAGTTGACGAACGCTCTCGCGGGGATCGGGTAAGCGCTTATAATCAATTTTCAGATTTGGCGTCAGAGGAAACTCACCCAGTGAAATAAAATCACTCGGGATCATATACGCGGGTAGCGATTTACGTAGTACAGCGTAAAGATCATTTTTTTGGATCTCACGGCTAGCCACGTAATAAGCGATAAGTTCTTTCTTCTCCCCTTCCCGTTCGATAATCCGCACAACCGCTTGTTGTATCTCAGATACACGTTGAATCTGTTTTTCAATTTCTCCCAGTTCAATACGGTAGCCATGGAGCTTTACTTGAGAATCTTTACGCCCAAGAAACTCAATACACCCATTTTCAAGCCATCGCCCCAGGTCACCAGTACAATAGAGTTTCCCCTCATGAATAAATGGGTGCTCAATAAATTTCTTTTCGTTTTCATCAGGGCGATTCCAATATCCCCGCGCCACACCCTCTCCTGCGATACAGATCTCACCCACAACTCCTAAAGGAACAGGCTGAAGAGATGAATCTAGAATCAGTATTTGGGTATTGGCGATGGGGTGTCCAATTGAAGCGGGCTGATGCTGTAAGTTTGCAGGATCAAGTTCAACATACGTAGCGCACACGGATGTTTCTGTCGGGCCATAAGCATTGAAATATCGTAAACGGGCGGCATAGTAAATCGCATCTTCTTCATGCAAAGACTCGCCTGCGGTAATCATCACCCGCAGCGAGGGAAAATCCCTTTTCTCCATAGCCCGTAAGTAAGAGGGTGGGAATGTAACGACAGTGATTCCCTCCTCATCCATAAAGGACGACATACGATTCGCATCGCGGATTAATTCTTCTTCAACAAGTACCAAGCATGCCCCGCTTAAAAGCGCCATGAATATTTCTGAAAGTGAAGCATCAAATGAACAGGAAGCGAATTGTAAAACACGATCCTTTTCGCTTACTCCAAAAGCGCAAATTTGCTCTTGGATCATGTTGATAAAACCACGATGTTCGAGCATCACCCCTTTGGGCTGCCCGGTTGAACCGGAAGTATATATCATGTATGCCAAGTTGTCGCTTGAGAGAGAGAGCTCAGGTATAGCTTTCACTTTTTTCATAAGCGTACGAATGGGAACGACCTGACTTACATTCGTGTCCGTTAAGTTCAAATCCGAGTCCTCTGTAACTAGCAACACCTCACACTGGGCATCTTCTACGATGAATTGTATTCTTTCGCTCGGATAGTTCGGATCCATAGGGACATAAACGCCTCCTGCTTTGAGAATCCCTAACAACGAAATCATGAAATCAAAGCCACGGGGCAATAAAACCCCAATCCGCTTTTCCGGTTTTATTCCATGGTGGATACGAAGGTTATGCGCTACCCCATTCGCTAATTGATCCAGTTCAACATAAGTCAAGGCCTTCCTATCCATTCGAAGGGCAATATTTTGAGGGGTTTTCGCTACCTGCTCTTCCCAAAGATCAACTAATGTTTTATATCGTGGGTAATCCACAAACTTTCCTTGAAATTCATACAATACCTTGCGATTTTCAGTTTCGGAAAGAATGGTCAATTCTTGAACAGTGAATTCTGGATCCTCAAGAATCTGAGCTGTTAGAGCACGCCAATGTCCCTCCATCCATCGCATTTGTTCATACGTGTGAACTTGCTCATCATAGCGAAAGGATATTTGTAGTTCTTCACCAGGTAAAACCATCATCCCAAAGGGATAATTTACTTGTTCGAACATCTCTGTGGATTCCACTTCAAATCCAACTGTGGAGAGATTGACTCGCTCTCCCAAACGTTGATCCATGGGATAATTTTCAAAAACAAAAAGATGATCTAAAAGAGTGTCTGTCGTTTGAATTTCATTTTGAATCTCTGCGAGCGATAAAGAATCATGTTCTTGGTTCGCTAAAGATTGCTCTTGTATTTCTTGAATTAATTCATTGAATGTTGAATTGGATTCTACACGCACCCGAAGCGGCAAGGTATTAATAAATAACCCCACCATGCGATCGATGCCTGTTACTTCAGGAGGCCGGCCAGAAACGACGACTCCAAAAACCACGTCGCTACTTTGGTTATAGCGCCCTAAGATTACACCCCACATTGTTTGGAGTAATACATTCAGGGTGCACTGCAAACGCCTCGCAAGTCGAAGCAAAGCTTCGGTTGTATCGTGGTCAAAACGAAAAGAATACTCGCTCGGTTCATACGATTGTCCATGGTTTTGCTTATTCCACTGCGGAACCGTGGCCACAAAATCATACCCTTGTAAAAGATGCTGCCAGTAACGGAGATCTTCTTGCCGATCGTTATTTTCGCACCAATCCAGATAGTCATTATAATCTGCTGGAGGGTTTAAATCGGGTGCTCTTCCAGTGCAATAAGCTTCATATAACTCAATAAACTCTGATTGTAAAATCGATCCCGACCATCCATCCAGCAAAATATGGGGATAATTCCAAACCATCTCATAGGTATGATCGTCACATTGAAAAATATAGATACGCACTAGTGCATCCCGGCTTAGATCGAAACCACGTTGTCTTTCATGAAATAATGTATCATCAATATAAGATTGGCATTCCTCATCCGATAAATACCGCAAATCTTTGTACGTAAAATCTACCTGCCGGTGCTTCAAAACAATCTGAACGGGTTGAGAAACTTTTTGACTTACAAACACAGAGCGCAACAGTTCATGGCGCCGCATTAATTCATTCCAAACTTGCTCACATAGGGCAACATCTAAATTTCCCCTCAAGCGATAACGGATCTGCTCAAAATAAAAAGCCTTTTCCGAATCGTGTAAGGAATGAAAAAGCATTCCCTTTTGCATAGGTCGCAAAGGGTAAATGCGTTGAACGCTTTCTTTGGTGATGACGTTTGTTGTCCTATTCATCTTGAAACAAGTTCTCAAAATCGTCGATTTTCATATCCACTCGGGCGACATCACTCGGAGTAAGGTCTGCCGTCTCACGTTGTAAGCAATGGTCGAGTATGGTCTTCAAGGATTGTTCATAACGCTGTACCAATTCCAATGCGGTTTCGTGTCGATGCCAATTGTGGTTATACCTTAGTGTGAATTGCAATTGCCCATGCAATACATAACCATCCCATTCGAGCAAATGAACGCGTTGTAAGTAATCGCCTTCTCCCCGACCTGTGGATTCAAACGCGGGTGTAAATAAGGCTTGCTTTGATTCCTGATCAAATTGTCCTAAATAATTGAAAGCAATTTGCGGTCGTGCTTGGAAAGTCAGACCTTGCTTCATTGAATTAGGAGTAAGATATTTTAAAATCGCGTATCCCATTCCTTTGTGGGGAATGCGGCGCAGGGCTTCTTTGATTTCCTTGATATGGGTACCAACCTCATTGTAATGCAATGGCAAGGCAAAAGGATACAAACTGGTAAACCATCCCGCGGTACGATATACACGGGTTGTCTCATCGATGACTTCACGGCCATGGCCTTCAAGTGCAATCAAACACGTTTCCTCATTCATCCAACCGTACAATGCACGAGCCAAACCCGTTAAAAGAATATCATTGATTTCTGTGTTATAGGCAAGATGAACTTGGCGCAATAGAGCCTGGGTTTCTTCGTTGCTTAAAGTAAAGTCAACGGCCTTAGTTTCTCCATAACAATTGCCTTCTCCTTGAAAATCAACGGGGATACTTTTACCGGCGTATTTTTCCACTTCTCGCCAATAGGGGATTTGTTTTTGTAAACTAGGGCTTTGGCTGTAGTGCTGTAATGCCTGTGACCATTGTTGATAAGAAGCACTCTTAGGAGGTAAAGTTATTTGCTTTCCTTCGAGTGATTGTTGATAGGCCAAGGTTAAATCCTCAATCAAGATTCGCCATGTTATTCCGTCGACCATGAAATGATGAGCCACAAGCCAAAGTCGTTCTTCTTCGTTTTGTCGATACAAGACCGCTTTAAATAAGGGACCACGTTGTAAATCCATGCTTTGCTGGATTGTTTGCGCATGTTCCTTCAAAGACTCTTCAAAATGTACCGAGTTCGAGAGATCTTTCACAAGGAGGTCGAAGTGCGAATCCTTTTCCCGATAACGCTGTTGACGTTCACCGTTTTCAAAAGGGAACATAAGACGCAAACTATCATGATAATTCACCAATTCCTTCAGAGCGCGTCGCAACGCATCTATACAAAGAGTATGCTGGGGTTTTAGTAAGATCGATTGATTAAAATGATGAATATCATCTTGATGTTCTTCAAAAAACCAATGCTGGATAGGCGTAAAAGCAATCGGTTCCTTAGATAGATCCGTAGAAAGTAAGTTTTTATTTTTCTTCAGTCGTGCGGCTAAAGTTTCTATGGTAGGAAAACGGAAAATTTCTTTGACCGTGAGGTTATACCCCTCTTCTTGCACATGCGATACGATCTGAATTGCCTTAATGGAATCACCCCCGAGTTCAAAAAACCGATCATAAATTCCAACCCGATGAAGCCCCAACACACGCGACCATATATGACACAAACAAGTTTCCTTTTCTGTACGTGGAGCGATGTACTCACGTGCTGAATTTATCGAGGCATCAACAGGGTTTGGCAGTTGCTTTCGATCCACCTTTCCATTGGGAAGTGTGGGAATTGCATCCATTGGCACCCAGTAAGTAGGAATCATGTATTCGGGTAAATGCTTTTCAACATGTTCACGCACAGAAGAAGGAACAATCTCTTTTTCCGACGTGAAATAGGCAGCTAGGAAATCTCTTCCCTGCTCTTGCCTAGTAGTTACAACCACTTCATTCACCTCTGGAGACTGGTTTATACAATGTTCAACTTCACCAAGTTCAATGCGATTTCCACGGATCTTGACCTGATCATCCATCCTTCCCAGGAATTCGATTTCCTTATTCCAGTTCCAAAATCCCATATCCCCCGAACGATAGACCCGTTCTTCTGGCCGATATGGGTGTTGTACAAATTTTTCTTTATTCAAGGCCTCCCGATGTAAATAGCCACGTGCTACACCAACGCCCCCCAAATAGAGTTCTCCAGGATAGCCCATTGGCATAAGCTGTCCTTGTTCATCCAAAATAAGGACTTCCATATTCTGAATTGGTTTGCCTATGGGGATTGAATCTTGATATTTTCCTTGTGGATCAACACGATGGCTGGTCGCACATATGGTGGATTCTGTTGGACCATATGCGTTGATGTATTCGATGGATTGACTTAATGAAAGTGCATCTTCCACCCGCGCAGTTTCTCCGGCGGTAACCAACAATCGCAGTGAGGTCAAACTTTCTTTCGGCAACTCGGCAACATAGGATGGCGGCAAGGTGGCTACGCTTACATGGTTTTTTTGAAGGTATCGTTCAAACTGTTTATGATCATAGACACATTCACGCGAAGTAACAACCAAGCATGCACCTTGTACCAGCGCCATGATCATTTCCCACACCGAGGCATCAAAAGAAGCAGGCGCGAATTGCAGTACCCGATCCTTCGTATTTACTTTGAGACTATGGCGATGATATGTAGAAAGGTTCACCGCGCTTTGATGTTCGATTAATACCCCTTTAGGCTGTCCGGTCGAGCCCGAGGTATAGATAACATAAGCCACATCACGGCTCGTTATCGCCACTCGTGGATTACTAGGGTCCTTGCCATTTAAGTGCCGTATATCCAAAACCGTTTTTGCTTTTTGCTTTAAAGTTTGATCGAATTCGCGATCAGTTAAAAGCAGCGTCGCGCCACAATCCTGTAGCATAAACGAAACTCGTTCATGCGGGTAGGTGGGATCAATGGGAACATAAACGCCACCCGCTTTTTGGATACCCAGAAAAGCAACTGGCAACCATTCGCTTCGGCTAATTAACACCCCAACATGATGGCCGGCTTGAAGTTTATATGTATGAATTAGTCGATGGGCTAACAAATTGGCTTTCGCATTGAGTTCTCGGTAAGTCCATTCAACCTTTTCACACACGACTGCCTTGGCATGAGGATTTTGATCCACTTGATGCTCGATCAAATCAACAATCGTTTGATCCTCGGGGTAATCATAAGCCGTATCATTGCATTGATGCAACAATCGTTGCTCATGGTCGGGAAGGATATTCAATGAACCAACTGGGTGTTTGAAGTTAGCCTTGATGCTGTGCAACAATTCATGAAGATGGCCAACCATGTGTTCAATCCGTTTTCGCCGAAATAGATCTGTATTATATTCGACTTTCAATGACAAGGTGCCATTAGGTTTCTCTTCAAACACGAACGACAATGGGAATTTGCTGCAATGAAAATCTATATCCAGTTCTTTAATTTCGACTCCTTCAATCGCGAAATCATGTCGTTCCATATTTTGATAAACCACCATGATTTCTGTTAACGGAGGACGACTCATGTCTCGATCCAAGCCGAGGTCATCCACTATTTGATCAAAGGGATATTCACGATGTTCAAACGCTTCTGTGATGGTTTGTTTGATTGATTCAAAAATTTGAGCAAAATGACTTTCTGGATTTATTTCATCACGAAGCACAAGCGTATTCACATAAAAACCGACTTGATCATCCAGTTCATCAAGATCACGTCCAGCAATCACACTGCCTACAAGCAGATCACGCTGGCCGGTATAACGATATAATAGAGTTTTTATTAAGGCGACAGCCCCCATATATAAACTGCCGCCATGCTCAAAACAATATTGGCGAAACCATGTCAACAAGTTGGGATCTAAATCAAAAGAAAGCGTTTCTCCGTTGAAAGTTTGCACCGGTGGCCTGGGGAAATCGGTTTGAAGATTAAGCACCGGAAGTTCTCCCTCCAATTTCTTAAGCCAGTATTCTCGATGCTCTTTCATCGTATCTTGTGCGAGATGCGCGTTTTGCCAAGCGGCAAAATCCTTGTACTGAATCCGAAGCGAGGGGAGATTCGGCTCTTCTTTCTTGACGAAGGCTTGATAGAGATGCAAGACATCACGAATCAAAACGGAGATCGAAGTTCCATCAAAAACAATGTGATGAAAATTTGTGAATAAGACATAGCGTTCATCCGCGATTTGATAAAGAAGCACGCGTATCAATGGACCTTGAGTCAAATCAAAAGAGCGGTGCGCATCTTTTCTTACACTTTCTTTAGCCGTCTTCAACCCATCTGTTTCATCACGAAGGTCCACGATCTCAACATCAAAAGCAATGTGATCATGGATAACTTGGCGGGGTTCATTATTAATTTGATGAAAGGTCGTGCGTAAGGACTCATGGCGATCCACCACGATTTGCATCGCCTGACAAAATGAGTTTACATCAAACAACCCTTCTAACAGCAAGACCGAAGGTAAATTATAGGCTCGCGCGTCGATCTCCAGCTGGTGTAATATCCATAAACGCCGCTGGGCATGGGATAAGGGATAATCTGGCTGCTTGGGAAGTGGTTCGATTGTATCGGCAGCCACTTCTTTCTTAACGCGAATAGCTTCTGCGATCTTGCGGATCGTTGCCAATTCAAAGAACGAACGTATTCTGAGATCCGACGTAAACTCGCGATTTATCCAAGAGATGACTCGGATCGCTTTGAGAGAATTCCCTCCTACATGCAAGAAGGGCGAGTTGACCCCGATCTTCTTCACGCCCAATACCTGCTTCCATATATCAACTAAGCGCTTTTCGATTTCATCACGCGGCGGTTCATAATCGACCCGGTCATAGACTAAATCTTCCGGTTTGGGTAAAGCCTTACGATCAATTTTACCATTGAGGTTATAGGGAAATTCATCCAACGGTACAAAGTAATTGGGAATCATCGCGGCGGGAAGATACTGCTCCATCATAGAGCGTAATGCATCTTCATTCACAGGATATTTTTCGGTGTAATAGGCCACTAGTACATTTTCTCCATCCGCACGTGAATAGATCATGACCGTGGATTGATCAATGTTGGGATCAAGACCAAGTACCCGGTCAATTTCAGCCAACTCTACCCGTACCCCATTTACTTTGACTTGGCGATCAAGACGCCCAACAAATTCAATATCGCCATTCGCCGTCAAGCGTCCCAAATCACCAGTCCTGTAAACTTGTTCACTTGATTCATTTTTGAATGGATGGGGAACAAAACTCTCTGCTGTACGTTCAGGGTCACCATAATAACCTTTACAATCGAATGGGGTTTGAATGTAAATTTCACCAATTTCGCCTACGGTTGCGGCACGATTATTTTTTACAATAAAAGCCTTGGTTCCATCCATCGCTTTGCCCAGTACGATCCCACGATTGGATCCTTCAATCGATTTGGGAATACGATAGAAAACCTTAGCCAGCGTTGTTTCAGAAGGTCCATAGAGGTTCACGTATTCGATGTGCTCACCCAATAACGCCCGCCCGCGTTGAATATCCTTTTCATACAACGCTTCTCCCGCGAGAATCACAGTGCGCAAGGTTTGAAACACCTCTGGTGAAAGCGATAAGGCTTCCACTTCGTTGAGCAATAAGCGAAACATGCTAGGAACAATGTGAACCAATGTAATCTGTTTCTCGCCCATCCATTGCGCCAGAGCCGATAAATCCGTACGAACCTCGGGAGCCGGAATGATGACGCTCCCCCCATTAACCAATGGCAGGAAAAGATCACGTAAACTCACATCAAACATCACCGGTGCCAAATTCGATGTGCGTACTGTCTCATCCACATCAAATTCATACGACTCCCATTGGATAAAGTGAGATAGGCCATTATGACCACCCAGTATCGCCTTGGGTTCGCCTGTCGAACCCGAAGTAAAAACGACGTACATACTATCTGTTACCATGGGGCGATCCCGTAGAGGCTCTGTGATCATGGGAATCGGTGAATCTGATTCACCGTTGTTCATGGATAGATGCCGCCATGTGTTTGAATCATCGATAAAGAAAAAATGCTCCGGTTGGACAATGGAATAAAAATCATGGAGAGATTCTTTTAAGGATTGAACATAGCTCGCTTGAGTGATTACTACTGTGGCTTCGATTTTTTGAAGTATCGTTTCCAAACGTTTTCGGGGAGTCTCTGGATCAATGGGAACAAACACTCCCCCGGCTTTTTGTACGGCGATCATACTAACCACATAATCAATACCATTTCCCATGTAGATTCCAACCATGCGATCGCGGCCTACGTTTGCCTGGAGTAGAGCATGCGCCAACGCATTCGCTTCTTGGTTCAATTGAACATACGTTAGGGTCCGCGATGCACCTTCCACCGCTACATGATCAGGAGTGTTCATAACTTGCTCTTCGAATAGATCAAGGACGGTTAGATCACGCTTCCACCATGAGAGGGAATCTTCTAGCACTTGCACTGAGTGTTTACGCGAATCATCTCCGATCATTATTTCATTGAGAGAAACTGACTCGTCCCTCAACATCGTTTGTATAACAGAACGAATGTCCTTCTCAATCTTTCGCATCTGTTCAGTCGTATGCACGTTTTCGTTGTAGCTAAACTTCACCTCCAGTCCATTTCCAGGATGAATCACGATCCCAAAGTGATAGTTCATCTGCTCATAGCTGCGAATGTCCTCCACGCTAAAGCCGAGCGTTTCTCGCCAATCAGCCTCCAGCATGGGATAATTTTCAAACACAAAAAGATGATCGAGAAGATTTTGTTTATGCGGGGTGAGTGATAAGATTTCTCCCATGGAACAAACATGGTGAGACTCACATTCGGAGAAAACCCGCTGCACTTGCTGCACCAATTGAGTAAACTTTGTGGAAGCATCCCATTGGACCCGCATTGGGATCGACTGCAAAAACAATCCTACCATCTTTTCCACACCCTCAAGCTGCGGTGGACGTCCCGAAACCACAACGCCAAAGACCACATCCCGAGAGTCATTGTAGGTTCCCAAGATATAAGCCCAGATCGATTGCATCATTGTATTCAAAGTTACGTGTTGTTCACGGGCTTTTTGTTGTAAGTTCTGCGTGGTGGATTCATCCAAGTAGAACACATGCTCATTTAGCTTATAATCTTGAATGGCATTTTCGTTCTTGGTTTTGGGTATTGATACTGGTTTTTCATAGTGACATAGAAATTGTTCCCAAAAGGAAAGGGATTCCTCCCGGTCTTTGGCTATTAGCCATTCGATATAAGAAGAATAAGAAGGTGCACAAGGCAATTGGATTGGTTTATTCGCGCGAAGAGAATCATAGATCTTCATAAACTCTTCAACTAAAATCCCCATTGACCATCCATCCAAAATAATATGATGATGGCTCCAAATCACCTCATAAACATTCTCTTCCATGCGTAAAACCGAAATTCGCATCAACGGCTCATGAGACAAATCAAAAGAATGTTCCCGATCCCGTTGTTGATATTCTTCTAGTTTTTGATTCTGTTCTTCACGAGAGAATGAACGCCAATCCTCATAATAAAAGGGTACGGGACGATCCCGCAAAACCACTTGGATTGGCTCACGGGATTGATCATACACAATGGAAGTACGTAAAGCGCTATGGCGTTTGGCTAACTCATTCCAGCTTTGCTCAAAAGATTGCTTATGAAGTTCTCCACGTATGCGGTATGTAAATTGTTCGAAATACGCATTGGAATTTTCATCCGCGATAGAGTGATATAAGATGCCCTCTTGCATGGTTGAAAGCGGTAAAATATTTTCCACTTGCTTTGCTTCAACACCTAGATAGCGAAGCACATTATCAAGTTCTTCTTGTTCCAGCCCAAAGCGGCTTTCTGCTTTTTCATAGGAACGTGAATCTTTTACATGCTCACGCAAACCCGCCACGGTTTGCGCTTCCAAGATATGACGAACTTCCACCTCGATCCCCGCCTGGAACAGACGGCTGACAATCTGGATGGCTTTGATAGAATCACCGCCCAAGACAAAATAATTATCCTCGATCCCCACGCGTTCGCATCCCAAAATCTCACTCCATACCTGGGCAATGGTTTTCTCGATCTCATCTCGGGGGTAAACGAAGTTTTCCTCACTTGTTACTTTGGCCGATTGCGGATCAGGCAAGGCGCGGCGATCCATTTTCCCATTTGGAGTCAGAGGGAATTCATCTAAGGTTACGAAAGAAGATGGAATCATATACATCGGGATGCGCGCTGCAAGATGATCTCGCAATTCTTGGATCGTGACGACGCCCTCGGTTATGTAATAAGCCACCAATTCAAGCTGTTCCTGGGCGTTGGTATGCGCTGTTATCAATGCTTTTTGAACACACGGATGTTGCAGCAGGTGGAAATGAATCTCATCCAGTTCAACCCGGTGCCCCCGAATTTGCACTTGCTGATCATTGCGTCCCAGATACACCAAGTTTCCATCAGCCAGGCGATGTGCTAGGTCCCCCGTGCGATAAAGCCTTCCTTCACCCCATGGTGAAGGGATAAAACGTTCTTGGGTTAATTCCGTTCTGTTTAAATATCCCTGGCAAACACCTGAACCGCCAACATACATTTCTCCGACCACACCGATTGGCTGTTCTTGCATCATCGCATTGCATACATAAACCTGGGTTTCGGGAATCGGGCGGCCGATAGGGCTTTGTCCCCGAGTCGATTGGATATCGCTTTCATTGATGGGATAAAACGTCACATGCACCGTAGTTTCGGTAATGCCGTACATATTGATCAAAGCAATTGTGGAAAGGGAATAAAGATCAACCCACGGTTTTAGCGCCGCCGGCTCCAAACGATCACCGCCAAAGATGACATAGCGCAGATGCTCATCCAAACAATGTTTGGATTGCTTTTTCTCGACTTCTATCAAATTCAAAAATGAAGCAGGAGTTTGATTCAACACAGTTACCCGATGCGCTCGAAGTAAGTTTAGAAGCCGTTGTGGATCGCGGGTGGTTTCCTTACTGGCTATGACAACCCGGCCGCCATATAATAGTGCGCCATACATTTCCCATACAGAAAAATCAAAGCAGAATGAATGCGTACAAATCCAAACATCCTCTTCATGAAAATCAAAATCATGCCGCTTGTTTTTCACCAAACGCACTACGTTGCGATGAGTGATAACACACCCTTTTGGCTGCCCTGTCGATCCAGAGGTATAAATTACATACGCGGGATTATCAATAGAAATCGAGGTATCCATTGTTGCTTCTTCGTATGTATCAAGTTCGTCTATCTCTTCGGCTAGATGCTGTACTTCCGCCGGCAGTAGAGGAAGAAGCTTCTTTTGGGTTAGAATTACAGAACATCCACTATCTTCGATCATAAAACGTAAACGTTCCTGTGGATACTCGCTATCCAAGGGCACATAGACTCCGCCTGTCTTCAAGATCGCAAGAAAGGCACAGATGACCCATTCGGATCGCTCAAGAAATACACCCACCCGATCACCGGAAGAAATTGAGTGCTTCTTCTGTAGCGCGTTCGCTATTCGATTTACCCACCGGTCAAGTTCACGGTAGGTAAGCGTAGTATCTTGAAAAACAAGCGCTATTCGCTCGGGGGTTTTGGCCACTTGCTCTTCAAATAATTCGATAATGGTTTTTTGGGGATAATCCGCTTGGGTTTGGTTACATTGCTTCAACCATTCTTTCTCGCTAAGAGGTAAAATATCAATTACACCCAATGGAGTAGAAGGATCTTGTAGTATCTCATCGAGAAGTTGATGGAAATACTTCACCCATCTCTCAATCGATTCACGAGAAAAAAGTTGGGTGGAATATTGAAAATCCAGCGATAAAGAGTCTTGTTCCTCAATAACCTCAAGCCGAAAATCAAACATCGATGACTTATCATGCAGCGGATACTGGGTAAAGGTTAAATCTCGAATCGTGAAGATTCGATCATTTGCATTCTCATACGCTAATGTGGTATCAAAAATAGCATTGCGATTTTGCGGCCTGCCGTTGTTATAGCGATTAGCCATACGCTCAAAGGAATAATCCTGATGATCATAAACACACGCGCATGTTTCTTTTACTTCATGGAGAAATTGTTCAAAAGGTGTATCGGCTTTAGGATAATTGCGAAGCACGCTGGTATTCACAAACATGCCGACCGTATCCTGTGCCTCTGGAATATCCCGCCCCGAAACCGGGGTTCCGACAAGGATATCTTCCTGCCCTGTTAATCGATGTAAGAGTGTCGTATAAGCTGCGGCCAGGAAGATGTATAATGAAATCCCTTGCTTCTTGGTATAATCTTTGATCCTTCGCAGGCTGGTCTCATCGAGAGTGGAGATCAAATGCTCGCCTTCATAATCCGGCTCTTTCGGTCGCGGGTAATCCGTGGGTAATTCCAACACCGGCAGCGGTCCATGCAATTCTTTTTCCCAAAATGCATCCAACAAGGCCAACCGTTTCTCATCGCATCGCTTCTCTAACAATGCTGCACATTCAAGAAACGTATGCTTTACCGGTTGTGGGGTTCGTCCTTCGTACAGATCCATCAAATCACGCACGATGGTATTAAAGGATAATCCATCAATCACGATATGGTGCGCATCATTAAAGAGTAAATAGCGCTCGGGAGAAATTTGAATTACAGCCATGCGCAATAATGGTGCCGTATGTAAATCAAAAGGGCGAATGAGTCGAGTAAGAATCTCCTCAACCTCTTCGTCACGCGCTTCATACCGCTCAATTAAAAAGCGGGGTTCGTCCTCAATCCGTAGAACTAAGTCGCCTTCCAATTCATGGAAGCTGCAGCGCAGCGCCTCATGCCGTAGGATAATTTCCTGCATGCATTCTTCCAAACGATCAATATCGAGCACCCCATTCACCCAATAGGCATAAGGCTGATGGTAAGGCTTTTCACCCCCGGGACGTTGGCACAACGCATACAATCGCCGCTGAATCGAGGTAGGAGCCACGAAACGTTTTGGGATATCGCCCTCCATCGAAAAAGCCAATCCCGCATCACGCAGTTCATGAATGCTCTCTTTTATACTTTTTAAAATATAATCAATCTCTTCCTCCCCATGTGCCGCCGAGAAAAAGCAGATACGTCTTTCCCAGGTATACACGCCTTTCACCATCAATTGCAAATAGAGCAATTCCATCTCTAAGGGCTGTCGATCGTTGTCACCCAAAGGAACCAAACGCCATTGCGAAGCGAATGATTTTACCCGCATGGGTACCCGTTCCTTTTCAAGCCAATAATTTAAACGATCACAAAAAGACCTGGTCCGGCGATTGACGGTTTGCTGCAACTCCGCCCCTTGCCGTTTTAATTCAAGCAAGGCAGCATGAGCCGAAGCCATCGTCATTGGATTACGTCCAAAGGTCCCACCAAAAAAGATCATGGCTGAGCTGGGGCCGGATTCATCCCCATAGTTCCACACACCGCCGTCGATGTAATCCATATACTTTGATTTGCCTGCGACCACCCCAATCGGCAGCCCCCCGCCCACGATTTTCCCATAAGCGCAGAGATCCGCATTTACGCCGAACCAATGCTGAGCCCCGCCAGGATGTATGCGAAAACCCGTGATCATTTCATCGAAAATTAACGCTACATTGTTTTGTTGTGTAATACGCCGTAGTTTTTTCAAAAAGTTCTGTGGCTGCAAATCGGGATTCCGGCTTTGTACCGGTTCGACCAATACCGCCGCCAGTTCATCTCCGAGTTCTTCAATTTTTTCCAAGGATTCAGGATCGCCATATTTCAAAACGACAACATTTTCAATCATCCCTTGCGGGGTTCCTAGACCGATAGGGATTTTTTTACCATCGGCTTCCATTGCCAACACGCCGTCAAATATTCCATGGTATGACTCTTGGAAAAGAACTACCGTATCCCGCTGACTGACCGCGCGCGCCAACCGCAAACATACCATCACTGCTTCCGATCCGGTATTACAAAAGGTCACCCGCTCATTGCCGGTCAGCTCACAAATCAAACGCGCCACCTCACCGGTCAAATCACACTGGGTGCCAATTTCCATACCTTCGCTTAATTGACGCTCCAAGGACTGGCGAACCACAGGTGGTGTATGCCCAAGAAAATGGACCCCCATGCCCATGGCCACATCAATATATTCATTGCCATCCACATCCCAAAATCGTGCACCTTCGGAACGCGATGAAATGATGGGATACTTCGCTTCCTTCAACTGCCCCCAAAAGGAAAGGGTATGCTTCCAATCCGCCAAGACCGGCCGTGAGTCCTGGGTCATGGATTTGGAGGTTGAGGTGCGTTGAATGTGTCGTTGAATGAGTTCATCGATGAATTTTTTTTGCTTTTCGTTCATCATTCCCCCACGCTGTAAATGAAGCGAACGAAAGCGTTCTGCTCCTCCAACGCGCGGTTCTTTCTTTTCAGCCGGCTTGGGTTGAGCAGGTTGAGTATGAGTCGTAGACGCAGAAGGTGTAGCAGGAAGGTTTTTGCCATCTTCCCTCGCCCTATTCTGTAAAACCGACAATTGTTCTTGAATTAATTTTTCTACCGACTCTTGGCTTTGTTTGCTCACCTGCTCCATCAAACGCAATTGTTCTCGCATCAATTGCACCGTGGAGTTTGATGTAGGCTCGATGGATTCATGAGCAATCGAGGGCAAAGAAGAGCGTGTTTCTTTATTGGGCTTGGTTTCTTCAACTGCGGATTCTTGCCCTTTGACGGCACGAAGATCTCCATGCTCCATTAAATAATCAACCAAGTCATGCAAGGTTTGGATTTCATGAAAGAACTGGCTCATGGTGAGTTCGACTTGATAGCGCCGTTCAACCTCTTGTCCAATCTTGACCAGCATTAATGAATCCAATCCCATCTCAATTAATCGAATCTCGGGCGAAATATCTTCTTGTTGAAAACCACCCACTTCTGCCAATTGAAGGGTAAGTTCATTTAATATCGTTTCTCGTATATCCATCTTTTTTACCTGCTGATTGGTAGTTGAGGTTTCATTCTGTAAAGTCAGGTTTCGAGTGGTATCTTGTGTATGTTCCGTAGATTGGCTTGCAATCGTTCCTTTTTGATTTCGTATAGGACACAAATCCAACCAGTAACGGTTTCGTTGAAAGGGATAAGTTGGAAGATCGATCCGTTTACCAGAAAAAGGAGACTCAAAAGTGTGCCAGTCTACATTAATTCCATGAACGTAGAGTTGGGCTGCGCTCGTTTGAAGTCTCGCCCAATCACTCACTCCTTTTTTTAAAGAAGAAAGAAACAAACCTTCACTGCACGTTTGCCGAGCAAAAAGGGCTAAGGTTTCAGTCGGTCCCACTTCTAAGAAAATTTTCATCCCATCGTCATAAAGGCTTTGCACTGCTTGTTTAAACAACACCGGCTGAGCGATTTCTCGTGTCCAATAAGCGCTGGACAAAAGTTCCTTTGAATCAACTCGTTTCCCCGTCACCGAAGAATAAAAAGGGAGATTGGGAGGGTTACATTTTTCTTGTTTTACACTCTGTTCAAACGCCTCAAGCATGGGCTGCATATGATGCGAATGAAACGCATGCGAGACACGTAAGCGGCGAAACTCGATGTTCTTTTCTCGCAATTCCTCTAGGAATGCTTCCAGAGCATCCGCATCCCCGGACAAGGTCATACGTTCCGGTGCATTGCAGGCGGCTATATGAATTTTGCCCGTAAAGGCCTCTAGCAAAGGAGTCATATGTTCCTCTGAAGCGAACACCGCCGCCATCGCGCCTCGTGAAGGGAGCGCTTGCATTAGACGTCCACGCTCCACCGCCAGTTTCAATCCCGTTTCTAACGAAAACACGCCTGCAGTGATTGCTGCGGCATATTCACCAATGCTATGGCCGACAACTACACGGGGCTGGATTCCCCAATGTTTCCACAACTGGGCTAAGGCATACTCAAAGGCAACCAAAACGGGCTGCGTAATTTCGGTTTCGAGCAAGCGCGTTTCTTCTCCCTGGTAAAGCAAATCAAGGAGAGACTCATTCCAATAGCGTGATAAGATCTCTTCACAATGTTCTAAAGATTCTCGGAAAACGGGATGATGTTCATACAAGACTTTTCCCATCCCCTTGTAAGTAGCCCCTTGCCCCGTAAAAAGAAACACAACCTCTTTATTTTTAAGTTGATATCTCGAAAGAAAAACGTGGGGAGATTTTTGTTCTTGAGAATAGGCCGAAAGAGCCTTGGAGAATTCTTCGCGGGTGTGGGCAACGATCGCAATTCGCCGGGCGAAATCACATCGCCCTGTATTCGCGGTATAACACAAATCCCGCAAATTAACTTCTGGATGATTCTTAAGAAAATCAGAAAATTGGAGTGCCGATTGTTTCAACGCTGCTTCTGTATGGACAGATAATTTTAAGGTGTAAGAATCGCGTGGATCCTGTGGATCAACTTCAACTTGATTCACAGGCGCTTCTTCTAAAAGAATATGCGAATTGGTTCCGCTCAACCCAAACGAACTGACACCCGCAATCCGCTTTTTGTCTTTCACCTCCCACTCCTGTAATTGCGAAGCAACCCGAATGGGAATTTGATCCCAGGTTATGTGCTGGCTGGGAGAATGAAAATGCAAACTGGGAGGTATCATTTTATTTTGCAAAGCGAGAATCACTTTAATAATACCTGCGATTCCCGCAGAAGCCTCTGTATGGCCAATATTGGTTTTTACCGACCCAATGAATAAAGGATTTTCTTGATCCCGTCCTTTTCCATAAACCGTATCCAAGGCATGAACTTCTATCGGATCCCCCAAAATGGTGCCCGTGCCATGCGCTTCAATATAATCCACCTCCTCGGGCTTCAAGCGCGCATCGGTTAAAGCTTGTTGAATCACCCGTTGCTGTGAGGGTCCATTCGGAGCGGTGAGTCCGTTGCTGCGTCCATCATGATTCACCGCCGTCCCGCGAATAACAGAGAGGATTCGATCCCCATCTTGAAGAGATTCTGACAATCGTTTAAGCAGAATAACACCACAGCCTTCACCTCGTCCGTAGCCTTGGGCTTCATTATCAAACGTCCGGCATCGCCCATCTGGAGAAAGTGCGTTAACCTTGCACATAGCGATATAACTATCGAGCGACAAGAGGAGGTTGACTCCACCTGTTAAAGCCAAATCACACTCTCCCTTTTGCAAACTTTTAACGGCCAGATGCAGCGTTACCAGCGAAGATGAACAGGCGGTGTCGACGGTCAAGCAGGGACCTTGAAAATCGTAAAAATATGAAAGCCGCCCCGCCGTTGTGCTGAACATGACTCCGCTTCCTGAATAGGGAGTTATGCGTTCTACATCTCCTGAATGAATATGGCTCTGAATATAGTCATAATTCGAAAGCCCAACAAAAACCCCGCTTCGACTTCCACGGAAATGGGCGGGATTCAAACTGGCATTCTCAAAGGCTTCCCACGACACTTCCATCAGAATTCGTTGCTGGGGATCCATAGATTCTGCTTCTTTAGGTGTTATGCCGAAAAATGAAGAATCGAACAAATCGACACCGGATAAAAACGCCCCCTGTTTGGTATACATTTTTCCCAAGGCTTCTCGATCAGGATCATAATAGGCCTCCACATCCCATCGATCCGCGGGAATTTCATCGACCGCATCCACCCCATTACGCAAGAGTTCCCAAAAAGAGGCCGGTGTATTCGCCTCGCCAGGAAAACGGCAGCCCATACCAATCACAGCAATGGGTTCAGGATTCTTTAACGACTCATTTTCCACCGTCAGGGCTTTGATTCGTTCAGAGGCTTTTCGGAGAGTTTCTTTATATTTTTGTTCTGTGATCGAATCCATTATGTCCTTCTGCCATCAATCCAATAATAAATATTCCAGTTTTAACCGATATTAGGATTTTACCAATTCATCGATCTCGCTCAGCAAATCATCGGAAGCGCGACCTGCTTTCGTTTGTACCTCACTCGTACCGGTTTCTTCCTCTACTTTTAATACTTCTTCCAGCAAATATTCGGCGATCTTTTCCAAAGTGGGATAGTCAAACAAAAGTGAGGCCGGTAGTGATTGATTCAAACTTTTACCTAAACGATTGCGCATTTCCACGCTCATAAGGGAATCAAAGCCTTGATCAACCAACGGTTGATCGGTTGATATTTGCTCCGTCTCACTATAACCAAGCACGTCCAGCGCCGTTTGCTTAAGAAAAGCAACAAGTGTATTCTTCCGCTGTCCATCGGAACATTGCTTGAGCTCATCAAGAATTAGATTCTGTTCTTTTGATTCGAATTTATCTGTCTTTTTCTTGACTTTGGATTCTCCTAATAACATTGAGAAAAATCCGTGCCGCCCATCCAGAGCCCGGCTCTCGGCATACTTTGCCCAATCCACATCAATCACGCACGGTTGGGTAATCTCTTCAGTAAGCAAAGTATTCAAAATATGCATTCCGCGTTCAGGATTAAGACTTTGTATGCCTTGGCTGGAGAAACGTTCTTTCGATACACCCGCTGCCATTCCGGCTTCAGCCCAGGGCCCCCAATTAACGCTCAATGCAGGTAAACCTTGCTGACGACGATAGTGTGCTAATGAATCCATAAAGGCATTAGCAGCCGCATAGTTACTTTGTCCTAAGTTCCCTAACAACGAGGCCACCGAAGAATACATCACGAAAAAGTCCAACAACACATTACGGGTAGCCCGATGCAGATTCCAAGCGCCACGTACCTTCGGTGCCATTACTTTTTTAAAACGTTCCCAAGTTTGTTCTCCTAACATCCCATCATCTAAGACTCCCGCGGCATGAAGAATTCCTTTCAGCGGGGGCATCTCAGTCCGAATGCGTTGGATTATACGTTGCACATCCTCTTCGTGTGCCACATCCCCCCGCATAACCTCAATCTCAATGCCTTGTTGCTGCAACGATTGCAATATTGCTTCCACCTCTGGCTTAGGATCACTGCGACTAGTCAACACGATATGTTGAGCTCCTTCTTCAGCCAACCACCGGGCTGCTTGCAAACCTAACGCCCCCAAACCACCGGTAATTAAATAAGTGGCATCCGAACGAACAACTCCCAAGGTTTCTCTTTCATCCCGACGAATATCCTCCAAACGTGAAAGCACAATTTTCCCTATATGCTTGGCTTGAGCCATGTAACGAAACGCCTCTTTCGCACGTCGCATAGGAAAAACAGTATAGGGCAAGGCAGTCAAAGACTGGCTTTCAAATCTTGGCAAGAGCTCGTGGAACAATTCTTTGACATAGCCGGGATTCTCACGCGAGACCGTAGAGAGATCGAAGGGATAATACGAATAACTCGGATCTTTCGCACGAACCTGAGACTCGTTCCAAATCTCGATCTTTCCCATCTCTAAAAAGCGTCCATGCTTGGCCAAGACTTCAAAACTCTTTTCAATAAAATCGCCCGATAAGGAATTCAACACCACATCGACACCCTGGCCTTGAGTAATCGTGTGGATCTCATCCGCGAATTCAAGTGTGCGGGAATTCATCACATGATGTACTCCCATATCTTTCAATAAGGCGCGTTTTTTATCCGAACCTGCCGTAGCAAAGACTTCAGCCCCTGCATCCAGGCATAATTGGACCGCGGCCATCCCCACTCCGCCGGCTCCGGCATGGATCAACACTTTATCGCCTTCTCGCACATGTCCCAATTTTTCTAAGGCATAATAAGCCGTCAAAAAGGTAGCGGGTAATGTAACGGCTTCATAGAAATTCATCCCCGCGGGGATCTTCATCACGCAATTCAAATCGCAGGTCATGTAATCACAAATGCATCCCGGTGCATCCATGACAATCACCCCGTCTCCCTCTCGAAATTCACTCACGAGAGATCCGGTACGGGTCACAATTCCTGCCGCCTCATAGCCCATAAATCCCGCGTCACCGGGGTACTGCCCCAAGACATTAAGCACATCACGAAAATTCAGACCTGAGGCATAAATGTGTACTTCGACTTCATTCGCTTGCGGTTCGCGTCGTGAGCGTTTTTTGAAGTTCAATTCATCGAGCGTCCCTTTATTTCCTGTATCCAAATAAATACCTTCATCTTTCGAACAGGAGGGCAGCGGCAATTCTTCCCGAGAAGACTCCTCGCGTCTCTTTTTCATCGGGATTAAGCGCGCACCATATATCCGCCCATTCTGGCGCACGGCAATCTGATTTTCGTGATTTGGTTCTTCGATATGAGCCAGCACTGTTGCAAACGCTGTTGCCGGTAGGTTGGCATCGACATCGATCATCCCCCCCCACATTTCAGGGAATTCCATTTCCATGGTTCGCCCTAATCCCCATAGGGGAGAAGTTGCGAGTTGAATCGTACCATCCTCCAGATGAGTGCGCTGACTTTTTTCGGTGAAACACCAAAGTTTAAAATGATCAGTTACATTTTGAGAATGCAATTGATGGAAAACCGATAGCAAAGGCTGAATAATTATTTGCTCTGCGAATTCTAGTCCATTGGCATCGATTTCATGAATATGACCATCTTTGATACCCAGGCAACACAAAAGGTGAATGGGTGTATCCCCTTTATGTTTAATGGCTTCATGGAAAATTTGTGAAAGATCATCTTCCTGGTTCGCATTGACTACATAAGTATCCTTGGCTTTCTGCTCAAAAGTCTCCCCAAGAAGAACATGAATACAATTCCCACCTTGGGTTCGAATCGTATTCACAAGAGTCTGTCCAAAACCATGACCGTCATCCAAAACGAGAGAGTAAGAGAGTCCCGTACTGGAAACATGTTCTTTCTCTCGAGGGCGTATCTCGTCCCACTGGGTAAGATAAATGAGTTTATGAAAGTCTTCCCGCAAATCGCGGTAGAGGGTATTGCGATCAGTATATTTAAGAAGGAAATCTTCAATTTCCAAAACCACGTTTCCACTCGGATCTGCAATCCGAATTTGGGCTTTGATAGCATCCTCCATCAATGCAACCTGGGTATGACAATATAAATCTCCATCTAAACTTTTTTGAAATTGGATCTTTTTAAAATGCAGGGGAATCAGGACATGCTCGCCATCCAGCATACCGCGATCATTTTTCATCAACGCAGGCAGAACTGTCTGCAAAAACGAGTCGACCAATCCGGGATATACCGCCATTTCATCTACCTCATGCACGTTCCTCACAATACACAAAGCCTCGTTATCTCCCTTATGAATCTCGCGCACGCACTGGAATAACGGGCCGACGCTATACCCCACATTTTCAATATATTGATACAATTCTTCCGCCGTCATATCCTCATCACAACGGGTTCGGATTTCTTCCAGCGGCAGCGGCTCAGAGTTTGTTTCGTCTTCCAAAAGATTGTGAACATTTCCATTACAATGTAGGATCCACGTTCCTTTTCGTTGTCCCGCCTCTTTACTCAACAGACGAAACTCCGCTTTTGAATCCAGCTTATTTTCCAAAATTAATTGAACCTTACGCTTTTCTTCCTCATCGACCACCAAAGGAGCCGTCAAATCAACATTTTCTAAAACACAAGGCTCGTTCCCCTTTTCATTACGCCAAGCCGATAAAGCCATACACAAATGCGCCGCCCCGGGAGAAATAATCTTCCCAAAAATCTTGTGCTGACGTAAAAAGTCAGGCCACGGCTCGCTAAACAAAGCCTGAAATAAGGTAGAATCTTCTCCCATAATGGGACTATCAATACGTTCACCTAAATAGGGATGGCTATCCTCTGTGAAAGCGTGTCCGCCACCGGCGGGGCCTTGTTCTCGAACCGGATTCATATAGAAGTTTTTGCGTTGAAAAGCATAAAAAGGTAAGGATACGCGCTTGCGTTTATAAGCTTGATCATAGGCCCGCCAACCAACTTCAATTCCATGAATATAAACTTCACCCAACGCGTGAAGCAAACTTTTCCATTCCTCTTCGCCTTTTTTCATTGAATATAAAATGGTACAAGTGTCCTCTGTCACAATCCGCTTCATGAGTCCTGCCAAAATCGGCATTGCCCCGATCTCAAGCAGGAGAGAAGAACTATCCAAACTTAACCTCTCACCCGCTTCACAAAAACGTACCGGCTTCCGAATTTGTTCTGTCCAATATTCGGCGCTGGTGAAATCCCCATCCTGAATCTCTCCACCCCTTACGGTCGAAATGATGGAAATTTCAGGATCATGATAAGTGATCTCATTGGCAATCTGTCTAAATTCATCCAAAATAGGGTCCATTAATGGAGAATGAAACGCATGGGAAACATTAAGTTGCTTCGCAGAGATTCCTCGCTTCTTTAACTCCTCAATCATCTCCTGGACTTGTCCACGTTCTCCTGAAAGGACAACCGAACCCGGCGCATTCACAGCAGCGATGGAAACTTCTTTCCCCTCGAAATCCAACTGAGCGAGCAAGTCTTCTTCCCGGGCAAACACTGCCGCCATGGTTCCATTACCCGGAAGTGATTGCATCAATCTTCCCCTTGCGGCAACAAGGCGAAGTGTATCCTCTAAGCTCATAACTCCCGCGATACACGCCGCTGCATATTCTCCAATGCTATGTCCCGCAACCTTATCGGGTATCACCCCCCACGACATCCAAAGCTGTGCTAACGCATATTCTATGGCAAAGATCGCTGGCTGGGTAAACTGAGTTTGGGTCAACCGCGTATCATCTGCGCCTTCGCTATAGAGTAACTCTAGAAGCGACTCATTTAGATAGGGACGTAAACCTGCATCGCAGGCATCCATAGCATCTCGAAAGACCGGCGATGTATCATAAAGTTCCTTACCCATCCCTACATATTGTGAGCCCTGACCAGTGAACAGAAAAACCACCTTGGGTTTAGATAAAACCCCATCATTTTGCTTGAGTCCTGCCGCCTTTTTCCCCTGGGTATACGCCTCCAAGTTCGTTTTGATTTCATCCGCATCTTTACCAATTACGGAAATACGGTAATTGAAATGGGTACGACCCACACCTGCGGTATGACATATATCGGCAATCGAAACATCACTGTGCTCTATAAAACGGACATAGTTCTTTGCTAATGCTTTTAATGCATTTTCACTACGAGCCGACAAAGGCAAGAGACAAGACGACCGATCTTTCCTGCTTTGAATTTCTATCGGCTGCTGACCTTCCTGCTCCTCTTTCACCGATGGGGGCTCTTCCACAACGACATGGGCATTGGTCCCGCTAAAACCAAAAGAGCTGATCCCAGCACGTCGAGGTTTGTCATTCCTTTGCCATGAAGTTAGCTGTGTCGGGACTTCTACGGGCAATTGCTCCCAGTCAACATAAGGATTGGGATTTTTGAAGTGAAAATGTGGAGGCAAGGTATCATGCCGCATAGATAAAATAACTTTAAATAAGCCAGAAATCCCCGCTGCGGCCTCCAAATGGCCAATGTTGATTTTTACGGAGCTGATCCACACGGGATTCTCTCGGGTGTGCGATTCTTCCATCACGCGAGCAATCGCTTCCACCTCAATAGGATCCCCCAGCGAGGTTCCAGTACCATGGGCTTCAACATAATTAATATCCGCTGGAGATAATCCCGCATTCGCCAACGCACTACGAATCACTTTTTCTTGGGAACGTCCATTAGGGGCAGTTAAGCCATTGCTCTTCCCATCCTGATTGACCTCCGTACCACGAATCACCGCATGGATAGGATCCTCATCGCGAACCGCATCTGATAACCGCTTAATCACGACCATTCCGCAGCCTTCACCGCGTCCATAGCCATCGGCCGAAGCATCAAAAGTTTTACACCGTCCATCAGGTGAAATCGTGCCTAACTTGGTTGAACAAATATGGAAAGATGGAGTTAAGATTAAATTCACTCCCCCGACCAAAGCCATATCCATCTCATGATTTCTCAATCCCCGACAAGCCAAATGCAATGCCACCAGCGAGGAAGAACAAGCTGTATCCACCGCCATAGACGGTCCCTCAAAACCAAAGGAATACGAAAGCCGTCCCGCCGCGGGCGCAAAACACGTTCCTGTCAATGAATAGGCATCTACTTGCCCATAATCTCCCGAATGTCGATGCGCTAGCGAATAATCATCGCTGGAAATCCCCACATACACCCCTGTCCGACTACCATTTAAGCGACTTACATTTAATCCTGCATCTTCCATGGCTTCCCAAGAGACTTCCATGAGCAAACGCTGCTGGGGATCCATGGCCCGGGCTTCTTTGGCGGATATATTGAAAAAAGGAGCGTCGAATTCATCGATTGGTAATGTTAGAAAGTTCGCACGATGAGCATGGGTGGTTCCAGGAGTATCGGGTTCAGGATGATAAAAAGTTTGTGATTTCCACCGTTCTTCAGGAATCTCACTACTCGCATCGACACCATTCTTCAGCAAATCCCAAAACGCTTCAGGTGTATTTCCTCCCCCGGGAAATCGGCAAGCCATGCCAATAATCGCTAAAGGTTCACGCTGGGCGTTTTCTAATTCTTCCACCCGCTTTTGGGTTTTCTTTAAAGCAATATAGGTTTTTTTTAGCACTTGGCTTTCATTGGATTGATTCATTAAACCACCTCAAATTGATTCTAGATCGTCTTTGATCCATTGTTCTAATTCTTCATCATCCAACCCATCAAGATGTTTCATTTCTTCATCGGTTAAAGTCTTATGAAGCTCATCCGGGATCGATTCCATATTCGACTCCTCTTGTTCCTCAGACGGCTTTGTCTTTCCTTCATTTGTCCAATCGTCCCATGGAATGATTTCCATTAAATAATCCGCTAAGGCCTGTATGGTAGGATAATTAAACAGCAGGGTCACCGGTAAGGATAATTCCAAGTCTTTCGCTAAGCGGTTGCGTAATTCTACCGCCGTGAGTGAATCAAATCCCTGTTCGACCAATGGACGTTCATATTCCAACGAGGTGACATCCCCCAAAATATGTAGGGCCGTATCATGAATACAAGTTTTCAAATATTCACCTCGCTTCCCTTTAATGCATGAACACAACCTTTCTTGAATATCCTGCGTTTCAAGGTTTCTTTTTGGATTGACCGGTTTAACAATCTTTTGCAATAAAGGCTCCATAGGATTGATGTAATATTTTTTTCGTTGAAATGGGTAGGTAGGCATTTCACATAGTACGTTGCGCTCATAAGGCGAATCAAAAGCCTTCCAGTTAATATCCCAACCTTGCATTGACAACGCACATAACGTTTTAGATATCAGATTCCAACTCAAAACTTCATCTTTACTCCACATGCCAAGGCGTAAATCAAAATGAACTTCTTTATGAAAATGAGGTGAATGCTGTAAATCAAGAGTAAAACGATCTTTCAGTGTTGTTAACCATGCCCGATTAAAATTACATTCCTTCTGTGTATCAAAAAATAATGTCAACTGCGAACTTCTTTGCCCAATTGAAGCGAGTTTTTCATCTGACAAGGGCTTGTTTTCTTGAGAAAGAAAACAAGAAAGTTCCACCGTTTCTTCCATGGTAATAATTTCACTGCAGTACAGTGCTGCAAGTAAGGTTGAGGGCTGAGCAATCAATTTTTTGGATACAACCCCCCACGAATTCCACAGTAAAAACAATATACACAACAGTGAAGTTTGAAGAACGAACTCTTCTTCCAAACCGCCTGCATCTCCGTCGTTTTGTATATATAAGAACAGAGATTTCAACCCCTTTGATTGCGTAACATCATCCCATTTTTTGAACTCTGTATAGAAAACAGGACTCGTACGAAGGAATTCTTTCACGCCTTCTTTATCGCGCTTGGTTAAAGGAGTGAAAGTAAAAACCAGTTCTTTGGCAAGATCCACCTCTGTTTGTTCCCATAACCGATTTTTCAGTTGTGAAATAACATCATTTACACTATTCCCCCATACTGCAAACCGGTGGGCAAAATGAGCCCGCCCGGCATTCAATGTGTAACCCACATCCGCGAGTGAACAATTGTGTTTTTCAAGAAATGTCAGTCCCTGAGATACAGATTCGTGTAAAGCATTTTTACTTTTTCCCGAGAAAGTAAGGATATGTACCGGTCGATCCTCGAAATTTTTCGATGGCTTTCTATTCTCAACCTCATCATGCGGCTCTTCTAAGATGACATGCGCATTCGTTCCGCTAAACCCAAACGAACTAATCCCCGCACGCCTAGGAATCTTATTTCTCTCCCAAGCCACAGTGTTTTTTGGTATTCGAAATACTTGATCCAAGGAAGTAAATGCATCACACGGCTGCTTGAAATGAAGATTTGGGGGAATCATGCCGTAACGAAATATGAGCACAGTTTTGATTAATCCTGCGACTCCTGCTCCTGCTTCTAGATGTCCAATATTGGATTTGACCGACCCCAGCCATAAAGGCGTCTCTCTCCCGGAAGCAAAAACGCTTCCCAGTGCTTGTAATTCCGTCGCATCCCCCAAAGGGTTCCCAGTACCATGCGCTTCAATATATCCAACCTCGCGAGCATCAATCTTCGCTTGTCGCAAAGCCTGACGAATACATTGTTCCTGCGCCGATACATTAGGAGCGGTCAAACTGGCACCATGACCATCCTGATTCACAGCAGAACCAATGCAATGAGCCAAGATCGTTCTACCTTCACGCCTCGCATCGGCCAATCGTTGCAGTACCATCACCCCGCATCCTTCTGATCGCACATACCCATCAGCACTCTGATCAAAAGACTGGCATCGTCCTTTTCGAGACATCACCCCTAATTTGGACAGATAAACATGCAAATGAGGCGTCAAGAGTGCATTAACACCCCCGACGATAGCCATATCACATTCCCCCATTCGCAATGATTGGCAGGCTTGATGAAAGGCCACGAGAGAAGAAGAACAAGCCGTATCAAGCGACAGTGCGGGCCCATAAGTTCCATAAAAGTAAGCCAGCCTTCCCGCAGCGGTACTAAAGGAAGAGCCTGTTCCACTATAATGGGAGATACGTTGGAGATCTTGAGAAGCGATCGTCCCGTTTAGGTAGTCATGCGTACTAATCCCGATATAAATGCCGACCTTCCGAGCCCGTAATTCACGGGGATCGATCCCCCCATATTCCAACGCTTCCCACGAGACTTCTAATAACCAACGCTGTTGCGGATCAAGCGAGGTGGCTTCACCTGAGGCGATACCAAAAAACGCCGCATCGAATTCATCCGGTTTTATACCTTGAAGAAATCCCCCCCATTTTGAAATAGAATTGTCGCTATTATGATAATCTCTGTAATCCCATCGCTCTTCTGGTATCTCGGTAATACAGTCTTTTTTTTCTTTGAGAATCGTCCACAATAAATGAGGTAGATTTGCCCCATCTGGATACCGACATCCCATTCCAACAATGGCTATGGGGTCATTAAATAAATTCATCATATCCAATTTACGTAGTAACTCGCTTAAAAAATATCATTGATGATGCACCAGTAGTTATGAGATAGTTCAAATCAATAGTACATCTCTCTATTTGTAATATTATTTTACAAACTTAATTATGACTTAAATTTAAGAAAAGCACACTTATCATATCACTAAACGCTTTTTTTACAAAATCAAAAGAGAAAGATTTTGCCATTTTTTTTATAAATTTTAAAAATTTCATTTTCACTTGAAATCCATAGAGATTTCAAGGACACTGATACCCGCATAAACTCATTTGGTTACGCAGAAATCATTGTACGAAGTATAGATTTTTATCAAGGAAGTAATTATGATGTGTCCAAACTACTTTAGAAAAGCCAAAGACTTGAAATAGGTGGTTAGAGATTACACGAATCCTTAAGTGAATCCTTCTCGACCTTTTTTGAATCGATTCTATCCGGATGACCCAAAACCATTCAAAATGACAAGGTGAGATAAAACCCTGATGGAATTTTTGCAATTTTTGAAAGAAAAAACCGGTATTTTTGAACCCCGGTTTCTCGCCTATTTCGCCTTCGCTGGACTATTAAATTTCGTTATCATACTTTTAATTATTCTTTCTATCAATGCCACAATCGATACCCAACTCCGATATTTCTTTTTATTTTGTGTCGCAATCTTTGCCTATGTTCGATTACAAAAGTACACCATGGATCGTTCCAGTGAAATGATCGAAACGTTGATCGCTTCCACACGAACCCAGTTTTCCAACCTCATTCGACGCATCCCCCTGCTTCCCTTTGAAAGGATAGAGCAGCATCCTATTCATACCCTCCTCACCCAAGAGATGCTCCTCATTTCTCAAGCCGCCAATTCCATTTCCAATATGCTTTCTTCTTTAACCCTGATGCTCATCGCCTTTGTATATATTGGTTTTGTTTCCTTGCACGCACTGCTTATTACTCTCATCCTTTTGCTTGGGGGGATCCAACTTTATCGTATTAAACGATCAGAGCATGAAAGATACCTAACCGAAGCAAGAGAAAAAGAAAACCAGTTTTTTGATTACATCAATCACATGATTGATGGTTTTCAAGAAATTAAAATCCATGAACCTCGTAACCAGGATCTCTTTCAAAACCATATTCTCTCTACCGCCAATGAAACTGAGAACTTAAAAATTCATGCTTCGACCAAACTCAATTTTTCGATTATCTTTGCTCAGATCTTCTCATACTTGCTTCTCGCATTCATGATCTTTATATTCCCCCAAATCATCCAAATTTCCCAAAACAACCTTATTCAAGTAGTGACCATCCTTCTTTTTGTAACGACCGGACCGTTGCAAGAAATCGTCGGCTCATTCCCTTACATTGAACGGGCTAATATCTCAGTCAAAAGTTTAAACCAAATATGCCAACATTTACAACAATTACCTGAGGAACCTCTGATCCCTCCTGATAGCCGTATTTCTACCCCGAAGTTTGCTAACTTGCGCTTGAATAACGTATATTTCCAATACGATCATCACGTGTCCGAAACAACGTTTGGGATCGGCCCCATTAGTCTAGAAGTAAATCGCGGGGAAATCATCTTTCTCATGGGAGGTAATGGCGCCGGAAAAACCACCTTAATTAAAGTGTTAACCGGCCTTTATCCCCTCCAACAAGGGACGATCCTCCATAACCAGCAAGACATAACTGAACACCCCCCCGCCCACTATCGAGCCAACTTTGCCGCAGTTTTTCAATCACCCCATCTCTTTGATCGGGCTTACGGTATAGACCAAATTGATCCCGATCGGGTTCAACAATTATTGCGAGAAATGCAAATTCACGATAAAACCTCAATTCGAAAAGATGGCACGATTACCAGCCTAGACCTTTCGATGGGTCAGAAAAAAAGACTTGCTCTGACATTAGCCGAGTTAGAAAATCGTGAAATCCATGTGTATGATGAATGGGCGGCCGACCAAGACCCAGTCTTTAGGAAATACTTTTATGAGGTCTATCTGCAAAATTTGGTGAAACAAGGCAAGACGATTATTGCCATTACCCATGATGACAAATATTATGGCCTCGCTGATCGTATTTATCGGATGGATTATGGCCGTTTGGAACCAATGAATCACGAAATCAATAAGAATTTTTAACAAGCCTGGAAATGAAATATAATACAACCATTATGAAAACAAATGATCAATCGTTCTTTTATATACAATCCCAGCCAGAGAATCAAGCCTCTCCGTCTCAACACAAATGCTCTACTCGCTTGAAACAATGGTTCAAACGCCACCGATTGAAGTTTGAAATCCTCGGCCTTATCCTTGTATTCCTCATCATCTTGTTTTGGAATAACATCGTTATCACCATCCATTCCGGAGAGCGGGGAGTCTATTACCGGCGCTTTGGCGGGACCGTGGTCGACAAACCTCCCCTCGGCGAAGGCCTGTACATCATTTGGCCCTTCGATCGAATCCACATTTACAATATCCGTCAACAACAAGTGCAGGAAGAATTTAACATCCTTGCCCAAGACGGCTTACATATTAAATTTACTGTTTCTATTCGTTTTCACCCCAGCCGAGAGAGTACCGACTTAAACTATTTACATAAATATATTGGGCCAGATTATGTCGAAACTGTCATCATTCCTGAAATCGAGGCCTCCTTGCGCTTCGTCGTGGGCAAATACCACCCTGAAGAACTCTATCGAGCAGAATATGGCATGCTGGATGCCGCCCTGAGCGAGGCTTTATTGCAATTAACCGAAAGATATATCGAACTTGATGATCTTCTTATCACCAAAATCACCCTCCCTTCTTTGGTTGAGCAAGCCATCGAGGAAAAACTCCGTGAGATGCACAACGCCGAAAAATACCAATATCTCCTAATGCAAGCAGAAGAAGAAGCAAAACGCAAAGTGATCATGGCCTCGGGAATACGTGATTTTCAAGACATTGTCGCCGAAGGGATCTCCAAACAACTTTTACAATGGAAAGGGATCGAGGCTTCTCTCGACCTGGCGACTTCACCCAACGCCAGGGTTATTGTTGTAGGCGGACCCGAAGACGGCCTGCCTCTTATCATGAATAGCACCAAATTGGGACTACAAACCTCTGGGATTCCCTATTCCTCCACCATGGCTCAAGAAATTCTCGACTCCACCGATTATTTCAACATTCCAACCCCTTCTGCCACCGATACCTTTGATCAATTTAACCAACCAATAGAAGAAGAACTGCTCGAGGACAATCTCAATCAATAATTTTGTTTTCAACGCAATACTGAATTTCACATATTTCTAAATCTTGAAGAGCCTCCCCACTTGCCACCCAAGAAGCCATCCCAGGATATAACTTCAACTCTTTAATAAACCATTTTCGCCCCTGCAAAAATGCGACGTTTTCCTGAATATCCATCGCCTCCAACGGAGCGGATAAACCACGTCCATCAGCCTTAATCACACTTTCTTTGATTGCCCAATAACGGAAAAATCCCACTTCAGGCGGTGAATATCGATAAATATCGCGCCACTCCTGATCGGACATGTACGATTGGAAAGGTGTCAAGTCAATGGGGCGAATAGGTTCTATATCTACCCCAATTTCTGCCTTTGGATGAAAAGCACAAATGATATGTTGCGCGGAATGCGATATGGAAAAATGAGGAGTACCTGGAATAAACGGCTTACCGTAAGCATTCTTTTGTAAACGTGAAATAACCTTGGGATCAATACGATAACGCTTCAAACCATCGCGTAATAAAAGTTTCCCAAATAGAACACAATGGCGATCTTCCCACCGGCGATAACGCATAATTTCGTCTTTCAGAAAATGGGGGAGATCTCTGAGATACGTATTCCATCGTTCTTCCAACAAGGAAGAATGAAAACGTGCTGTTAAAACAAGAGTCATGGATTACGAGGAGGTTTTTCTCTCCTGCTTGATTTGTGAAGAAAGCAACAAACCTTCTTCAAATTGTTCTCGATAATATTCTCGTACCTTGCGAGGATTAAAATCGAGAAAAGTACCGCCTGACTCAAAATGTTGAATAAAAACCTTTCCTGTAGCATAAGTCAGTGCACCTGCCGATAAGGGGGTCGCAGTCATATAAATCAACGGTCCAAACACTGGAAATAGAAAGAAGGTCGAACGTATAAAATGGGAGGCCATGAAAGGGGTACCTAATCCACTAATCAGGGAAGCGATGACATTTTTGGCTTTATGTTTAGAAAAAGGAATTCCATACAAATCAGATAATTCTTTCAAGGCTTTAGCCTGCATGCCTCCCGTTCCCAACATGCTGAGCCAGGGCAAAGGAATCACCCCGATTCCCATTGACCAATACATATTCTTTTTAACAATATGTATTGCATCTTCTTCTCGGTTTTCATCCTTTTGCGTTTCTTCTCTCGGCTGGTATGGGATCTTTGGTGATTCCTCTTCAGCAACACGACTAAAAGTACTTAAATTGCTTCGTGCCATTCTAATAAATCCTCCACCATGGAAGCGAGTTCCTGTATTTCTATGTATGCTTTGGAATGTGGGTAAGCATGCCCTATCCAATCTCCCAAACCAAAACAATCAACAAATGCGCTGCGCTGTCCAATGCTCGGGCTAATCGTTTCGTTAAAGCCTTGAAGCGCTTGATCCACCTCTCGCCCAAACGATGTCCGACGATCCACACGCGAGGGAATCAACACATTTTTCGGTTTCCCATTCCGCATGCGTCTAGCCTCGTACGATAACTCAAGAACATTCCTAGCCGAAACAAAATCGGCTCCTGAAGGGGTAATCGGTACTGCGAAAAGATCGCAGATCATCAAGGCCGCTTCTGTCGCTTCTCGTGTGTGGGGAGGTAAATCAATCACCACAAGGTCTTGCTCCAAGGTTTTGATTGCGCGAATCATATCCTCTGCATTGGATACGTTCTCAACCGGCATCGATTGAAAATCAATGGGCAAGTTCCCACGTGACAACCAATTCGTGGCCGTACCTTGTTCATCAGCATCGATCAGTATTACACGATATTTTCGGTATGCAAATTCACACGCGAGATTAACTGCGATCGTAGATTTTCCGACTCCTCCCTTCTGGTTCCCCACAGCAATACACTTCATATTGATAAGCCTCATGAAACTTAATAAGAGAAGAAATAGACTGAAATATTTTACACGATTTTGGATTCTTGAACGAGTGTCAATACACAATTAATTGGAAGGGTGGCGTGTTTAACTTTATTGGCTTTGCTCGAAAAATCTTTATTTTATTTCAATCAAGGTCAAAGTTATCGCGCTCCAACTTTCCGAGCGTCCGATACAATCCCTCCAAGATATGACCATAGTCATGAGCCAATTAATTTCTTAAATCAACTATCCAACTTTTGGGGAGTAG
>CAYQOX010000007.1:0-65088 GCA_964419335.1 uncultured bacterium | reverse complement strand
CTTGATGACAATCCTGACGCCGAAGCTGAGTGGTATTGGGAAAATCGTGACACACAATTAATCATGAAATGGAACGATGCATGGCTTTCCAACTTGGATTGTGACGGTGATGGGAAACTTGACCGTCATTATGGTCATGACTCCTACATAGGTTCGGGAGCCTGGTTGACCAACCACATGAAAGGCACCAATGAAGACGGCAATTGGACCTATTTCGTTAAAATCGTAGCAGTACCTGAAGATGCCGAATTAGAAGACGGTATCTGGTATGCCGCTGATGGTACTGAAATAGGCCCCGTCATCTGGGGACAATTTGCCATTATTCAAGAGGTGGAAAGCGGCCTTGGCGCAACCTATGTCAGCCCCAGCGGCCCTGGTTTCGGAAAATTCTAAAGCTATTAACTCACTTGAATTAGGGTATTTCTCCCGCGCTGTCCTGACTCCACAGCAGCGCGGGATCTTTTTTTCTCTATGGATTTATATAGATGAAAGAGATACTGGAGGAAGCCTACAGCCCTAATAATGACCCCAGTTTCTTATAAGGGATGGTTTGGGGGTGATAACATAGCGTTTGCCTGATTCACTCAAAAAGAGCACGCCCTCTTCATCAGATAAGAGAGTTCCTGCCTCGGAAGTGTTGGCAACCCTCTCCATTTCTTGATCAGCACGCCAATAATAAATAGTATTCTTGTTATCCATTAACCACATGGCCTCATCTTCGCTGCTATCGGGTGCCAATGAAAGATAATAACGGTCTTCCGCAGACGGTATTAAACTAGTTTTTGCTTGAGATTCAAATGAATAACGCATAACAGACCCATCCGTTAATGCGCATACGAGTTGATCTTCCTTCTTCACAAAGATATCCACGACCTGGGAACCCAAATCAAAATGAACTTCCTGCGATTTTTGGTCTATTTGTAATCGAGTTATTAACCATTGATTTTTCGCGTTCGATAATACATAAATTCCCCCTTGTGGAGAGCCGGCCATATGCACGGGGTTGATACGATTAAAATTAGAGACTTTCTCTCCTTCGGGATTTAGCACCTCAATCCGGGAAAAAAAAGGGTCTGATAAATACACATAATCAAAACCATCTATCGCCAAACAAGATTTTTCCCAGTTCCCAATCTCCGGCCACATCCATGTATGATGATGATTTTTGGAATCCCTAAAAGATAAACGTTCGATTGGGGAATCTTCAATAGCGATGATTTCTCCATGACTGTTTCTTACCGCCTTATGGATTGACGAAAACCCCTCCAACAAGGAGGAACGATTACCTGATTCTGTATACCTATAAATCGAATCGGTTGGTTCTTCTAAAACATAAATATCGCCCGCGGGATTAATTTCTACACTCGTGGGACCCAACAATCCTGATATGATTTCTCGCGGCCTTCCCCTTGCTTGAAGGGATACAATGCCTCCGGTTGGTTCATCACGAACTGGCCCCATAGGAGGACCTTGTAAAAAAAAAGTACTCACATACACCTCTTCTGAAGGTGACAAAGCCAACCCCGTTGGATCAACAATCCGATGTTCCGTAGAAAGTATTTCCCCACTCGTATCCAAAGAATAGACCATTCCACCTTTTCCATCCAATTCAACTTGATCCGCTACAACGAGGGTATTCGGTGGAACGAAAAGAATATCGGAAGGTTTATCAAATTCAATATTGAATTCTTGCTTTTCCCCAGAGTCTAGATCAACTTGAGTTAACACCCCGGTTACAAAATCGGTCACATACGCTTTATCGTTATTATCAATCGTAAATGCGGTAGGATGAATGAAATCATCGGCAATAATACGCCGAGCATGAGTTTTTACATCAATGCTGAGTAAAGAACCCTCTTCTTCTTGTAAGATGATCCAATTCCCTTCATACAACTCCACATCAACCGGTGTATCTAAACCATCAACAAGAATATTAATAGAAGCATCATCTTTGAACAGGAGTAAGTTACCAGCCCCTCGATCACAAACGATAAGACCTTCCTCCGTCCAAAGCATACCGCTCAACAGATCTTCGGTTGGATCTAGCGCTTGTACTTGAAAACCAGGGAAAACTTCGGGGGGCTTTGAATCTACGTTTATACATAAAAAACAACCCAATAATAGACAATAAAAAAACCGATGCATGATATTCACTTATTTGTTCAAATCTAAAGATCGGCTAGGAAAATGTTTTCTCATGGCTTGGATCACTGGACTTTGAGACTCCAACTTTTTTAACTGAGAAAACCAGTCAAATCCTTCTTCTTTCACCACATGCTTCGGTTTCACTGTGGAGGAAGCAGCAACAGTTATCGATTCACCTGCCGATACCACTTCCGACCTTTCATCCCACTCCACCTGTACCTTTCCTTCTGTCACCGTAACCGTGGTTTCTTGATTGTGGCTAAATACTTCAAAGGCTGTACCTAAAACGGTAAGTTGGGCTTCAGGCGTGTGAATGGTAAATCTATCTTTCGAAGTCGTGCGAGTTATCTCAGCAAAAAGACGTCCATGTTTTAACACCACATTTCTTCTTTTCTGGATTTTCAGAGTGGTGTCATGATCCATCCGTACCACAGAATAATCCGATAAAAGCAGACTCGCTTGGCCATCTTCTTGACTTTGAATCCACTCTCCTTGCTTCACCTTACCTTCATCTCTATCCTGGTCGCTTATCGATAAAGTTCCCACGCTGGCAACAATACTCGCCATAGATTTTGGGGATGGGATCATCCAATAATACCCACCGACACTTAAGATGAGCACGATCACCATAGAAAAAGCGAACCGTAGAACATACGTGGAACCCACCCGGCTAGAACGTTCCTGATGGACTTCAGGCCGGATATGCTCTTGCTCCAAACGTGTAAGCAACTTCTCTCTGAATTTCGTTTTATTAGGTTGCGCTGTTTGAGCTAAATAATTTATCAACTCATCTGTGTTTTTTTGTTCCATTTTATCAATCCTTGAATAAAGACTTATCACCGATTTAACGCATCAATCGAATTGACTCCTAATTTTGCAAGATTTTTTTGCATTTTTTCCCGGGCTTTAAACAGATGACTTTTCACCGTACCCATTTTTAGTCCCATTTGATCAGAAATCTCTTCGCAACTCAAACCATACATATAATGGAGTAACACAATTTCTCTTGCCTTGGCTGATAAATCCGCAATGGCATGATGGAATAATTGTTTTTGGTATAAATTTTTATCCACCTTTGAATCATAAAAAGTGGAATCCGTTTGTTTCTCCTGAAAATACCCATTTAGCATAGCAAAAAATCGGGTCTTTTTTCGAGAGCGGCCATAACTCTCTTGAATCACGATACTTCGAAGCCATGCAGCAAATTTCTCCGTCTCTTTTAAAGTTCGAATATAACGAAAGGCTTTGATCATCGCTTCCTGGCACACGTCTTCTGCTTCTTCCGAATTGCGGGTTTTGGCTAACGCTACCGCATACATTTTACCAAAATAGCGTTCCGCTAATTCACTAAAGGCTTCTCGATCTCCGTGCATCGAATACTCAATTAAGGTTTCATCTTTATAGACTGTATACTTACCCACTGTATCCTTTATATATGTTGAATTTCTAGAAGAAACCACGACTTCATCTACCTTAATCTTCCTTTTCTCATTCTTGCTCTAGTATAGAATGCTTCTGTAACCTTTTCGGTTTATAAAGAAAGAAAAGATTTTTACCATTTTTTATTTACAAACTCACCATTTCCTTTATAATAGATCTATTATGTATCGATTGAATCCTCCAAACCATGGCTTCTTCAAACAAGCAGGTTTCACCCTTAACGAGCTTCTGGTTGTTCTTGCCATTTCAGGAGTGCTCGTCACTATTACTATACCTATCGCCAAAGATGCGATGCTCAAAGCCCAAATCGCCGAAACCCAGAATAACCTGCGCATGGTTGCCAATGCCATTGAAGTATATGCTTCGGATAAAGGACAATATCCTCTCGGTTCAAGTGAACCACCTACACAATTTGTTACAAACTACGATGCTTCCGAAGCACTCAAACCTTTACTAGGAGAATTTCTCCCAAATTCCCCAGAACTTTTGAAAGATCCTTTCACCCAATCCGTCGCCCATTACATTAATGAATCTATCGCTCTTGACGATCATGATATTCCCGAAGTCTTTGGCTACGGATATTATGATTATTACCATTTTATGGTACCCCCAAAAGATCCCAAACGTGGATATGGGCTGGTTAGTTTTGGTCCGGATGGCGAGGATTCCGGCCTTGGACTTCGCCCTCTCCAAGGAATCGGCTCCATGATGCAAGATGCCGCTTATCACCCCAGCAACGGTCTTCATAGCCAGGGGGATTTAGGACGGTTTGGCGGTAATCTTCATTTTCCTCAACAAATCCCCTAATTCTTTCACCTTTTTTTCTCTTTCTGTAAACCTATCCTAAACCTCCTGCATTCTATGTTTCAGAGTTGCAACTCAAATATTGATTTTTTTTATCCCCTATCTCAAACGGCAAAAGAAAGGATCGAACATGAAACAGAAAAACTTCATCTTAGGAACAATGATTTTGTCCCTATGCGTCATCTTTACATCTTTTAATGTCTATGCTCAAGGGAGAATGTATCGCCCTATCCAAATCACACAGCCCAGCAGAGGTTTTGATCAACAACCCAACCCACAAAACCCTAATAATGGATATGGATATGGACATCACGGTGGAATGCGAAGAAACCATGGCGGTATCCATAACGGTTTCAGAAACGGAGAAATCGGTGGACAGATGAGATATGGTCATCAAGGCGGATATTATCCCTTATTGGAAGAAAATCAAATTCAACTTACCGGGACGGTGACCGAATTAAACGAAAATGAATTTTCTATGATTAATGGCTATCTGGTTGTAGACTACTCCCAAGCAAGCATTCAATACTTACCTTGGTTCATCTCTCAAGCCCCCGTCGAAGATGTCACCATCGAAGAAGGCCAGCGAGTAAGTCTCCTCGGTGAAATCATCGAAACCGAATCAGGGTTACTCGTTGTCGCTTCCACCATTCGCGTCATGGATGCAATCCATTATGATCCCGATCCTTCCGAAGGTGGAATAAGTGGAATCATCGAACAAGTTTATGAGGAAGAGGATATGCTCATACTCGCGGGACTACCCATCCGAATGAATGAAAACACATTCATTCGCGAAATGGGCAGACCCATATGGGATTCTGATGAATCACCGGTTGTTATACAAAAAGGCGATCAAGCAACCATTCATGTTAAGTTGGTCGATACTGATGAAGATGGAGTCGACGATTCTCTTTGGGCAGAGGTAATTCGAGTGCACTCTGCTGTTGAAGACTTTCAGCCATAGATTCTTGCCACTCAATCATCATTACATACCCTGTGGGAGGAAGGGGCAAACTCTTCCTCATTTTTTTTGCTGAAAAATCTCAGTGATTTTTGGCGGGTATCTAAAAGATATTTTGATAATACTCAAAAATGTTTAGAAATATGATAGTCTCCCCCCTGCACCCGAGTATATGTTCTCTCTGAAACCAAATTATTCTATTTTAGCCCATGATTAAATAGGTTCATCCTGTATGTGAGTACTTTTTGATACATTGAAAAGCAAACATGACATGATTCTATAGCGAGACCTATGATTTTTTCAATCCGAATGAATCGAACCATAACGCCGAAGTGGCAAACGGCTTATTATTATCAATCCTGTTTGCCTCCTTTCCTTCTTTTCGCTAAGGAGAACTGTAGATGAAAAATCATTATAAGGCTTTTACCTTGATCGAATTACTGATTGTCGTGGCCATTATCGGGATTCTGGCGGCAATCGCAGTTCCCAATTTCATTAATGCACAAATTCGCGCCAAGGTAGCTCGAGCCTATTCCGATATACGTTCAATATGCTCGGCTTATGATATGTATCAATTAGATAATAATGGTTATCCCTATCTTGGGGATAACCGTTGGGGTTCAGACTCGATCTATCCTTTAATCACAACTCCTATTGCCTATATAAGTTCAATTCCACGCGATCCTTTTCTTCGAGAAAACGTAGGCGATGAACCCCAGCATAATCATGGATTCTTTTATCCATCCTGGAACGTAAAAGAAGTAGTGAAAGCAGGATGGCAATGGGGATATCCGGGTGTCCATAACGCCGTAAATCGAGGAAGCGTAATGCTAGTTCTCACCTCAGGTCCGGATAAACATGAGGATATTTCCTCGCAACAAGAAGGGATCATTCCCTACCATATGTCGAATGGATTAATCTCGGAAGGGGATATCTATCGTTTCACACCCGGCCGTCAAAGCGATTCAGGATAAACTTAATTTTATTGAAAAAATATCTTTCGCTCCTTCATTTTTTTTGCTAGAGTAAGGAAGAAAATGTTGTTCGCAAGAATAAATCGAAAGCGAGGACATAACATGCTAGCAACAATGATGCGGGGAGAAAAAAACACAGCTTTTACACTTATCGAATTATTAATCGTTGTAGCCATTATTGGCATCCTCGCCGCTATCGCGGTTCCCAATTTTATCAACGCCCAAATTAGAGCCAAAGTCGCCAAAGCAGAATCTGAGATGCGCAGCATTACAAGTGCCCTTGAAACCTATCGCGTGGATAATGGTATTTACCCTCCGTGGAAACTTTCTGATGGTACCAATAAAAATCCTATTAATTTGCGGTTTATTCCGTTGACCACCCCCGTTTCCTATATGTCATCGATTCCTCAAGATCCTTTTCTCTACGGCGGCTATGGAGAACGGATCAACGATGATCAGAATGAAGGGTATGTCACCTATGATTATACCGAAGCCTGGAGTCGAATCCACTTTGGTGGGGTTTCGGTGCTTCCCCAACAAGCACGTTGCGCAGAATACAAAGTCACCAGTGCCGGGCCTGACTATACCAATACATGGGGAAACACGGTCACGTATATGCCCTCAAACGGTTTGCGAAGTTTTGGGGATATTATCCGATTGGGAGCCAAATCTTCTTTTCCATGTAACGATTCACTCGTAGGGTTATAAGAAATATAAAACTCACTATTTGTTCTTTATAAGCCTTAATTCATACTTCATCCCTCACCTTCTTTTACTAAGAAGGTGAGGGATGTATTATTCATTTCTTCTTAATATCAAAGCAGCCTAGCGTTGCAAGTTTAAAGAATTCTAGGCTCAATATCATAAAGTTGACAATACGATTCCAATTCCTTTTTATAATCTCCATAGAAGAAGAGCTGATGGAATCCAGGATAATCAAGTAAATCATCAATCCCGTCTAATTTCACCATCACCGAAACCACACAACCCCCCGCCGGGGGAACCTCGATATTTTGCATAACCTCACCCGCAGAAACAATCATATTGGCTTTGTTATTGCCACGGGGTAAATTGGCTATTGCAACCGTCACTCGTTGTCCGACTTCCCATACGGGATGAGGCACCGCATCGCGGTTGCCGTGATGGTGCATTAAGGAATAGAGTTCAGGATCATGTTCAAAACCACGCAGTTTTGTGGGACAAGTGCAGTGCGCACCAATCAACGCTTCGTACATGGTGTCGGCCACCGGGTCTTGTTGGAATCCCGGGCGATCAAATAAATACTGTACCAACGCATGAGTCACACAGGCGTCCAGATCGGCTTCACAAGCGGCAGGGATTCCATGGTCAAGCATGCGCGACCACGAAATGCAGGGAAGACTTACCTCGCTATTTCCCAAAGCCCCAAGACAATCCATGGTAATCGCATCCCCTTCTTCGCGTTCAAGAATATTTCGGGCGACGAGATAACTCTTAACTCCATTAATCACATCTTGTTCTGTGGCACCCGTTTTGTGAGTCGCATACTTCAAATACTCCGCGGCGATCGCTTTAGCCTCATCAGAGACCGGTAATTCACGGTATTCTTGCAAAAACGAAGAGGCAGGCACATAACGTAGTTTTGTGCCATAATGAGATATTTCAGCATCTCTCTTTTCATTCCCTTGAATTACCACATACCGAGTTTCACGTAATTTGGCTCCTGCTTTGATCATCTTCAAGCCAAAAGCCGCTTGATCAAAACGGTCAGCGCAAGAAATAAAAACCCCCGGTTTATTCGCAACTTTGATGGTGTTCGTTGTGAACGAACTTCCTAGGGGAGAAAAAATTATGGCAGGAATGGGAGAATCAATCGCCATCGTGGCCGTAGGCCACGAATGTTGCTGTCGATCCAGCATCAAAACTAAAAGTCCATCAGCATTTTCCTTTTCTGCCTGCTTAATCCAAGCCTTGGCTTCATCTTCCGAATAAATGGGTTCAGGTCGCAGATCGATTTGAAGACCTAACTCCTTTTCGGCTTTCCGTACATCTTCTGTATAGCGTATGCGGGCCGCTTCTCCATCGTAAACCGCGCCAGGCCACCACATGCCGTATTCTTCCTTCCGCCGAACGAAAGCCGCATGAATTTTAGGTATGTACTCTGAGGCAGGACCGCAGGGTTTAATTTTTTGCAGTTCCTTGGAATAAGCAAATTTTCCCAATGATAAGGCACTAACGGTGGCTCCTGAAGAAGCCAAAAACGTACGACGATTGCAATGGCATCCCTTATGGTTAGACATAATAAAACCTCCCCCAACGATTGATCCCCCTATCAAAGCGGTAGTAATTTCTATTCTTACATAAAGTGGAGGTCTTCTTCTAGTGGCTTTGCAAAAAAATAAAAACTAAAATCACACCCTAAAAAGGATGATAGCTACCATTGTTCCTCAATTCGACTTTCATCGTCGACCGAGTCTTCGTAATAATAATGCTCGCAAGGAATAAAGATTTTCTCAGATACTTCTTCGCCATTTAAATATTTTATAAAGGCATCAACGGTTCCTTTTGCCATTTTGCGCGGAAACTGTTGAGGTGTGTCATAAATTTTCTTTTCATAAACGGCTTGTTTTCCTGCGGGAGAAGCATCAAAAGCGATGACCCTGATTTGATCAGTTTTTCCAGCCTTCTTAACAGCAGCATAAGCCCCTAAGCCCGAAGGGTCGTTGATAGCAAAAATCCCTACGATGTCAGGATGCGCTTGTAAGATATCGGTAGCCACGGCATAGCCATCGTTACGATTCCCTTTACCACTAAGTTCCGTCACGATTTCGAGTTGACTGTCGTTTTCTTCTAAATAATCTTTAAAGCCTTGGACTCGGTAAATACATGAAGTTACTTCTGGATAACCAATGATGGCGATCTTCCCTTCATCTCCAGTCACTTCCATCATGCTCTCCGCGGCCAATTGTCCCCCTTGGTAATTATCGCTACCAATATGGGACACAATAGATTCTTGCGCTTCTTCATCAGTGACCTGGACATCGTAAGTAAAGACTGGAATGCCTGCTTCTGCTGCTCTCTTCACGCCTTCACCGACCGATTTCGAATCGACAGGATTAAGAAAGATCGCATCATATCCTTGAGACACAAAATCATACAACTGGCTGTTCTGTTTTGCCGGATCATTCTCTCCGTTCAACACAACCACCTCATATCCATATTTACGTGCTTCTTCTTCCATCACGTTACCGATTAATTTAAAGAATGGGTTGGTTAAGTCCATACAAGTCACTCCAATCTTGCCTTTGATTTCAGGCTGAGACGAAGTTCCGTCTTCATTGGAAGAGCACGAAACCAACAATGAGAAAATCAATAGCCCACTTGCCAGTCGAAAAACGCGTTTCATTTTGTACTCACCTTGTTTGTTTAAAAATTATTTAGTTTGCGTTGAAATTTTCGTTGAATCAATCCTTGAAGTCCCTCTTCGCCGCGAACTTTATCGAGTAATACCGCAAGAAGAATGACTGCACCGAGCACCACTTGTTGCGTATAACTTTCCAATCCTAAGAGATTCATGCCATTTTGGATGACTGAAATGATGAAAGCACCAATCAGGGTGCCAAAGATGCGCCCAGTTCCTCCCGAAAGGCTGGTTCCCCCTACCACGACCGCGGCAATAACATAAAGTTCATACATCATTCCCATATTCGGAGTTCCCGAATTGATCTGCGAGGCTTGAATGCAGCCGCCCAATCCCGCAGCCAGTGCGCTTACAGTATAAACAAAAATGATCACAAGATTAATAGGAACTCCGGAAAGACGCGCAGCCTCTTTATTCCCTCCCACCGCATAAATATAACGCCCCATTCGGGTATGAGACATAAAAATATGAGCACACGTATAAAGAATCAGTAACAAGACCACCGTATTCGGGAGCCCTAGAGATCGCCCTTGTCCCAGCCAAGTCAATGCGTCCGGCACTTGATAAATAGAAAACCCACCCGTGATTTGGAACGCTAATCCACGCGCCATCATCATCACTGCAAGTGTGGTAATAAACGGGGCCACATTGAATTTGGCGACAAGAAAACCACCCAAGCTGCCGATCACACCACTGCCAAGAATGCCAATGATAAAGCCGAGAAGAACCACCCAAACCGACGCCTCGATTCCCCCAAGTCTCTTCATAACAAATGTGGCAATGACTGCGGAAAGAGCGAGCAAACTACCAACGGATAAATCTATACCCGCGGTAATGATGACCATCGTCATGCCGATCGCGATAACCGCGATCACGACAATCCGATCAACGACCGCGAGCAAATTGGAACGTTTTAGAAAGTCAGACCCTACATGAGTGGATGGGGTTAAGAGTTGAAAATCTGAAAACTCAGGGTGAGTATCTGGAATGATCTCAAGGACTCGCCATTTGATGACATCTCCAGTAGCCGCGATCGCCGCAAGTTTTTTATCCTCCGATTGAAGTTCATCTAATATTAAACGTAAGTCACGTGGAATCCCAATAACGACTTCTGTATTTGAAAATTCCTGCTCCTTTAATTCGTTTCCCACTCTTTCCGCAAACAAAGCGGAATCGGTTTTTTGCGCCCCTACGACCAGAATGACATCCGATGGCTCTAATTCACTTTCTATTTCTTCAACGATCTGATTGACGGCCTCTGTTCCCGAAAGCATTTGTTCTTTAAGGGTTAAAGCACTAAACAATACAACTAATCCAAGCAAAACAACGAACATCCCATAATCAGTCGAAAGTTTTTTCAGCATGAACCCTTTATTCCCTTCATTATTGCTTTACAAAAATCTTTCGATCTCCAACCTCTTTTCCCTTCATGGTAATCAGAGACTAATCCCGATCCATTCACCGATAGACAAAACATAGATTGAGCACCCAGTCGCATGCCGCAATGGGAGAAAAAAAGGAACAAATGCATCCCTCGAAATATCAGCAAACGGTTTTGTTTATGGCGAAGGGTTGGTTATAAAAAAAATCAAACGAAGTTCTTGCTAAGAAATAACCGGAATCTTCAAGATTCAATTTCTTTTCTAATCGTCATTTTCCTCATCTTTTTTCTGATAAACCCGAACATAATCGAATAACAAATGATCCGGCAGTTGCGCCTCTTGAATCTCACCCGCCCATTTCCCGACCTCAAGGCTAAGGATAATGAACTGCTTAATGTGAGAGACCGCTTCTTGGGTACGCCAAGCTTCTTCACCATCCACATAAAAAACATACTCTTCTGGCGTCCATTCCAGCGCAACGGTATGAAATTCATCCAACGGTTTTTTTATCTCATATTTGCTGCCGGTGGTTTTATGGTACTCCTTTTTATAGCCTCCCCAATGCAAATTAAACAAGATGGTTTTATCATTCTTGACCAGGTATTCAAAAATATCGATTTCTGTACCATTTTCCTTGGGCGTCCCCCCATTTACAAATTTTGGAGACTGAAGCCAGAAAGCCGACCAATGCCCCACTTGCGTTTGAAATTTCACTCGGCATTCATAGTAGCCATAACAGGCTTCAAACAAATCATGAGTCGCAATCATGGCGGTGTGATATTCATCACCCACCTTTTTGGTGGTTAAAACCAGATGGCCTTCTCCATCTAAAGAGACACAATCCTTGGTATTGATTGCATCGCGACGAGGACCAAGCCCACGATAATTCCACTTCTCACGATCCAACGCCTTGCCGTCAAACTCATCCGACCAGACAAGTTTATATCCCTTAGGCGGTTCAGCAGAAAGCGAAGCCGGCATTAACAATGAAACCACGAAAATAAAGATAACATACCTCATCATTCACCTTTTTATTCTTATTGATTCAATTCATCAGCCTTAGTACAATCCATGGCTGTTATTTTTCATTTTCTTCAAGCCGAACCTCATAACGGTAATTCCACCGACGGTTGGGAGCACTATCCCCGTTTACTCCAAATTCAGAAACGCCATCAAAACTTTGAAGATTATCCGCCCAATGAAAATCAAAAGCGGGGGATTCACTCTCTTTGTTCAACATTTCTCGTGAAATACTCAATTCCATTCCATTTCCGTTGGTTCGGTAGTCGATTTTCTCCACGAGTTTCCATGTTCCCTCTTCCCATTGCTTCAAGGAAGTTTCTGTTTGGCTATAGATATCGAGATTCACGATATAATCATAGCCTAACCAGCCTGTTTTTCCATTTTGATCGCTATCAATAAACAATAACATCCAATTCGGATCTTTATAAGACGTAAGAGCTTCTCTGGTCTTCACAAAGAAAAAGATATGCTCCTGATCATGCGCCGCTTTACTGAGGACAATATCATTTCTTCCCGTTTCATTTCGGTACATAAGGGAACCATAGCCTTTATGATGACGATGAATCGTATCGCCGATTGTATCGCGAAATTCCAGATCGACGTTTCGCCAATCCTTAAATGCTCCATCGATGGCAATTTCGCTTGTTCCGGAGGAAATTGGTCGTTCGCGGACACCTTTATACCGCCGCACCCAACTCGCCAACTGGTAGTAATAATTATCCGTATGCCCTCCGCGCATCGGTTCACAATCGCGGCTATATTCATGATTGTATTGATCGACAAACAGACCGCCAGGATAATAACAATCCTCATCAGTATATTTGTACCATTCCGTATAACGCCCGGCAATCCACTCATTCCAGCCGGTAACAAAGATGAATTTTGGATTCACTTCCAACGCGCGTTCCCATTGTTCCTCGAAATTAAGCCCCCAAAACACCGCATCCTCTTGCGGATCCTTCGCCCCTTCATGCCAACTACGTCCCATGGCCCCTGCTTTATGGCTCATCGGAGCCGGGCCGGGGGTATCAGGAAGAGCGTTTTGCGCCACCCCAACACTCATTTGTTCTTTTTCTCCTCGGCTATTCTTGAACACATGTTGAGGATACACTTCCAGCCAGCTCCACTGATCCTCACCCGTGGGTCCCGTCCAGTAGTCCGGCATAGGCCGCCGAAAAGTAAAGAAATCTAGAATCTCTTCGTCTTCAATAAAGTCTTTATTGGCCAAGATCAAAGGGTTACCATCCCACTGAAACCAAAGTTCACTCCATTGGCCCGGCTTGTATAAATCTTCCCAGACCTGGTGTAGAATCGGCCGGGGATCGCCAAAGGGACAAATAAAAGCGATCGCCGGAGTCTGTGCCCCTTCTTCACGCATGGCTCTATACTCTCGACAAAGCGCCTCATATTCATCTTTCCAGGTTGCAGGAGGATTTGTTGTATCAAATAAAATTACATCAATGCCCGCATCCACCAACATGCTGGCGTGTTTGCGAATCACAAAAGGGTCGGTCATTACGTAATAACCCAGTTCTGGTTCACCCCAATGATGAGCCGCGTGTTGTTCAGGCCACGGAACTTTTCCATCCTTGGCTTTGGCGAGAAGCTTGGTATTATCATAAGGGCCGCCTCGATTTTCTGTATGCCAAGTCCAATAAAAAATCCCAACCCATTTTTCTTTTTTTACAGGCCCGCATACATCATAACCAGGGACCTTTCGGCCTAAAGCATCGGTCGCAACCCAAGTATCAGAAAAAGTATCGCCATCTTGATAGATCTCGCCTTGATCCCCCGATTCTTTCTCACCAAAAGTTATATAACTACTTATCACAAGACAAAAGAATACTCCCCCAAGGGAGAGTAAATTGACATACCCTTTTTTCATTATGACCGATCCTTATTAACAAATATGTATCAATACAAATTCCACTCCGTAACCACCGTTGCTACCCCGGTCACAGACCTCGAAGCGAAATCCTTGCCTACGGGCTCACTCGTCAATTCACCGAGAAAAAGATCGAATGTAACGAAGGGCTCCAATTCAACTCCATCCGCATAAGCCGTATTATCTTCATCCCACCAGCTGGATTCTGTCCACCCCCAGTGACCTACATCTTCCGTCCCTCGCACCGGTTCATCGGTCAAAAGCAGGTATTTCCCCGCCTCTTGCGGGGAATCCAACACCAATTCAGCCCGTGCATTATCGGAATGATTTTCGATCACTTTTTGCGCAATCGGTTCTTGGGTGATGGTGGTTTCATAATCGGTTTCCCATTTATAGAGACTCATTCGATAGCCAGCCTCGATACCATTCCACGTTGGACTCGCGATTCCTACAGATTGAAACGCCCAAGGGGCTGTGAAACTTTGGGCTAAACTTGGCGCATCCGATTCAGGAAAAGGGAAAGGCGTCCAGGTTCCAGCCTGATCATCCCCATACCAACGAATCCAAGTAACACTCACATCATCATAAGGCTCACCGTTAAAATAGGCTTCTCCACCTTCATATCGACTCTCATTCCACAGCCAGCAGCCAATCTGGTGGGGATCCACAGCATCTGGGTTGGAGTTCGTCGGCTCAGAGGCTTCCCAAAAATATTCACCCGGTGGTAATTCCGAACCCGCATACGCGGGAAACCAATCGTTGTCGTTTAAATTTTCCAAAACGCTAACCACGAGTGGTTCTTGCTCTACAGTGGATTCATAATCTCCAGCCCATTCATAAAGGCGAATGGTCATTCCTTTTTCTCCATCCACCTCCCAGGTAGGACCATTGACTTCGATCCCCTCAAAGGGCTCATTGGCCGTAAAGCGTTGCCCGCATTTTTGCCCGCCATTCAAGGTAATCGGTGAGTTTCCACCATCTGCGGTAAAAAAGTTTTCCACAATCTCTTGCGTATACCCACTAACAGATGCACACCCCAAAACCAAGACACTCATCAATATTTTTCGCATCATTTTCATTTCCTCCAAAAAGGGATTGAATGCCATGCCAAGATGAATATTCTAAAAACACTATGGATGCTTTTTATAAGCCTGCAATACCGCCAGGAGCGTACACAATATCTCCCGAACTAATCAATCCGTTGCTTATGGCATAGGGATGGGGATTATATGCAGGGAGTATATCCTCCACCTTATCCGGTCCCGGACTCGTGAGAATGTATCCACCATCAACTCCGGTACGTGCTAACATATTTTCCCAGCTGGATTTCCAATTTGCTTCACTTGTCCCTGAACCAGGGCCCGTATAGGGCTTTTTTCGGGCGGTACGATACCGGGCATGTGGATCATTGAGTTTGCTAGGGCCTGTTTGCTCTTCTTGGCCATAAATTTTGTAACCTATATTGAATTCATCTGTGGGGAGAGTCGACATATACGGAACCGGCGAGGTTAAACTTTCCGGCAAGAATCCCCAACTATGGGCACACCGAGGTTCTAAAAAAGAAATAATTCCCAAAGGATACACTCGATGATCTACAGCATACGCTTCGAAAGCCACCCCGATATTTCTCATATCGGCTGCCACCCGCGTTATTTTGGCTTTGATCTGTGCATTGACGAAATTGGGAACCGCGATCGCCGCTAAAATACCGATGATAGCAACCACAATCAATAATTCGATGAGCGTAAAACCTTGGCTTTTCTTTCTCATAAAGGTCTCCCCTCGATTCTTTCTCCCAGCGAATAGAATCAGATTATTATTACATAAAATTCATTCTAAAGATAGATCAAATCTTACACGAAAAAGATGAAAGGTGTTAACAATAAGGGAGGTATTGCTGGAAAGAAATTATACTTAAACCTGATCTTTTGGCTGGCTCATAGAACCATATTTCACCCACTCATAGGCTTTTTGGGCTAATTCTACCGAGTTGCTGAGCCCAAGTTTTTGCCTGATATTGGTGCGGTAAACATCAATCGTTTTGGTACTCAGGTTTAGTTTATGGGCGATGCTTTTCGATTCCATACCATTACCAATCAGGTTAAAGACCTCTAACTCACGATCCGTCAATTGTCTCAACCAAGAATCGTTATTCATAATATTACCTTGAACAAACTTGCGCATGATGGATTCCGACATCCGCCCGCTTAGATACATCTCTCCCTGCAAGACACGACGAATCGCCAGCAAAATCTGATCGGCTATTTCTTCTTTGATCAAATAGCCCATGGCGCCGGCCTTTAATGCACGTTCTGCGTAGATTTCTTCATTCTGCATGGAGAATGCCAGGGTAGGTATATCCGGACAATGAACTTTTAAATCTTTCACTAATTCAAGACCGTTACTATTTTTAAGGCTAATATCAAGAATGACGATCTGCGGTTGATATTCGAGAATCATTCTCATCGCCGATTGGGCTTCTTCCGCTTCACCACAAACTCGCAAATCTTCTTCCGCGTTGATCATTTGCGCCAACCCGTAGCGTACAATTTGATGATCACCCACTATGAATACAGACTTTACTTCTTTTTGTTTATCCACTTTCAGCGACCTTGTCGTCATAGAAACAGCATATCTTTGCCAATTCATTTTCGCAAAGAATAATATAGATATATTATGAATGCGATGTATAAAAAAACAAAGACATCATTTCTAAATGATCATGAGTCTTCAATTAAACTACGGACTGCCTCTGTAGAAAGTTATCGTAAAAAATCGAGAAGATTAAAAGTAGTATAAGTATCAAGAGTTGGGAAAAAAATCAACCATCCGTCGCAACGGTTTTCAAAGAATCATAAGAGCAGGTTTGATTACGGCCTTGTTTTTTGGCATGATACAAGGCTTTATCTGCTGCTTCAATGATCTGTTGCCGTTCTAAATCTTGGCTGGGAACATCTGTCGCGACTCCCACGCTTACCGTAACCATTCGTTGATTCCCTTCGCAAAGGAAAGGGATCTCTAATCCCGATACGGCTCGCCGCATTCTTTCCGCAATTTTTATAGCGCTTTCATTTTTTGTATTACTCAACACAACAACAAACTCTTCGCCCCCATACCGTGCCACTAAATCGCCCGGCCGATGAACAATCGCTCGGAGAGTATTCGCAACCCTTTGCAAACAATGATCACCTGCTTGATGACCTAAATCATCGTTAAAATGTTTAAAATAATCAATGTCAATCATCAAAACAGACAAGGGCTGCTTCTCTCGCATCATCCGCCGCCATTCTTTCTCATAATGTTCTTCGAAGGAGCGCCGATTGGGAATCCCCGTCAAACTATCGAGAAAGGAGAGTTTCTTTAATTCCTGGTTGGCCTTTTCTAGTTCAATACTCTGGTGCCGCATCTGTTGAGTTTGCCGTTCTACCTCTTCCGCCAATTTCTTGCGGTGGGCATTCACACTTTGAACCCGTAAATGGTGAATATAGGCCAACAAACCAATGACCATCCATGCTACGATCATGCGAAAGAGGGTGGTATTCCAAAAAGGAGGAGTAATCTCGATAGGAATCGAAAACCCTTCACGATTCCATTTCCCATCATTGTTGGAGCCAATCACTTGAAAAACATAATTTCCAGGAGCGAGATTGGTATACTGGGCATAACGACGGGTGCCGCTATAGTGCCATGTCTCCTCCAACCCACCCATACGAAAAGCATATTGATTTTGCTCGGGACTGGTATAATCCAACGCCGCGAATTCAAAACCCAAAAAATTATGACGGTAGCTTAATACAAGTTTCCCTTTTTCTTCTAAGAATTGTTTAAAAGGATAAGAAGTTCCGTTTACTTCTAGATCAATAACATGAATAGGAGGAATGTTGGGATTCTCTTTAATATCTTTTAATCGAATTCGATTATACCCTTTATGCCCCCCAAAATAGAGTTCCCCGTCTTTACCCTTACAGCACGTATTAATATTAAACGATAACCCCTGAAGACCATCGTGATTATCAAAATTACGAAATTCCTCGGTGTCAGGGTTGAATCTTGAAAGACCCTTATCGGTACTAATCCAGAGGCAACCTTCTTCGTCCTGAAGTATTCCTTTTATAATATTGTTGGGCAATCCATCCTTAATTGTATAATGAGTAAACTGATCGGTTTCAGGATGAAAAAGCGATAAGCCTTGATCACTTCCAACCCAAAGCCGCTTCTCTTGATCTTCAAATAGCGTTAACACCTCATTACTTAAAAGACTCTCAGGATTGTCTTCTTCCCATTGATAATGTTTGAAGCCATCGATTTCGGGATCATAACGATTCAAACCACCGGAATTTGTCGCAACCCAAATATCCCCTTGCGAATCCTCCAAAATACATCGCACAAAATGATCACTTATCGAGTGAGGATCATTCTCATCCGGTTCATAATGTGAAAACTTTCCTGTTTCAGGATCATAAACATTGATACCATATTGCTCCATCCCCATCCAGATGGTTCCATCCTGTACCTGACAAAGTGAACGAAAATACCACCCTTTTAAACCATGGGGATCTTCCAAATCTTCCTCGAAATGTTCAAATTTCTCTGTTTCTGGATCAAAACGATAAACATACCCTCGCCAATTCCCCACCCAAATGGCACCATCGTCTGCTTCCATGAGCGAAATAATCGTATCGCGTTTTATAGAATGGGGATCATCGGGATCATTCATATAATGTTTAAAATTTCCTGTTTCAGGATCATAACGATTCAAGCCGCCCCCATCGGTTCCAATCCAAATGATCCCATTTTGATCGCACAGCAAGGCATAAACTCTATCCTCATTTATACTGTTTTCTGTATCAAGAATATTATAAAAATGTTTAAAACGAAGACGATTGGGATCATAACGGCTGACTCCATTGTCTATCGTTCCTATCCATAACGTATCTTGATTATCCCGGTAAATCTCAGTCACCACTTCACTGCTTAAACTGTGCTCAACCCCAACTTTTGGCTGAATTCGATGAATAACCCCCATATCACGATCCCAAAGATTGATTCCGTCTCCCCAGGTTCCAATCCATAGTAAATCGTTTTCTTCATCCTCAAATATTGCATTGACGATATTACTTCCAAGGCTGTTCTCATTTTCTTCATCAGGCAGATGATGTTCATACTCACCAGATTTCGGATCCAACTCAAACATGCCATTTTCCCAAGTACCAAACCAAACTTTACCATCACTTGTGGGACATACATCCAATACATCGGGAGGGGTTTGATCATCCGTCGTTTCCCGAATGGATTCATAACGCTTGAATTCACCCGTCCGTGGATTAAAGCGGTTAACCCCACCGGATTCGACCATACCCACCCAGATATTACCATCCCGATCTTTAGATAATGCATTGACATGATTGTTACTTATGGATAGAGGATTCCCATCCTCATGTTGGTATGAGAGAAAAGTTCCATCTTCTTCATTAAAACGAGCCAATCCACCCCCCAAGGTCCCAATCAATAAATCTCCGTTATTACATTGTACTAAACTGGTCGTCTGGTTGGCAGGTAGGCTTTGGGGATTTTCAGGATCATGCAAATATCGGGTAAAAGTTTCGGTGATCGGATCAAATTTTGTTAACCCTTTGTCGGTTGCAATCCAAAAGTTTCCGTTTTCATCTTCTTCTAGACCACGTACATAATTATCGGACAAAGAATTATTATCGAGAGGCTCATAAAAAAAATGCTTTAAATTATAACCATCATAGCGATTCAATCCATTTTCGGTTCCAAACCACATGAAACCGCGAGAATCCTCAAAGATCTTGGAAACCATGAAGTACGATAAACCATCTTCCACCGTGATACGATCGAAAGTGATCTGATCAATATCCAAAGTTACTTCCCTTGCCTCTGGGACCATCACAAGAGCAAGACATAAACAAACCATCGCAAAAAGAAAAACATACCGTGATAAGGGCAAAGAACCGCGCATCATCTAACTCAATCAAGATAAAATGTTTTTGCAAGACCACCTAACAACAAAAAAGTATACTAATGATTTACTAAAATGTAATACTAAATCACAACAAATCTATAAAAATCTCTATTAATGTTACTATAATTATAAAAATAGTATTAAATTTTTCCTTACGAATACCCCTTGCGATCTTATAATACAATACTTGTTTCTTGTAGGTCAGTTCAATCAACAAGAAAACAAGATCGATCAACAATGATATCAGACTTAACGGGCTTGAGTGAGTGAAGTGTTTTCAATCAACTCCACTCCACAAAGAATCGTCTCAGGGTCATTCCCAGCACTCACGAGTTCGATAGTCAATTCATTCTCAATGAAGATGTCAGAGAATGTTTTTTCTATACCATGGCGTACAGCGCCCGTCTCTTCCATAATATCAAAATCCTCCAAGACTTTTTCGCCTTGGAGATACACATCCATGACCCGCTCCCCTGGTTCTAACGCTTCTGGCTCCATGAAAACCAGCCTTATGGTATATCTTCCTGAAGAGGGAGATTCTCCTTTTAAACGAAGTGTGAGTTTCTCGATCCCTTTCATTCCGGATGCAGCCACCCAATCAAGTTCATTGCCGGTGACGCGGCTAGAATGATGCAAAAACTTCGATGGTTCTTCCGGTGTAATCCTCAAGGGAATATCCGGTGAAGGGCCACCTACGGTAGGATATTCAAGCCAAAGGGTATCATTTTCGGATTTACGATCCCCGGGAGCCCCCAAATTAATGCCAATCCGATGAATTGGTTCATTTTGTATATCGAAAGTATTAAAGGTCCACATTTCCACATCAGGGTCGTGAACCATGGCCAGTGACGTTTGATTCTGATAGCTGCAAGAACAAGTGCGGGTGTAATCCGGCGCGTTTAAAACCCCATTGGCAGCAATCAAATTAGAGGTACAACCGGACTTGAAACCTCCAAAATTCCCGGTTCCACCTCCGTTTTCCAGATCATAAAATCCAGCCGCGGCAGAACGGAATGTCATTAAATGTTCACTGGCGATAGAATAATTACAGCCATAGTTACGATTGTATTCCCACGTCATAGGCAGTCCCGTCAAAGGATTGGTATACGTATAGAGCTGTCCCGTTTTTATATTAAAAGCTCGTGGATCCGTAATAATCATATCCCCATGCAAGATGCATGGTCCAAGATAGGAATCGTCAAGGTTTTCCCAAAGAACTTCACCCGTAGCCGCTTGGTAAGCGATCATTCCCTTCGTGGGTTCATCGACCAACATATCGCGAGATTTTCGTCCAGCTTGAATCAAAGTATCATGTTCTTTTGAATATCCCAGCCAAGTACCAAAAATATTCTCGGCCTCACTCCACACGATTTCACCTGTTTCGATATTGAACGCAAGCAAACGTGGAGTGGCATGAAATTTCTGGCCTCGGCGTTTTAATGCATCCATCACCAATTGTGGCATAGCATCGATACAGAATAATTTGCCATCTCCTGCAATGATGGTGTTATGGCGCATGCCTAAGTTGGAATCAAATGTCCACTTCACTTCCCCGCTATGCCGATCCATAACGACTAAGCTTCTGCTTGAGGTAATATCAAAATTATAAAAAGGTTTCTCTTTTGCCAAGCGGTGTGGATTTTCACCCAAATATTCCAAATAACTAACAAAATCCGAACCTGCAATTAGATAGTCTTCATAAACACCAATATAACCCCACGAACGCGGTTCACCATTATGAAAACGCTCTGGCAATTCAATTTCATCCAACGTCGCTCCAGTCACCGGATCCAACACCAAACAGCGGTTTTCTACAACGAAATATATTTTGTCCTCGGTTACAACATAATTTGTACCTCGTGCATTCGCACCGGGTATATGAACTTGGTTATAAGCCGGGTCTAAGGGAGTATCCTTGTAAGTATGATCGTAATAAACCATAAAAGTATCCAACCCGGGTATTTTTCGTTTCCACAAGACCTGCCCTGTATAGACATCGCGGGCGCTGAGCGATTCCATCCCTTCGATAAACAAGCGTCCGTTGACCACCTGTTCTGGGGGACCATGCGCGTGCCGCGGTAGAACATCGGTATTCGAACTTCCACCAAACCACAGTATGCCAAGCGGCATCTTCACGCGTTGATCATCCGATTTCACCGTATTGGAAATATCTCCATATTGATGGGTCCAATCAGCCGCCCCGGAAAGCGCCCCCTCACGAACGAGCAGCAAAAAGCCGTTCTTCTCGTACATTTTGGCATTGGGTAAATCACATTGTTGTATGGTTTTGAATGTTTCCAGCAATTCATCCTCGTCAATGCTCATACAAATCGTACCACCATACGGCCGCAGGGTCTGATAGAGCGTTTCAAAAAAATGGGGATCTGTTTCCATAGGCAAGCCGTTCATATCTTCAAATACAATCAAACGTGCCAGGTATGGGGGCACAGGAAATGTAAGAGCATCCCCTTCATAAACAGAAAGTTTCTTGCCGTATAATCCCGCCCGGGTAAATTCACGCCGTAATTGGTCTACTTGCTCTGCGTCGGGCGATACCGCAATCACCCGCATGTTGGTATGTTGAGCCAAGGCTTGGGCTAAATGCCCATCTTCAACCCCATACACAAGACAGTAACCTTGCTCCATATCCGCTGTATCCACAAGAGATTTGGCCTCTTCTACAATTTCTCCCTCTAATCTTCTTGGTTGAGGATTATATTCATGATACCGCGCATCCTCCTTTTTTTCACCAAAAGCATAAATGTATCCATCCAAGGTCACGACGAACAGTTTGTCATCCGCCGCGATGAGGCGAGAGGCCATTCCATCCACTTCGGCTTCCCAAGAAATAACCGGCTCCTCTCCCTCCTCAGGGATATCAATCGCATGCACCACGCCGTCGCCTCCAGCAAACAAGCGCTGGCCGGCCTTGATGAGATCTCCTTGAGCGTCAACCTCAATTTCCCACAAGGTTTCAAACACCCATTCGGCTTCTTCGCGCAGGCGTAATTCACCTGTATCCTCATCTTTTACCAATTTCTCCCGTGTCTGCTTGCGAAGATCTTTATAATTCATGGCGGTGACCGATTCACCTAGACAATAAAACCGATCCATGGTGACTACCGGCATTTTACCAAAAGCGCGAATCAAACTACTTCCGGTTTCAAGATCATAGAGGCTGGTTACTTGATCGCGGTGATAATTGATGAAGTGATCGCCGATAGAACAAACAAAAGCGCCGCCGGTTTTGTTGTTTGCGGCCAAGTGATAATACAACATTTCTCCTGTGTGGCGATCAAAACACGCAGGAACTGAACGTCCACCCGGTACCAGCAGTTTATCCCCCGAGACCACCAACATACCTTGGGGAGCAATGCTGGCAAAGGAGGGAGAATTATGGGGCTGATCAATATACTGTGCGCTAGTGCTATCATTCACCCAGATTTCTTCCCCAGTTTCAGCATCCAGGGCGAATATAAAGACTCCCATAAAAGGCCAGATTCCCGAAGCGAAATACAACGTCCCATCTTCGATCACCGGTCCCCCACGAGCCGGCCATGTAGAGATTAAGCGTTCATTTCCAAGAATCAAACGATCTTCGGGCACCGCTTTATATTTCCAAACAAGTTCTCCCGCGTTGGCGTCTAAACAATAGAGGCAGCCGTCATCGCTAACGAAATAGAGTTTCTCTCCTTCTGCGACCAATGGGAAACGTATCGGTCCATCCACATGGTATGACCATCGTTCTTCACCGGTTTCGGTTTCTAAAGCGACAACCCGGTCAGACGCGTTGGAGGCAACAAATAGAGTTCTCCCTATAACGATTGGTTCATACATCCGGTCGAACTGCATCAAGTCACGGTTAAGAGGATTTTTCCATGTCGGTTCTAACTTGGGATACGCACGTCTCCACAGCAGACTCATGTGTTGCGGTAATTCCTGCAGTGATGCAGCACTGCGATTCGCATCGTAGCGCCACATGGGCCAATCTTCACTCCCTGCCATCGAAACCACAAAAACCACACCGATTAAAGCGAAACTTAACTTCCTACACCAAAAACCCATTGTAACCACCTTATTCATTATTTTTATTTATTGCTTAAAGATTCATTAAAACCACGTTATGTTAAGATTTTATAAAAAATTCAAAAAAATACCAAGGAACCTGCTTTTGGAATTTCTAATTTTAAACAAATTTCCTGTGTCATAACACAGACTATCTAATAAGGTTTGACAAATAAAAAAAACCTTTTTAAATGTTACTTATTTCACATCACAGTATAATTGTAAAGGAAGATCATCATGTTAAGAACTTTTTTACTTACATCAGTAATAATCAGCGTGGCGGCGGCAGGGGCTCTAGCACAGGAGAGTCCTGACCAGAAGATATTCATCTATGCAGAAATTACTGGTGGCTCGCATGGAATGATTTCAGAAGGGGCAAGCAGTGAGGAATCGATTGGACACTTTGCCAATGAAACCCACAAGGACGAAATCACTGTATTGGGGTTTAGCGATGAAATGTGGCGCGATTATAGCTTTGACCCCACAAATAAGGCGATTACGGTTGGTATATTTTATTGGAAACCATTCACATTGCTCAAGTACATTGACAAAACCACCCCATTACTTGAATCCTGTCTTCATGACGGATATGGTCGACTCATCGTTACCGTCTCATTTTATCAACTAAACCCTGATAATGAGGAATTGGAACTGGTAATGACCAAAAAATTTGATCCATGCTATGTATCAAAAATAAAAAAGAATATTTCCAACCCTGAGGAGCGAACATTCCAAGATATCCCCGTGACGGAAGAGGTAATGTTTTTTTCTCGGAGAGTAACAACGACGCATTCAAAAACAGGCATAAGTAACACAATTGATCTTGATCCGGGGCGTTAAAAACCTTCAAACCAATTCGGTGATTGGCTCTGTGGTTTGCTTGGGAATGTGTGGCTCGTTTTTGCCAGATAATTAAGTTGAGTCATCATTTTAAAGAACCGTAAGCGTTTTTGTCATACAGTTTTTTAAAAAAGGGTTCAAGGTTAATAAAGGCAGGGATATTAAAATGAATGGCCCCGCCGATACCCTCCCCTAAGCATAATATGCGCCATCTTATCACCAAGGTTTGATAGGTTAAAAAAATCGTTTTCGGATTCTCTCATCTTATACAGCACAATATGAATTCTGAGGAAAATCATCATGTTAAGAACTTTTTTACTTATATCAGTAATAATCAGCGTGGCAGCGGTAGGGGCTCTAGCACAGGAGAGTCCTGATCAGAAGATATTCATCTATGCAGAAATTACTGGTGGCTCGCATGGAATGATTTCAGAAGGGGCAAGCAGTGAGGAATCGATTGGACACTTTGCCAATGAAACCCACAAGGACGAAATCACTGTATTGGGGTTTAGCGATGAAATGTGGCGCGATTATAGCTTTGACCCCACAAATAAGGCGATTACGGTTGGTATATTTTATTGGAAACCATTCACATTGCTCAAGTACATTGACAAAACCACCCCATTACTTGAATCCTGTCTTCATGACGGATATGGTCGACTCATCGTTACCGTCTCATTTTATCAACTAAACCCTGATAATGAGGAATTGGAACTGGTAATGACCAAAAAATTTGATCCATGCTATGTATCAAAAATAAAAAAGAATATTTTCATCCAGGGGGAGCGGTCGCAACATAATATCCCCATGACGGAAGAGGTGATGTTTTTTTCTCGGAGAGTAACAACGACGTATACAAAAATAGGCATAAGTAACACGATTGATCTTGAGCCGGAGACGGACACAACTGTGCCCCCACCGGATGATGAAACAGGCGTGACGCACTGGCCGCTGTATTGATGATTTGGTGGCGAGGGAGATGCGTTAGCCAACCAGTGTGGTTCGCCCGTTGGTTGATGCTCCACCGTTAAGGCATTTAGAATTTTTCATAATAAAGTTCCGATTAAGCTAGTGTTTTGAACGCTTTCAGAATCGCATATATGACGTTCCACCAAAAAGTTCAATCGTGCATTCGGTATCGTTACATGTTGTAGAGCAGACATCTTGCCTGCACAGCATATTGTTGCAAGGCTGGAATCCTGCGCCACATTGCAAGCCTTTTTTACCGGACAGTCATTAAAAACATGATTCGATAGCGAGACACTATGACTTTTACAATCCTAGTGAATCGAAGCAAAACGCTGAATGTAAAGCGGCTTTCGGAGCAAGCAGTCCTTAAGGCCGCCCGGAGACAAGCGTAACATATCCCCAAGGCATTTTTCCCCAAAAAAAAGTAATCTCTTTCGTGATGATCCTCATTATTTTTATTTATTGCTTAAAGATTCATTAAAACCACGTTATGTTAAGATTTTATAAAAAATTCAAAAAAATACCAAGGAACCTGCTTTTGGAATTTCTAATTTTAAGCGTATTACCCATTTATTTCATAGAGAGAAATGAGTACCGTATAGGCAAATACTCGTTAGAAACTATCTAAACGATGAAGGAGATGTATTATGGCTGATTGGTTCGAGGAATTGTCTGTGGATACCGGCCGGTCGCCCAAGAATAAACTGCCCGTACAGCAACTACGTCTTGTGGTGATTGGCTCGATCTTTCTTTTCCTACTCCTATTGTTGTTTCTCTTTAAGCCGTGGTTTACGGTAAAAACCGATGAAGTGGGGATTGTACTCCGATTAGGGAAATACAATCGCCTCGCGAATCCTGGAATTCATTTACGGCTTCCCCGCCCTATCGAGACGGTCATCATTCAACCTGTAGAGAAGGTTAAACGGATTGAAGTAGGCTTTCGTACCATCGATACCGGCCCTCCCGCGAGCTATCGTCATGTAAACGAAGAAGCTCAGATGCTGACCGGCGATGAAAATGTTCTTATCTCAGAAATCATCGTGCAGTATCGCATTTCGGATCCTATCAAATATTCGTTCAATGTTTACGATGTGGATAATACCCTGAAAGGTATCATCGAAGCGGTGGAACGGCAGGTAATTGGTGACTATGCCATCGATGCCGCGTTAACATGGGGTCGAGTAGAAATTGAAAATGAAATACTCCAGGAAGTGCAAGCAATCTGCGATCATTACGAGATGGGAGTCGTTATTCTAAAAGTTCAATTGCAAGACACCCATGCTCCCGAACCCGTAGAACCTGCGTTTCTTGCTGTAACCAGCGCACGCGAAGATCAATCCCGCTTCATTAATGAAGCCCAGGGCTACCGAAACAGCGAAATCCCCAAAGCCGAAGGAGAAGCACGGCAAATCATCGAGAAAGCTGAAGCCTATCGCGCAGAACGGGTTAATAGATCTCAAGGTTCTGTAGAGCGTTTTTCTCAAATCTTGGAAGAATACAAAAACGCACCTGAGGTGACCCGTACACGCTTGTATTTGGAAACATTGGAAAAAGTGCTTGCCAATAACCCTAAAGTGATTATTAGCGGACAGCAAGACGAAGGAGTATTGAAATTTATGAATATTTCACCTCAAGGATTTGGTTCTATGTTCCAATCTTCCCCATCTTCAGACAAGGAGGTGAGATAAGATGAAAAAACAAGCCACACTTATTCTCGTGGGTATTATCGCATTCATCGCATTGGTCGTACTCGTGTCCTCTGCCTTCATTGTCAACGAGGTAGAACATGCCATCGTTACAAAATTTGGACGTCCCTCCCGGGTGATCGCAGGAGAATCAAGTTTTACTGATAAAGAACAGGTTCGCAAAGAAATCGAACAATACAACGAAGAAAATCAAAATACCGTATCGCTTGATTTCGGAGCGGGACTCTATTTCAAAATTCCATTCATCGAGAACGTGGAATACTTCGATGACCGTATTCTGCTCTACGATTCTGACGTGGCCTCCATTACCACCCGGGATAAAAAACGAATCGTTATCGATAATTTCGCCCGCTGGCGTATTGCCAATCCGTTGCAGTTTCGAATCCGCCTGCAATCAGAGAAATTAGCCCAATCTCAGCTGGATGACATCATCTATTCCGTTATACGTGGTCAACTTGGCGAGTATGATTTCATCGAAATTATTCGAAGTACCAACAACATACTCGAAGATACACAAAGTATGATCCCACAACAAAAACTTTATTCCATTGAACATGGCCGAGTGAAGATTATGGAAAAAGTAACCGAATTATGCCGCGAAGCGGCAGACGACTATGGCATTCAAATTCTTGACGTTCGAATCAAGCGGGCTGACTTGCCAGAAGGAAACCTAAAAGCCGTCTACGAGAATATGACCGCCGAACGGGAACGTATCGCCACAAAATATATAGAAGAAGGAAAACGCGATTCAGAATATATTCGGGCAGAAACCGACCGACAAGTAAAAACCCTCATTGCCGAAGCCGAACGTGATGCCCAAATCATCCGCGGATCCGCGGATGCCGAAGCCGCCCGCATGTATGCCAAAGGGTTTATCAAAGAAGTCACGGGGGCCGAATCACAAAAAGTGAGTGGGTTTGAAGACGAACCGGAATTTTTCCAGTTCGTTCGCTCTTTGGAAGCCTTGGAAGAATCCTTGACCTCCCAAACCCAACTGATTCTTGATACTCACAACGAACTTCTCCAAATCCTTGACAAACCTATCCCTTCAAAACAATCTGTACCTGATCAACAACCGGTCCCCTCAATCAATAATTAATTATCCTATAAACGAGGTCCAAGAGGCTTTCCCCTTGGACCTCCTTGCTTCTACCAGGTCCTATGAAAGTTATTTTGATTTTATGTTGTACCGAATAGCGTAATGAATAAGTTTTAAGCCCGAATCTAATTTCAATTTTTTCTTGATACGCTCAATATGAGTTTCAACTGTTTTCGTACTGATATTCAACTTCACAGCGATATCCTTCTTTTGTAAACCAGCACCTAACATTTCAAAGACTTCAAGTTCTCTCCGCCCTAATAGATCTTGAGGAGACCATTTGTTTGCTTGATAATCAAACGAAAAAGTCTGAAGAAATTTAGAAGAAACCGTTTCACTCGCGTAGATCCCACCGCTTAAAATAGTACGAATTGCATTTGTGATATTCTTGATCGATTCTCGTTTAAGCAAATAGCCCCGAGCCCCCGCCTTAAAGGCTTTTTCGATGTAATAGGGTTCCTCGTGCATAGAAACGACCAGAACTGGGGTTATCACTTTTCCCTCATTTAATATTCGAATCAAATCCACTCCATCACTCTCGTCCAGGGATAAATCCACGACCACAAAATTCGGTTGAGTACTCTCGATTTCTTTCAATGCTTGAGAAACACTTTCGGCTTCGCCGCAAACACACATATCGGGTTCATTCTCGATCGTTCGTGTTAAGCCAACACGAACCAACGGATGATCATCGACGATCATGACCCGAATTGGTTTCTTTTCTTCCATTATTTGACGACTCCATCGAAGCAACACACCCCCGAGGCGAGAGGAAGCAAGAGCAATAAACCGATCTCAGCATCACATGAAAATTCTTAAATAAAAAATCAGACCTCTTCCATAATTACAGACAAGTAGGTTCAACAAAAGAATCTACAACATACTTTCACTTGATTGTCTATATTTTCATAGGAGACGTAAAGACAAAAGCGAAATTTCTCTCGCATTATTTCCCTTCAACTCTTGGATTGAGTGTTTCTCCACCAAAAATCTTTTCTACATGCTCTTCCTCAAAGGGCTTCGTCACTATACTGACCAGAGGAATAACAGCAAGAGGCACCAGGATTGCAATGGCCCCTGCCAAGGGAATCCCTTGAGCACCAAGAAGAAGATAAAGAGATACGGCCAAACCAACCCCCACAATCATGCCGGTTAATGCGGCTGCTTTGGTGGTACGCTTCCAATACAGCCCGTAAAGATAAGGTCCAATAAACGCCCCAGCCAAAGCGCCCCATGAAATCACCATCAGATTCACGATAACCGTAGGCTGCACCAAAGCAATATACAAGGAGGCGAGCACAAAGACCCCGCAAAACACCCGCATTAACACCACAATCAACTTCCGTGAACTATCCTGCGAAAACCAGCCTCCATATAAGTCCATCGCGATGGCTGAACTGGATACCAAGACCAGCGAGGACAAACTTGACATGGAAGCCGAAATAACCAAAAGCAATATGATAATCGAAACCACTTCCGGCGTTTTTTCCGTCAATAGATAAGGAATCAATTGATCCACTTCGCCGGGGGGGACCTCATAAAACAAATGCGTCAACGCTCCCGTATAATAGGCTCCAAACGCCATAATTAAGGCAAAAAAAGTACACAAGAGCGCCGCTCGATTTATGGTTTCTTCGTTCTTGATGGAATAAAACTTTTGCACCATCTGCGGCAAGCCCCATGGGCCTATACTTGTAATCAGCACTAGGGATATCAAAGTGATCCATCCGGGGATTCCCCCTTCGGTTTGAAGCCCGGGAGCGAAATCGGGATTCATCAATGAGCGCGTCGCTTCAATAAATCCTCCTTGCTCGCCTACCAAGAAATAAACCATAACCACCACCCCGAACAACACAACGATTCCTTGGATTAAATCCGTGATCGCAAGGGCTAAATATCCCCCCATAATCAAATACAACCCGGTCAAAACAGCCATGAAGGTTAACGCATATTCATAAGGGATGTTCATATTCACTTCAAACAAATAACTCAGCCCCATATACACCGAGGCCGAATAGGGAACTAAAAAGATAAACACAATCAAGGCGGCTATGACTTTCATCGTGGGACAATCATAACGCACCGCCAAAAATTCAGGCATGGTCATCGCATCTAAACGCGCCGTCATTCGTCGGGTACGCCTTCCCAAGACTTTCCAAGCAAGAAAAACTCCCACAAAAGCATTTCCTAGAACAATCCACATGGTATGCAAACCAAATCCCCACCCCAGCTTCCCTGCATAACCAATAAACAATACGGCGGAAAAATAAGTCGCACCATAAGCGAACGCCGATAACCACGCTCCCAGCGTTCTTCCACCTAAAAAGAAATCCCCCACGGTCTTGGTTCGATGCATACACAGATACCCGACCATCAACATAGCGAAGAAGTACAAGACAACGATGAAAATTTTAAACAAAATCCTAACCTCCTAAAAAAGTGAAATGGATACCCGTACAACTCGGATAGACATTACGAGGAAAGCCTGACCTATGAGATATCTATGCATAACCCCCATAAACAAAAGGGTATCATGGGTCGAACCCTGATAGACGTCAACCCATGCAACTCTTAAAACATGAATAGATGTACATACGAAAATCAGAAAAAAAACGTTGGGGGGAATTTCAAATTGTCCGACCTACTCAATTGGAAATAACACTGAATGAAATACGACGCGAATCCTTCTTTCATGTCTGGACTTTGTCTCACTCACAGGAAGTCTTTCAAATCCAGATCGCTAGGAAATTGCTTGATATCTGTCATAAGAATTTCATGCTGGCTCATAATCCCGGTTTTGATATGAGAAGCAGCCTCGCAAAGAGGGTTTGTGATTTCTCCAGTTGAATCACTCTTTCGCGCTCTTTCGATCGATTCCTCAATTCGTTCCAGGCTTATTTTTGCCGTTTCATAATGGATGAGTAGAGAGTTAATATAACGATGATGATCGTCTTCCATCGACTTATCATGAGAAACTTTCTCCATGATTTTCTTGACTTCTTGAATCATTTCATCTAAAACGCCATCTCGAATAAATCGCCGTTCCATAGTCGATCCTTTTTTATTGAGAGTCCTCTCCATCGGAGCGTAAGTATTGATCGTTTCCTGCGTTAATTATCTAACACTTCCCTATCTTGAGATTTTACATCTGGAAAAGATGACAAAATCCTGCTAAAACAATGCATAATAAGAATCATACAATCATGACACGTGAAACCAAAAGGGGAATTGTTTTATTTCTGAAAGGTTGGACCCTATGAGGATCATCGAGAAACACTCCATTCAAACAGAACAAGACGCAATTCAAGTGATTAAAAACCAGGTTCGTATTAAAGCGAGCATCGAACACGTGGTCGAACCTACAACGTCTCATGCACAAACTGCCGTAGGCACGATTGGCGAAACCCTGGAAGCACTCAAACAAATCCGCGATCATTTCGACGAGAGCCAATCCTACGAGCTTCACTATTGGCTGGGTAAAGGCTATTCCTGGTGTGGTCAACATTACAGCTCTATTGAACATTTTGAAAAAGCTTATCAACTTTCAGATGGACAACTTACGCCATTACTTCCCGAAGAAGAAAAAGAGAAGAACGATGCCTTTGACCAAATCGATATCGCTTACGAACTGGGCGAATCTTGTTTGAAAATCGAGCATCCATCCTTTGTAGAAAAAGCGATCCAATACCTTCAATCCGTTCGCGACCATTGCACCGATTACCACCCGGGATTAGCCTTGCTCGCGGAGGCCTATTTTCAGTTAGGACGCTACCGGGAAGCGGCAGAGACCGCCGACCAAGCCAATACATTCCTCAAGAAAAATTCACGTTGGCTTAATAAAATTGAAAATCCCAAGTTTCTAACCACCTTAATGTCAAAGTGCTATTCCCGTGAAGCCCTGCGCCAACGCGACAACGGTGAAATCTCGAAAGTCGTCTCTGTCCTAAAAATGGCCCGGCAAAAAAGTGTTATTAAACCGGTGGACGACCAATTGCTAAAACGGTTAGAGCAACAAGAAAAAATTTTAATTCGTGAAAAGCATCATTTGGAAGAAGTAATCTGCAGCCGTCCTGTAATCCTAACCATCCGGCGAGAGTTGAAGAAAAAACATGCTGAAGTCACCTTTGATTACGAAGCCATCAACAAGGAACTACAACGGCGTTTGAATAGGAATCAAACCACTCCTTCAATAGAATCCAAAGAGGAACAATCCTCAAGTCAAACCTCAGTGAAAGCCAACGAAGAAGCCGCTGAAACAATTCAGGAACAAGCGTTGCAAAAAACGAATACCAATGAACCAGATTCTACATCTCCCAATGAAAGGGGAGAGCAAACGACTTCGTCAGAATAAGCATTTTACTCCACGCAGGAGAGTACATGGCTTGCATCTTTATAGGTATGGTGCACTTCAAAAATAAGAGGTAATTGCCGATCAAAGGCTCCCACAACTCGGGGATCAAAATGAATTCCCGATTGCTGGTGAATGTAATCGACGGCCTCCGCGATCGTCCACGCTCGTTTGTAAGGACGCGCTGTCAAGAGAGCATCAAAGACATCACTGAGGGCGGCAATGCGCCCCGCCACAGGAATATTGTCCTCTTTCAAGCCCTCAGGGTAGCCGCTTCCATCCCATTTCTCATGATGCGTTTGTGCGATAATCTTGGCCATATTCATAATATTGGAAGAGTGGCCAGAAAGAATTTGTACTCCAATTTCAACATGGCTTTTCATGAGTTCCCATTCATCATAGGTAAGAGAAGCCGGTTTCATTAAGATCCGGTCGGGAATACCAATTTTTCCTATGTCATGCATCGGACTGGCTTTTAAAAACAAATCACTGTCTTCTTCTGGCAGTCCCAATTCACGAGCAAGCATTTCGCAAACTTTGCTCATTCGTACCACATGCATATGAGTATCATTATCACGAAACTCACCTGCGATACCTAAACGACGCACAATTTCTATTTGGGTGTTATAAAGTTCATTCGTACGTTGCCGGAATTTCTCATCCAAAATCTCATTCCGGCGCCTTTCTCGCTTATAAAGAACACGCACTTCAAGAATATTATGGATACGATTGAGAATTTCATGTTGATTAAAAGGTTTACGAATGAAATCGCGCACCCCGGCTTCCAAGGCTTTCAAACAAAGATCTTCCTCATGATATCCCGTGATCATCACAACCGATAAATAGTCTTCTTTTTTAATGAGATCTAACTGCTCTAATACTCTCAGGCCATTCATTCCCGGCATGTTATAATCCAATAAAATCAAATCAAATTCGTTATTTTGGTTTAAATGCACAATGTTTTTGGAATTCGTCTCACCAACGACATTGTTAAATCCTCGTCCCTTTAAGAAGGTTACCAACATATCAACGATCATGCTCTCATCATCAACCACAAGAATTTTTGATTGCATGATCTCTTGTTCTAAACCATCAATTTCCATAGATTCCCTCTCAACCTCTTGCATTTAAGCTAAGCATGGTTCTCTATTCAAAAAATCATGTTTACGATCAATTTGTTCCAGCATATCTTTTGCTTCTATGAGTATGGTTAAAAGCAGGGCTTCAATTTCCTGATTTGTTTCTTCTCCCTCGTTTTCTTCCAACATCGATTCACACACTTCCATGATCGATTGCAGCGGCCGTCTCAACTTTTCTTCCCAATACCACGAAACCGGTTTCAATACCGAAGGGGAACTGCGTCTTTCACCTCCACGCGCCATTTTTTTTACGAATAAGTAAAAACGAATCGCGCATAATTGAATTTGTTTTTTATGGAAGCTTTCCTGCTCTTCTTCCCCGCTAGAATGGTTGGCTAAACGTCGTGCAGCCTTGAGAATTTTTAAACTTGAACCACGTAATGCGTAGCTAAGCATGACATGATCCACCATACTGAAAGCAATATGATAAAAGAGCCTTTTCATTTGATCACCTCCATACTAAGTAATACATTCGAAATGAGGCAATTAAATATACAAAAATTTACACACATAAAACACAAAAACAATGTAACATTTTTATAACAAATTACAGAAACTCAATACCTTTTTACAGATTGATATTAAAGCAAGAAAAAGACCAATCTTAGCACAGAACAGATATAATAAATTCACGAAACTCAAAACATATTCAATTCACTAGATTTAATACAATCAACGTTTTAACGATTTCTACAATATGGGCTTTTATTCGTCAAAATATTTTCTCTTTTTGAAATGGGTAAATGTAGTGAGAATACAAAAGAAAATTCATAAGATATTGTATATAATCAAGTTAGATTCAACCCATCAACCTAATAACATAAATCTCATTCAGATACAAAACAAAAAATAGAATGATTTACTTATCACGCAATTGGCCTTTACCACGAACAACCCACTCATATAAGTCTATTGCCCTGAAAGAAATACAATTCTTTATAAAGAAAAGCCATAATCGAATGGGGGAGTAAAAAAACTGTAGCCCCTCGATTGTCTCGAGGAGCTACATGCAGATCAACATATTAACGAGAATGGCAGCGCTTAATTTGTTGCGGAAGGTTGATTAAGAATCGCATCCAAGTCGGCCTCAACCGTGTTAATAGGCATGATATTGAATTTTTCTACCAAGACATTCAATACGGCGGGAGAAACAAAAGCCGGAAGTTTGGGTCCTAAGCGAATGTTTTTTACACCAAGATACAACAACGTCAAAAGCACACAGACGGCTTTCTGTTCATACCAAGAAATCACTAATGAAAGTGGAAGTTGATTAATATCCGTTTCGAAAGCATCCGCTAACGCCTGCGCAACTTTAATCGCAGAATAAGAATCGTTGCACTGCCCCATATCCAAACGACGTGGGATGCCGCCGATATCGCCCATTTCTACATCCGTCACCCGGAACTTGCCACATCCTAAGGTGAGCAACATGCAATCCTGAGGCATTTTCTCAGCCATTTCGGTGTAGTAGTTTCGCCCTGGTTCAGCTCCATCACAACCGCCAATCAGGAAGAAGTGACGTATGGCTCCTTGCTTTATCCCTTCGATGACTTTATCCGCAACACCCAAAACTGCGTTATGACCAAATCCCACCATCATAGTCCGCTCTGGGCCGTCTTCCTTAAAACCTTCGGCATTCAGCGCGGCCTCGATCACTGGACCAAACTCACCGTTTTTCACATGTTGCACCCCACTCCAACCAACAAGACCTGTAGTAAAGATACGATCTTTATACGTTTCTTTTGGCTCTTGCAGACAGTTGGTGGTCATAAGAATCGCACCCGGGAATTGATCGAATTCTTTACGTTGACGCATCCAGGCACCGCCATAATGGCCAACCAAATGCTTATATTTTTTCAGTTCAGGATAGCCATGCGCGGGCAGCATTTCGCCATGGGTATAGATGTTAATTCCCTTACCTTCGGTTTGTTTGAGTAATTCTTCTAAATCTTTCAGATCATGACCCGAGACAAGAATAGCCTTTCCCTTAACCGGTTCCAGACGTACTTCAGTAGGTACGGGGTTCCCATAGGCGCCGGTATGGGCTTTATCCAAAAGTTCGAGAACCTTCAAGTTCACTTCACCGCATTTCATCACCAGGTTGAATAATTCATCGACGGTGGGGTTTGTCTTCGTCAAATAACTCATGGCTTTGTGGATAAAAGCATAAACCCTATCATCTTCTTGCCCTAAGATATAAGCATGATCGGCATAAGCCGCCATCCCTTTGATTCCATACGTAAGAAGTTCTTGCAATCCAGTGATATCTTCACCGAATTGCATCTTTCTCTGAATGATTGAGACGGCTTGACCCTGCTCCAGCAAACCCTCCATCGTCTCTGCGGGTTGAAACGTCGTCGCGCCATTGAGATTTTCTGGAGACTGACCGGCTTTGGCACAAGCTTCTTCATATATGGCTTTTGCCCGTTCACGCATAGAGACGGTTTTATGAATACACTCACGAATTCGCTCGCTATCAAAGTTCACATTCGTTACTGTAATAAATAAGGCTTCAAGGGTAAAAACATCCACCTCATGATCTTTCGCCCCCAATTGCCGGGCTTTATGCGCATAGACGGATAACCCCTTCACGGCGTGAAGCAAAAGATCCTGCAACGTGGCTGTTTCCGGGGTTTTTCCACATACACCACGATCCACGCATCCGGTTCCGTGGGCGGTTTGCTCGCATTGATAGCAAAACATATTGACATTTTCCATGGTTTACAACCTCCAATTTGTTAAATCGTTTCTTTTTCGAATTGGATTGAGTAGGTCTCAGTACGTAATCTCCAACCCGTTTTTCTAAATTCCATAACCTCGGCCAAGGTTAAATTCTTAAATTGATCTTCGATTTTAGGGCGCATTTTCAACCAAAACTTATGCATCGGGCAAGGTTGGTTGGAAGAACACCCTGGAAGCCCCAACAAACATCGGTCACGCCAGTCGGTTCCTTCCACCGCTTCAAAAATATCTAGCATCGTGATCTCATTAGCTGGACGCGACAAAGAAATCCCGCCTTTGTATCCTCGCTTCGAGACAATGAGACCACCTTTGGTCAGGCGGTAAAGAAGCTTTGAGAGGTAGGGCTTACTGATTCCAGTTTTTTCTGCGATATCTTTTTCAAGCACCCATTCCTCGCCGCTTTTATCAAGACAACTTAAAGCGAGTATGGCGTATCCAGTCGTTTGCGTTACTGATAACATTGTTTTTCTCTAGGGTTGTCGTTTCCCGTGATCTCATCTCTTTTATACTGGCTATAATGAATCATAGCCTTTTATTACCTCGATGTCAACTATTTTGTTGACCTTTGAGTAATTTTTATTTCTAAAAAAATCCGCCTTTTATCATTTACAGAAAAAAGACGGAATGATTGGAGCCAAAAAATCACTCAGGTTTCTAATTTAGAAGGAACGAAATTCGCCCTCTTCTGTATCAAATTGAGAATCAGTCCCGCCCGTTTTTGGTTTAGGTAGAGTTTTCTGGGTAAATGGGGTTGAAGCGTGAGCCTCTTCGTCTTTCTGATATTTAAACCGGCTAACCAGATCTTGTAAGGTTTGTGCTTGGGCAGACAACTCCTCACTAGAGGAAGCGGTCTCTTCGCTGGTAGCCGCATTTTGTTGGGTTGCTTGTTCCAATTGGGTTAAAGCTTCACGTATACGTTCCCCTTCAGTAGATTGTTCAGAACAATTATCTGAAATTTGATCCATCAGGTTAGAGGCTTCTCGAATGACAGGGATTACATTACGGATCAATTCACCCGCTTGTTCTGCTCCATCCACACTTGAGGAAGCCAATTCGTTGATTTCCTTGGCTGCTTGCTGGCTTTTTTCGGCTAACTTACGAACTTCAACAGCCACCACAGCAAATCCCTTCCCCATTTCACCGGCGCGTGCGGCTTCTATAGCCGCATTGAGAGCAAGTAAATTGGTTTGATCGGCGATATCGTGAACGATAGAAATTTTTTCGGCAATCATCCTCATCGACTCGACCGTATTGGTCACCGCTTGACCTCCATTTTCTGCCTCATTAGCAGCCCGTGCAGAAAGATCGTTCGTTTGTTTCGCGGTTTCCGCATTTTGCTGTATCGATTCAGTCAAGTTATTCATGGAACGAGAAGTTTCCTCCAAATTGGTCGCTTGCTCGGAAGAAGAACTCGCCAAGTTTTGAGAGGCCGATGATAGCTCTTCCGAACTCGAAGCGACTTGCTCGGAAGCCTGCCCAATTTCGGAAATCAACATACGAAGTTGTTTCAAGAATTGATTGAAATAATCTGCAACTTGTCCGATTTCATCCTGGGTGGGGATATCCAACTCTTTTGTCAAATCCCCCCCGCCACCGGCTATGTTTATCAAACGATTTTTTAACGAATTCAATGGTTTTGTGACGGTTAAAGTGAATAAAGCCGAAATCACGAAAAGAGTAATAATCAAAACGATAGTGGATATGCTTAACTGCCAACGACCTGCGGTCGCGACTTGAGAGTCAAGATCACTCAAAGGGGCAATGATTTCAAACGCACCATGGACTTCTCCCTCGGCCCAACCTTCTTTCGCGAAACCAAGTAAATCGGGCTCTCCCCGTGGATCTCCATGACAAGAAAGACAATCTTTGGTGAGTTGAATAGAGCGGAAAAAACGCACCGCGTTCACCTCTATTTGTTGCCCGCCTTCGGTTGTGTTTCCTCTTTCTGTACCAATGTGGAGAATACCAATTTCACCCTGGCTTCTCGCTTCGCTTTTCTTTTTGGGAAAAATAACCTCGACTCCATTCTCCTCAATGGCCTCTAGAGTACCTTTTCCTTCCAGATAATCCACCACCGCTTGTTCAACCCCTGGACGAGGTTGATTTTTGGTATTCCGAGGATCATTTTTAGGTACTCGAAACTTGTATCCAAGTTCTTCAGCCTTTTTTTCAGCGACGGTCCAGGCACTCACCACGGGTATCGTCTTATAAATATCCGTTTCTTGGTAGTTTTTCCCTTCTTTTATTGCTTGATCGAACTCTTTTGTAAGTCGTTCCATATGGAAGGTCTCGCTATAATTTAAATCCGAAACGAAATTACGAAATTGCTCGCAAAAAGTCGTCAAAGCCCGGGCTCTTTCCACCTCCTTTGTATAACCAAAAGAGCGTACCGAATACCGGTTATAAAAATACAAACCGGCAATAATGACGGCCATCGCAATAAAAAACGACAAGAGAAACTTCGTACTTATTTTTTTAAACTGAAATCTCATTCCCAACTCCTTTATTCTGTCCGTGATCGTTATTTTCCATAGACAAGAGGAAGCGCATCAAATACGGCAAAAGTATATTTAAAGAATATAATTTGTAAACAACAAAAGTGGAAGAGTTCATTTGATATATTGGACGGTAATTGGCCTATTTCTCAAATTGATAATTGGGGTAAACCAAGAAAACCAATTAGAATCAAGCATTATGAAGGAAAATACTTAGTCGCCATAGAGCATTCTGGATCAGAATAGCGGTTACAAATATCCTCAAATTGGTTTTCTACGAACAAAAAGGCATCAACGACATCAGGATCAAATTGAGAAGCGCACCCTTGTACGATAATCTCTTTCGTTTTCTCGTGTGAGTAAGCATCTTTATAAACACGTTTGGATCGTAAGGCATCATACACATCAGCCAAACTCATTAAACGAGCCGATAAAGGAATATCATCCCCTCGTAATCCCTCAGGATAGCCTTTACCATCCCAACGCTCATGATGATAATTGGCAATTTCTTTGGCCAGGCTGAGAAAAGAATCAAAGCCAAGCCGTTCTTCTGCCCACCGAAGCGCATTTGCACCATAAAGTGTATGATTTTTCATTTCTTGAAATTCTTCCTTTGTCAATTTACCAGGTTTAAGCAGAATGGAATCCGAAATTCCCACTTTGCCAATATCATGCAGCGGTGTGGATTTATAAAGGTCTTGGATCATGAAATCATCAATATAATCACGATAGAGAGGATGATTCCTTAGCTGCTGCGCTAAAGTGGTCACATACAAGCGAGTCCGTTCGAGATGCTCACCGGTTTCGGGATCACGAATTTCAGCCAAGCCGGCAAGAGAAAGTATGGTCACATCCTGAGTTTTCTGAAGTTCTTCGGTCTTAGCATCTACCATGGATTCCAGATTATTGTTTAAATAACGAAGTTGCTTTTCAGTTTTACGCAATTGAGTAATATCAGTACCCATAGCAAAGGCCGTTTTTTTATCATGAAAGAGAGAGATCGTATATTGAATAACTCGATCATGACCGGGAACTTCTACCTCACATTGGGTTTTGCCCGAAGAATGGGTATCTGGAATGATATCGGCAATATTGGATGGAAGAAGCTTATAGGCCTCGCTATCGTCCATCTTCATTTCCCGCAGCATTTTTTTTACGGTCGGATTGGCATAGAGGATATTTCCATCTAAATTCAAACGTAATACTGGATTGGGGTTGGAAGTAGGAAAATGGGAAAGCAAGGATATCTGAGTCACATAATCTTTATTTAAAGATTTATAGTATTCCCAATCATAGCGAATGGAAGCGATGACATGAATCAGAAACCAGATCACAAAAGCCCCAATGATGGCCATGCCCGAAATATAAACCGTACTCAGCCCGGGGAACCACAATTCCAAAAATGCAGGAATGATTAAAACCACAAACGCGATAAATCCAAATTTACTCGACTTATAAAATAAAGAGCGATGATCCTGGAATTCCTTTTGTTTTTCCAAGTACCCCCGGATTATGCGAGAATAAAATAACTCACAATAGTGATACTCAATTTCGCAGTCGTTTTCTTCCAGGTCCAAGCGTACTAACCCACATGATTGATGCAGCCCCGTGGGACTCCTCATCATTTCACGAACTTTCTCTTTTTTCCATTTGCTTGAAAAATTCCACAATGACGTCTTACGATCGTCATTCAACGCATAAAGGACAAGTAAAAGCAACTCAGTAATTTGCCCTGATTCGAGTCTCGTCTCTAAACGAAGACGGTTTATTCCTGCGTTATGGAGCCTTTCCGCCAGTCGACCTGTTTTAAGAAATGGGTATATTTGTTCCCCAGCCTGTCCTTGAAGATAACAATTCCCCTCCTTTTCTACAATATCAAAAATAATCCAGCGATACTCTGCTTCCCGTAAATTGGGGAATAATTCATTTTCTAAATAAACTGCGAAAGGATAAAGTTGTTGGGTTGTCTCTCGATAACACCAACTCAGCATTTTTAGAAAAAAATAACTGTAATAATGGCCTACGATATGTTTTACACTGTAGGACCATAAATAACCACTTGCTATAGACACAAAACAAATCCTCCCTGAGCCCCACGGGCTTACAAAATTATAACCGTTTTATTCATTTTATTTATAAACTATATCAAAAATCATTTGTTATCCAAAATGTTGTTCAGGGGTAAAGTTTATATCTGACAAGATATCAGGAGGTCCTCAATTTATTTCTAACACCGCCATAATGGGACAATGATCCGAGGCTATGGGTTCATCCAAGACTTGAACCTTTTTAATCGACCAGCCATGGGGAGGCCGAAACAGGATATAATCAATCTGGCGTTGTGGATCAGAGGAAGGAAAGGTGGGATAGGTTTTATCCCGCCCTACTCCAAACCAGCTTTGGAAAAATTTCTGCATGGGTGGACTTTGGGGCGTATCATTTAAATCTCCCACGAGAAGAAACCTTTCGATATCTTTCTCTTGCACCCATTCCTCAATCACGGGAACCGCCATTAAACGATCCGTCGCATCACGAAGATGATCCAAATGGGTTCCCATAAAATAAAAGGGAATACGCTTTTGGGGCGAAAAGGTTTTTATGATGGTCACAACCCGCGGTTCACGTCCTTCCGAATGAGGTAAATGAATAAAATCCTTTTCGGCGATGGATAGTCGAGTCAAAATAGCGTTCCCATAAGCACCGCCTTGATAATCCATGGCTTTCCCATACACGAAGGACATTCCCGTCATCCGTCCCAAGACGCGCGGTTGATCGACTTTTCCCGAGCGTTGCGTGAGTCGATCCACCTCTTGGAGGTGAACCAAATCGGGTGTAACAGAACGAATAACGCGAGCAATACGTTGAAGATCATAGACTCCATCCGTCCCTTCACCATGATGGATATTGTAGCTCAACACGGTAATGGATTCGGAAGCAATCGCACAAATCGTGAAAAACGAGAGAGTAATGAGCAATAAGATTTTCTTCATGAGTCAGCCTTTCTTTTTATCGTTATACTGTCTAATTCGAGGGATACTCGATTTTCAAGACCCTAAATCCAACATATGACCAATTCTATGTATTTTACAATAATTCTAATAATTTCCCACATATAGTAAGAAGGCCGGTTTTACCCGGCCTTAATAGGATACTATGAATATTTTTATGCGGGATGAATTTCTCGCTTTTTGGGATCAAAGATCATCTTTCGTTCCTGCACCATGGCCTCATCGGCTAGAATACAGGTCACCGCATGTTGATACCCCGCATCGATATGGGCGTGCGGTTGTTCACGGCTGCGTAAACATTGGAGCCAGTTTTCCATATGCGGCGGCCGAGAGACCTCCGGCACAGCCTGCTTCGATTCAATACGGTCGGGGTGTTCACTGCCCTGCCCTGTCATAAAGGGCTCATTCCAATTGGTTGCATCAATGACTCCACGCCGACCGTAGAAGCGAGTATAATTGCCAAACCCATTGCCAAACAAAGTACTATAACTCACTAAAAATCCTTCTGGGTATTCCAACAATGTATGAACATTGTCGGGGCAAGTGCGTTCATCCTGCCAGGTAAAAATCCCTCCTTGGGTGACGGCGCTTCGTGGAAACTTTGCCCCCGTGATGTAATGCACAAGATCAACAAAATGGCTCATTAAACCGCTTATTGCTCCCGGAGAGAATTCACGGTAGCCATACCACGCTGTGAATTGATCGGCATCGAAGGGACGATCTTTATCCTTTTTCAAAAACAAATCCCATCGAACCTCAGATTCATCGGCGGGTTTGGCATACCGATGCCAATAGGGCTTATAAGAGTTTCGAACTTGAGAACATTTAATAATTTGCCCCAGTTTCCCGTCCTGAACCACTTTACGACATCCAGTGAAAGAGGAATAACTACGGAGTTGAGTTCCCACTTGTACAAGGATCTCATTTTCTTTCACCGCATCATAAGCGCGGTTCAGTTCTTCCATATGCATCCCTAAAGGTTTTTCACAATAAGCATCCTTCTTCTCCTTGGCCGCCATTTCCAACACATCACAATGGTGAAAATCAGGACAAGCGATAATCACGGCGTCGAGCTCCTTCATGGAAAGAAGTTCACGGTAATCCTCATATTCTTTTGGAGTAACACCGCTACGTTCCTGGATCATCTGAGAAACCTGTTCCCGCGGTTGGCTCCACACATCACAGATCGCGGTGACTGAAGCATTGTAATCCTCTGCGAAACGAAGGAAATCTCTAAGAAGACTACTTTGGGCACGATGCCCACAGCCGATCACTCCAACCTGGATTTTATCATTCGCCCCTAACACGGATTGTGCCGATAGATAAAGCAAAGGTGCAGAAGCAGCCAAACTTTTCGAACGATTTAAAAAAGATCTTCGCGTTATATCTTGTTTTGACATGGTTTTGTCCTCCCCGGTTTGATACTTTTATCGAACCATAAACCGGAGCCTTTGTCGACGGGTCACCATCAATTTCCCTTCAATGCTTTTTCCATAATATCATAGGTACGGTGTACCATACTGCGAGGATCATCCATTAACCCAGCATCAACTAAAGCATTATCATAGATTTGTTCAACAATTTTAGAAAGAAAGGCATCATCTCCTGCTTCACGGCGTTTTGCAAGTTCAACCACAAGGGGATGATTCGGATTAATTTCCAACGTCTTTCGTCCAATTTGACCCATGTTTTGATTCAGGTTTTGCATGACTTTTTGCATACCAGTGGACATGGTGGAATCCGCATTGACAATCATGGCGGGACTATCCACAAGACGCTTGGAGTCGCGAACCGCTTCCACCCGGTCCCCCAATATTTTTTTGAACCAACCGGTCATAGAATCCACTTCATCACGAGAAAGTTTCGGTTTACCTTCTTCACTCTCCTCGCGTTCTTCTTCAGGCACATCGGGGAGATTTAAATCTTGTTGATCGGCAGAAACAATCTGCTTTTGGTTGTAAACCTGAATCGCATTAAGAACAAAATCATCAATAGTGTCATAAACGTAAATCACTTCTAAATCACGTTTTTTGAAAGCTTCTACGTAGGGACCGGACTCGATCGCTTCGCGTGAGGGACCATTGATATAGTAAATAGAATCCTGACCGGCTTTCATGCGGTTGGTGTAATCATCGAGAGCAATCAGCTTGCCCGGCTCTTCCTTGGAAGATTCAAAACGCAATAAGGGGTAAATATCCTCACGATGCTCGAAATCACGGGTGACCCCCTCTTTGAGGAAAATACCAAAATTTTGCCAGAACGTTTTGTATTTTTCGGGGTCTGCTTGTGCTTGTTCCCCTAAGAACTTTAGGAACCGCGTGGTAATTACTTTTTTCAATTTGCGAACCACTGCGTTATCTTGGAAAGTTTCTCGAGAAATATTTAAAGGTAAATCTTCACTATCGACGACCCCACGCACAAAACGCAGCCATTCAGGGAGAATCGCATCAGAATGCTGCTGGATCAATACTCTTCGACAGTATAGGTTCACTCCCGGTTCCATTTGACCAAAACCAAATCTTTCTGTATTTTCTGTGGGCACAAAAAGAATCGTATTAATTTGAAGAGGAACATCAGCAGAAAAGTGATAGGTATACATCGGTTCATCAAAGGCGTTAGAAATAAATTTATAGAATTCTTTATATTCCTCTTCACGAATATCCTTTTTGTTTTTCGTCCATAAAGCCTCGATCGTATTAACCTTTTCTCCATTAAGATAAATGGGGAACGAAACAAAATTAGAATACTGCTTGATGATACGCTCTATATTCGTTTTGGAAGCATAATCTTTCGCATCATCTCGCAAATCAATCATGACCCGGGTTCCCCGCTGAACCCCCTCCATAGGTTCAATCGTATATTCTCCACTACCGTCCGAAGACCATTGCAGCCCCGGAGAACCAGGCTGATAAGAACGCGTTTGTACCCGCACTTGTTTCGCCACCATGAAGGCCGAGTAAAAACCAACTCCGAATTGACCAATTAGTTCTACATCCTTTTTCCCTTGCTTAGCAATTTGTTGGATAAATTCACGCGTACCGGAATGCGCGATGGTGCCCAGGTTCTCTACCAGGTCGGCTTCAGACATACCAACCCCGGTATCTGTAATGGTAAAAGTGTTGTCTTGCTCATTCACATCGATTCTAATTTCTAGTGGTAGATCAGGCTCAACGATTTCCGTATTGGTGAGTTTTTCATGACGCATTTTTTCCAACGCATCGACTGAGTTAGAAACCAATTCACGCACAAAAATATCACGGTGGGTATAGAGCGAGTTGATGACAATATCAAGAATCTGTTTGACTTCTGCCTGAAAGGCATGCGTTTGTTTTTGGGTGTTTTCTGTGTATTCTGTCATTTTTTCACCTCATTTGGAATCAAGTTAATTTTGCAGGAATGGGATAGGAAAAAAACTCGTAATTGTCGACCAAAATAATTATTTTATCGTTGGAGTCCAAGAAAGCAAAGCCTATTTTTGAAGGATTTTACGAACAAGGAGATTCTGCATGAACGAAAACGATAAGAAGTGTCTTGTGAAATGTTCCTTATTTAAAAGATGCGTTATGGAAAATGCCTGGTGCGAGATCGGTATAACCTTGCTACGGATTTTTGCCGGACTTTCATTAGCCTTCGCCCACGGCATCCATAAAATCCCACCCCCCGAACAATTCGTAGAAATGATTGAGGGGATGGGATTTCCTTTACCATTTTTATTTTCTTGGTGCGCAGGATTGGCGGAATTTTTAGGAGGATTATTGCTTGCCTTTGGCTTACTAACCCGGCCCGCCGCCCTTTTCATACTCTTCACAATGGGAGTTGCAGGATTTATCGCTCACAGCACCGACCCCTACGAAGTCAAAGAACTGGCGTTTACTTATGGATTTATAGCCCTCATGTTTCTTATGATAGGCTCGGGACGCTTTGGTTTGGATCGTTTTTTACAACCTGCCTCCAAGGAGAAAGATTAAACGACCGCTGATGTAAACATCTTTTGAAAGCCACGGGCTTCGCGATTTTTCCAATGTCCTTTGTGATAGGCATAACCCGCTATTAACGGAACAGCCAATGTCGCCTCACTATACACCATTTGCTCGTACGTCGTATCCACTTTACCCCAACTACTGGCTTCTTTGAGAGTACTGCCAGATAAGGCTCCATCACGAACATCGGCGACCGTAACTTGGATAGCGTATTTATGCATGGGGACCTCTTTGCCTAAAATGTCGGCGGCTACGACAACATCCTGGGTAAAATTCTTGGGAACCCCACCGCCAATCACGAAAATCCCTGTCTCAGGATTCTCGATTTTGATTTGGGTCAACTCATAAAAATCACGGGCACTATCGATCGTCACTTTTGGTAAATCCCCTCGTGAAGCTTGGTGCGCGACTAAGCCAAAGCCGGCGGAACAATCACTAAAAGCCGGACAAAAAATGGGGACGTCTCTTTTGTAGGCTTCCAACACGATACTGCCATCGATTTCTTCATCGATGTTATCCAATGAGGAACCCATATGATAAATAAATTCGCGGGATGAATAAGGCCGGGGTTCAAGTTCATCCGCTAGACGCTTCGTGGTTTCATCACATATACGAAGTTCATCTTCATCGATCAAAGTATCGTAAATGCGGTCAATATGCACCTCTCGGAGTTTGTCATCATCCAATCCGGCTTTGAGATATTCTTCTGCGATATAGTGGCGAAATCCAAGGGCTTCGAAAAAATCTTGATCGACGATATTGGCCCCGCTGCTTACGATCACGTCCACCATATTGGAACGCAATAAATCCACGAAGACTTTCTTCAATCCAGCACTTATCAAAGATCCAGCCAGGCAAAGAATGATCCCGCAGTTTTTATCTTGGATCATGCGGTCATAAATATCCGAGGCACGAGAAAGATCGCGAGCACTAAAGGCCATATATTTCATCGCCTCGACCATAGGAACCACGTTATATTGCTTGATATCATAATGCTCAACAGTTTGATTTAAGAATTTTTCCTTGCTCAACATCGAAAACTCCTTATTCATTTTATCCAGAGTACACCCAATTTCCTCATAACAACTTACTTTCTCTCTATTGTACCATAGAAATTGCTTGAAAAAGTTAGGTTTTATACCCTCGCTTCTAACCCTTTTTTATGGCATAGTATATATTATTGGATACTGTCTAATGAGAGGAGAAAAACATGGTGAGGAAATGGTTGCCAATAACGTTGATCTGGTTAGGGGTAATATCAATTATCATCGGGATTCTATTCAAACTCTTTCAAATTGATCTGTCACAAACTTTTGATCTTTACCCATTCCAACCACGAAGTTTCTTGAATTTTGCTATCTGCGTTTTTTTATTGTCCATCTCTATATCCGTTTTAAAAGAAGAATAATAACTTTTTTGTTATTGAAATAAAAAGGAGAGACTCCCATCTCTCCTTTTTTATCGAGTTCCTCTTTTTTCTACACTAAGCGTAACCCCAATTCATGGGCATAGCGTTGGACTTCAGCCACTTCAGACACATACACCGCCCTCCGAATATCATCATATTCATGAGCACGATAGCATGGCCGATATTGCCCCATAACATTAACCGCGGTATTGGGTGAAATTTCGGAAGCAAGAAATTCTAGAATGGCTTTCGATCCAGCCACATCATCCGGTAAGACCAAATGACGTACCAATACCCCCCTTTCAGCCACACCGCCTGAATGAATCTTCAGATCCCCGGTTTGACGATGCATTTCTCGAAGTGCTTCTTTGGCAACCTGCGGATAATCAGCCACCCCGGAAAATGTTTCAGCCGATTTTGTATCGCAATATTTAAAATCTGGCATATAGATATCGACGATGCCATCGAGGAACTGCAAGGTTTGTAATGAATCATATCCACCGCTGTTATATACAAGGGGAAGGTGAAGACCTTGATTCACCGCTGACGCCAAGGCCTCAAGGATTTGAGGAACCACATGGGTTGGTGAAACCCAATTTATGTTATGACACCCTTCACGTTGGAGAGCCATCATCGCTTGAGCAATTTGATCCGTTTCTAATTCTCGGCCTTCCCCATACTGACTCAAGGTATAGTTTTGACAAAAGACACAATTTAAATTGCACATTGAAAAAAAGATCGTTCCCGAGCCCATAGTACCACTTATACATCTCTCCTCACCATGATGGGAAAAGGCAGATGAAACAATCGCTTTTTCACCAGTACGACATTTCCCCTTTTCGCCTTGTAAACGGTTCACACCACACTGGTGCGGGCACAAGGAACATGCATGAAGTCGGTCCCATGCTTCATCAGCACGCTGTTTAATGAATGAGTGATTAAATTGATTCGTTTGCGTCATATTCTCCACAATACTTTTGGGCTAATTCTTGGATTTGAGATTCACGCGACTTTTGTAATTTTTGTAAATCATCGCTCGTATCAATATCATACCATTCTGGAAGCAAAAGGGTGGAAAGTTCAAGATTCGCGGCTTGTTTCATCGTCGCATGGAGAACTTTCTCACTCGACCACGGAATCTCGTCAAATAATGAGAGCCACGCACCGCACATGCCAATAAGATAATACCCACCATCCATCGTAGGACCTAACACCAAATCACATTGTTGCAGACATTCTTGTGCCTGTGCGATATAGTGAAGAGGAAGATCGGGAGAATCGGTTCCCAGCGCAATGACTGAAGAGTAGGATTTCAATAACGTTTCGAAACCATAAGCCAACCGCTGGCCTAAATCCCCTTTAGGTTGAGCGAGGTAGGTATGCTGGTTTCCCAACCACGTTTGAAATAAATCCAGCTCTTCGGCAGGATCAAAATACAACGTACAATCTGTTTCAGCGAGTGATTCATAACGCTCGACAGATCGTTCCGCCATGTCAGCATAACATTGGGCGGCTCGTTCTAGGCCAAGTGTATGAGCAAGACGAGTTTTTACCCATCCAGGATGAGGATATTTAATGAAAATGAGTAAAGCACAATCTTTTTTCTTCATGGCAATGTTGTCCGTTTTGGTTTTTCTCTTATTTGGTTTAGCCCGTCCCCTGGGGTATTCTCAAGACTCCCCTGAACTGGAGCCACCTGCTTTATTGTACCCGGCCAAGGACTCACTCATACGCTTCCCCGGGACAGAAGCAAAAATCCCATTCAAATGGATGGAAACCGAGGGGGCGGATTCTTACGAAATCAACGTGCTCGTTGGAAATCGTCCCGCAGCCCAGGCAAAAACAGAAAACACCGAGATTGAACTGAACTTGGGGCTCGCCGTACGTGAAGCGCAAGCGACAGTACGATGGTCTGTCCGCGCCTTCGCAGGGGAACAAGCCGGACCAATTAGCGATATCTTCTCGTTCAAGTTTGGGAACCAAGAAGGAACCCCCATTCCAGGGACTCCATCTCCTACTCGAAAACCATCACCCACCCCCACCCCATTACCAGCACCAGTACTCTTGCAACCCGAGGACAAACAAGAATTCGATGCCCTCCACGGACTTGAAGGTATTGAATTCAACTGGGAAACCATAAGTGGGGCTAGTTCTTATGAATTCCATGTGTACATGGACAATGAAATAATTGTCCAAAAACACGTTCTCGAGCCTCCCCATACCGAAAGTTTCTCTCTCCCCATACAAAAAGTCTACCAATGGAATGTTTTCGCTTTGGATGAATCGGGACAATATAGTCTTCCCAGTCTCCGCCGCTCATTCCGAATAGGTGCAGATGTTTATCCAACTCCAACCCCTCTTCCCCGAAGCGCCGATCTCAATCAGGATGGAAAAATCGATGCGCACGATATTTATTTATACGCCTCACGACACGCGACCAATGATCCTACGGTGGATTTTAATCATAACGGATTAAATGACGCCGAAGATATATTGCTTTTTACAGAAATGTACCGTAAGTGATCATTACTCTAAACCAAGATCTTAAGCGTCTTCTACATTATGGGTTTCATGCGCCGGTAAGCCATTCATGACTCGGATAAGCTGAGCGAGAATGCTCACGGCAACTTCATTGGGGGCATGAGCTCCAATATCCAAACCAATGGGAGCGACAACTCGTTGCAAATGCTCTTCAGAAACACCTTCGTCTAATAATTTATCTTTAATACGGACACATTTGAGTTCACTCCCAATCATACCGATATACCGCGCGGGATATTGCAGAGCCTGCTTAAGTACGGTTGAGTCATTGGCATGTTTGTATGTTACGATCACGATATAATCCTGCTCGGTGGGCTGCAAACGCTCCAAGGCTTCTTCAAAAGGAGCATGTACGGTTTTAACATATTCAGGGAAATTGGCAGGATTCGTGAATTCTTCCCGGTCATCGTAGACAACCACTTCCCAATCAAATTCTACCGCCATTCGAGCAAGAGTCTGTCCTACATGGCCTGCCCCAAAAATGAAAAGCCGTGGTATATTACCGATTTTTTCAAGAAAGATCTTGACTCCTCCGCCGCATATTCCACCTACGCTATGGGGGGTATTATCTTGTAATTCGATTTCGACCAATTTAGGTTGGCCGGTTTTGATCACCTCAGCGGCTTCATCAATCACTTTTTTTTCTAACGCTCCCCCACCTACAGTACCTTCAATGGTTCCATCGCGAAAAATAATCATACGCGCACTGGGTTTCCGTGGTGTAGAACCATGAGATTCAACCACAGTTGCCAATGCGGCGACTTGACCTTCATCAATGATTTTCTGAACTCGAGAAAAAATAGGAATCACGATAACAAATCTCCTTTAAATTTCTTCACTATAGTTCATCCAAGATTATCCTACTAACAAAGTCACATCAATCACGCTCATATTCTGGTCTGTTCTCAAAAAAAAACATTTTTCCTAAACAATCGATATATTTATTTAATCGACTCCCACCGTGGATTTTATTTTCTCATAATCCTCGGGGGTATTTATATTATGTAATATTGTTTCTGACTCCACATTCACGTGCATGATCACCTCCACATGATAAGTATAAAGATCACGAAGGGATTGCTGTTCTTCAAAAGACAACATTTCACGAAAATACTGGGCGCCAATAAGCGGAGGATGACCACGACGGTATTGATACGAAGGAATAACAATCATAGAACGAGATTCAAACGCTTTTGCAAGTTCATGAAGTATATCGGAAGGAACCAACGGACAATCGACGGGCCAAACAAAAACTCCATCGATAGAATCAGGTAAAGCACGCAACCCACTTTGTACACTGGTCATACGTCCTTGGGAAAATTTCTCATTGATTACATATGGAATAGAGTCAGGGAGAACATTACGCACTCGTTCCGGTTGATACCCTAATACCACAAGCGGATACACGTTTGAGTTCTTCATAAAGGAATTCGATAAGATGTATTCTATAAATGTTTTCTCACCGAGACGTAGAAGTGGTTTCATGTGTCCCATTCGCTGAGAAAACCCTGCCGCCAAGAGAAGCACCCCAAAATTAAACATCATCACGAACCTTTTTTCCTGAAAATGTACCGCGTTTGTATTGTATCCAAGAAGAAAAGAGTGTCCATAGGATTTTATTTCCGGCTTTCACACTGCCAGAGATTGTGCCCGATATCTTCGAACGCCCAACCCGCTTGCGATAAGGAACCGGAATTTCACAACAACGCAATCCCAACATCGCAGATTTAATCTGCATCTCAACCGTCCACCCATAATCACGGTCACCCATTTTCAAGGAATCCAAGGCTCGACGGCGGATAGCACGAAAGGGTCCGAGATCTGTAAATGAATAACCGTACATGAGCCAAATGAAAAAACAAGCGAGACGATTGCCAAACATAGCGTGCAGAGGTAAGGCTCCAGGATCGCGGTCTCCCCGAATACGAGAACCAATCACCAAATCAGCCTCATCCTTTAGGATTGGTTGAACTAATTCCACGAGGAAAGAAGGATCATCACTGAAGTCGGCATCGAGGAAAACCAAAATCTCTGCATCGTTCGCATGCTGGATACCCGCTAGACAAGCGCTTCCATACCCACGTTGGGGCTCATAGACAATCGTTGCTCCACACTCTTTGGCGAATGAGGCTGTTCGATCTGAAGAAGCGTTATCCACCACAATTATTTCTTGAACATAAGATAGCGGTATCGCGTTAATGACCTGTTGGATTGAATCTTCTTCATTATAAGCGGGAATAATAACCGATAAGTTGTTGGATTGTTCATTCATAACCAATGGCTAGAGACAAGAAAGGGGTGGCACACGGCCACCCCATTGAGTTTCGTCTATAATACGATCTGTTTACTCTAGGATATAAAGTTCCAGATCACGAATAATATCAAAGTGGATACTCAAATCAATGTATTTGGTGCCATCTTCACGAGTGACAATATCCACATCTGGACGCCGCGCAAGTCCTTCTTCAGTCAAGAAGTAATCCGCGGCCCCAGCAGTATGGAGCGTCCCTAGGGTTGTCGTTGCTACAAGGCCGACTCCCTCATAATCCTCGTGAAGCATATCAACCTGGATTTCAAAATCACGCAAAACGTCAACACCAAAGACCAATTCCTCAGGCAAAGGTATTGGAGGGATTTCTTCTTGTCCTTCTTGGGCTGCGATGAAGAACTGACCAAATCCATCGGCGAGAACCGCGACCCCTTCATACAATTCCATATCGCGGAAAATGGGAGCATTGCTTACAGGAGAAGATAAAGCGGGAGCCTCACCGACGGTTTTTATTCTTCCATTGGCCGTCAGAATATAGGCGGAAAGGCCGTTCTCACCTTCTTCAAGAATTTCAAAATCAACCGCTGGATTATTTCTAGCATTTGTGAAGGCTTGGCTTATTCGCTGAGGTTGACCTTCTTTACCTTCTACACGATAAAGCGAACCATCACTGAGCAAGGCAATGTATCCTGTACCGTTCTGAGTAAATTCAACATCACGTAACACATTGTTGCTTTGGAACCGAATCCCCAGGCCGGCAATGAAATCGGGTTCAACAACCACCTGTTCACCAGAACGGTCAAATTGTGCGGAGAAAATAAATCCATTCCCCGTCGCAGCAATGACAGCACGAACTTCACCCTCTTCTATGAACAGTTCATAATCACGATAAATATCTCTTCCAGCAAAGTACTGGAATAAGCGCGTGGTGGTAGGATCATCCAATTCACCATTTCCATCGAGGTCATAGAATCCAGCAATATCACCCACTTCATGCATTCCACCGAATCCATCCACTAACAAGATTCCCTGATTCGGATTTTCGAACACATTCGGCGTAGGCGAAGGTGTACTGGTCGCTGTTGGAGAAGGAGTCGGTTCTGGTGTTTCAACCGGTGTTTCCGTTGGAGTTTCTGTCGCTACTGGAGTTTCTGTGGGTTCGGGTACCGGGGTATCCGTCGGTTCAGGCGTAGGTGTATCCACCGGAGTTTCAGTGGGTTCAGGTGTGGCGGTTGGGGTTTCTTCTGTCACAGTAACACTGCCTACTGTAATCTCCGCCCCTTCAATATCATCAACCAAATTCTCGAAGGAAAGTTCTGTTTCGCCGGACACTTGGGCTGTATAATTGACATTGAGAAGCAATCCGCCTCCGGTGATGCTTGAAGCACCTCCCGCAGCCGCGATCCGCACCGTGCCATCGCTCAGTTCGGATGCATTCACCAAGAAGAAATCTTCCAATAAAGTTCCTTCACGATCAACCGAACTGAAGGCCAAAATTTCATTGGATTGAACAATATCAAAACCAAACGCATCCACATCCACAAAATTTTCTACCTCAACCGAGACCGTCACATCTTCTCCCACATTGACTTCAGCCTCTGAAATCGACATCATCGGGTTTTCAGGCTCAGGCGTATCCGTAGGCTCTGGGATTTCTGTAGGCTCTGGAGTGGCCGTCGGACTTTCTGGAGTCGCTGTCGGCTCGGGAACCTCGGTTGGCGTTTCCTCCGGGACAGGAGTATCCGTAGGTTCAGGCACTTCTGTAGGAGTTTCTTCGGCCGGTGTGGGAGTGTCTTGCGGAGTCGGAGATGGTTCTGGCGTTTCCGTAGGTGTTTCCCCCGGGGTCTCCGTTGGAGTTTCGGCAATCTGATTAACAACCAATAAGTGCATGGGTATGCGGTAAGAATTGGAATCGAAGTCTTTCGATAAAGCCTCCTCACTCCCTGAAACCACAGGGAAGCTAAAACTGCTCATAAAGAAAAACAGAATTATCAGACACATTCCAGTTCGAATCAAATCAAATCGTTGCTTATGCATTTGTTCCTCCAACGGTTTTCAGATACTACTACACTTTAACTTAAGATCGGACCAGACAAAGTGTAATATACCATGAATTAAGTTCTTTTTTCAACTGAGATAAACACAAATCACCAATTTTTAGTTCATCCATGAATGTTTAACATTCATGACTTATTAAATTCCCAACCCACGAACCTCCTAATAAGAGGGAGATTCTCAAATAGATTTCGTATCAATATAGCATTATTTTTCTTTTTTTGGTACGTTTTAAGACGTTTTCATGGCAATTAATTCTTCAAATAACGTACTTTCGGTACCCGAAATGAAAAATCCTAACGGAAAAAATTCAACAAATAACTTAAACAGTTAGACTTAATCCCTCCTTTCCAAAAATGATAGAAAAATCGATCCCGACCAATATAGAGAAGGGAGAGCCATTCATTTTTGGAAAAAACCACCTCTAAGTTTAACAGATTTTTTTACTCGTTATTGATCGCTGAGTAAAAAACGTCAGAATATCATCCTCACAAGAATCAAGGATTCCCATTCTTGATCGATTATACATTACTTATTGAGGTAAAACAAATTAGATGGTTGATATTGTCAAAAAAATTGCAGAAGAATTATCGGTAGAAGCCCAATCGGTCTCAGCCGCGGTACAGATGATGGACGAAGGTTCAACCGTGCCCTTCATCGCCCGTTACCGGAAAGAAGCCACCGGCGGCTTAGATGATTCCCAACTAAGAACCCTTGAAGAACGCTTGCGTTATTTACGTGAACTCGACGAACGGCGTGAGGTTATTCTTAAAAGTATCGATGAACAAGGAAAACTAACCGAGGCATTAAAACACGAGATTCTCGCTGCCGAAACAAAAACGTTCCTTGAAGATCTTTATCTCCCTTATAAACCCAAGCGGCGTACAAAAGCACAAATCGCACGTGAAGCGGGACTTGAGCCTCTGGCTTTGTCTTTACTAGAAAATCCAAATCTCGTTCCAGATGAAATCGCAGCCCAATATCTCAATCCAGAAAAAGAGATAAAAGACCCGTCGAATGCTCTCGCCGGTGCCCGCCAAATCCTTATGGAACAATTCAACGAGGACGCTGAATTGCTGGGTAAGTTACGCGAAACAATATGGGAAAATGCGGTTCTCACATCCAAAGTGCAAAAGGAGAAGGAAGAAGAAGGAAATAAATTCTCTGATTACTTCGATTATCAGGAAACCCTCCACAAAATCCCCTCCCATCGGGCTTTGGCGCTATTCCGAGGAAGTAACGAAGGGTTTCTGCAGATAAAAGTAGAACCTGAACCTGACAAAGAGCAAGAAAATTCAAAACCCTCAGGAAAATATGAACTTATGATCGCTGAGCACTACAAGATCGAAGACCAAGGTCGTCCTGCTGATACGTGGCTTTTAGAAACCGTACGCTGGGCATGGCGGGTCAAAATTTTTACGCGCTTGGAAGTAGACCTGCGCATGCGATTGCGCACTCGGGCTGAAGAAGAGGCAATCAAGGTCTTTTCTACCAATCTACGGGATTTATTGTTAGCCGCTCCTGCAGGCCCCCGACCCACCTTGGGATTAGATCCAGGATTACGTACCGGGGTCAAAGTGGCGGTGGTGGATGGAACCGGAAAGTTGGTTGACACGGCTACGATTTATCCCCATGCCCCCCACAATCAATGGCAAGCATCTATCCAGACATTAGTCGATTTATGCCAAAAACACCACGTGGAACTAATTAGTATTGGCAATGGAACCGCCTCTCGTGAAACCGATACGCTCATTCTTGACTTAATGAGGAAGCATCCTGAGTTGAAACTGGAAAAACTTGTGGTTTCCGAAGCCGGAGCCTCGGTCTATTCAGCCTCCGCTTTGGCTTCTCAGGAACTTCCTGATTTAGATGTATCACTACGGGGCGCCGTTTCTATCGCCCGGAGATTACAAGATCCTTTAGCAGAATTAGTGAAAATCGACCCTAAATCCATTGGCGTTGGACAGTATCAACACGATGTCAATCAAACCCAACTGGCACGGATGCTAGACAATGTGGTGGAGGACTGCGTCAATGCGGTTGGTGTGGACGTTAACACGGCCTCGGTTTCCCTGCTCTCCCGGGTTGCGGGTCTGAATTCCAGCTTAGCCCGCAACATCGTAATATATCGCGATGAAAATGGCGCTTATCTTAATCGTGTAGATTTAAAGAAAGTTTCTCGCTTGGGAGAAAAAACATTTGAGCAATCAGCGGGGTTCTTGCGGATCATGAATGGCAATAACCCTTTGGATGCATCCGCGGTTCACCCAGAAGCGTACCCTGTGGTCGAGCGTATTTGCACTTCCACCCGTATCGATGTTGCCTCTCTCATAGGAAACACAACCCAACTTAGAGAACTTGATCCACATTCCTTCACTGATGAGAAGTTTGGTTTGCCTACCGTACAAGATATATTGGCAGAATTGGAAAAACCAGGACGCGACCCCCGCCCAGAATTTAAAACGGCTGCGTTTAAAGAAGGCGTTGAAGATATCCTGGATTTGCAAGCGGGGATGATTCTCGAAGGCGTCGTGACCAATGTAACCAACTTTGGCGCTTTCGTAGATATAGGTGTCCATCAGGATGGTCTGGTACACATATCCGCCATGTCCGATGAGTTTGTACATGATCCCCGCGATGTAGTAAAAGCGGGTGATTTAGTCAAAGTCAAAGTGTTAGGTGTAGAAATCGAACGAAAGCGTATTTCTCTTTCTATGCGGTTAGATGATCCCATAACCGGTGAAAAATCCCAAAAGAACGCGGCTCCTAAACGGGATAAAAAACCTTCTAGCAAACCAAAGCCCCATAAACCTAAAAATGCAATGACTACCGCCTTCGCTAAAGCCTTAGAAAAAAAGAAAAATTAAGGAACCAAACCCACCTTCAAAGAAAGAGAGGGAGTGAAACGGGAATTTCACAGGCTTTCACTCCCTCTTATGTTTTAAATCATTCAGGAATTTTTTGCTTGATTTGATCTTTTAACCAACGAGCGGCTTGCTTAATGGTTTGTTTGCCTTCATCTCGATCAACCAAGTAATTAGCATGGCGCATGGTCTCGACCTCGATGCTGTAAATCATTGGTTTTAAAGCCTCAATAACCCCTTGTTTTTTGGCTGCAGACTGTGACAAAAGAAGCAAGGCATCGTAAGGTGGAATCGCGTTTTTCGGATCATCAAGTATGGTTAAATCAAACGCTTCGATCCGTCCATCACTGGAAAATGAAGCAATAACATCCACTTCATCTTGACGTATCGCATTGTACATAAAAGTGGAATCATAACTCTTTTGATTTTTAAAATCTAAATCGTAACTTATACGCACCGTCCGCCATTCTGGACGGCCAAAAAATTCATAATCCCCACCAATAACCATATCGGATGAATAAGGGGTGAGATCATTAATATCATTTATATTCTTGGCTTGAGCTTCTTCCTCTTCCATGGCAAGAGCATAAGCATTTTCGAATCCTAAAGATCCCATACAGTGAATGCCATGCTCTTCATTAAGCCATTCGGAAACCTCCTCAATCACGGTTTGCGAATCTTTAAATTCATCATGTTTCATGTAATTCGCCCAAATGGTACCACTGTAATCCACATAACAATCAATCTCCCCTCCAGCCAGAGCATCAAAGACCACCGTTGAACCTAAACTCTCTTTTTGACGAGCATCAAATCCCGCATCGTTCAGTAATTCCTGCATAACACTGGATAGAATATATTGTTCTGTAAAAGTCTTTGAACCAATCCATATTACGCCTCGATCATTCTCCGCCGATTGCTTTGCCCAGAGAACAATTTGAGGTGAAATCAAACCCGTCAATAAAATGAAGATGAGGCAAGTGGTAACAACAATAGCTAAGGTGCGCCGTCTTTCACTCACCGCTTTTTGTAACCCCCCAATCAATAAGTCCAAAATCATGGCTAAAATAGCCGCGATAATACAACCAAATAACACCGCCGTCCAATTGCGGGTTTGCAAACCTCGAAAAATGTAATTTCCCAAACACTGTTGCCCTACTGGAGTGGCCAACGTTGCGATTCCAACCACCCAAACGGTCGCCGTGCGAATCCCAGCAATAATGACGGGGGCCGCTAGAGGCAACTGTACCTTGGTAAGGACTTGCCGAGGTGTCATTCCCGAACCACGTGCCGCCTCGATCATTGCGGGATCAACTCCCATTAATCCCGTCACCGCGTTGCGTAACATCGGTAATATACTGTATAGAGTTAAGGCTATAACCGTGGGGTAAAAACCCAATGCTGAGATTTCAAACCCGAACAAGGTCATGGTTAGCATACTAACTCCCAATAAGACGGGAACCATGAGCGCCAACAAGGCAAGACTAGGAATGGTTTGAATCACACTCACTACCGTCAAGACGGGATATTGAAGGGAAGGAAAACGTATCACAAATATAGCGAGTGGTAAACTCACACAAATTCCTATGAACAAAGGCAACATCGTTATTAATAAATGATTGGAAAGATTGCCCGGTAGTACAAGCAACTGCTCAAAAAGATTTTTTTGTAGTTCACTCCAATTTTCCATTAAGACGTCTCCTCAATTTCTGCCACCAATTCTTCTACACGGTCTGCTTGTCGTTTAGGCATATCCATGAGTTCTTTTACATAGTCATGCGCAGGATTCGTTAATAAATTATGTGGGGTGTCTATCTGGATCATTTCCCCCTCTTTCATGACCGCAATACGATCCGCCAAAACCAAGGCTTCAGTCATATCGTGGGTTACCATGATGGAGGTAAGCATCAAATCCTTGTGGATTTTGCGGTATTCTTCTTGGAGGACATCGCGGGTTAAAGGATCGAGAGCTCCGAAAGGCTCGTCCATTAACATGATCTTCGGACGTGCCGCCAAGGCACGTGCCAATCCGACCCGCTGTTTTTGACCACCAGAAAGTGCATTAGGCATGCGCTCTTTATATTGGTCAGGAGGGAGGTTGATTAAATTTAATAACTCATCGATACGTTTTTCAATATCTTCCTTATCCCATTCCAGCAACTGAGGGACTAATCCTACATTTTCTCCAACCGTCATATGAGGGAAAAGCCCAATTCCTTGAAAAACATAGCCTATCCGGCGGCGCAATTGCACAGGATCCACATGGCTCGTATCTTCTCCCTCGACTTCTATCGTCCCTTCCGAGAGATCAATGAGTCGATTAATCATCTTGAGGGTCGTGGTCTTACCACAGCCAGATTCTCCTAAAATGACAACGAATTCTCCTTTTTCCACGGTTAAATCTACCCCTTTAACCGCCTCGGTTTCTCCCTCATCATACATTTTTCGGACACCTTTAATTGCAATCATAACAATTACCTTGTTTCTTCTTCTTTTTGAATTATTTTCATCCCTTCTATTTAACATGGTTATAAAAAGAAAACAAAGGCCAAATTCTTTTACTCCCAAAGGTTGTATTTCAACCTCTTTAATCTTAAGATATGATTGCATAACAAAAGATTTTTTTGCAAACCCTGTCATTCTACATCTTAGAAAAGAGGTATTATCAAAATGAAACGCATCCTGTTCGCTTGTTTTACCCTGACAATCCCCTTCCTGGAAACCCAGGCTCAAGAAGACTTTAATAACATTACACCCTCGAATGAACACTTGATCACTGACCGTTTAGGTATACACGACTCTATCCGAGATTATGGAGTTTTACTCGATATAGTTTACACGGCAGAATTTTTTCACAATACAACAGGAGGAATGAAGACCGGAAATGAGTACAAAGGCGATTTGAGTATTTATTTAGAATGGGATAGTGAACTAGCGAATTTATGGAACGGAGGAACTTTCTTCGTTCATTTACAAGAACAGCATGGCTATGGAATTACAGAAAATTATGTGGGGGATTTTCAAGTTGTATCCAATATCGACGCCGATGATTTTACCCAAGTGTCAGAATTCTGGTATAAACAATCCCTATGGGATGAAAACGCTTGGATCAAAATAGGGAAACAGGAAGCCAACGATGATTTTGCTTACGTAGATTATGGGCTGGAATTTATCCATTCTTCACCTGGCTTTTCTCCTACGATTCCAATGCCATCCTTTCCCGATCAGGATTGGGGCGTCGTTCTTGGAACCCAACCGCTGGATGCGCTTTCAATGAATGTAGGGGTGTATCATGGGCGTCCAAATGGAGGGCGATCCATCGGCAATACCATCGATCATTTTCGAGGGCCCCTGGTTATCGCTGAACCTGCTTATCATTATGCGATTGCGAATCATCCTGGTCATTTCCGCATGGGAGGATGGTGGAATGGGGACCGATTTGAGTATTTTGATTCAAGTACCTCACGAAGGGATACCGTATCCGACAGTTACGGATGGTATGTAACTTGGGATCAAGAAGTATGGAGTGAAAACTCCGAGGATAAACAAGGGATAGGCGTATTTGCTCAGTATGGATGGGCACCGGAGGATCGCAGCGAAGTGGAACATTATTATGGAGGAGGTTTTCAATGGGTGGGAGCACTTCCCTCTCGGGATGAAGATATTTGGGGTGTCGGAGCCTTTACTGTCGAATTCAGTAATAAAGCGGATTTTGCCGACGAGAGAGAAACAGCCATTGAACTCTTTTACATGGCACAACTCACAAACTGGATGAACCTTAAACCGGATCTTCAATATATTATGAATCCCGGCGGGATAGGAAACGATGACGCCCTTGCCCTGGGATTACGATGCGAGATCATATTCTAAGTGACATAAGTAACAATATATGAAGTCCAAAAACATGAAGGCGAGACTCTCACGCCAGAGCCTCGCCTTACCCATTTTTTTATGCATGCTCATTGGAACGAAAAAAAATGCTCCCATCACACATACACAATTTACGATTCAAAACGTTCCATTATGGTTTGTAACAATCGCCCGGTATAGCTGTTCATCCGCCCATGGGTGTTGGGATCTTCTTTAGGAAGTTTGGCGATTTGATCTTTATAGGGTCTACATTGTTCCCCCAATTGATCCACCACATTCAAAGCCATTGTAGCAACCAGGGCCCCGCTCTTATCTGAATTGGAAAGTTCCATTAACTCCGGTAATACTTTTTCTAAATCCTCCTCAGAACCATATTCCCCCAAGGCTTCACACGCCGCCACCCGCACGCAAGGAGCATTATCTTTTAAGGCTTCGTGCAATTGGGATGTAGATTCCTTGACCGCATCCTCACCCCGCATTATCAATCCAAGGATGCCCCAATAGCGAACCGCACTATCATCATCCTGCATGGCTTGGTACAACTTATCATTCACACCTTCCTTTAACGAAGAGGCGAGATCAGCAGTACGCATAATCTTATTCAAGGGATACTTGGATTCATCATGAGCCATTTCATAAGGAGTCATACCTTGCGAACGAGAGTGAATCTCTGGCTCGGGAAGGAAACCTATATCGCGTATTTCCAACGCTTTTTGCCTCTGGGCACGGCGAAATTGATTGAGTATATCTTGATGCTGCTCAGAATCGGCCAAATTATTCACTTCGTCAGGATCTTTCTCCAGATCGTACATTTCTTCAGCCGGTTTGGTTTCCCAAAAGTAAGTTTTCGGCGGATCAAGTTCTCCCTGATCATAAAGTTTTTTCCACACTTGAGTGGTTGGAGTTTGGAACATGTAGTTGATGCGTTGACCATAAATTTTGTGAGGCATGTAATTTTTTATATAAATATAGCGTTGATCCCGAACCGAGCGAACCATATCGTAGCGTTCATCCATGCGCCCACGAAAACCAAAAGCAAATTCAGGCTCTGGAGTTTCGTATTTCCCCATAAAAGCCTGCCCCTGCATATATTTGGGCGGTCTGATTCCAGCAAGACTCAAAACGGTTGGCGCCAGATCGACAAACCCAACCAAGCGATCCAACTTCGCACCAGGTTCATATCCCTTGGGAGCAAGATGTATGAATTTTTCGGGTACATACACAACCATTGGCACGTGCAGGCCGGAATTATAGGGCCAACGTTTGCCGCGCGGCATTCCAGGACCATGATCTCCATAATAGAAGATAATAGTATCTTCCGATAATCCCGCTTCTTCCAAGTCGTCGAGAATCTTACCAACCTGAGCATCCATTTCACTCATTTTGTCATGATATTGTGCCCAATCTTTGCGGACTTCAGGAGTATCGGGATGATAAGCAGGAACTCGAACCTCCCCGGGATCATGCTTAAAATCATGCGGGCGTTTTCGAATTTGACTCTCATGGGTAGTGGTAAAGTTGAATATGGCAAAGAAAGGTTGACCCGGTTTGCGGTTTTTATAATGTGCACTACCGCTGGACTCATCCCAAACCTCACCCGGCTTTTGTAAATTGTAATCTTCCTTACGGTTGTTGGTGCAGTAATAACCTTTTTCACGCAAATATTGCGGATACATTTTCATCCCTGCGGGTAAGCTAGCCATGCTACGCATATGCTGCGAACCGGTAGCGTTGGCATACATGCCGGAAATGATACAAGTTCGCGCCGGTGCACAAACTGGCGCGGTTGACCAGGCATAGCGATAAATCGCGCCTCTCGCAGCCAAACGATCCAGGTTCGGCGTATCGGCGTAGTCATCCCCATAACAGCCCATCTGAGGACCGTTATCTTCACTGGTGATCCAAAGAATATTGGGGAGTTTCTCTTCTTGAGCCAACGAAAATGTGGATTGTGTTCCCACCAAGGTTCCTGCAGTAACCGCAGTGGATGTATTGGCGAGAAAATGACGACGTGTGACTTTTCGATTCATGGTTTATTCCCTCGATTAATTCATGATTTTATTCATTATCCAAAAAATTTTCTGGTTTGTCTACATGGTAATGCTCAAAAATCAAAAGGGCACGAGAAAACCCGTGCCCCTGTAAAATGCTATGAAACAAGAAAACTATTTGATTTCAACTTCGGCGTGATTATTATTATTACTTTCGATAGCCTTGGCGATGAAAGCAATTCCCATACGTCCATCTTCCACCGTAGCATATTGAGAACCATCAGTGCCCGTATAGGAACCTTCCTGATAGGCGCGTACATCTTTTTCAAAGCAACGGTGCAACCGCGCAAAGGCATCGTGAAAGGCTTCTACGTGACCCGAGGGAACCGTCGGTTCGCTCATCAGATCATCAGGAATATCCTTGAAGAAGCCATCATGGGGCTGTACTTCACCACGCCAATAGGTGCGATCAGGTTGACCCAGTAGATGAACCGTCAATCCCTCGGCATCTTCCTGGCTCCAACGCAAGGTCCCCTTTTCACAACACACTTCAATGCCAAGATTATTCTTGTGACCGATCGCAATCTGAGTAGCACGAACCATGGCTTTTCCACCATTGGAAAGTTCACAATAAGTAGTAAAGTGATCATCGAGCTGGCGACCATGAACAAAGGTTTCTAAAAAGCCACGGAGTTTAACCACATCAAGACCGGTAACATAGCGTAATTGCATTAACGCGTGAGTTCCAATATCACCCCCGCAGCAACTGGCGCCCGCACGTTTGGGGTCTACACGCCATTCCGCCTGCATTATTCCCTGATCTTCGGTACGACTGGCGAGCCACCCTTGGATATAATAGGCATCCACCCAGCGGACTTCTCCTAAGAGACCCGAGGTAATAATAAAACGTGCTAAGCGGCTGCTCCAATGCCCCAAGTAAGTATGTGCGGTACAAAACGGAATTTTCTTCTCATTCACGATACGCACTAATTCGTCTGATTCTTCCAAGGTCACCGTGAGCGGTTTTTCACAAAAAACAGGAATCCCTTTCTCCAAGGCTTTTTTGGCAGGATCGAAATGCACATGATTGGGAGTACAGATCAAGACGTAATCAAGCCTTTCCCCCTCCGGCTTTTTCGATTCTTCCTCCAGCATTTCATCATAGTTGCGATATCCTTTGAGAGGATACGCCCAATTTTCCGCTTCTTTCATCGCCACATCCGGATCAGGATGCAAAGCAGCTGCGGTTACCCGACGAGTACCATCAAAAAAGATCGCTCTCTGGTGCGGATTAACGATGAAGGCTCCTCCCCCTCCACCGACCAGACCTACGTTCAGAGGCCGTTGTGCCATAATCATTTCTCCTTTCTCTCTTTGTGGTATACTTATATGATGTAACTCACCCCATTGTATTGGCTAGCCTTCATGCTACCTTTTTTTAGGTGATCACTGTAGCCTTCTTGTGTGGAGAATGGCTTTGATTCAGGCAAATTTAAAGCTATTATTTATAATTAAATCAGGATGGTGAATTGAAGGCTAATTGTCAATAGGAATCGTACGCTTTTTTATAAATTCAATTTTATCAATTCATTCATTGATCGCTTTGCTATTCAACCCCGTTTTAACATTTTTTTGGTTCATCCTGGATTTGAGTACTTTTTGATACATTGAAAAGGAAACATGACATGATTCTATAGCGAGA
>CAYQOX010000006.1:36195-129326 GCA_964419335.1 uncultured bacterium | reverse complement strand
ATATGTGGTGGGCTAAAATGCACACAACGCATTTTGAGCCCACCCTACAGAACTTCCGCCCGCAAATTAATGATAAGCGGTCCATGACGCAACGGTTCTTTCAGTGAATCAGAGATTTCAGGAGGATAATCATTGCGCACCAAATTCACGGTGGCGATATCCCCTAACAAACGGGCGGCGAAGGAAGTAAAGCCCACCCGCCATATTCTATCTTCCACCTGCAAGAGCCATCAATGATGGGGGTTGTAGAGGCGGTCTGTGGGTAACTCGGTTGGAAAGCGGGTGCGTCTGTAATGAATGACATCATAGGATTTTTCGGACATAAACAACATCCTTGTATCGAATTCTTGATTTGTTTGAAGCGTTTAGGATTACGTGGGTGAAACGTGTGTTCATCCTTTCGGTTTTTTTAAATGAATTCGGGCGTAGCGCATGGTGTTTCCCTGAGAGCCAAAGAGGTCGATGTAGGGAGAAGGAGAACATCCCGCGCGAACGGTATTATTGAAAAAGCGAGACAAGGGTTTTTGCATGTTTAATGAGATTTCGGGATAGATGGTTCCATCCCATTGGATTTCGACGAGGCGGTTTTCTTCAAAGCGTTCCCCTTCGGCATCTGTGCCGCTGAGGTAATAGATGACCCATAGACGGCCGTCAGGGGTGATGTGAAAGCGGCCGTCTCCAGGGCGTTTATTTCCGAGTCCCTCGCCGCCTTCGACAAGGGCCTGGCGCCAAATGATCTCGCCTTTTTTGAGCAAGGCCAATTCGAGAGAGTAGCGCTGTTTGGCGTCGGGGAAAAATTCCTCGCGTAAGCGCTCGTCGAGAGCGCGTTCGTTCCATAAGGCTAGAACCTCGCCGCCTTCGCCGACATGAATATCCATCGGGTAAATCCATCCACAGGTTTCTTCACGGCTGGAGACTTCGACCCAGTCATGGAAAGGTTCTTGGGTGATATCTTCGGTCCAAGTGTAGAATAGGCGGCGGAAGTCATAGTCCCAATCACGGCCGGTGATTTTCTTTTTGTACTCGCGCCAGGCTTGGTTGGGTTCGACAATATCACTCACGCCTAAGAAATGGAGGGCGCGGTTTTTGAGCCTGACTGCGGGATAACAGAGGCGGATGGGCTTGGGTTCGTCGTAATCATGGCCGTAGGGCCATTCGAGCTGACCTTGCGCCGGCCATTCGCCATCTTCATGATTGTAAAAAGCCCATTCGGCGTGGGCATAGCCGATGTTTTGGAGAAGAAAGCATTCGCGGCGGGCGGCATCGGTGACAAAAGTGCGGTAAGAATGTTCAGTGAAGCGGGGCTCTCCATCCCACTGAGGATGAAGAGCTTTGGCGACGTGGGATAAATCATTTTGTTTAAAAACGAGAATTTGGGGATCGGCGGGTCCGTTGTAGGCATCAGGTTCGGTCAAAGTGGGATTAACGGAGAGAAGAATCTCTCCGTTAGGGAAGAGGCCTACAGGGCTCGGTTCGCGGGTGCGTTCGTCGTCCCGGTAGACTTGTTTCCAGCCGTTGGCGGTACGTTTGAACAGGAGGGTGGTGACATTGTTGAGAGGTTCAACCTCGGGAAGAACTTCGATGCCGCTAGCGACCACGGTATTGTTCAGACGCACGATACAAGTGTTTCCGTGGCACCATGTGGGACCGGAGCCGTTGTTGGCGTTATCAAACTCGTACACTGTCTCTTCGACTTCGACGACGGGATGGACGGAAGAATCTGCGAGGACCGCGGGGCTGATGGTGAGAGTGGCTATCACAATAAGGCTGTAGAGTACGTAAAAGCGCATATTCTTGCCCTTCTCCCAAAAAAAGCGTAGACGTTTTTTTGAGATTCAATGAAATGGATGTTTATGAAAACAGCAACTTTTCTCACTATGATATCAAAGTATGTAAGTAAAGCAAAAGGAATTGAAGATGAAAACTAGAGCCGGATTTTTGATTTTCTGCCATTGAAGTCAAATCCATGAAGTGCAAGGTTGTCTCATTGAGATAAGGATGTGGAAGAAGATCCGTTGACTTAAGGGGAGTGATCATGAGAATATCGGGTAATCAAACTTTTAAGCCGATGAAGGTGGGGTTCTAACTTTGGGGGTAAATTCTCATGAATCAACAGCCTATTCAGTATAAATCGAGTGGACGCCGATTTCTTTATGTTCCATTTTTCTTTATTCTTTTGTCATTCATTTTTAGCCATTCAACCGGCGATTCAAGCGAATCCGCGTCATTGACTTCATTATCTGAGAATGGATGCGGGCGTGCCACCGGGTATGCGGAGAGTAATAAGATTGTGCGGATTGGCGATAAAACCCATGTGGCTTGGCTTGATTCCGAGGAGGAAAGGTTTTGGGTTCGGATTCGGACATACGATCATACAAAAAATGAATGGTCCCCAGTGTATACGGTAGGCGAGGCGTATGATAATCACGGGGGACCCGCTTTAACGCGGGATCGCGAAGGGTATCTGCACATAGTATATTATCCGCACCATCACCCGTTTCGGTATCGGCGTTCGAAAGAAGTGAATGACGCTTCTGCATGGACAGAGGTGATCCAGTTTGGGGAACGTTGTACCTATCCCACCCTGGTATGTGACGACGAGGATACCTTGTATTTGACTTGCCGGGAGAGCAGCGAGACACAATGGCGTATGGATATGTATAAAAAGCCGGCGGGGGGAGAGTGGCAAGGACCAACCACGTTGTTGAAGGGGAATGCGCCTTCGGGGTATACACGATGGCAGGATTCGCTGGTGTTTAGCCCGGATGGAGAGACATTGCATATGGGGTTTATGATTTATGAACGCGAGCCATATGAGTCAGGCTATGCTATAGGTTATTTAAAGACGGAAGATGGTGGTGAACGTTGGCAACGTGCCGATGGGACACAGGTAGAGTTACCGGCCAGCCCGGCTACGATCGATTTGATTGATGGTTCCAGAGAACCTCAAGAGGTACCGAATTTTCGGCCGGGTGCGATTGCGGTTTCGCCAGAGGGTACACCTTGGATGATTTATTCGCAGCTCCATGAACAGCCTTTTACGACATGGTTAGCGCATCCAAATGATGAGGGAGAATGGAAACAGCGAAATATATTGCCCGAAGTGCAAAAACGTTGGCCGAATCGTTCGGTGCAAACTCCCGGGTGTATCACGTTTGATCGAGAGGGGAGAATGTATCTGGCGTTGACGACGGTGCAAGCCGATCAAAGTACTTTTTGGGGGAATCCCACGAACGAGGTTATCGTTTTGATTTCAGAAGATCGGGGTCAATCCTTCGAGACCTATGCGATCTCTGAAACGGATAATCAGGTTCCCAATTGGCTGCCGAACTTGCAGCGCGCGACTCGGCCGGAGCTGCTTGAAGGTGCGCCAACGATGATTTTTACTCATGGGGTAAAAGGAGAAACGAATAAAGACATCCTTTCGAATAAAGTATATTGGTGTGATTTATCCCGAATGAATGCTGAATAGAAGACAGAGGTATGCCCTCATCGTTTGGATGAGCAACGATGGTTGAGATAAGGCAATGGTAAGTAGGTGGGTTTATGAGCCCCAGGCAATGAGTGCGTTGGTTGTACCCGCTGGGGATGTCTTATGTGCTTGGGAAGTGATTTATTCGATTTGGTTATCCTTTCTTCATAGTAAAGAACCTTTTGTTGGGCGCCCAACACATTTGGCGGGCGATTTACGTCACTTTGAGCGTATCCTCATCACCATCAAGGAGAGGCTCAAAGCGAGAGAGCGTACCCGGCCTCTTCACACCGGGACGGTTTCCAGGAAGGAAACCGAGGCAAGACTTCGCGAAAGCAACCTTTCGTTCGCTTCCATGACGCACCGAAATGGGAGCGAACTGCCGCTAGAAGTACCAACCGAAGTTGGTGTTTGTACAACGCCCTTTTAAGAATCTCAAGACAATCCGACCAAAATTATCCCGAGACTCAGAAACCCGTGTGCGCACATCGTGTCTCTATATATAGAGAATGGGTTGCAAAATCGCGAGTATCTTTTGAAATTTTGGGTTGACAAAAAAATCATTTCAACCTTTACTTACTTTTGTAAAGACATCCATCCATGCACATCACACAATAAAAAAGAACGATTCATTTTTGAAAGTTTTTTACACCCATTGTAATGTACCATTCAAAATTTCTGCATCGAGGATTCACAAAATTTAACAAAGTGAGGGAGTAGAAGAGATGAGACCAGAAGGTTCTATCATTCAAACCGTAGCCGTGTCTGTGTTGGTGTTGTGTGCTTTATTATTTGTGGCGGATATGGCATCCAGCCAAAGCGATGATCCAGGAATTGAGGAAGGTTATGGAGTTCAATTTCAGCAAGTGAGTTTTGATTTCCTAAATGATGAGTGGCACTATTCAAGTTGGGGGCGAATGGAAGTGAATGCGAATCAACTTGCGGAAATGACCGGGGTGACGCATGGGTATATTAATGTAATAGGGGAAGCGGGTTGGCTTGTGGCCAACTTTCCTGTAAAAGCCACCGATATCATTCCCATCGTGACGTATTTCAACCTCGGGCATATTGATTTTTCCTCACCGAATCTCAATGAGGATACCATCAGAGAGCTTTCGCGGCCTTTCGAACTTTTCAATGCGTATGTGACGTATACACCTGAAGCCCTTGAAGAGCCTATGGAAGGTGAAATGACCTCTTTCATATTGGGGCAAACGGTTTGGAGTGCAGAAGGCGTGGGAGAAGCGGTGGAGAATGCGATTTTCACGCCTCCGCCGTTAGGTTTTCGAGGAACCCTCGATGGTGAGCGAATTGATTCAGAGGGATTGGAGGACTGGAACCGAATCAATGTAGAAGCGGCGAAAAACCAATGCTTTCCCATGTCGATCGCGAACAGTTTGCAATATTTAGAAGAACGTTTTGGATTGGATATCCCGGTCGATCATAAGCCGGGGGTTGGTAGCGACCCGGATGATGATTCGCTGGTGGGGCTGCTGGATGAATTGGCCGGGCGAGAATCGTCAGGGAGAAGATCCGGTTCGGGGACTTGGTTTACCCCCATGATTCAAGGGAAATTTATTTTTTTAGCGGAGTACGGATTGGGGGATGAGTTGATCAATCGCTATCAAGGGCGAGGCTGGGGGGATCCTCCAGATCAAGCTTTGCCGCCAGGAGATTATGAACATTTAGGTATTCCCTTGGAAGATCAAGGGGAGAAAGTCACCTGGGAATGGATATGTGAGCAAATTCGGATGGGTGAAGATGTGGAATTATGTTTTAGTTATCCCGAAGGGGGAGGCCATGCGGTACGTGTCTTTGGATGTGGCAAAGACAACGGACGGCCTTATATTGATATATTGCATGATGCCGATCAGAATGATGACAATGCGGGGTTAGAATGGGCGCGTATTTTTGTGGAAACGGATGATGAAGGATTTTTGACGTTTGGCTCGCCGGATTTAAAAATTCGCTTTGCGATGTCGGAATCTGTAAAGGATGAGAGAAAGACGCCAACTCCGGAAGAACCGACTGCCACGAACACCCCGACACCTAGACTTCCCGATGAAGATACTCCGACTCCAATAGAAGAACCTACGGCAACCGATACACCTACACCTATCATCATCGAGGAACCAACACCCACACTTCCTCCACCACCGGATGATACGCCTACGCCGACAACCACGCCCACACCGGGTAGAAAAAGCCCGACGCCGACACCCCAAGAGCCGGTCGAAGATTGTCCTGTGTTTTTCAGCATCGAAGAGTATGAGACATTGCCGGGGGGCGGTACGCACAGTGATATCTTGGTGCATAATCCAGGAGGAACGGCCTTTGTGCTTCCAGGTGGAAAACTGGGCGATTTGATGCGAGCATTTCTCGATGATCCCAATGATGACGTCATGTTTGAATTGGGGTTAGACGGATTTGATATTTTGGAATTGGGTGAAATCGCAGTTGGTGCAGATCGATTCCATAAAGTTATTTTTACGCTTGAACATGGTATCCGTATAAGCAATACGGCTCATCCAGCTGCGGGAAGCACGATCACAGACGGTGACTTGCTGTTAACCAATGGCGGGATGATTCTTAATCAAGCGTTGATTCCACCTTTGGCGTTAATTGACGAGAATGAAGAACCGGTGAGAGAATTGGGGATTGATGCAGTTGAAGTGGAAACTCTGCTGCCTTCTTTTGACGGATTAAGAAATGTAGTCATTGGGAGTCTAGATGAGTTGATCGAGTATATGGTGACCGAGTCGCTGACGATCTATATCTCTTTTGAAGAAGTGAATGAAGAATATACAGCGACAAGTGGAAGCCTGCTTCCCGTGGGAACGCGGGTTAGCGCTGATGACTTGATTCAATACAGAATAACGCCCAATGGTCCCGCCGCCCGCGTGGTCCGGTCGGGAGTCGATCAAATCCCCAGTACAGCGCCGACCTTATTTGATCAATTTGATGCAGAAGAGAATCGCGGGTTGGACGCGGCCGCTACGTGTTTGGATGAAAATGAGATTTATGATGAGTTGGGACGGCTCCATTTTTCGACGGAGTTGGATGATGATCTCGATCCGATTGAGTTCAGAGAAGGCGATTTGTTGGTACATCAGTTTAGCAGTCCGACGAATTATGTGCATTTAACCAATGGCCAACTAACGGGATATCCCGATAATCTCTATGGACTGGATGGGGTGGATTTGTATCCCAAGAAAGTCGAACCGATCGAAACACCCACCCCGACAAATACTCCTGAACCGACGGATACCCCACGTCCAAGTCCAACCCCCACGCTAACCCCGACACCGAGTGACACTCCTGAGCCAACCAAGCCACCGGTGGAAGAGTGTTTTGTGTATTTCAGTATTGAGGAGCCGAATTTCCTACCGAATAATGCAGGGGATCATGGTGATATTCTGGTGGAAAACCCGGGTGGTCCTACGTATACGCTGCCGGGTGGAAGCAATTATGACTTGTTACGATTGTTCCGAGAATTACCCATCACCCCGGATGAAGTTGAAAATCGAGGGTTGGATGGATTCGATATTATCGGGTTAAATAAGGAAGTGTTTGAACATGATTTACGAGATCCTGATTTATTGATGGAGATGAGACTCTGGCACAAGATTTACTTCACGACCGAAGAGGAAGTAAAAATCACGAATCCGAACCATCCGCTCTTTGGCTCGAGCACCGGGGATGGAGAAATCTATCTTACAAACGGTGGAGTTATTCTCAATCAGGCCATCATGCAGGTGATGGATCTGATGAGGGAAGATGAAGAGCCGGTTGAGTATCTCGGAATCGATGCGCTTGAGATTCAAGGTGGAGTTGAGCTCTTCGATCAGTTGGAAATGACGGTGGTGAAATCCTTGATGGAATTCTCCGATATTGATTTACCCAACGAGATCAACCTCCTGTTTTCGTTTGAGGAAAACAACGAAGAGTATATAACCGGTACGGGAAGTGTGTTGCCGGCGGGAACCCGTGTGAGCGCGGATGACTTGATCCTGCTGACCCTGGAGTTGACCGGGAATATAACCGGCCAGGTGGTACGTTCGGGAGCGAATCAGATTCCAAGTTCCGCACCGAGTATCTTGGAAGGATTTACGGTAGAACGAAACCGGGGATTGGATGCGATCGCCTTGTGTCTGGAGGAATGGAAATGGATTGAGCCAGTGGACCAGCTTTATTATTCCACGGAGTCAGATGATATTGATGATACACCACCGGTTGAGTTTCAACATGGGGATGTCTTGTTCCAGAATTTAGCGGCAGGCATCAATCAAGTCTATCGAAAAAATATCCCACTGACAGGATTTGATAATCCAGCAGGGCATTGGGGATTGGATGCGCTAGATGTGACGAAGGAGCGTATCCCTATTACACCAACACCGACTCCGACGAATACCCCGATTATCACGCCCACACCTACGGATACACTGACTCCTTCCCCGACATTCACACCGACAATTCCGCAGGTGGAGGATTGCTTCGTGTATTTCACGATTGAAGAAGACTTAAGTCTGCCGACCGGTGGGACTCATGGGGATATTTTGCTTGCTGATCCTTCGGGGGGACCCGCGAGTGTACTTCCTGGAGGCAGGAATCCGGAATTGCTCAGGTATTTCAATGATCCTGATTTAGATGTACGTAACTATGGATTGGACGGATTCGATATTTTGACGCTGGATCAAGAAGCGTTGAACCAAGATGATCGACGTCCTAAACATAGAATCATTTTCACCATCGAAGAGAAAATGAAAGTTACCCATTCGAAACATATACTCGCAGGGAAAACATTAACCGATGGGGATGTGCTGCTGACGAACGGTGGTGTGATCTTGAACCAGGTGTTGATCGATCCGTTGGATTTGGTGGAAGAAGATGGAAATGAAGTGAATTTCGTAGGGATTGATGCCCTGGAAGCGGAAGCCTTTATTCGAGTGTTTGATGCGCTGGAGATGACAGTGGTATCGAGTGTGCAACTGCTCAATGCGCTCAGCTGCATCACGGAGAAACGTGAGTTCCGGTTGATCTTCTCGCTGGAAGAGTTTAATGAAGAATTCGTAGCGGGGTCAAATAGTTTGTTGCCGGCGGGAACCCGAGTGAGCGCGGATGATTTGATCCTCATGCGATTCACACCTTCGGGTGCCTCGGCGAGTGTGCTGCGTTCGGGAGCGGATCAGATCCCCTCGAGTGCGCCGGGGATACTGAGTGGATGGCCTGGCCGTGAGAATCGCGGATTGGATGCGGTGTCGCAATGTCTCTCGGAACGCATTTTGGTCGATCCACACGATACCTTGTTCTTCTCGACCGAGTTGGATGATCTCCGGGATCCCATCGATTATAGAGAGGGTGATCTGTTGTACCACATTGCTTCGACGATGGTGAATGGGTTATACCTGGATAATCATCAGTTGACGGGAGATCCGGATGAAACCTATGGTTTGGATGGAGTTGATCTCTTCCCTGAAAGACCGGGTGATATACGCCCCACACCATCCCCTACGGAAGAGCCGAGCCCCACTTCGACACCAACATCGACGCCGCAGTTGGAGCCAACACCGACGTTCACATCGACTCCCACACCGCGGCTCGAACCGACGCCGACACCGACGCGCAGGATTATCATCACCCCCTTCCCGACGTTTCTTCCTGAACGTCCGGTTTATGTAACGGATGATGTGGATTCCAATGAACCGTTGAGCGGGAAGACAGATTATGACCGACCCGGAGAAGAAGAACTGGTAATTCATTGGGAAAAAATCTCGGATGAGGTAGCGTCCTATCACATTTGGGTACAAATAGATGAGGAGCGTGAATTCCTGGCGTCCACGGGTGCGAAGACGAATCAATTTGTGTGGAAACGAGGAGCGGAAGGCTTAAACCGCATGTTTAGCGGTGGGCCTGAGTTTGGACATCATTACCGCTTCTTCATTTTCGGACTGCGTGAATCGGGACCGAACCGTATTATGCGCAATATTACGCATACGGCGCCGGTGAATTTCCAACCCCTGATCCCCAAAGAGAACGTGATTGTGGCGGATGATATGGGTTCGTATGCAGACTTGAGCGGGAATATTGATTTGGATGAAGAAGGAGAGGAAGAACTGGTGGTACGCTGGAACTTTGATTCGGAGGATGTAAAGACGTATCATGTGTGGGTGCGTACGGGTTCCAATGATTCGTTCGAGTTCCTAGGTCTGCCCCGTAGGCCGAAAGAGAAGCATCTACGCTGGGCTGCGGAGGTACCACAAATCGCCGATGCGTTTGCGGATGGTCCGCAATCGGGTGAGGAATATAGTTTCCGCGTGTTCCTCTTCACGGAAAGCGGTTCGCCGCGGGTAATCGGGCCGATCGATACGAAGGCGCCGGTGGAGTTTATGACACGATCGCGATAGCGGAACGCAGTATGTTGGAGAATAGGAATGAGGGGTCGCAATGACCCCTCATTTGTTTTGTGAGACTTAATTTTAATAAATAGGCCAGGTGGAGATATGAACGTCGGGGATTTCAACTCCAGCGGCAAAGTTTTGGGCGACTTCGTCGGCGGTGAGGCCGCGATCGTATATGGCAACCAGGTAATATTCGCCCAACCAAGGTCTCTCCTCGTTGATTTCATTAGCTAAGCCAAATTCATAGGATGGATCCCAATTGTCGAAATAAAAGTCATAAAAAGATCCCTCTTCGGAAACATCTTCTCCGTTAATGAAAAGAAAAGTAGACCAATCGGCATCGCGAACAAAAACCACGTGGGTTAAGGTTGTGGTTGCCGTACCCTCAGGGGAAGAGAAAAAAGGCTGAGTGCCGTTCCGGTTTGCGTCGGTGACCTCCAGCCCGGTACGTAAGCGCATTTGGTAAAAGTCTGCCTGCTGACCAAGGGTAAAGTTACGGTACGAAGGATTATCGGAGTAGGTCACCATGCGGGCGGGACCCGTTTGCTCGGTGTTTCCGGGGGCGACCCAGGCTTCGATGGTGATTGAACCATCGTGATCAAAATCAGTAAATGTGTCGAATAGTTTGGGTACCGGTTCAAACGAGCGGATTTTGGTACTGGCAGCCACGCGTAATGAGCCCGGACTCCAAACCACCTTCTCGGGATCTTCAATGGTTAAATCTACTGGATCCCCTACACCTGATTGATCGAAAACTGTATCCCCCTCGCCTTCGGAAAAATCATAGAACATTAAGATTCCGTCTGAGATACGGGAAACATCACCACCAGAAAGCATGAGGCCGGATTTGCCTAGAATTTCAAGGCCATCCACAATCGTGCCTTCCCATTCGGCGCTGCTGGCGGGATCATCAGGAACGACCGCCTGGTAAGTGAGGGTGGTTCGCCCGGCCGAGACGTCGGTTAATGACCAAGTAATTGTGCCATCTGTGGATTGGCCACCGTGACTTATATTGGCGGCGGTCCATCCTTGGGGGATGGTTTCTTCTATCACAAGTTCAGGGGTCTGGGTGGAGGTATAGACGTCCAGTGTTACGTTGATGGTATCGTTGGGGCTAAACACAGGTTTTGAGAAAGAGCGATCAGCGACTGGTGGAGAAGGGATTAAAGACACGTTATCGACTTGGGCTTGTACGACTTCTTCATCGTCGGAATCGCTGGCGATAAACAAGCCATAGGCGAGAGAGCCTGTTGCCCAAGGAAAAACTTGGGTATCGGCTAAAATCCATACCTCCCCATCCAGCGAGTACTCGGTCAGAAAGAGGAAAAGTGGATGTATGTGGCTGAGGCGGAACCATAAACCCTCCCCGGGATCTACCAAGGGTTCATCGTCCAGGGTGCGTAATTCATTCGTAGGCAAGCCGCTGAGGGCTAAAATATTACGATAGCGAACATCGCTGCGCTCTTCACCATCCACCACACGCATAACGGCGGTGTAATGTCTTGCGCTGGGGTTTTCTCCATCTTCACGAATTGTCAAGCCGACACTGCCCGATTCGGGTAGCCCGGGGTTATCCCAAGTGAGGCGGCCTTGGAGGCTCCAACTGTCCTCTTTCTCGGTATAAAGGAAGAAGCCTTCATCACTATCGTTGGTTTCTCCCAAGCCATTGCCATTCCCCGTGAGGGTATAGACCGCCTCTTCTCCTTCGCCCGTCACTTGAACTTCACCTGGGACGAAAAAGTCGCCAATTTGAGGCCAATCATTGGTTGAGTCAAAAATCCCCTGCGCCCATGTCGGTGAGATCAAAAGCCCGATGGGAAGCATGAAAAAAGCGAGGGTGACCGACTTCTTCAAAATGGATCTTGAATGAGTGATGACATGGAGGATATCGTAATTACTCATTTTTTCATCTCCTCTAAGTTTTCTGAGCACCAAAAGGCACCCGTGTTTTTAAACCTTCTTAGCGGGACAGATCCTCAACCTCAGAAGAAATTTGATAAATATGCAGAACCCAATCTTCCCCTTGGCCTTGGGTAGGCGAAGAAAAAGTATGTTGATCTTTTTCTTCCAGGGGTTGTTCTTCCTCGGTGTATTTACCAGTGCGGGGATTGTACCAACGGGCGTGAAGTCTCGTTTCAGCCGCTGAAACATCCAGTTGCATTGATCCTCCTTTCTCGGCATAGACGACATATTCTTTGCCGGGATTTCCGGCGGCGATGGCCTCCTCTCCCGCGAGGATGACATCATCATCCGGAAGCAATTCACGTAAATCTGAACGTACTTTTTCGTGCATAAATTTTGTAGCGTATCCAATCCAGGGGCCGCCTTGAAGTACACCTTCCCAGACAGTGTTGCCTTGGTTGTAATCGGGGTAGAGTGCCTGGGCTCCAGAGAGAGCACAACGCCAATGGACAATGCGGATTTTTTCGTGGGTCCAGTCGCCGCGTGAGATATAGGGGCGCCAGTGATCGGTATGAGCGACGGGTAAATCGCGCCTGGTGGCGAGTCCCCAGTAATTACGGATTAAATCGAGTCTGGAGGGGATAAAGGCCCCGCCGGTGCTGTAGTAGGTGGCGCCATTGGGAATTTTACCGCCGCTGCCGCCGCCGGTGCGGCTTCCGACAGGATGCTGCCAGGGGTCATTGTCCTTAATCCATTCGACAAACCAATCGACCCAGTCATTAGAACGATACTCGCCAATATCAATGCCACTATCCCATAACACAATGGGATAACAGGCTAATCGTGCCAGGGCGTATCGGAAGTAGAGAATTTCTCGTTCGGATTGAGGAGTTAAGCCGAAATGGTCTGGAGTTAATTCATCGTCGCTATAAAACATGATGTAATGCCCCATGCCCTGATCGCGCATGGCATCCAGTTTTTCGTTAAGGCGGTCCCAGAAGGTGAAATTCATTTCCTCTCCTTCTTTGCCGATGACGTATGGTACCGCGGATTGATCCCAATCGCCCGCCCATCCGGTGGGGACAACTAAAAGCGCATCGAAGCCCAGAACGCTGGCGCCTACGGTGTTGGCGGCGAAATCGAGCGCCTGCTGGATGGTGGGGTGTGAAAGTTGTCGTGCGCGAAAGCCCCATCGGACTCCATCTTCGACAGGAGGGTTCCATAAGACGGGGAACACGCCGCCTTGATCCTGTAGGAGCCAATGAGGGCCGTCGTTGGTTAACTTGCCCGGGAGATCTGAAGAAACACATTGAAATTCACCTTGGTGGTCGTCCAAGGCCTCTTCGGAAGAAGTGGTTGTGAATGTCCAAGAGCCGGTTTCATCAGGCATGAAAAAAATTTTCCATTGATCCTCGCCGGCATAGAAACCCCATTGCTCTAAGACGCGTCCGCTTGGGCTTTGGTAAATACCTTTTAGCTCAACCTCATATGGATCACCTTCCCATGAAGTATGAGGGATTACAACTTCATGGCGTTTCCATTTACCGATTTCTTCCTGGGCGGCAGGGGATAAAGTAAATACACATAAGATTCCCACGAAATAAATTAAATGGAACTTTTTGAACATATTCAACCTCGCTTGTGGATATAAGTGATAAACAACTTAAGCATTCATTCTATGTCTCCCTCTTCGATTGCAATTTTTATCATCTCAAAAATGAGAGGTTAGGTCAAATATATTTTTTATGGGTGGGTTGGAGTTGAAGTGGAGGTTCCTTTTTTTTGTCTGAATCAGGATGGAGTTTCTATGAGACAGTCAGGATGAGGGGATGGGGAGATGGATACGTTTGATGAGGTTTTTATTTTCTTGGAGGTGATAAAATGTCCCTTCGATCGCGACGGAAAGTACGAGTTCGCGGTAGTCCGGGATGGTAAAAAATACATGGTCGCGATTTTGTAATGGGGAATGAGCGTAAAGGAGCCATTCGCGGTTGGGTTTTTCACCGAGGCGGAGGGCTAAAGAATAGACGGGAATTTCAGTGGAATTCCCCCAAGGGCGAGGAGCATCAAAGTTCGTGTCGAGTTGAAACCAACGAGGTTTATCTTTGTATTTTGATAAGACCTTGGCTTGCCAGGGATGTTCATGCTTAGGGTTGACAACAAGCTCACCAAAGCGCCAAAAACGGGTGAGAGTTTCATTATCCCAAACATGATCCACGGCTTCTAATAGAGCGAGCCAGAAATCTTCGTAGACATGGCCGATACGGGGTTGAATGTGTCCACGAAATTCACGCACTGAACGCGGACGGGTGAGCCACATACCATATTGGATGCGGCCTTTGTAGCGTTCGGGGGACCATTTTTGGCCGCGCTCAAGGTATTGCAGCGGTTTGGAGTTGGAAGGTTTCCTGTCCGAGTCGGAGGCGCTCCAATCCTCACGGTCGCCATCCCACACGGACATTTCGAACCAAAAATCGGGATTGAGCTGTAAGGCTTCTTCGATCATAAACACCCAATTCATACTTTCTACTTGAGGACTCCAAAGGCGGTAGTCGGTTTTTTCCGGTTCCCAATTATTGTCATAAAAGGAGGGGCTGCCACCGTCCCAATAGAGCGGCTGAGGAGTGATTCGATCCGGGGTGCAAAGGGCGTATTCCTTCCAGCCCGGCCAGCGGCCATAGAAGTGGGGGCCGAAGGCATTGTATCCGACAAACCTGGATTTTTCTCTCCAGGCGCGGGAACGCAGGCCGTCAAGCATGCCTTGATGGAAAACGTTGTAGCGTTCAATCCAGTGCTCAGCCACGAGGCGGCGTTTTTCTTCGTTCGAGAGGCTGGAGTCATGTTGATCGAGAAAGCGTTTGGAATGATCGAGTTCATGCCAGCGTAGTTTGCGGGTTTCGTTATTGGCCAAAAACATGACGAAGGGAGGATGAGGATAAAGCTTTTGTAACTCTTTCATCATGGGGTTATCGGTCCATTTTCGGGCTGCTTTGTGCCACACTTCCACGGGGCCAAAGGGACTGGGTCGGCGGTCGATCTCGCCGTCGGGTTGGATGGTAAGGGGATTGAGTTCGTGAGGCAAACTACGGTACGGTTCTTTTTGCAAAACGTTAAGCCAATTGCCGTCGCGAATGGTGAAAGGCAGGTTCCACTCGCGCCATTGGGTGAGAATGGGGCGGTAGAGTTCTTCGAGAGCGAGCGAGTTGAGATTTTCCTCAATGCTAGGATGAGCGATCCAAGGAAGAATATGATGCCCCTGCTGGATGAGCTGCGTTTGGTAGAAGGGATCCCAGTTACGTACATTCCAATGAGCAGCGAGAGGAAGAGGGCGTCCCTCTTCGCCTCGGGGAGGCTTGAGGACTTCTTTCCGGATTTGGTCGGCGGTGGGGTGGGCAAAGGTGAGAAGCGGGAAGGTCAGGATAAGTATGAAAAATGGGAGCGATCGAAGCATGATTATCTACCTTTTCGTTTTAGTCGCTAAGAGCATCAGGTGAATGGAATTGGATTTGTGAAGCCGCGATTTGGATGTATTCAAAAGGTCCTTCGGGAAGATGCCACTCGGCGGAGGCTTTACGGGGGAGTTTGAAGCCCTCGACTTCGTGATAATTAGAGTAATGGCACACCCACTTGGTCTTTTTAAAACGGCCTTTTTCTTCACGATAGCGATCATGGGTTTCCATCTGAGTCATTTCGCCGCGATCGTTGAATGTGCACAAGGCGGATACTTTCATGTTGTGATGATGTAAATGCACAGTGGCATGGTGGTCGTCGACATCCTCCCAGGTGATGAAAGAGGAGGGAATCAAAAACGTAGGAAACATAGGCGTCTCGCAGAGAAAGCGGCAGAGGGAGGAGATGTCCATTTCGTAGCCGTGCAGGTTGGCTAGAGGGATGGTGGAGAGGAAAGAGATATACATGCCTCCTTCGCCTCGGAAATACATATCGCGGGCACTGATCCAAAATAGTTTCCAATAGGGAATACGTCCAATCCAGACGAAAGCGGGATCGATTAGGGAGTAATATTGTTCGGCCACCAGGGATGTCCATTTTTGGTTTGTTTTAAACCGAATAAACCCTTCCTGCTTGAGGGAGACGTAAAATACGTGAGGTAAGGTGAGGGGTAAAGCATAGCGCAGATAACGTTGAACCGGCGCGGGTAAGTCAGGAACCGAGTGAATCGTCGGGCGTTCAGGGAACTCTGCGGGGTCATGGTCCAGCAGCTGATTGATTTCACGCTGACGGGCACGGTTGAATTCCAAGACCCGCCATGTCCAGAGCATAAGTAGGACGAGAGTGGCTGACCATAGAATGATGTTGAAGGTGTTGAGAATCATTTTACTTTTATTCCAGGTGCGTAAAAAAAGGCGGTGGGAAACCGCCTTTTATTTCAATCTACCAAGCTTCGAGTAAGAAGTCAAGAAAATGCTTAAATAAATAGTATGTAAAAAATTACTCGGCACCGCTATTTGTGCTATTGGATTTATCACTTTTTGAGGAAGATTTAAAATACTTTCCATAATATTTCTCAGCGCATGTAGGGCATATGCCATGGGAGAGTTCGGCATCGGAATGTTCATGAATATAGGCTTCGAGTTGATTCCAATACCCAGAATCATCTCTAATATTCTTACAATACGAACATATGGGGATAAATCCTTTTAAAGTTTTAATCTTGCCAAGCGCCTCTTGCAACTCAGTGATCAAGTACTCACGTTCATTTCGAAGCGCAGAGACCAATAGGACTGTGATCATGGTGATTGCACAAAATAAATGGAAGCGAAGCAAAACAATTTCACGGTAGTATTCTCCCATGGCGAAAGGCCCATGACCATAGGCGCTCATGGTGGAAGAAACGAGGATGAAAACTTGAAAAGCGATGGATGTAACTCGAAGGTCATAGCGAAAGCATGTCAAAAGCAAGGTAGGAAAGAGGAGGTAAGGGTACATAATGGGAGTGTCTTTATCAGCCCCAAAGATGATAAAAGAAGTAAGAAAACAAAAAAGAATAATCAAGGTTATTTCAATAAAGTCTTTACAAGTATATTGTTTATTCTGAGGATTAATCCAAGAAATGATCAATGGAAGCACCACGAAATAGCCGATCCCCCCCGTACCGAACCAAATCAACCAATTAATGAGCGTGGGAGCTTCCCAGATCTTGTACATAAAGAAGGTACCTGCAGTGGCACCGACAACAGAGGGAAGAAATATCCCATAAATGATCAATTCAATCGCTTTTTTTAATCGATTAAAATGATAGGGTTGAGAAGCAAAATAACCAAGAAGTAAATAACCGGAAAGGATTTCAACCATATTGGCGCTTGAAAGTAAAAAGGAAGGAATAACTCCAAAATGATCATAGAAAATGAGATAAGCATAATAACCAAAAAATGCTGCCGTTAAGTAAATCATAGCGCGTTGAGTTGTGCTATAAAGCATAATGCATAAGACAATTGCATTCGCCGGCCAGAATAAAGGTGTACTGGTGGGTTCAAATGTAAACAAGGAGGAAGCAAAGATAATCAAAGAATAGAGGAGAAAAACGCCGATGGCACGGATGGTGAGTTCAAGACGAGGATTTTGATATGTGAATAACTTAGTTTTCATTAATGGATACACCTAAAAATGAAATATCCAGTTGCGTAACGGGAAGGATTCAATCTACCAAGCTTCGAGTAAGAAGTCAAGAAAATGTCCAAAGTCAAAGTAAAAGGATTGAGTAACTCATCTACATTTTAAAAACTGTGATCCAAATCAAATGAGCCGCCCAAACACAATCCAATTCACAGAGATCGTTTCTGTCAAGACTTATTCCTCCGCTTTGGTCATTCTAATACAAACGGGGAGATCTTCCATTTTTGCCTGAAGTGGGACAGACTTCCATCGGAATTGTTTCACGGTATGTGTGCACTCGAAAAAAAGGAAAACCAAGGATTCAGCAATGGCCAATGAAAGCGTTGCTAATATTGGCCAAAAAAGTATGAAAATCGGATGAGAACTAAAAGAAATACAAATGGGCTTTTCTCGTTTTAGGCATTTTCCGACTCAAGGCTAGTGGACGGTTCCTCAGCTGAGGTCCAATCGGGATGATAGGTACGGACGCGAATTTCATAGATAAGATTGATGAAGTCAGATTTGGTTTTTGAAGACGCACTGCTCGCCAAAATATTCTGGATTTCACGCGCAGCCATTTCGTCGAACAAACGGGGAGAGAAAATAATATTAACCGGTTCCTCCATGGAATATCGCTTTACCATCCAAGAGAAAGTCCCCTCTTGCTCGGGATTTAGGTTAAGCGATTTCATTTCCGTTTCAAATTCTTTGTAGTTTTTCCATCGGTGATAACGATAAACCCCAAAAACCACAGCCGAGACAATTGACATGAGTACAACAAGAATAGTCATTAATGTCGCAGGATCGGCTCCGGCGTTTTTCCAAATATTGGGCAAAGTCTCGTTTTGTGACAAAATAGGTAAGAAAAACAATAAATGCATGTTCATCTCTTTCCCCAGTACCAGTTTCACTCTCTCGACCGAAGGGAGAAAAAATCCTTTTTTCTTACTCCCCTTAATCCGCAAAAGAATTCCAGCACACTAGCGAACAACTTAATTATAATTCAAATTGCTAAAAAGAATATGGGTCTCTCACGCAAGTTTAACTAATTGAGCCTAAAATTCATGTAAAAGGATTTCTTTTTCTCGACGAAATCACATACAAAAAGTTTGATTTTTCACGTATACTAATGAAAACTTGAAAGTAGATTCTAAAAAGAAGGTTTATTATGAAATTTCTTCGTTCTTTCTTTTTACTCACATTTCTCATATTTGTCACGGCTTCAACGTGGCCCTGCAACATTCCCGTATTTCGCTACGCCTTGGAATTATGGCGTGCAGATCAACTCGATCTTATCGTGCTCCACGAAGGAGAATTTAACGATTCTCAAAACGAAGCAATGGAATGGATCCGTGACTGGAAAACCGATCCTGAGTTTAACGCGAACCTCCACTTTCATGAATTCAACGTAACCGAGGATGATTCACCCTCGCGCGAAGATTTTGAAATCGGGGATGCCAATCTGCCTCTAATGATGTTGCACCATCCGGGCGCCCCTCGATATGAAGGCGGCTTTTGGAAAGGGGAATTGAGCATGGAAAATATCCAGCAACTGCTGGATTCCCCCTTGCGCAGAGAGGTGGCTAAATTGCTACTCCAAGGAAAAACCGCCGTGTGGGTCTTCATGGAGAGCGGCGACCCTGAAAAAGACGAACAAGCCTATGAAACCCTGCAAAACGAGTTAAAGATATTAGAAGAAAGCCTGCGGCTTCCCCAACAAAATGAAGAGGAATATACCCCGGATGGGAAGGTAATCGAACTGGAAAATGACATCCCGGTCAAAATTGATTTTACAATATTGCGACTCCCTCATTCTAAAGAGGAAGAAGCCTTCTTTGCCCATTCACTTATCAAAACCGAAGTGGATCTGGTTGATTATGTCGACGAGCCTATGGCCTTCCCCATATACGGCCGTGGCCGTGCCCTTTATGCACTGATAGGCAAGGGCATCAACGAAGATACGATCCGTAGTGCGTGTGAATTTGTGACTGGTCCCTGCACTTGTCAGGTCAAAAATTTAAATCCCGGCGTTGATTTGCTCATGGCCGTGAATTGGGATGAGGCTTTAAAAGGTAATCGGGTTAGCGATGAAGAACTTGCCAAAGTGCTCGCCATTCCCGCCTTATCACAAGCCAACACCCAGCAAACCCAAGCCGCAACTCAAACCACCGTCCTTGGCACTTCGGGGGGCTCGGGATTTCCCCCGCTCTATCGCAATATTCTCATTGCAGGCTTGTTGCTCATTGCGATTAACGCCTTCTTCGTGTTCCGTTTCGTACGCCAACGCCGATCGAATTGAGCAGCATCCTTGCCTTGGGCCCCTTCTTTCCAGTAAGATAAAATATCTGGTATCTATCTTAAATTAGAGAGAAGGAGTCTCACCATGAGAAAGTCCCATTGGTTGTTTTACGCTTTAACTGGAATCATGATATGTGCCACGGCGGGCACAGAATTAATGGCTGCGGAAGGGGAAAAAGATGAACCGAAACCCGTAAAGTTGTTCAACGGAAAAAATCTAGAGGAGTGGAAAGCCCTGCATCCCGATAATAACGCGTGGACCGTGGCTAAAGCGGTTACAATCAGCGATGAGGATAAGGCAAAGTTCGAAATCATCCCTGGCGAAGGGATCATGGTGAACGGTGAAGAAGGAAGAACCACCAACATCATCAGCCAATATCAACATGGCGACTGCAAACTACACATTGAATTCGTGGTGCCCCATAATTCCAATTCCGGCGTTTATTTCCAAGGCTTGTATGAGATTCAGGTGCTGGATAGTTATGGCAAGAAAGATGAAGACCTTCAGTTCAGCGATTGCGGTGCGATCTATGCCCGTTACAAAGATGGAGAAACCTTCGAAGGTCATCCCCCTCGCACCAATGCCAGCAAGGCACCGGGTGAATGGCAGGAATTCGAAGCCATCTTTCGTGCCCCGCGATTCAATGATGAAGGGGAGAAAATCGAAAACGCCCGTTTCATCGAAATCAAGCACAATGGCGTAGTCATCCATGAAAACGTCGAGCTAACCGGCAACACCCGCGCTTCGCTCAATCAACCCGAAGCCCCCAAGGGTCCCCTTATGCTTCAAGGCGATCACGGTCCGGTTGCTTATCGCAACATTATCCTAACCCCGCTCGAGTTGGATTGTAACTAACATTAATGAATTATATGCTGATATACAGTATCGTAACATTGTCCTGGCACCGCTCGAGTTGGATTCATTGCTCTGTAACAAAGAGTCTTTCTTACTCCTTATAAGTTTTGAACCTAGTCTGTATTAATTATGTTCTTGCAACCGGCCATGAATCAACTCAAATTGCCGGTCTGCTGTCGAGGAAATCTCACGATTGTGCGTCACCATAACAATCGTGAGATTTTTTTCTCGTTGTTGTTGACGAATTAATTGGATGAGATCGTCACTGGTGGAGGGATCTAAATTTCCTGTGGGTTCATCCATAAGCAGTAACGAAGGATTATTAATCATCGCCCGGGCAACCGCTACCCGTTGCTGTTCCCCACCCGAAAGCTGAGTTGGTTTGTGATCCTGGCGTTCTTCAATACGAAGATCCCGCAATAATTGCCTTGCCCGGTCCCATAATTCATACTCCGCAAGCCTCTGAATCATTCCTGGCAAAGCCACGTTTTCCAATGCCGTGAATTCTGGTAAAAGATGATGAAATTGAAACACAAAGCCAAAATCCCGATTTCGTAACCTATCCCTTTGCTTTTCGGTTAAAGAGGCGATGTCCTGCCCACGAAAAGAAATCACTCCCCTAGTGGGAATATCAAGTCCACCCACCAGGTGAAGCAGAGTCGACTTTCCCGAGCCAGATTCCCCTGTAATCGCCAAAAACTCTCTAGCCATCACTTGCATTTCTAAATCGAGTAAGACATCAAGCCGTTTGTCACCGCTTTGATAAGATTTACAAAGTTGATGACACTCCAAGAGGACGCCATTGTGGTTTTCATTCATTTTGTTCCATCCGTTCCAGCGAATCTTGTATTTTTTGTATTTTTCTGCGAATGCGAGATTCAAGGGTTTCGTTTAATTGAGAAGCGACAATTAAGGCTTGACGGTATTGCTCCAAAGCCTTGAGGGGTTGCTCCAAGCGTTCGGCGTACAAATCGCCCAAGCGTTCATAGGTACGCATTACATTAGGTGCCGCATCAATGCTTTCTTGATATTTCGCGGCTGCCATTTCATATTGCTGATAATGTTCTTCCAATATTTTCCCGAGATAAAACAAAGAACGAGCCTGCTTAGGATTGGTGCGAAGTTCTTCTTTAAAGTGTTGTTCAGCTCTTTCAAAACGTCCCGACATGTAGTCAATCATTCCTGCGAGAAACTGGGCTTCATCCCGTTCGGGATCAATCATTAACAACTTTTCGGTCGAACGTCCCGCGGCGGAAAATTGTCGCGCATCTAAATAAACCTTCGATAAAGTATGAAACACGTTCGGGGTTGAGTAAGTCTGCATGGCTCGTTCTATATAATCGATTGACCGATATCGATAATCCGTGGCTTGCCCACCTGTCATAAACTTAGAAAGAAAATAATACGTCTGCCCTAAGCTAAAGAGTATTTGGCCATCACCAGGAAAAAACTTTCTAGCGCTGGAAAAGCGCTCTTCCGCTAAGCGAAAAGAACGAAAAGCCTGACTTGGATCCTTCTCATAATCCTCGGTCCCTAATTGCAAGAACCCTAACCCTTTACTATAAAGATGGGTAGCCACATAGTGTTGAACAATAATCGATCCAAGCCCAATCACCAATGGAATTGCGATCACAGTAATCACCCAGCGCGTCCAAGCGGGGAGTTGAAAAAAGGTCGGTTCACCCGAGTAAAAGAAAATCCCACCCAAAGCAAAGCCAAAAAACATGGCACTCGCGGGTAGACGCAAAGGAAAATCAAACAACGCGTGAAACAAGGTATAAACCACAATTGCAAGGCACCCCAGCAGGAGAAAAACATCTTTCTGCTGCCATTGTTTTTGAAACAATGCGCGCAGGGCAGCGATGATCCCCGCCAAGCAGATCAACAAAAATAAAGCGTAACCCATCGCTCCCGTTTCGGATAAATACTGCAAATAATCATTATGGGTTCGTTTCGCCAATATGGTATTCATATGACGGGTCAATTGTTGCACCCGCTCCTCCCCATGATCACGAGCGATGGCATATAAGGTCTCAATAAAATTTGAAGCAAAACGTCCATGCCCCTGCCCCAACCATGGGGCTTCCCACCACATACGCAATGACGAAGCCCAGAGCAAAGGCCGAGCGCGTAAACTGATATCTTGGAAGGCAGCTAAATGGTAGAAACGCTTCCCAACGGTATGCAAAACCCCACCGCCTTTATGTTGTTCATAGGCAAAAACACCTGCCAAGAGGACCATCACAAGAAAACCGAGCGCGAAAATCTTCTTTCGATTTTGTCTCCAAAAAATCCTCACGCCACCACGGTCACGAAGAGAAAGTAAAATCATTACCCCCACGATCCCCGTTCCTGTAGGCAAAAGACTCACCCAGATCCCCCGGGTTCCGGTGTAGAGTAAGGTATATACCACCACGCCGCCATAAATCAGCAAAAGCCCCCGAACCCACCAGCGCTGACACACCGCCAGCAGCGTCATGATCCAAATCAGCAGCATACAAGCAAAACTGGCATAGGCATTGGGATTCCCCAATGCCCAGATCACCCCACGTTCTTCATTTACCAAATCATGACCGTACATGATATCGCGCTTCATATACCATTTCCAAAAAATATCCACCCCATAGATATAACCAATCGCATATACCAATAACGCAATCTGAAGGATTACAGCCAGTCCCACCCACTGCTGAAAAGTTCTTCGGTTAGAACAACATTCTCTAACCACTAAAGCAAACATCACCCAACACAGGGTCTGTAAAGCATGATCCAAGGCATAATGAAAATGGGAATCAATCCAGGCCCGAAATAGAAAGTAGGCGGCAAATAGAATCAAGGATAAAGAAAAGATCGAAAAAGAGAGGGGGTCTTTCCGTCGAACAAAAAACGGCAGCGATAAAAGGATCAATATTAATACACCAAATTCAAAAAAGCGAAATTTGGTCTCCGGCCCTACCCCGGAAAGGATTCTAGCATCAATCACCAATGGCACCAACAAAAGCAATGTGCAGACAAAAAGGAAACGTGTACGGTCTAACCGTTCAAGAATGCGCATCTTCATAAACCGTTTTATAAAAATCCTCTGTTTTCTGAGCAATACGATTCCAAGAAAATCGTTCTTCCACATCTCTGCGCGCCGCCTCACCCAGCCGCTTTCGTTTTTCTCGATCGTGCAAGAGTCCGATCACCGCTTCTGCCAATGATAGAGGATCATCGGGTTCCACCAACACTCCCGTTTCTTGATCTCGGATAACTTCTGCAATTCCCCCGACCCGGGTAGCAATAACCGGACATCCCATCGCCAAAGCCAGCAACAAGACAGCGCTCTGATCAATTTCCCGATAAGGAAGCACCACCACCGAGGCGCTTCGAAATATCCGCGGGATGTCTTTGTCGGGTTGATAGCCAAGACGAACGTCAATCCAAGGCTCTAAGTTATGTTTTTGGATCTGTTGCTCATAGCGTTGAAAGGGTTCTAACGCCTGGCCTACAATCTGTAGTTGAGCCTCGGGAATCGCTTGGCGAATGATCGGCATCGCCTCAAGCAGGAGATCCAAACCTTTATAAGCTCGAATGTTTCCAAAAAATAACAGGGTGTTTTCCTTTTCTTGAAAGTTCTCCTCGTCCGCAGGAAAAAACCCATACTCTCCCAACGGAATCACCGCCGTTTTTGTTTGGATATCTGAAAACCACTTTGTAAACAGTTCTTGCGTATATTGCGTATGAAAGATCAATCCATCCATTTGTTGATAGACCTCGCGAAAAAAAGTAGACGAGATCGTCTCACGCTCATGTGGTAAGAGGTTATGCACCGTAAAAACCCACGGCACATGTTTAAGCGGCAACAAACGCATAAGCCAACGCCATACCCGTGGCCGGGCGACACACTGCCAATGCACAAGATCAACGTTCTTTCGCAATCGCCAAAGGTGCATCAAAAATTGAAATGGATTGCTCTTGATGCCCTGAAATATTTTATGAACTTGTACATCCTCAGGAAGAGACCAATCCATCCAACGATGACCGGTCAAGATTTCCACCTTGACACCCAATTCTCCCAAGCCTTTCGCCAGCCCATAGGTATAGTGAGCAATGCCGCCAGCCCCCGAGGGCTCTATCATCAAAACGTGTAACGAACGATTCGAAGTTTTCACATCAACCCCCATTCATCAAAGAACGATAAAGTTGCAACGTTTCTTGGGCAGTGCGCTGCCATGAAAACTGACGTGCTCTTTCAATACCTCGTTGTGCCCATTCTTCCCGATCTTGCGCCATCCACAGCCGGTCCATCGCCTCGATCCACGCCTCCTCTTCGAACTCATCAACAAGAATGCCCGCATTGCCCACAACTTCAGGAATCGAGGAATGCCGAGGTGCGATTACCGGGGTTCCACACGCAAGTGATTCCAATCCTGGCAGCCAAAATCCTTCATAAAAAGGGGTCAGGATAGAAAAGTCAGCCGCGGCATAATAAAGACGCATCAAATCATTATCAGGCACATACCCCTCAAAACGGACATTACGCCGAATAGGCAAGGCTGAAAAAGTGCGATAAGTCTCTTCATATAACCAGCCCGGTTTCCCTACAATCACGAGAGTCGCTTCAGGATGAGAGCGCTCCAACCAACGGGCAAATACCTGTAGAAGGAAAGGGTAATTTTTACGCGGCTCAATCGTGCCCACCGCAAGAATATAACCCGGCTCGAGTTGTTTGTCTTTGCGAAATTGAGATAGACGTTCCTGATCCTCCACGGGATGATACTCAGGGGCTGCGGCTTCATATATGCGGGTAACCTTCTCCTCGGGTAAGCTCAAATGCTGAATCACATCGTTGCGGGTATTATCTGAAACAGTAATGATATGGTCTGCGCGGCGTGCCATGGTGGGCACAAGGCAATTCCAAACCATACGAGACTGTAGTTCCTTATGCTGAGGATAAAACATGGCCGATAGATCGTGTATCGTCAAAACCGTTTTGCCATCATACAAAAAAGGCAGACACTGTCCCGGACTGTGAAGCAAATCAATCCCATGCTTACGGCACAATGAACCTAACCATGTTTGTCCCCAAATGTGGGTTTTGGAAGGACCGCTCATGACATGCCATAAGCCACCTGGGAGAGTCAGATTCGACAAAGAGCGATTATAAAGCAGAACCAATTCCTCTTCATGTACCAGCGGGGCAAGCTCACGTACCAGATGATAATTATAAAAGCCGATCCCGGTTCGATAACGAGTCAGGGTAGAACATTCAATTCCTATTCGCACGTAAATACTCCATCGATGTTGTCAGATTCCGTTTTTTCGACCATACTATATTCTGCTTTTTTTCCACACGAAGCAGCGCGAAACATGCAAACTCATTCCACCGCAATGTCGAAGCGGTCATAAATACTGAAAAACCAATGCCATTACTATTCAATCTTCTCAATCTATTTTTTCAATTGCTGATCATAGTATTGCTGATCCGTTATTTCGTAGAACCCTATCGGTACTACGGTTTTGGTCCCATTTTGGTCAGCGTCATCACCCTCACCGAGAGTTTTTTGCGTCCTATACGGCAGCTGGCGCCTAAGTATGCCCTTCGCATCCAGGATTCTATGCCCCTTTTTGCAATTTTCTTACTTCTCATCATTCGCGGGTGGTTCCTTTGGATCCTTGGGGGAGGCTATGGAGTTCCCTTCACCAGTTTACAAATGTTCGGCAGTCGGATCCCCTTGATCAACGCCATGGCGATTAGTTTCACCATGGGGGTTGTACTTATTGCTCAAATGCTGATTGCCTTTCTCTTCGCCAGCATGATGGTTTCTCATCGCGGGGTCATGATATGCGGGACCAACGCGGGATATGCTTGTTTTCGTGATCGTACCTTTACTTTATTCAACTACGCGCGCAGACTCGTGGATACCAACAATCTCAAAATCTTATTTATTATCAGCACTTTCTTTCTTTTGATGTTTGCCTCCCTGCTGGCGGTCCTAACTAGTCTCTCTTTTCTATACGGAATTCTCGAAGTTCAGTACACCATGATCGAAACCTTCTTCGAAATTTGTACAGGACTCATCACGATTTATTGGTTTATTTTGCTCCTTGCGATTCTCTCTTCCTGGATCGGGGCTGATCAGTTCAGCACGATGGTGCAACTGGTACGCGCCATGGCCGATCCCTATTTGGAGATCTTTCGACGAATGTTTCCCTGGATGCGAATCGACTTCATTGATTTATCACCGATCTTCGCCTTCTTGGTTCTAAATCCCGGAATCGTGTGGATTTTAGGCTACATTCGCATTCTTCTGCTTTCTGGAATCATGCCCGAAGAAGCCTTTTCCATGCCCGCTGCGTGATCATTTCTCGCTCGAAAATATTTCATAGGCTTTGCTGCCATCGGGATAAAGTATCGTTTTCTTTGGTTTGGCATGCGTAATCTCACCTGCCTCGGCAAGATAAAGGTTTTTTTCTTTGGCCAAATTATACCAACGCGAGATCGAGCCTAAGCGTTGTCCCTCACATTGGAGATACTGTTGATGGCCAAAATCCCCATAGACGGGAACATAGTGAAAAAAAGGCAAGATATATTTTGGGAAATCATCCCCCGAAATCGGCTGGGGCTCATGCCCTACAAAAACCGCCAACGCCACGGGATGCAATCTCACTTTATGCGAAACCACCACTCGCTCGTAAGACTCCTTGTGCGCTTCTACATACTCCACCGCCTCTCGCAACCCATATTGCCAGTTGGACGCAGAATAGACAGGGTACTGCTTTATGTAATCATAGCCAACATAAAGAGCATTCATCAGAATGGCGGCAGTCATTGCGATGTTGAGTCCTCTTTTGTAAATCGTTTTAGAAAACGAGGTTATTAGCGCCATGAATCCGATAGCACTAATAATTTCTAATAAACTTAATCCACAGGTTGCCCGTAGAGGATTAGGCATGCTATGAATATCATACCGATCGAATGTCATACTCGAAGGCAGCGCAAACAAAAGCAGCCATGCGAATAAAACCCAATGAATACGCCTCCGCTTTTTACCCATATAGACAAGGGCGACCAAAAAAAAGGGGAGTAAGACCGTCATCGCCAACCCGCCACACATCATATGATACGAGTTTGGGTTCCCAAACAGAAACATAAAAGAAGGGGAAAGATGCTGAAAATATTGCTGAACAAAAATCAAGAAACCATTATTTTGATTAAAAACCGATAAAAAACGCCACCGCGCCTGCATCGCCTCATAATGTTGGATCATGGAAATCGCATAGGGCAACAACACCAACAGCCACACACCAAACGCCACCAGGGTTTGTTTTTTATCATGCCAAAAATCATCACCATACACCAACACCATAATCAACATCATTAACGGAACAAACAAACGTGCGGCAGGATACGCATAAATGACCAACGCAAAAAAGAGGGTGGATAAACACAACTCCACCGTCCGATGATTTCGTACCCATCGCATGAGAAAATATAATCCCCCTAGCCATAGGGGGGCCTGCAGAATAGCTTCCCATCCTATCCGGCTGTAGTGAATGTTCCAGGGTGAAAGCGTAACCAGCGCGGCTGTCAAGAGGCCTGTCTTCTTATCGCTGAATTCCTTCACGAACAAATAAACCATCAAGATTGTCAACGTCCCCACAACCGCCGATGGCAACCGCACCAAATAGGGATGAATCCCTAACGGTGCAGCAAAGAATCCCGCCCAATAAATATACAACGGCGGGCTGTATTCTCCCGATTGCTTAAAAAACAACGGCCAAGAGGCTCCATGATGATCCATCCCGGTACGATAGACAGAGGCCCCATCAAAAGCCTTCAACAATTCATCGGAGTTCAACGCCGGGGGTATCGCCTCTAAACCGAGCGAGCGCAGAAGAAATCCAACCACGATCAACAAGGTCAATACCGTTTTGGGATAATGGGATATGGCTCTCATCTTTTATCCGTTCATGCTATGATACACACGTTTCGAATCACGAGATACAATTTCAAGTATTGTAATGGCAAACCGTAGGGATTGCCTATACGTTTACATGAAGAAAAATCCCAACAATAGAAACGTGGAAATCGGTTATGCGTTATGAATGGTTCATTGCCAAACGATATCTCCGCCCCCAAGGCGGAGCGACATTCATCTTTCATCTTACCTTAATCAGCATTACCGGTGTTGCTCTAGGCGTCGTCTCTCTCATTACGGTTCTTTCGGTAATGAACGGCTTCGCCAATGATTTACGCAGCAAAATTCTCCAAGGACGTTCACATATTATCCTTAACTATTCCAATGGAATCGAAAATTATCACGAACTGATCCCGGATTTCAAGACTATCGATAATGTAGCCGCAAGTACGCCAGTCCTGATGTATCGAGGTGTTATTTATCCCAGCGACACGCCGGGTTTGGGAAACAATTTTCCATATTTCGTCGGCATTGACCCACGCTATGAAAACGAAGCCACGGGCCTGCAAAATAACCTGCTTATCGGCGATTTAGATGCCTTAAGCCATGAAATCAGCCAGGACCCTTCCGAAGAGACCATCCGTATCGATGAACTAGCCCAACAAGAACAAAAGCTTCCCGGGATCATTATTGGAAAAGAAATGGCTGCGGATCTCTTCGGTGGCATGGCAACCACCGGAGAAATGGATGAAGAAACCCAACGTAAAGCCTATGAATATTACCTGGGGCAACGCCTCACCTTAATTACGGTTCCTCTCGAATCCGACGCTGCCAACATGGGCAAAACGAACGCCAAAATCTTCGAAGTGGTCGGCATTTTCGAAACCGGGCATTACGAGTTTGATTCAAGTTGGTGCTATATCTCCATCCCTTCTGCCCAATACTTGCTTAACGTTCCGAACAAAGTTACGCACATTCTTTTTTGGTTGGATAACTACAAAGAAGCGGCCACAGCCAAAACGTTGCAAGCCATCAAAGAGACGAATTATGAAAAAGTGGGTCATGGATACGCTTCCTCTTGGATGCAATTCAATCAAGTTTTCTTTAACGCACTTAAAATTGAAAAACGCACGATGGATTACATTTTAAAAATCATCATCCTCGTCGCGACGTTCAATATTATCGCCACTTTATTCATGATCGTAACCGAAAAGACCCGCGATATCGGCCTCCTCCGTGCCATTGGAGCGGGACGGGGTAACATTCGCCTGATTTTTATTTCCCTAGGATTAATCGTAGGTCTCCTAGGGACCTCCATCGGGATCATTGGCGGCTATACGCTATGCAGCCTTATCCAGGCATTCCCACCGGAGCTCCCGGGTGAGGGACGCATTTATTATTTACAGTACCTGCCATGCGAAATGGAGTTTTTCGACTTCATCAGTGTATCGATCTACACGACCTGCGTTAGTTTTCTCGCTTCTATTTATCCCGCATTTCGTGCATCCCGCTTTGTCCCGGTGGATGCCTTACGTTTTTCTTAAGTGCGCATCTTCTATACCCAATAACTAGGGCGGAGACCCATCTCTCCGCCCTTTGACTTCTCAATCCCGAAAATGCCGCGTACTCAAATCCTTAGTAAAACTTTACTCGATATCATCCAGCCAAGTATTCATTCTCTCTGGTGAAATCGATCCTTCCAATGCTTCGAATAAATCCGGCACCCCCTCGGTTTGATAAGCCTGCTCAGCCCAATCGGTATGAAATTCCGTCCCGGTGTTATAAAGAATCATCGGGGATGGGGCTACCAAGGCTTGTGCACTTCGTACATCTCCCACACGACGTAAACTTGGTATATAAAGCCTTTCCAAAAACGCTTCATTTTCACTACTCGAAAAGTGATTCATATCCAATACCAACGATTGCAAGGAAGTCTCCGCCAAGGGGGCAGCCAACAGTCCCCATAATCCTGCGTCTTCCATCGCCATCATATGAACCTTTTCCACTTCATGACGTCCTTGTAAGAATGCCAAGGAGGTCAATATATCCTGCACCCGTAAAGCATAATCGCTTTGGTTATAAGTATAAAAATGAGAGACCTCTCGTTCTCGCTCTTGTTGAGCAAACGGCGTATGATATTCTCCGGTCAAAAATAAATCCGGCATAAAAATCACATACCCACGATCAAGCAACGCTTGTAAGTACGCACTTACTTTACCTTTTTGTGTATTATAAAAAGCGGCTTTGCCCTTCTCATGGAGAAGCAGAGTACCCGTCTTGGCTTGTTTCCAATGATCAGGAACGAGCAAAATTCCCGGAATTTGGTCGCCTTCTCCATCTCTGCCAATAATGTACTTTTCGATCACATACTGGCTTTGTTCCACATAATCCACACGTTCGATTTTCAACGCCCGAGGGTCAGGCTCTTGCGCACTGACCGCATGCCGTAATCCCTGACCAGCGCGGCGCCGCAGGGCTCGTAAGCGTAAATCATCTTCGGGGAAAACCTCACGCAATTGTTCTTCTGATGCTTTTTTATAATAGTCGAAAAGTTCATCCCGCGTCACCGCACCTTCCGGCGGTCCATCAGGAAACACCCTCAGTGCATCGAAATCTTCGATCTCCAATTCTTCTTCCTGATAGGAATAATCCTGCTTCCCTAGCAACCATTCACCAAACGCTGCATACACCGCTTCCCGGCTCTGTTGATTGTAATTATGGGGGGCATCCATCTGCTTGGCACGCACCTTCTCTTCCGCATCGAATAATTGATACACGGACCGAATCGCAGGATATTCCACCCGATAGGTTTCCCGCGTCCAATCCCCCGTGGCAGCAATCATCATCAAAGGCCGAGGTGCCATCATGGCCGCGATTTCCACATTATTCGCATCAATCCGCAAATTAGGAGCATTCTCACATACACATCCTCCCTGAAAATGTGCAGAAATCATGTTCACCGGTGCCGCCGCCTTAATTCGGGGATCCAGCGCCATAAGCGTATACGTTTGCGTTCCTCCACCCGAGGCGCCTGTACAAGCGATGCGTTCCTCATCAACAAAGTCGAGTGAGGAGAGGAAATCCACCGCCCGCACATTGTTCCAGTACTGCAAGCCATGAGCGGAGAATCCCCATAGATTTTCTTCTTGACTATGCCAACGATGTTCCATCTGCTGACTATCAACATAGCCAATCATATCAATGGTAAAAGCGACATACCCTTGCTTAGCAAAATGAACACCACGTCCGGTGATTTTATTGGTATCCGAATGCTCAAAGCGCCCATTGCCCCAATGGCCATGGGGACATAACACCGCTGGGAAAGGCCCATCGCCCTCCTTAGGAATAAACAAGTTTCCTGTAACATAAAAGCCTGGGAAGCTCTCAAAGTGAATTTTTTCTATTACATAATCGTCCCCCTCAATCTTACTAAAACGATTGATATTTAAGGGAGTACGCTCCGGCTCCGGATAAGCGCCCAAACTTACCAGCATATGGTTCCGCAATTCCTGCTTGCGTTCATACCAGCGCCATAATTTATCGTACTCAGGAATATAGTGAAAATCGTCTAAAGTTCGGGGCTTTGTAACTCGCGGATCTTGAACTGTCTCATCCGAGTGTTCGAATAGTCTCGTTAAATGAAAAAACTCCTCCGGGTTCCAATGTTCATCCTCAGCCAAAGCAAGCCAGCCAACGACCTTATCTTCCAAAAATTGCTTTTCAAAATCTGTATATACCCCTAAAGGCACAGAATCCCGTTCCTCTACTTGGACGCTTCCCAAAAGCTTCCAGGAATACTTCTCTCCCGCTTCAGCAGAAGTTTCATAGGCTAAACGCTCACCATCCACAACCACCGTCAATGATTCCTTATCAAGTGACCATACCCAAACACGGTATTCACCAGCTTCAAGATCCTCGATTCCCTGAATTCTCGCTTCGTTTAATTTTTCCTGATCCATCAAGGTAAACGAATAGGCTGAGAAACCAAAACCTACCAGTAACAAGACAACCAAACACCCCGAAAAAAAACTTATTCTTCGCATGTCACTTTCCTCCAAATCTTCTAAAAAAATAGGCTTAACCCATTGTACGCTGGTTAAGCCCATCTTTGAAGTAAGTTTTGCGAAGTAAATAATTACCAATACTCTTCAGTATGTAGATTGCCCGGTTGCCGCCGGGTTCCTTTATGAAAGCCTCGTTTCTCCATTAATTCTATGGTTTCTTCGATCATATTGGGATTCCCACACAAAAAGATGTGGAAATCTTCAGGAGTGATTTTCATGCCGATATCTCCTTCTACCACCCCATTCGTCACATAATCTTGCACCCGACCTGTGAATCCATTCCATGAGGTATCGATATCAGGCCGTGAAATCGTAGGATAATACTTCAAATTAGGACAAACACGCCGCAATGAATTCAACTCATCACGATACCCCAAATCCCATGAATACCGCGCCCCATGAAGAATGAGAAACAAACGATTTGGATGAGCCACCAATTCGGAACGCACCATACTAATATAAGGTGCGAGCCCAGTACCAGTCGCCAGTAAACACACATGCTTTCCTTCGGGGACTTGATCCAAGGTAAAAAATCCAGTGGCTTTTGGGCCAAGAAAAATCCGATCCCCAATATTTAAATTAAAGATCCGCGGAGTCAAATCTCCACTTTTTACCAGGGCCACATAAAATTCAATAAATTCCTTCTCTACACTTGCCGAAGAAATGGAATATGCACGCCGTATCATTTCATCCGGTTCCCGTTGCTTTAACTCTTCGGGATCGGGGTCTGCTTCAGGACAACGTGATTCTTTTCGTTTTAATCCTAATACCGTATATTGACCTGCCTTAAAATCAAATAATTCATGGTCCGGTTTCACTCGAATAATAATTAATCCTGGCGCAATTTCTATTCGTTGGGTTATCGTTGCGTTGTACTCTAGTTTTCGTAGCATTTTTGCATTCTCAACATCCGCGAAAGCATTTATCAAAAAAAAGACAAAGCTTACGCTACATTCGTTCTGATTCATATTGACAAAGAGAATCTTTGTCAAGCATAATCATTAATTAAACCCGTTTTCTTATGGATTATAGATGCTCATTTCTTCTATCATAATCATGAGAAGCTCGACACACAATGTGTGTCTTAACGGGAATTTAAAAACAGGAGTGAAATATCATGCGTTTTATTATTATTTTCTGCCTTTTTTTAGCAAGTACGATTACCATGGCTCAAGAGCATCCTTCCATTAGTAAATCGGAGTTTGTCTATACAGAAGCTCCTTTCCCCTCATGTCATGCCTCTACCATCGTGGAAGCCGAACCAGGTGTATTTCTCACGGCCTTCTTCGGCGGAACCGATGAAGGTGAAAATGACGTGGGTATTTGGCTTAGTCGACGAGAAAACGGCCGCTGGAGCGAACCGCAAGAGGTGGCTTCCGCCGAGGGAGTGCCCTGCTGGAACCCGGTTCTATTCAAGAAACCCAACGGCGAAATCATCCTGTTCTACAAAGCCGGCCCCAATCCCCGCCAATGGTCGGGATTATACAAAATCTCCAAAGATCAAGGTAAAACTTGGTCAGAAGAGACCTTACTTCCAGCCGGTATTATAGGTCCGGTACGCGCAAAACCAATTCTCCTCGACGATGGGACCTTGGTCTGTGGCACCTCCACAGAAAGTTGGAACGCCTGGGCTTCTTGGATTGAAACCACAAAAGATTGGGGAAAGACATGGAACAAATATGGCCCTATCGTTGTCCCCGATGAACCATACGGTATCATTCAACCCACCTTGTTCTTCGATAAAGATGGACATATGCGTATGCTGTGCCGCGCTACCCGCCGCATCGGACATATTTGCATGGCCATCTCCAAAGATATGGGCAAGAGCTGGAGCGATGCTGAACCGATCGACCTTCCCAATCCCAGCGCCGGGATAGATTCTGTGAATCTGGAAGATGGACGCGTGGTTCTTATTTATAACCATACGCCCAATTCACGCCGTCATCTTAACCTGGCCGTATCCCAAGATGGCGGCGATACCTGGGAAAAAGTTGTCGATCTAGAAAACCAGGCCGGTGAGTATTCTTACCCAGCCATGATCGTAGGAGAAGATGGAAATCTTCACATTACTTACACTTGGCGCCGTGAACGTATCAAGTATGCCGTCGTCGATCCTAGTAAGTTTTAATATTTTGTATAAATCGCAATGCAATCTCGGCCTCCAGGAATCTTTTTAAACTCCTGGAAATCATGCTTGCGTAACTCATTTACAAATATTGTCTCATCGTAACGAAACGTAAAAATCTCCTGGTCCACACTCGACAACCAGCGAGATCCCATGCGAAAAACGGAAAAGCGGCTTTGCGCCATATTGCGTACCGGCTCAGAAAGCAGAACGCAACGGCCTGCCGCTTTTTTCATTTTCTCAATCAATGGAACTTGATTGGGATAAAACTGACAAAGACTTCCCATCATGACAAGGACATCTGCAGAAGGAATCGCCTCATCCAAAAGATCTACGCAGCATGTTGTGATTCCCTGTTTCGATGCCCAATGGAGAAAAGATGCATTACAATCACAGGCGGTATAATCCCCATTTCGCTGCGACAATACATAGCGATATAAGGCACAATCCCCCGCGCATAAGTCAACCACGGACTCCCCTTCACGTATTTCTCGTGCCACCGCGCGATAACGTTCCAAATAATGCCAATGATATAATATTCGTATACTCCATTCATACAGCCACGGATGTTTATAAATGGGATTCTTCATACTACTCGTTTATAGGAACCCCTCTTTGCGCAATTGTCTGCAAAAACGTTTCAATTCCTTGTAATACTCCCAACTATCACGGATTGGCCGTACCGTAGATTCTTTGTCCCACCGACGGATGAACAATGCGGGAATCTCACAAACCCGTAAATCTTCGTAATAACAACGCGCCATGATCTCCGTATCCCAAAACCACCCCTGACTTTCCACGAGATTAAGGATAGGCAAAATTCGATCCCGGCGGAAAAATTTATACCCCGTCTCGGTATCCATATAAGGTAATTTTAATTTTTGTTTGATCAAACGGCGATAACTTACACTTAAAAGATAACGAAAAAACGTATCCAAACTCCAGTGAATTTCATAAAAACGATGCGCAGTCGCCACATCGTAACCTTCTTCCAAAGCCCGCAGCATCGATGGAATATAGCGGCAATGTACTTCCAAATCGAGATCCAAATAGCCGACAAACCGTCCCTCGGCCATTTGAATCCCTTCACTCACCGTCCCCCCTCGTCCCACATTTTCCTTATGCAGCACATAGCGGCAATTCATCCGCTGTGAACATGCCCTTGGAACCACCTGATGACTACCGTCGGGACTGAAATCATCGATGATAATAAACTCATAAGAATATCGGGTTTGATACAACGTTTTCTCGATTTCCCGCAAGCTTTCTTCTAAATGAGCCCCATCTTTATAACACGCGAGCACTAACGATAAATCAACCACGCTGATCACTCTCCATGGAGGATGCCCCAGAGGACTTCTTCTGATCCGGGATGATGCCTCCTTTGACTGGAATATACGTCGTTCCACTCATACCATATCCCTTTCCCCCATGCCGAACTAAAAAAGGACACATCTCGAGGCATAAATCATAGCCTTCAAAAAAATTATATTCTGAACCGGGACCATCCAATCGTGATGCAATCCCAAAGGTGAGAGAATAAGCCCCTTCCAACAAATTCAACGCCCCCAATTCAAACGTTGTCACGCCTTCCCCTTCAATAGACTCCACATCGCCCACAGTGATATCCGTAGCCACCGTATAGAGAGCCTCCCCATCATCGGAAACGATCGACATCCCAAAAACAGGATAGTCAATTTTTTGGGAAGCCTCCCATTCAAACACAATGGTCACCGGTTCTCCAGTTTCATAGATATAACGCTCTTGCTGGTTTTGATCATACATCCGCACCCGCTTAAATCGTATATCAAAATGTCCAAAGCGATTTCGTTTCACAATCTCGGCAGACACCTCTTCCCCTCGCTGACGCGCTTCTTGAAACTGCTGCTGCTTGTATTGACTGATCATCTCATAGGGATAACCATCGCCGGTTATTTCACCCTTTTCCAATATAATCGCCCGGTCACACATGGCTTGGATCGCTTCCAAGTCGTGGGATACTAGTAGGATTGTCCGCCCTGTCTGTCTCAGTTGTCGGATATGCTCCTTACATTTCCTTTGAAATCGCTGATCTCCCACAGCCAAGATTTCATCCACCAGCAAAATATCCGGCTGCACATGCACTCCAATCGCAAACCCCAGGCGCAAGAACATCCCCGAGGAATAATGCTTCACGGGAGAATCTATGAACTCATCTAACTCGCTAAAAGCAATGATATCAGGCATCCTTTTCGTCAACTCATAATCCGGAATTCCCAAAAGCGAGCCCGAAAGATAAACGTTTTCTCTTCCCGTCATTTCGGGATGAAAACCTACCCCCACTTCTAAAAGACTGGAAATCGTCCCATGCACTTCGAGTTTTCCTTCGCTGGGGGAGGTAATCCCCGCGATGAGTTTTAACAACGTACTTTTCCCCGAGCCGTTATCCCCAATTAAGCCAACAATTTCCCCTCGGTGAATCGTTAAATGAATATCCTTAAGCGCCTCCACACGATTTTCACGCCGCTTGCCTCGACCGCCTCGTAGAATTTTTTCTTTGAGTGTCGAAGCGATCTCAGAGGTCATCACATAAGTCTTGGAAAGATTACGGCATGTTATTACCGGTTCTTGGGATTGATGAGATTTCATCATTTACAATCGTGGATTCCGACTTTGAGCTTTGGCATGTTTGATTCGTTCTCGAATCATATTGATCCATTGCTTATGGGCTTCATTCTCACGAACCATGGCTTGGATATGAGTTTTCACCTGTTGGGGATGAGGTGAGCCGCTATGGTCTCTCGAAGTCAAACACAAAAAAGGATCTTGCAACTCAGCAAATTCTTCTTGTGTTAACGGTTCAATCATGTCTTTTTCCAATATCCGGTTAATGATTTCCAGGGTGAAGTAATTCTCCGAACTTTGTCCCACCGCTTCGGAAAGAATGCGATAGGTCGCGCGGAAAGGAAGATTCCGCGTGCGAGCCAATTGATCCGCTAAATCCACTGCATTGAGAAACCCACTACGCGTGGCTTCCTCCATACGCTTTTTGTGCACACGAATGGAACGAATCACCTCGGCAAAAATCACCCCCGAACCTTCGGCCTCACGTACCGCATCCAGGAACAAATATTTACTCCATTGCACATCTTTGTTATAGCCCGAAAAGTTGCCCGCATTCATGGAATGTAATCCACTCACCAAACCAAACAAGGTATGACATTTCCCTTTTAAGGCCTCCGCGAAATCGGGGTTTCTTTTTTGCGGCATAATCGAACTCCCAGTGGTAAAAGCCGCAGGCAGCGACAAATAATTAAATTCATCGGTCGAAAACAGAATGAGATCCTGCGAAATAATAGACAACCGCTTCAACCATACCGCCAACCAATGGACAATTTCGCCTTCCATTTCCCCCCGCGAGACAATCGCATCGAGAGTATTTACCTGCACCTCATCAAAGGCTAGCAACTCTGCCACTTGCTTACGTTCCAAAGGCCATGGAGTCCCATACGAGGCTGCCGCGCCTAAGGGACAAGAGTTATAGCGATTATAAATCGAGATGAGACCTTCCATATCACGCAGCAAACCTTGCGCGTAAGAAGCCAGCCAATGCCCCCATGATGTAATCGTAGCCTTCCGGTGGTGTGTATATCCCGGCATGACCGTATCACAATGCTTCTCCGCACTCTCGAACAAGGCCTCTAACAATACGGCACTTTCTTCCATAAAGGATAACAATACATCCCGAGCGTAGAGTTTCATATCACACGCGACTTGATCATTCCGGCTACGTCCCGAATGCAAACGCCCGCCAATCGATTCCCCACATTGTTCCGTGATGAACGATTCGATATTGATATGCACATCTTCTAGCGCCGCATCTAACCGCCATTCCCCTTGTTCCCATCGCTCCACTAATCGTTCCAACCCGTGCAACACTCGTCTCAGTTCATCCTTGTTATACAATCCAAGGAGATATAAACCAATCGCATGCGCTTGATTGGTCCATACATCATAAGGAACCAAGATAGAATCCGCCTGGGGAATCGAACGTACATCTCGACCCGCAGAAAATGCCACAAACGTTTCTAACGGATTCCCTTTGGAAGAAGAATACCAGATAGGTTTATTCATGATGGAATCGAATTTCGTTTAAATTTATTTTCATCCATGATGAGGCATTATACCTTTACTCAAGAACATTCCCAATGCAAAACCCAGGCCTCTCTACTCCGCCTCCCAAAGAAACGGCTGTCTAAAGTGCGAGCATGGGGAGAAACGGCTGGTGTCCTCCTGATCTTCGAACGAAGCCACTCGCACCCCGAGTAAGCGTACTTTCCGATCGGAAAAATCAACCCGCTCCAAGAGCGAGAATGCCGTCTCGGTGATTTCTCCCACATCTTTGGTTGCATGATCTAAAGTCACCGCTCGAGTAATGATCCGGAAATCATCAAAGCGCACTTTAATTCCAATGGTGCGCCCCTGTAATTTCTTTTGATCCAAAAGTTCCGCCACATCCCTCGCGAGTTCTTCCAAAAAATACTTCATACTTTCCAAACTGGAAAGATCATGAGAAAACGTCCGTTCTTGGGAGATGGATTTACGAATCCGCTCCACCACCACGGGATGCTCATCAATCCCACGGGCTAACTCATACAAACGCTCGCCGTGTTTCTCTCCAAACGCACGCACCAATTTCTCCAATGGCAGCGGCTCAAGTTGGGCGATGGTTTGAATCCCCATGCGGGTCATGCGTTGCTCTGTCTTTTGCCCCACACCGGGAATCACTCGCACGGGTAAAGGACGCAAAAATTCACGCACTTTTTCTGGGCGAATCAAACAAAACCCATCCGGCTTGTCATAATCGGAAGCGATTTTTGCAAGATATTTATTGGGAGCGATTCCGACCGAAGCCCGCAATTGAGTCTCATCCCAAATTTTCTGCTTGAGCTGCCGGCCTGCTTCGGCGGCCTCATCCATATGCTTCACGCTTTCGCTAATATCAAGGTAGGCCTCATCGAGCGAAACCGGTTCAATGAGAGGAGTGAATTCTTGAAAAAAGCCGTGAATTTCCTGCGAGACTGCACGGTAAACCTCAAAATGACAAGGCCTGCGAATTGCATCGGGACATAGACGCAAAGCCTTGGCCATCGACATAGCTGAGCGCACCCCATAGTTCCGTGCTTCATAAGAGGCCGCCGCGACCACCCCACGATTGGTGAGGCTCCCCCCCACCACAACCGGCTTGCCACGCAATTCAGGATGATCCCGCTGCTCCACCGAGGCATAAAAGGCATCCATATCCACATGCATGATGATGCGGGGAATGAGACTCACCTCCTCTACGCTACTCCGATTCAAAGGAGGTCAAAGAATAAACATGATGCGGCAACAATTTATCACGTCCGTTCAAAAAGCTCAGTTCCACCACAAAGGAAATCCCTTCAATCGTACAATTGAAATTTTTCATCAATTGTACCGTAGCTTCTACCGTCCCCCCAGTCGCCAAGAGATCATCAATTATAATCACATAATCCCCATCTTGAATCGCATCTTTATGGATCTCGACCTCATCCGTGCCATACTCCAACTCATACTGGTGGGAAAACGTATCGGCGGGCAATTTATTCGGTTTCCGCACAATCGCCATGCCCGTATTCAACTTCAAGGCTAAGGGAGCCCCAAAGATAAACCCACGCGATTCGATTGCAACCACTTTATCAATCCGCTTGCCTTCATAGGGTTTTGCTAATGCATCGATTGTCCATTGAAACGCCTTGGGATCCAGCAAAAGGGGGGTAATATCAATAAAGTTAATTCCCTCGACTGGAAAATCCGGCACTTGACGAAAGATTGGTTTCAAATCCATGACAACTCCTCATTTCATTACTATTCAAAATGTCTTATCAAAAGAAATCATTCGGCTCACCACTTTGATGAATCATTTCTTTGATAGCCCGTAATCCTTCATTTTGTAGTTGACGCACCCTTTCCCGGGTTAAGCCCAGATTGTCGGCGATATCCTTAATCGCCATGGGATCATTTCCATCCAAGCCAAACCGATTTTTAAGGATCAACTTCTCCCGTTCCCCCAAACGGTTCACATACTCAAGAATACGTTCATCCCGTGATAAGAGGCAAATCTCAAAATCGGGGCGGGGAGTTACCGTATCCTCAAACCGCATCGTATTATCCTGCGTTTCATCATTCGCCGCCAAGGGTTCAATAATGGAAGGTGAGTAAATTAAGTCCACGGCCGCTTCAGCCTCATTGGGGGATAACTCTTCCTTCAAGACTTCCAACATTTCCCACGGCAAAGGCTCACGCCCCATATTCTGCGTCATCTCTTTGTACTTTATTTTCGCCCGATATAAATTTTCCTGTTTGTGAGAAGGAAGAGCCACAATATTCCCGTGACGCGTAATCGCTCGGTTGATGAATTGACGAATCCACCAGGTGGCGTAAGTGCTAAAACGGCATTTTCGATCGACGTCGAATTTTTCAACCCCTTTGATTAAGCCAAGATTCCCCTCTTCGATCAAATCCATCAGCGATAAGCCTTGATTCTGATACTTTTTAGCAAGATTCACCACCAAGCGAAGATTACTAAGAATCAAGTGGCTGCGCGCCTCAGCGTCTCCTTCGCGGGTCTTCTGAGCCAGTTCTATTTCCTCCTCGGGCTTTAGCAAAGGATACTTCCCAATCTCCTTCAAATATAACCCGACCAGATGGCTATCGGCATGATCTTCGATGAACGACATTTATCCTCATTTTTCATTCGTGATGAAGATTTTGTGAGTCATTTTGCTCTCGTAGAACAAAACAGGCGACCCCTCCTACCCCCGATAGTATCGCGAAAAAAATCGCATATTGACTCGCGGCGGGCATGGTGGGTTCTATGTTTTGCAGCCCCATTTGGTTTCCCATGGGAGAGTTCTGCTGCATCTGTTTCAAGGCTTGCACATTAGCAAGATTGGCTTGATAACGCTCAACGGCGATGAACGCACAAAGGAGAAAGATTACCAAACAAATCACTCCCAAGAGGGTTAATTGATATTTATTCATCCTATTCCCCAAAGATTATAATGTTTAAAACCCATGTACTGAAAATATGTTCAAAACAAATTCTTGTCAAGAACGTAGACAAGCATGAGAAAACAAAATAAGGTTTTCCATACCTAAATTTCTTGACATCTTACGCGAGAGAAGATACTGTTCCTTCAATCATGACCAATAAAGCACTGCCTGTTCCACCGGATCTCCATAAAGGCCGTTTCGAATTCCTTGTCGCTCTTCTTATCATTCTCGGCATTGGTTCTCTCATCTATTTATTCAAAACGCCGTTATTGCTTTTTATACTTATTGCGGTTTTATCGGTTGTTCTCATTTTTTGGGTAGGTTCTCAGTACTTTGCCCTCGCTATTTTTGTACTGCTCCCCTTTTCTGTTGAAATACCAATCACCGAAGACACGCGCTTAACCCTGCCCACTGAAATCTTAATCCCAATTCTCTTTTTATTATTTGGGCTTAGTCTTTTGAAAGAAAAAGGGCATATCACCTTTCGTCCTTCTCCCATCAATATTCCCCTCATACTCATGTACATCATCATGGTCGCGAGTCTCGCCATCTCTCAAGAGAAATTCAGTACAATGAAAGCGATCATTCGGGATACGGGATATATCATCACGGGTTTCTATTTAATCCCCATGTATATCCGCGAAGAAAGACACCTCAAACAGTTCCTCTATGGTTGCCTCATCACCCATACACTGATTGTATGCTATGGCTTTATCACTCAAGCCATGGGGGGCATACGTATCTATGACGATATTGCCTCCCCCTTCTTTGTCGAACACTGCATCTACGCCGCCTATATTACGATTTCTTTCGCCTTCCTAATGGTCTATCTCCTCGATCAAAAACCGGGCCCTATACGAAATGCCCTGGGGGTGATCACCGCTCTTTTTGGTCTCGCTATCGTATTAACCTTTGTACGCGCCGCCTGGTTTAGTATTATCCTAATGCTCGCTTACTATCTTCTGTATTTCCGCCATCGGCGCTCTTCGGTTGATTTAATCTTTGCCCTCATTGTTGCGCTCATTGTTGGCATCACCGCCTTAAATCTCACCAATGTAGGAAAACTTTTGGTCCAGCGCATTAGCACCATCACCGATACCGACTATGTCGCCAATTTCGACCGAATCGACCGTTGGTACGCCGCGGCCAACATGTGGAGAGACTATCCCTATTATGGGGTGGGGTGGGGGGCTTATCCTGACATTTACCCCGATTATCAAAAATTTGACAAAGCCTTCTCTAAAGAAGTTCGCATGGGCGCCCACAACCTCTATCTCGAAGTGTTGGCAGAAACCGGAGTCATCGGTCTTTTCTTTTTCCTTTTACTGCTTTATGTCTTTTTCCGCCAAGCCCTTTTACTCCAAATACGAACGAAATCACGTTTCAAGGAACTCTTTCTTGTCGGAATGCAAGGAGCCATGATCACCTACCTCGTCCATGCCTTCCTCAACAATCTCGGTCCGTCCGACAAAATCAGTCTTACCTTCTGGTTCCTCTTAGGTATGATTCCAACTATGAACTACCTCATCAGCAAAGAAGAGGAAAGTTCAATCCAAGAAAAGGTTGAACCGGCTTCTTAAATTACGCTCGTTATTCTACATGAGAACGACTGAAATGGTGTGTCATCTGATCAACAAACATCTTGGCTTCTTGTCGAGCCATTTCAGCAAAATCTTCTCCTCTCGAGGCATTAATCACTGCGCGCGAGACATTCACAACCATGGTGCCTCCAAACGCATCCCCCGCCCACAAGACTTCCTCCAAATCACCGCCCTGGATCCCGACACCTGGACACAAAATGGGCATCTGCGGCCCCACAATCTCACGTACCAACGATAATTCTTCAGGAGCCGTCGCTCCAACCACCACCCCTAAATTCCCTTTTTTATTCCACCCGCGCACCTTATGCGCCACTATCTGATAGAGCGGCACATCTTCCCGATCAGGTACCGATACGAGCTGCGTTTGAATATCAATGCGTGACAGGTTGGATGTATAACACAAAATATAGACCCCACGATCCCCATACTCCCGAAAAGGCGCAATCGCTTCCTCCCCCATATAGGGATTCACAGTCACGGCATCCGCTTCCAGGGTTTCAAATGCGGCCTTCGCATAAAGATCCGCTGTATTCCCAATATCCCCCATCTTCGCATCTAAGATCACCGGGATATCAAAAGAATGCGCACATTGAATCGTTTCACCTAGTACCTCAACCCCCTTGGCTCCATGAATCAGATAAAAAGCCATATTAATCTTATAACAGCAACTCAAATCCTGGGTGGCTTCAATAATTTTTTTATTAAAAACCAATTGGGGATTTTCTTCGTTTTTTAAAACATCAGGAAGTTTGGCAGTATTCGTATCTAACCCAACACACAATACACTGCCCAATTTTTTTACTCGATTTTTAACCCGCTCGACATATAACTCCATGGGCGAATAATCCTTCATCTTTGATTTCTCTGAAAAAAATTGCTTTTAATTAATTATACCGTATCTGCCATTTTATTTGACCAGTAGGTGAGTCATTATTCGCTACTATGGGTTTCCAATGAAAGTTATCTGTTGGGTTTTCCATTACGGACATACGTACCATGACTGTATGACCCACCAAGATGGTTGATATCACCATTGGAATATAATCCATTACTGGGATCAAAATCCCAAAAAACCGTCGCCGGCCACTCGGTGATACCTCCAGAATCATCATCATTATCGGGTCCCGAAGCAGCTAACATATAAGTTCCCACGGTATTTTCCGCTTCCGTATCGGTTCCCATTTCAAAAAAAGGCCCCATGGTTGTTTCATGTATGGGACGTCGTTCATTCTCTATGTGTAAAAAAGGATCTATCGGAATAGTTTGAATGTAGGACACCGGTGTGGTAAGCATGTAAAGACCGATTGGATCTCGACTGATGGCATCTGGAGGATACCCCCCTTTATCCAGCCTGTATTGTTCTAATGCAGTAGCAAGATTTCTTTGATCGGCTTTCACTTTCGAAATCTTGGCCCGGGTTTGGGCATTTAAAAAGTTGGGAACCGCAATCGCCGCCAAAATTCCAATAATGGCTACGACTATAAGAAGTTCTATTAATGTAAAAGCTTTTGGGGTTCTCATGATAAAACCTCGTTCGATCGAAGGATAGGCTTCGTTTGGTTTTATCATCGAATAAAATTGGTTCGAATGTCAAGAAGAATATTTGTTGTGTGTAACAACATTATCAATAAACCAACTTTTACGTGTCCTGGCCTGCCTGTACTCCTTCGCGTGGTAACCTATTGACGGGGGGCCCCAGCGAAATGGCATGTATGGCATGTTTCGTAGCGATACTGCGGATTACAGTCATGAATTTACTCGCGAGGAATACAAAGTTTTCCCAAAGCGGAGATTGGAAATGGATACGCGGGAAGTCTGGATTCCACAAGTTTTAAAGAAAGCCGAGTATGTCAGCCTATCTATCGATATTGGTGAACAAAATGACCTTTCTAGCGAACGGGCTAACTGAGTTTCTTCAAGAACGCATTATATTTTGAGAATTCGGTATTTCGTAAGCTTAGTATTTTGAGATAATTATATTTTTGTTCAAATTAGACCGTAAAATCTTTTCTCAACGTTGTAATTATGAAATAATATCTTAAAAGTTAGAAAACGACGTTTTGCTTTCTGGTCTTAGGTGATGGCCGTAATCATCTCAAGTGCGGAGGATATCAATGTTTCGCTTACTCTCTTTGCTCACCCTCGCTTTCATGATCTCACTAAACGTACCTTCCCAAGCCCAAAATCTTTCTCTCGATCAATCCCCCGGTGATTATCAAAAAGATTACTCTCCCCAAGAGGGAACCACAGTTGATACCAATCCTCCCCCTTTTATTTGGGTTCCTCCAAAAAAGGATCTCACCTATGTTCTTCAAGTTTCTTCCTCACCCGATTTTGATGACAATACCAAAACGATCCGCTCCATTCCCATTAGCACGTACGCCCTGCGCGAAACATTGGAACCGGGTACATGGTATTGGCGTTATGGAGTGCAGGAGTCTGAAGATGCTGTGGCCTATAGCCGAGTTCGAGAATTCCATGTGCCATCCTCCGCCAAATCCTTTCCCTATCCCGAGATGGATCAAGTGCTCGATTCTATTCCTGAAGACCATCCACGCCTATTCATTACCCAAGATGAACTCCCAAGTTATCGCCAGCGTGCCAAAAAGGGTGATTTAAAAGAGCAAACCCAATCTCTTTTGCGCCGCTGCGAAGATTACATCGATCAAACCTTGGTGGAAGAGCCCCCGTATGTCCAAGGCACCGGTGCCGAGCGGGGAAAACACTATCAACAAATTTTCCGCGAAACCCGTCCTCCCATGGATGCCATGGAACATTGTGCCCTAGCCTATCTCTTAAGTGGAGAGCGTAAATACGGGATGGAAGCCAAACGCCGACTGCAGCACTTCTTCTCCTGGGATCCAGAAGGAAGCACTTCATATAGAAACAATGATGAACCTGCCATGTGGGTCATGATGCGGGGTATTCGCGCCTACGATTGGACCTACAATCTATTCACCCAAGAAGAACGCAACGAAATCGAAGAGGTCATGCGTATCCGCGCTCAGCAGTTTTATGATCATCTTCTCAATCGCCGCCGCTTTCACACCAACCCATACGAAAGCCACGCAGGACGTACTCTTGGCTTCCTGGGCGAAGTGAGTTTAGCCTTTGCCCATAAATGGCCTGAAGCCCAAGAGTGGCTGGACTATGTTGTCACTTTGTTTTGGAACATCTACCCCGCTTGGGGAAAAGAAGACGGCGGCTGGCATGAGGGACCGAGTTATTGGTCCTATTACATGTCCTTTGCCTTGCATTTCGTCGTCCCCTTACGCCATATCACTGAAGTCGATCTCATGCAAAAACCGTTCTTCCAAAATACGCCTTACTATAAACTCTATACGAATCCACCCTATGCCAATATTTCCCCCTTCGGTGATGGAGAAAACAGCGGTCCTAGCCGAAGCATGGGCGAGTTGATGTATCAGTTCTCTACCCTCCTGCAAGATCCCTATATCCGATGGTACGCCGAGGCCATGAGAGCCGGCCCGGGTTCCAGCATCTTAGGTATTACCCTTAAAGACGAAGCCCTCCAAGCCAAAAATCCCAGCGACTTGCCTCCGTGCCGCTATTTCCCCGGAGTAGGATTAGTCTCTATCCACACAGCCCTGGGACATGCCAATGACGATATTCATTTCCTGATCCATAGCGATCCCTACGGCGCCATTAGTCACGCTCATGCCGATCAAAACGCCTTCACGGTAGAAGCCTTTGGCGAAGCACTAGCCATTACCTCAGGCTATTATCCCTGGTACGGCTCCCCCCATCACAAGAACTGGCAATGGCACTCCCGTTCTTCCAATACGATTACTTTCGATAACGGCACCGGCCAAGTAATTCGCAATCCTAAATCCAAAGGGAAAATCAATGATTTTATCTCGGCCCCGTTGTACGATTATGTCGAAGCCGATGCCTCCCAAGCCTATCCGGAACGCATCAATCAATTTATTCGTAAAGTGCTTCATCCAAAAATAAATGACAGAGATCACCTCTTTATCATCCTCGATGAACTATCTGCTTCGAAACCCGTATCTTGGGAATGGAGACTGCATGCCTTGTCGGAACTACAAGTCTCGCCTACCAAGACTTGGGTCGTCTCTCAACAAAATCAGGCAAACTTGCGCGCTGAGTTTTTACTTCCCCAAGAACCACAAATCACAAAAGAAAGCGGCTTTCCTGACGAACCAGAACACGGTGGAGACGATCAATACCGCATCATTGCCTCGCCAAAAGAGAAAGCCGCTTCCATGGACTATGTCGTTCTTCTTGTTCCCTATCGTGAAGAGGATTGGAATAAAATCCCCAACGAAAGCAGCCTTGAAAAGATTGAAGGCGGCTATCTCATCCATTTGGACTACAAAGAAGAAAACTTGTATTTTCTAATCTCTACCGGTGATCACGAATCAATGAATGCGGATTGGGTGCAAACCGATGCAGCGATCGCAGGCTTCAAGATCGACAAAAAAGGGGTAGATGAATCTTCATTCTTCCTGCACGAAGGCCACTTTCTCGAAGTGAAAACCACTTCCATGGTCGACTCTTTGCGTTTAGAGAAAGAATGAAGTTCACATGGGTTTCACAAATAGCATTCCAAGAACGTCAAACAAAAGCTATAATAATGAAATAAAAAAGATCACCTTCAAAAATCATGGTACAAATAACCCAAAAAGCAGCAGAAAAATGGAATGAATTACTTTGTACTCAAAATAGATCTAATGTCGTCATGCGGGTGGCCGTCATGGGCGGTGATTGCGCCGGTCTGAAATATTTCATTGGTATGGATGATTTCCGTGGTGTCGATGACTTCGAAATTGACTGCGAAGGTACGATCCTTCGCATTGATCAAACCAGCTTAAATTATCTCTGGGGCGCACAAATCGATTGGATCGAACTTGAAAACGAGGCTGGATTTGCGATTCTGGAAAATCCTAACAAAGGACGGGGAAAAAGCGGTTGTGGCAGTAATGGAAAAGGCTGCATGAGCATCGGCGATGGAAAGACATGCCAAAACAAAAGCGGTGGAAGTTGTGGTTCTTCCTGTGGCGGTTCCTGTTCATCCAAAGGAGAAAAAGAACTCCACCACATTGAATTTGTTGCGTGAAGACCTTGAATTACGCCAGCATCTGATCTTCACCACCGCGGTTGATGATAATATCGCCCTGTTCTTCCAAGCGGCGAATAATGGCTACAATTTTCTGCTGCGCTTCTTCTACTTGCTTGACTCGAACCGGCCCCATAAATTCCATATCTTCTCGTATATTATCGGCCGCACGCGAAGAAACATTATTGAAGATCTTCGTCTTAACTTCCTCATTCGCCCCTTTGAGCGCTATCGCCAGTTCCTTCATATCCACTTCACGCAGCACCTGCTGGATCGCCCGGTCATCAAGCAGAATCACATCATCAAAGGTGAACATAAGTTTCTTGATTTCTACCGCGAGTTCCTGATTCTCTTCTTCCAACGTCTCTAAAATAGATTTCTCGGTCGTACGATCCACCCGGTTGAGCAATTCCGCCAACGCCTCGATACCTCCGGCAACCGAAAATTCCTGCGAGAGCACTGTGGCAATCTTACGCTCTAACACCCGCTCCACTTCAGAAATAATCTCTGGCGAGGTCTGATCCATCGTCGCAATCCGCAGCGCGACTTCGGTTTGCATTTCCGGCGGCAAGGCCGACATAATCACGGCCGATTGATCATACTCCAAATGAGCAAGAATCAATGCCACGGTCTGGGGGTGCTCGCTTTGAATAAAGTTAAGCAAATGGTTGGGATCGACTTTTTTAAGGAAGTCGAACGGCGTTCCTTGAAGCATCCCCTGCAAGCGCTCAATGATCTCCATCGCCTTGCCGGGACCCAACGCCTTTTCCAATATATCCCGCGCGGTCGATACACCACCATGAGCGATGTATTGCTTCGCCATGGCCGTATGATAAAACTCTTCGATCACCTGAGCCGTCAATTCCTGCGGCACCGAACCGACGTTCGCGACTTCCAACGTGATTTGCTCGATCTCCTCATCCGTGAGCGAGCGATAAACGTCTGCGGCAATATCAGGCCCCAGGGTGATCATCAAAATTGCCGCTTTTTTACGACCGGGAAGTTTCTGTTTATCTTTGTTTCCGCGAACCATAATCGGTTCTCCCCACCGGCGGGATATTCAATACAAACACTATTGATTTCAAAATGAGCATTCTTATTTAATCGTACCACAATTATTGTCGACCGTCGATTAAAAAAATAAAGTGCCCCAACAGACCTCATAGCGCTTTATTTACACTTTTCACCTCGATTCACAATTAATCAATTAGAACGAAATTCAATATATTCAAATATTAATACAATTCCCATGATTTAATTCTCGTAGATTCGGGGGAAACGCTATTTCGCCTCCCAGGCGTTCCCCAAAGAAAATCGCCTTCGCTACTTTTCCATGAGGAGGGAGAAGAATTATCATAATCAGGCCGAATCAACTCCAACGAAGGGCCATCCCCATCGGCTTCACTCGGCCAAGGAGAAGAATCATCAAACTCCAAAAAATCGACTAAATTTCCCCCGGGGTCAAACACGCGAACTTGATCTCCACTGTTGCTAAAATGAAAAGGAAGGTTCCCCAAAGCCTCAGTATGTTGGTAATAATAAGCAAGCAGCGATGTATCGTGCGCAAGAACTAGATAACCATTCGCTTCAATAGTAGTATTTTCTGGAAGAACAAACTGATGCGTTTCTTCTTTGTCTTTTACGACCCATCCTCCTACATCCAAAGCAAAATCATTGGAATTATATAATTCAATCCATTCATTCTCATCCACAGGGCTATGATACATAATTTCGTTGATCACCACGTTGGAATAAAAATCTTCCACGTCATCCTTTACATGCATCACAAACTCTTCCATCGGTGATCGGGGATAACGGTTTGTACTTTGAAGTTTGTGAATCGTGAAAAAATAATGCACCACATCATCAGGCTGCAAAGGAGAAAAACTGGCTTTATACTCCCCTGCATTCTCAGTCGGCTGCATCTTTGTTGTCTGTATCGCACTATCCCCCTCAACATACGTATTTAAGACCACCTGCTGGATGGGTACCGCCGATAAAACGCGAATCCTGAACTCAGTCGAATCCACCGAAGTCGGTGTCACTGGATCATTCTCCACCTGAGTGACAATTACATCCCAAGGCAACTGCGCAATAAGCTTTTCTCGCCGCTCTTTAATAAACTGTTTTAAAGAATCGGCCTGTTCTTGTAACGATCGATATCCCGGCATGACATTTTTCCACCGTTCACGATCCTTCCGGGCTGCCTCCTTGTAGCGCTCAACAAAACGATCGATCACAGGATACAAACGGCTAGGCTCATAAACCTGGCTCAGCAATTCACGAATGCGTTGCTCATAACGCAACTGGAATTCAAGATTAGAGAAGAATTGCCGGGCTAAGGGCCACACTCCATCCTGACTCCCTAGTGGACTTAAATCCATATACAATCCAGCCTGGGTATTCTCAAAGGTGCGATCTAACCGCTCTGGAAAGATCTCCCATCGTCCATCCGTCAGTCGATGATACAAATAATGGTTATGCCATACGTGATCCACATCCACACATAGCGTCCCCGCCGCCAAATAAGACACCAAGCGATTAACGTCTACCTCGTTCATAAAAAAGGACTTGAGATCTTCACCCTCCAGGGTATTCAACTTTTCAATAAATAAGATCAAATCACGGTAATCTGCACTGCTATTGGTTTGATTTTCATAAACCTTCTTATATTCCTCTGTGGAAGCAAGAATACGCTCATCACCGCGGATATAGGGTGTTCCTTGGGAATAATACAAATTTGCGTCAGAATCACGGCCGATCCGTTCCAAGAAATCTTCTTCTACATCCTCTCTCTCCAAGTAAACACCTTGATTTTCACCATTTACGCTCAGTTGAATAACATCTGTTCGAACAGGAGCGACTCCTGCATGATGATATATATACCAAGCAATCGTTTCATACAATCCCGCATCGCCTCGGCGTGAAGGATGGTTGCCATGGAGTAGAGCGTCGAGATTTAACTCATCGTTTTCCTTAAACGCATAATTATTATTGAAAAAAAGTTTCCAGCCTTTCTTCGGCGACAACCGCTCTGAACGGGTCCCCAAAAAGCGCATCTGCACATCTTCATAAACAATCCCATCTGCACTAATAAACGTGCCTCGAACCCGGTTATTAAAATTCTCTTCATCAACAGAGAAATGGCTATTACGTTCTAACTCCTCAAACGCACTTTTATCCAGCGAAATGACATACTTTGGAACTTGCGATTCTGGCTGGGGTTCTTGAATATAAATCCCATGCTTCCGTGGAAATTCATATTGAGTAGGAGCGACCGAACGTTCAGAAAGAAAATCATGCGCATAAATTTTATAGCGAATCAAAGTCCCCGCCGGGAACTCAGGCAATTCATTCTCATATGTGTTATCAAATGGGATCCGGTCGCCATGACTCCCATCGTCAAACAGATCGATCCGATGCCATTTATTTTCTTCCACCGGCATAGGATGGTCATCCTCGCTTGAGCATATCCGAACTGCCTGGTACTCTGCCCAAACTTCCATCACCCCCGTCTCATCCACGACCTCAGCGCGTAGAAAAACCCCGTCCCCAAAAGATGGAGATTCTGGAAAGTGACGCACATCCACGATTTTCGGCGGTTGATTGCTCACAACTCGCCCATTAGCCCTCCCCGGAGATCCCCAATAAAAACCAGAAGAAGGTTCTGCACTAGCGCGCCAATTTTGAGGTTGATTCCGACCCTGATTCGGATCAATGAGTTCTAAGGATGGTCCATCCCCATCAGGAGACTCAGGCCAGGGTTCTTCATCCAAATAACTCATTCGATCAAGGACTCTTCCAAGATGATCTTCAAAAATTAAAGTTTCTCCTGAATTACTCAAGCGGCCGAGAAAATTGCCCACCACATTCTCGATACCATACATTTCCTTGATTTTCTCAGCGTTTTTCGCGACAACCACATAGCCATTGGCAGGCAGGGTATAAGGTTCTGTAAAAGTAAAAGTAATCCCCTCAGAAAAAGCATATCGATGCAAATTCACATCCTGGGAACCCGTGTTATAGAGTTCGACATATTCCTCATCATGATCATTGGTCAGAGGATGATACATGAGTTCGTTAATGACAATCTCACTCCAACCTGAAAAGACAAAACCTGACAATGAGAAAAAAATCAAAACCAGCGAATATACTGTTTTCATGGATGGATAAACCTTTTTTTGGCGTAAGCAGGCACAAGGGTTCAGGGATCAAGAAGTAGGTTTTGCGAATATTCTTTCAAACGGGTATTAAGCCTTCTTTGATTCCAATTCTTCTTCAGGAATCATATAATCTAACGCATGTTTCGCCAATTCAGCCGCATGGGATTTGCCCCGGGCAATTTCTTCCAACAACGGGATCGCCGAAACCACGTTTAAATCCTCCAGCAAAAAAATGAGATGAGGATTGATTTTCCCACTCTTCCGCTGTTTCTTTAATATCTCGATTAATCGTTCTATATCCACATCACTCACATAATTCCGCAGGTAAACAAAGGCATAGCGTGATTCCTTGGGATCATCGCTATCCAATCGAGCGACAATTTCATCTATACTCTTCCCTTCTCCCCAATCCTTCACCTGCTTTTCCATCCTTTTCACATAAAACAAAAAAATGAAGGAAAAAAGCAAAAATAAAATCGCACTGCCCATGACCGGCCAAAAGAAATAGGGGGAATCAAATAATTCAGCCAAGGGCAAATACTTATCCATAAAACTTTTACTTTGAGCCAACACCAAATACAAATTCATAAATCTTTCCCTCAAGATTTCTTTACGATTGGTATTTATTCGTCACCGGCAAGCGACGATCACTGCCAAAGGCTTTTGAAGTTACCCGCAGCACCAGTGCCGCTTGTCGGCGCTTGTACTCTGCCCGGTCGACCATATTGACGGTTTTTTGTACGAGTTCACTATCATACCCCAAATCCACAATCTCTTCTATACTGCAATCCTGCTCAATATAAGCATGCAAAATCCCATCGAGGATTTCATAATCCGGCAAAGAGTCTGTATCTTTTTGATCAGGCCGTAATTCAGCCGATGGCGGTTTCGTAATAATATTTTCCGGGATTAAAGGATACCCCGCCACCTGGTTGCGATAACGCGCCATGGAAAAAACCATTGTCTTGGGGACATCCGCAATCACGGCCAGCCCACCGCACATATCGCCATACAGAGTTGCATAACCAACCGCCATCTCCGACTTGTTCCCCGTGGCTAAGACTAAATGACCAAACTTGTTGGATAAAGCCATGAGGATATTTCCCCGGATACGGGATTGCAGATTTTCCTCAGTAATATCCGGCTCGAATCCCTTAAATTCCTCTTCAAAAAGTGAAAGGTATTGAGAAAAAATATCTTCGATTTCAAAGGTCTTGTATTCGATCTCTAAATTACTCGCTAACAAACTAGCATCGCTTTGGCTATGTTCAGACGAATAGCGGCTGGGCATAGATACCCCCACAACATGCTCCGCTCCGAGAGCATCCACTGCCAAGGTTCCCGCTAAAGCCGAATCAATCCCACCACTTAGTCCCAAGGCTACATTCTTGAATCCATTTTTACGGACATAATCGGAAATCCCCAACACCAAAGCCTTATAAGCATCTTCAATGGGATCATAGCAGTTCGTTACCGAACGCGGCAAAAAAGGGTTACGAGTAATATCAATCCGACTTTGCTCTAACGGAGCAGGGGCGGTCACCCCTTCAGAATGATGCAATTTCACCGGCTCGCTACCTGGCACCTCCACTCGAAGCACATCCCGCTGAATCGGAACTGCCAGCCGTCCTCGATGAATATCCTCAAAATGTATATCCCCGACAATCAAATCTTCTTCATAGGCCTTGGCCTGGGCAATGGTCTGGGCTCGAGGCGAGACAATCATACTTCGGCCATCAAAAATCAACTCATCCTGTCCCCCCACTTGATTACAAAACACCATACCTACAGAAAAATCCTGACAACGGCTTTTGATTAAAATATCCCGCTCAATCGGACGTCCCACACTAAAAGGGGAAGCAGACAAGCATAAGATCAAATCCACCCCGGCCGACGCGAGATTAGCCACCGTTTGCGGCTGCCACATATCTTCACAAATCAATATCCCGACTCCACCCAGGTCGGTTTGCACCACCGATAAATAATCCCCTTTATGAAAGTAGCGCTTTTCATCAAAAACCCGGTAATTGGGCAATCCTACTTTCCGAGTAAATCCTACCAATTTCCCATCATGAATCACCGCGGCTGCGTTATAACTATCCCCTTCGCGGATCACCAATCCCACAACCACTAACATCCCTTTTGTCTGTGGAATAATTTTCTTCAGGTATTTAATTTGGTCTGCAATAAACTGGGTTTTTAACAACAAATCCTTGGGAGGATATCCACAAATGGTTAATTCAGGAAAAACCAAAAATTGCACTCCCTGCCCGCGCGCTTTCTCTATCCATTGAATAATCTTCTGGGTATTTCCCTCCAAGTCTCCTACTGTAGGATTAATCTGGGCAGCCCCGAGACGTACAAATGATTTTTTACTCTTATTCATAAATTCATTCTCGCCAATAATTGGGTGTATGCATTCATTACCAAACAGTGTATCTATTTATTCCTCTTGTGTCATGACACGCTTGGGTGAATCGGGGTCTCTCAAATCAATTTCCAAAGAATATGGATCCCACTCTGCTCGAAATAATCCTGAGCCATATTCCGCTTTCGTATAGGGACTGGAATAGAGTTGGTAGTCAGAATCAGACCAGGGATCGGCATCTTCGCCATTCACCAAAAATCGCTCTCCATCAAGGGAAAACAGGTAAACATCTCCCTGCCTTGAAACATAGGTACTCCAATTTTCATCCACTTCCAAAGGAGCCTCATGGATTTCGTTTTTAAATTCAGAAAAAGAAGAAAAATTTGAAGCCAATTCAACTTCTAACAAAAAAGCAGTATCCAAATCATGAAAAGTTAAGATCGCCGCGTGAATATTTTCTTCTCCCTGCATCAACCCTGAACGCCACCAATAAGCCAATCCAGTCAGCGGACGGCAAGCAATATAAACCTTGCCAACCTCCGCAAACCACCAACCATTCTCTTCTACAAAAGGTGCCAACTCATTTGGGACCCATAAACGGGTTGGCCATTTTACGTAACGATGATCGATTCCGCTGGTTAGCGATTGAAAGCCTGCTCGTTTCCGATCACTTCGATGAAACTTACAAAACAAGACATTTTTATATTGGAAGCTTGTCGTATTCCACAGAAAGAACTCTTCCTCATACGGTGGGCTTCCCCCGCTAAAAAGTTGATTCCCCGTAAAAGTAAACATATGGTAGCCTTCATCGTCCTCCCCACGTACCAATAGATCCCACGGCCGCGATTGCCAAGGACTCATCTCATTACGCGTTTGAAATGATCCTAAGATATAATGCGGAGTGACATAAGAATACTTGCGCCCCACCCCTCCCTCGGGATTATCTAAATCCAAACAATAACGGGTCTTTACTTCATACGTCCCACGAAGCGCCCATTCATGCCCTATCTTGACCAAAACGGGAGGAGGCCGATAATCGCTCAGCGCTAAATGCAAAGAAGAGGGATCGAGTTTTTCATCCACCTCATTTTCCGGCCCCCCAAAAAGAAGAAAATAAAAATCGAAACCAGGCTTGAGAGAAGCGGATTCGAACGAACGACAACGCGCGCCTCCCCAATGGCCATTCAGCGATTCTTGGGCAATATCGGCAACCATCAAATCGATCACACTATCCGCTTTAATTTTCAAGTTTTCATCTTCACAGAAATCCCGTAAACAGAGAAGAGCCGTGATATTAAGGGAATAATACGCCGAAGCTCGGTCTTGGAATCCATATCGCCCTCGAAAATCTAACCACTCATGCACCTCTTGCCGATAGCGTTGTTCATGGGATTCTGGATCCCCTTCATCCGGCCAGGGGTACTCCAGCGAAGCCGAGTTTACATAATCTGCCCATAGCAGGAGAAACACATTTCGTGCGATGATATGGCTTTCGTAAACCGGCTCTTCTTCTGTCGAAAAAATAGGGGCGATATATTGCTTTACATAATTGGTGATTTCTTTCTCGAGCTTTTCTCGCGTGCTGGATTTAAATATTTCAGAATGTGGAGGGAAAGCGTAAAGCAGACGAAGGAAGAAAAGATTTCTTTCTAAGGTAGAAGAAGCCCCCTCATAATTTCTTACCATGAGGTTGGCTTCATCACCATTTTCTTGTAAAAGGAGACGCAGCGCCCCTCGGATGGGGGAAGAAATCTCTTCTTGTTGAATGAGCGATTGGAGATATTGCTGCTGCCGCTGGGGATAAGTTTGCAATAACTCTTCAATCGTCCCAGCATGAAGCAGAGACGGCAAAACAAGAAGCAATACCCCAACTTTCATGCAAGAATAAAACTTTTGAATGATGCGATCAATACAATCCGTTTTCACTCGGCTAGTATGGTTACTAAGCAAATTGGCCTCAATACCAACGCAATGCACGTTTGCTTTATCACCTAAATGTCCAAAAAGCGGACTTCAGGCGCATGACGTTGGATAAAGTCTCGTCGGGGTTCCACCGAATCTCCCATCAACACCGTAAACAAGGTTTCCGCTTCTACTGCGTCTTCCATACTTACCTGTAAAATCGTGCGTGATTCTGGATTCATGGTTGTTTCCCACAATTGATTGGGATTCATTTCGCCCAACCCTTTATACCGCTGAATATCCACACCTTTTCGCCCCGCGAGTTTCACTGCCTCGAATAATTGCGGGAGATAAAAGATCATGTCACTCGAGCCTTTTTGTTCAACCCGATATAAGGCAGGTAGTTTTTCTTCTTCTTCTTTTTGTTTTTCTCCATCCAACCCCGGAGTATGATACTCTTCTCTCATGGGCCAACGTTCATGGAGATCAATACCAAGTTTTTCCAATTTCTGCACGATAGGTTCTACGTCCTGTGACTCAAAAAATTCAATCGACCGGAACTTAGAAATAAACTCCGCATCCTTTTCTTTCTCTTTCCCACTTTCGTCGGAGACTTCTTGCAGGTTGTCGATGATTTCGGTATATTCTTTTTCAGTATAAGCGTATTGCTCTCCTGCTTCACTGAAAATCTTATATAAAGGAAGGGTTTTTCCACTTTTCTTGCGTTCATAAAGCAATTCACGCAAGCTTAAGCCACGCCGCTTTAACTTACTATCGAACTCATTTAACTGAATAATCGCATCCACTAATTCTTTAAGTTGATTTTTGGTCAAAGGTTTGGCGTTTTCACCATCTTTCACCGGGAAACACTCCACCCCTTCAACACCGAGATCACGCAAGTACGAATCTAATTCTCGCTCCGACTCGATATAATATTCTTTTTTTCCACGCTTAACCCTGAACAAGGGCGGCTGAGCGATATAGACATACCCCGCATCAATCAATTCTGGCATTTGTCGGAAAAAGAAGGTTAATAACAAGGTACGTATGTGGGCACCATCTACGTCCGCGTCTGTCATGATGATCAACTTATGATACCGAGTCTTGGATAAATTAAAATCTTCTTCCCCGACACCAGTCCCGAGAGCAGTAATCATCGTCTGAATTTCATCGTTAGAAAGCACTTTATCCAGTCGGGCTTTTTCTACATTAATAATCTTTCCCTTAAGCGGCAGGATCGCTTGAAAGCGGCGGTCTCGCCCCTGTTTGGCTGAGCCACCGGCAGAATCCCCTTCGACGACGAAAATCTCACATATTTCTGGATCGCGTTCCGAACAATCCGCCAATTTTCCCGGCAGACCGCTGCCATCCATTACGTTTTTTCGTCGTGCTAAGGTTCGCGCTTTCCGCGCCGCCTCACGGGCTTGAGCTGCACTAACTACCTTTTGAGTGATTTTTTTCGCTTCAGTCGGGTTTTCTTCTAAATACTCCGCCAATCCTTCATTGACGATCGATTCAACCAGACCCTTGACCTCGCTATTTCCCAATTTGGTCTTTGTTTGCCCTTCAAATTGAGGATTTGAAATTCGCACCGAGATCACGCAGGCCAAACCTTCACGCATATCATCACCGGAGATCGTGATATCGCTCTTTTTCAAGAGATCATTTTTCCGTATGTAATCATTCACGGTGCGTGTCAAGGCCGAGCGAAATCCCGCCATGTGGGTCCCACCTTCACGCGTATTAATATTATTCGCGAAAGAGAACACATTCTCTTGATAGCCATCGTTATACTGCATGGCGATCTCGACCAAAACCATCTCTTCTTCGCCATTTTCTAATTCAATCTTGCGCTCCCGTTGAAAATAAATCGGCCGGCTGTGGATCGTATTTTTATTTAGATTTAAATACTTCACAAACTCGACGATTCCACCTTTAAAATGAAAAGTGGCCTGCTTATTCTCTTCCCGCTCATCAATCAGGTTGATAGTCACCCCGGCGTTTAAAAAGGCGAGTTCCCGCAATCGATTTGCCAAGGTCTCAAAAGAGAATACCGTGCTTTCAAAAACCTTCGTATCTGGCTTGAAGAGAATCTTCGTACCGCTTTTTTTCGTATTCTTTATAATCTCGACAGGGCCTTCAGGATAGCCATGCTTATATTTTTGATAGTAAACCTTGCCATCACGCTTAACTTCAACTTCCAACCATTCTGAAAGCGCATTCACTACGGAAATACCCACTCCGTGCAGCCCACCCGAGGTTTTATAAGACTTGTTATCGAATTTCCCCCCCGCGTGGAGCACCGTTAAGACCACTTCCAAGGCGGATTTGTCTTGATGATGTTTGTGTTTACCGACAGGAATACCACGTCCTTGATCTTGCACCGTTACGCTGTTATCCGAGTGAATAATGACATCAATCTGACCGCCATACCCGGCTGACGCCTCATCGATCGAATTATCAACCACTTCATAGACCAAGTGGTGTAACCCTGTGGGTCCGGTGCTTCCGATATACATCGCGGGACGTTTCCGCACCGCATCCAGGCCTTCTAAAACGACAATATTACTTTCATCATAAGAGGTGTGTTGAGCCGTGTTTACCATAGGAATTCCCTCGATCCCTGTATATTATCCCATTGTAAACAGAGAATTTATGCAGGAGATCATGAAATGTGATTTCTTGTGAAATACAAAAAGGAAAAGCGCATTTCACAAATATTATATAAATTTTAGCGGGAGTAGTTATAACTGTCAAGATTTCAATAAGATAGAGGCATTCATCCCAAATGCGCGCATACCCTTGAAATCGCGCGAGTTGCGCACTTTTATGCCGGTTGAATTGGAAGATGTTTTCCGAGTATGATAACCCATTCTCATGATTTTGGTAAAATGAACGCTTTCTTCTTATCAATAATAAAAAAATTGGTTAACTAAATATGAAAAGAATGATTTTATTAGGTTCAACGGGATCCATTGGTTGTCAATGTCTGGACGTGGTCCGGCACCATCCAGAGCAATTCGAAATTATCGCCTTAGCCACGCATCGCAATGTGGATTTATGGATGCAGCAAGTTCAAGAATTCCAACCTAAATATGCCGCGGTGATTCAGGAAGATATCGCGCAACAGGTTGATACCTCCCAATTGCCCGCCTCAACCCAATTTTTAAGCGGCTCTGAGGCGATGATCGATCTAGTCCAAGTCCCTGAAGCCGATGTGGCTGTAATCGCGACGGTGGGAGCCGCCGGCTTCATGCCGACCTTCGCCGCAGTTGAAGCAGGGAAACAAATCGCTCTCGCCAACAAAGAAGTCCTCGCTATGGCAGGCGATCTCCTGATGAAAACCGCCCATCAATTTCACGTTCCCATTATTCCCATCGACAGCGAACACAGCGCGATTTTGCAATGCATTCAATGCGGGAACCATGAAGAGATTTCCCGGATCATTCTGACCGCTTCGGGAGGTCCTTTCCGCGGCCAAAAACCAGAAGATTTTGAAAATGTATCTGTGAAAGAAGCCCTCAATCACCCCACCTGGAACATGGGCGCCAAAATCACCATCGATTCTGCGACTTTGTTCAATAAAGGCCTTGAAGTCATCGAAGCCCATCATCTCTTCGATATGGCTCTCGACCGAATTCAGGTCATCGTTCATCCCCAGTCGATTATCCATTCGATGGTGGAATACATCGATGGTTCGGTCCTTGCCCAACTCGGGGATGCTGATATGCGCACCCCTATTCAATATGCCTTGTCTTATCCCAACCGCATTAAACGTTCCGGCCGAAAACTCGATCTTCTCGACGTCTCCACTTTTACCTTCTTTAAGCCGGATTTAGAAAGTTTTCCCTGCCTGCGCTTAGCCTATGAAGCCGCCGAAACCGGGGGTACGATGCCCGCCTATATGTCTGTCGCTAACGAAGAAATCGTGGAAGCCTACTTACAAGAGAACATTAATTTTGGCTCCATCCCTCGTTTGCTCGAAATCAGTATGAAAAAACACAATGTTGTTAAGAATTATACCCTGGAAGACATCTACAACACCGATTGCGAAGCCCGCAAAATCACACAAGAATTAATAAAGGAAACTCAAACATAGAAAAAAACGTTTTTTTTCTGTGCCCCTCACCAACTATTATCCTTCTCATAACCAAGTCGTATCAGGAGATCACCCGTAAATTCTTTAAACAATCGCTTGTGTTTTTTTGTAAAATGTTCGATCCAATCCTTCGACTTCCCTTTCCGGTAATGGTCATGAATGTTTTCTTCTCCCCGATCACGTCCAGATATCTTCCCAAATGAATTTCTATTTAAAACCTCCTGAAGGGCTTCTTTAGAAATCTCTCCCTCTAAATAATCCATTAATCGTTTAAAATGCTCCAATTGGTCATTTCCAAATAAATCCTCATACCGAAACCAAGCAAAATGATTCGATTCATAAGCCCGAATCCATTCATCCAAAAGCACAAAATACCCTAGCTGGGAATGATGAATAAAATACTCGATTCCCTCCTCTTTGGACATCCCCATTAAATCATCACGCATCTTTTCCACATGGGGATTGGATGGATGAGAATAACGCATTGAAAAATAAGAGGAAACAATGACATCCCGTGGATCACGTGCTACAAAAAAGGTTTTATACTCTTGCGGCTTCTTCATTCGTTCAAAATCTGGATAACGAACAAAAAGGGGGCTTACAATGCGGTATTTTGGAAGCCATTGTAATTTTCGAAGGATTTCCGGAGTGCGCAAACAAAAATCTTCGTTTGGATTAAAATACCGAAGATTTAAAGAGTTACGAATAACCACATCATTCCAAAAATAAAAAAACCATTGACTTGCACTTTTCTGAATGCAGCAATGGTAAATGGTGCGGTGATTTTTTACTCGATCAAGACAAGATCGCAGATTTCCTCTAAGATAATAAGCATCAATAAATTTTTTTAGGATCGGAATGCCCATGGTTTGAGTTAATCTAAATTGTCGATTTGGGGAAAAAATATCGTTTTGCTTTAAGATAGAGCGAAATAGTCTGACCTAGGTTGTTTTATCACAGTAAAAAAGTTACTCGGAATAGATAAGCCAACATGGCCATTATTAATTAAGACAAATCAATTTCTTATGACCACCATTCCCATTCACATTAACCTTCCAAGAGCAAATCTCCGACCGGCTCTTCTTCTCCCCCGATAATACGCTGCACCCGTTTGAGCCGTACTTTATTCTTCTGTACATTCATCATATTAGCTGCTTTCGCTAGCGTAGAACCATCGCGCAGGTTGCAATGAAAAATAGCATCATCATCGAGGGATAAACCTAACTTAATCTTGAAATTAAGATAATGATTCAAGATTTTCGCACGCTCCAGAGAAATATAGGAGCGCTCCATATTCCCCCCAATGCCTTCCGTAACAAAACATGACTTCATATAACGGCTGAAGGAATTATGGCCTTTGGTATATTCATACAATTGCAAAGAAAACGAAGCCGGTAAAACACTAATAAACTGCCCCAATTTCTCCCGGCACCATATCATTTTTTCCAGAGCCTTCTCCTCTTCCCACTCATCGACAAACAAAGTGGCAATCTTATCGGTCACAATTAGGGAATGAGGTTGATTTATATTGGGATCAATTTTCAAATTCACCACCCGGGCGCGATCGAAATATTGGCGCAGTTCTGAAATCAAATTAAATAGAATGCACAATCCTTCGCGGATGGTCCACATCAACATACGATAGCGCTCGATCCCCATATCAAACCAATGATCACACATGGTATAAACGGTTTCCATGTAAGTATCCCATCGGGGAGCATTTTCTTTGCGAAGAATCACTTTGGCTACATCAATTAACCGCCGCAAACGCTTCAATTTCCACAACGCTTCGCGGGTATTGATCGAGCGCTCCGTTTCCCAAAGAAAAAAATCTCGCAAAAAACTACTACATAACAAATCCAAAACACGCGATATATTGAAAAACCGAATCTCGGCGGTGGAAGGATATTGAATGTTTAGTTTCTTGCCCATGACCCACTGAGGCTGTAAAAGGCAATCAAATTTGGGTAGATGTTCCAGCAATTTCTGATCAACAGAAACCACATCCTCATCCACTAAATTCCGGGTACCAATCGTCTTTAGCACTTGATCGAACTTCAAATTATGCTCGTCACACGTCTCCGAGTCATACACCACAATAAATTTGATTTGAGAGATCGCATGGCCAAAAGTAATCTCATCCATGTACACAGACAATAATCCCGCTAGCCGTTTGGCCTCACGAATCATGTCTTGCATAAGCAGTTTGTACTCTTCTTCACTCACATAGACAGGCTCATTGTAAAAAGAGTACAAATCCTTTCCATGCCGTCCGATGATTTCTGCGCAAGTATTCTGATCCATAAGTCACATTGTCACTCGATCACAAAAAATAATTACATGTAACGTTTATAACGGATTCCCCGCTAAGTTGCAAGGCTATGTAACCATTTAATTTACGTACCCGCTATTTTTTTCATAAATAACCCCCGTGAAGAAGTTTTCTCTCTTCAATTCTTCCCTTTCATGAGATGGAAGACCTCTACTTCAGTGCCCATCAAAGCCCCCGTTCACACAATTCATTTTTCCACTATAGTATTTAGCTAGCATCCAATTTTCATTAAATCCAAGTATTTCTGGGAAAAGTTTCACCTCAACTCGTGGGGAGAAAGAGAAATAACTAATCCTATAAACAGTTAACCTGTAAATTACATTACAAAGAAAGGGGTTACGTAACTATGATTAACATTAACGAAGTTCTTGGCCCCAAAGCACAAGAGCTTCTCAACCACAAATGCACAACCGTTCCCAAAGAAAATCTTCATCTCCCGGGACCTGACTTCGTCGACCGAATTTATCTCCAGAGCGATCGCAACAACCGCGTCATTGGCAACCTTCAATGGATCTTCAGTAACGGTCGTCTGGGAAATACCGGGTATCTTTCTGTACTACCTGTGGATCAGGGTATCGAGCACACCGCGGGTGCCTCCTTCGCACCTAATCCCGAATATTTCGATCCCGAAAATATCGTTAAATTAGCGCTGGAAGGCGGCTGTAACGCGGTGGCCTCCACTTTGGGTGTTCTTGGCTCGGTGGCGCGCAAGTATTCGCACAAAATTCCCTTCATCGTCAAATTCAATCACAACGAGCTTCTCACCTATCCCAATAAATATGATCAGCGTTTGTTCGCCAATGTAAAACAAGCCTACGATATGGGGGCAGCCGCCGTGGGTGCCACGATTTATTACGGCTCTCCTGAATCCAGCCGCCAAATTGAAGAAGTCTCGGAAGCTTTTTCTTACGCTCATGAACTCGGATTAGCCACCGTGCTGTGGTGCTACCTACGCAATAATGAATTCAAGAAAGAAGGCACCGATTATCATGTCTCAGCGGATATGACTGGACAGGCCAACCATCTCGGGGTTACCATCGAAGCCGACCTCATTAAACAAAAGCTCCCTGAAAATAACGGTGGATTTAAAGCCCTGAAATTCGCAAAAACTCATCCCGGCATGTACGAAAAATTGGCCACCGACCATCTGATTGACCTCACCCGTTATCAAGTTATGAATTGTTATATGGGACGTATTGGGTTAATTAACTCTGGCGGCCCCTCCGGCGAAAACGATTTAGAAGAAGCGGTCAAAACAGCCGTTATTAATAAGCGGGCAGGAGGTACCGGACTCATTACAGGGCGAAAAGCCTTCCAGCGTCCCATGGGCGAAGGCGTCAAACTTCTTAACGCCATACAGGATGTTTATCTGGATAATTCCGTCACCGTGGCTTAAACCAATCCACTTTTTCTTCTCCTGAGTTCAGGTGGGGCCTTCTTTCGAAGGCCCCTATCTAATTTTAAGCCTTTTTTCATTCCCCGTTCTCATAGGGATTCCCTAACAGGAAATAATTAGTTAAAATATTACCTTGGTTTTGCCGATTCTATCGATTTTGTTGTTTCCATTTTTCTCAGGCATGTTCTATTTCTTTTTACTGTCCTAAGAATCTTTTTTTTATAGAACGTGGCAAACATTTGTTAATTTCCATTTTGTGTTTTCAAAACACGAGTAAAATAATTAAACTATGAAAAGGAGAATACACCTATGCCATTGATTCCACTCAGAGTATTACTTGACCATGCTGCCGAACACGATTATGGAGTCGCCGCCTTTAACGTCAATAACATGGAACAAATCCAGGCGATTATGAAAGCGGCCGAAGAAACGAATTCCCCTGTTATTATACAAGCAAGCCGTGGCGCCCGCTCTTATACCAATGATAACTACCTCCGCCATCTCATGTTAGCCGCAGCGGAACTCCACCCCAACATTCCTATTGTCATGCACCAAGATCATGGTAACAGTCCTGAAACCTGCATGTCCGCTATCGACAATGGCTTCACCAGCGTGATGATGGATGGCTCCCTGGAAGAAGACGGTAAAACGCCTGCCTCCTTCGAGTACAACTGCGAGACCACGAAAAAAGTCGTCGACATGGCGCATGCGAAGGGAGTTAGTGTTGAGGGCGAACTGGGATGTCTCGGCAGCCTCGAAACAGGCAGTGGTGATAAAGAAGATGGTCATGGCTTCGAAGGAACCTTGGATCGCGAAAAATTATTGACGGATCCCGATCAGGCCGTCGAGTTCGTCGAACGCACCACCGTCGATGCCTTAGCCGTGGCGATCGGAACCAGCCACGGAGCCTACAAATTCACCCGCAAACCCACCGGTGACATTCTCGCCATGGATCGCATTGAACAAATCAACAAAAAGTTGCCCAACACCCATTTGGTGATGCACGGCTCTTCTTCGGTCCCTGAAGATCTGGTTGATCTCATTAACCAATACGGCGGCGGGATCAAGAAAGCCTACGGCGTGCCGGTCGAAGAAATTCAACGCGGCATTAAACACGGAGTCCGCAAGATTAACGTGGATACCGACAATCGTCTCGCCATGACGGGCGCTATCCGCAAGGTCTTCTATGAAAAGAATGCCGAATTTGATCCCCGCAAATACTTAGGCCCTGCTCGCGAAGCCATGTACGAAGTATGCAAAGATCGCATGATCGCCTTTGGTCAAGCTGGCCAAGCAGAGAAAATCAAACCGATTACCTTGGTCGATATGGCCGCCCAATATAAGAAATAAGACTCACTTAATTCCAGTAGACGAATGGCCGCGTATTGTCTTACGCGGCCGTTTTGCGTTTCAACCAAATCCATAAATCCGATAAAGAGTTACTTTGCCACTTCTTCTAGAAACAATTTATTTAAATTATCCTCAAACGGGGGATAGATCATTCCTTTTTCGGTAATCAATCCCGTAACGTAAGAATGAGGCGTCACATCAAAAGCGGGATTATAGACATGGATATCCTGCGGGGCGGTTTGTTTTCCAAAACCGTGGGTAATTTCACTCTCTTTCCGTTCTTCGATAGGGATTAAGGTTCCTTCCTTTAGCGTCATATCTATCGAAGAGGTAGGCGCAGCGACATAAAAAGGAATTCCATGTTCTTTCGCCAAGATCGCCACTCCATAGGTCCCAATTTTGTTGGCTACATCCCCATTGGCCGCCACCCGGTCGGTTCCTACAATCACCGCTTGAATCCATCCCTTAGCCATAACACAGGCCGCCATGTTATCACAGATCAGGGTTACTTCAACTCCGCCTTCTTTCAATTCCCATGTGGTCAAACGTGCTCCTTGAAGCAGGGGGCGAGTCTCATCGGCAAAAACATGCACATTCTTCCCTTTTTCTTTGGCCACATAAACCGGCGCCAAGGCTGTACCGTACTGGGCTGTGGCCAACCCCCCCGCGTTGCAATGGGTCAAAATCCCATCTCCTTCTTTCAGCAGGGCTTCGCCATTCTCACCAATGGCACGGCAAATCTCAGTATCTTCACGAATCATCTGCTCGGCTTCGGCATATAAACGCTGCTTGATCTGATCCACCGGCATAGAAGCATTTTCTTCGGTAACCCGTTTCATCCGGTCAAGCGCCCAAAATAAATTAACAGCCGTAGGACGAGAACTGGCAAGAAAATCCGCCGCCCTTTGCACCTCCAGGCGAAAGGCCTCAAAGTCCCGTGCGGTTGAGTCTTTCACCCCGAGACAAACTCCAAAAGCCGCAGCAATCCCAATCGCGGGTGCCCCGCGTATCCGCAGCATTTTGATTGCCTCCCACATCTGCTCGATGCTCTCAATGGTTAAATAAACCGTTTTTGTCGGGAGTAGAGTTTGATCGATGATTTTGACTTGGCCGCCTTCCGCGGCTATGGTATGTACGGGCATATTTCATATCCTTCACTAAAAATGAAATCGAGAAGCGAGTGTTGAATCCCAACAATCACAATCGTACGGCTGATTTTGATCGATATCACTTATTATACAACCGCCGTGAGCTGTCCGCTTTTCTAGAAAATCATGGACTGCACATGTCGCGCGCGTTGGGACAAAATTTTTTCCTACGTCGTGATATTTTAGTAGATCTCATCCTCCAAGCCAACCTGCCCCAAGGCCAAACCGTTATCGAAATAGGACCCGGTATCGGTCATCTCACGTGGGTGCTGATAGAACATGGCTTAAACGTTATTGCCGTTGAGAAAGATCAAACTTTCTCGCACCATCTATCAGACTTAGCACATGAAATCCCTGATCGGCTTCAAGTTATAAACCAAGATTTCCTTGAGACCGATCTCCCATCCTTGGCCCATCACGATAACGCTCATCATATCATTGGCAACCTGCCATATAACGCAGCCGTCCCCATACTGTTTCACGCCGCCTATTCATCCAATGCTTTTGAATCCCTTAACGTTATGGTACAACGCGAGGTCGGCGAACGAATTCTCGCCCCCCCTGAAACCAAAGCTTACGGCCGTTTATCAATCGTTTTAAATTATCTATACCGTATTGAACCCATCCGTATTCTCCCTCCGGAGTGTTTTTTCCCAGAACCGAAGGTTGAATCAATGTTCATAAAATTAACTCCCAAACCTAATATAGACAAAGAATTTGCGAAAAAATTCTTAGAACGGGTGGTTCAAGTAGGTTTCATGCACCGTCGAAAGAAGTTGCGCAACCAATTTCTTGGTGCCATCATAGGACGTCGTTATTTAAACAAAAACTTTATGAATGAAGCGGAGTCCCGTTTCAATTTTGACCAACGGGCGGAAGAGTGGCCTCTGGATACCTGGCTGCGATTTGCCCGCTATATTGAAAACACAGCACCGGAGAAAAAACCATGAAACGCCATTATCCTTCTATTTCCATCGTCCTGCTGGTTCTAGGTTTTATAATAGCATGTGGGGGGAACGAAGATCGCACCGCCGAAGAAAACGCCACCTCGACCATCAATAGAGAGCAAATAATCGGGATTCTCAAAGCCCCCTTTCCTTCAGAGCCTTCTCATGCCAATCCTGACGACATAAATAGCTTCTTGAAACAAGAAGGGTACCAAACTCGGGTGATCAATGAAACTGATTTTGCCACCCCAGAAGTTCTTTCGCCCGAAAATATGGATATCGTCATCCTTCCCTACGGGAAATATTTCCATCAACCCGCCCGTAAACCATTTACTAACTATCTCAAAGAAGGCGGCGCTTTCATCTCGATGGGAGGATATGCGTTTGATGAATTAGGGGTTCTAGAAAAGGAGCAATGGAATCCCGCCCAAGATCTAGAATCAGAAGAAGAACTCTCCGGTCGGCGAGGAGAACCCGGGGATAGCGTACAATTTAATCCCGAGCAAATCGTTCTTTTTGACCCAAGCTATACCTTCACCCGCGCGACCCAACTCGTCAAAGGAGAGTCTTCGCCTCTTTTCATTGACCTTCCCCCAGAAGAAGTCGAAGAATTCGAAGGTTTCCCCGCTACAGCCCTCAGCGGGAGCAATAATCCTGTATTTCCTCGCCCTCACGCCCGTTGGTATTCCTTGGTTGACGCCCAGGATGCCTATGATCGCACTCGCGGAAGCGCTTTCGCCATGATGTTCCACCACGACGGCCCCTATGAAAACTCCGCCTGGGCTTTCTCTGCCGTTACTAGCGAAAACATCGTCCATGCCTCCCACCCGCTGGTCACCCAATCCATGAAAGAAGCCATCCAGGCCATGCGAACCCGCACATTTCTTGTCCAAGTAGAAGCCCAAAAGCAAGAAGAAGGCAGCCATCAAGTGATCGCCACCGTCACCAACCGCGGCGCACAAACCCAAGAAGCCACCTTAACTTTACTTTCGGAGGATACTCAATTATCTTCTCAACCCATCGAACTCACCCCGGGACAAACTCAAACCTACCCCTTCACCATAAACGCTTCTCAAGTAAACAATGGATATACCCCCTTTACAGTCGAACTCCACGTTGGAAACATCTTCCGAGACCGCTTGCAAACCGCCATTGTTAACCCTTCTGAAATAACCAACAAAGCCAAACCCGTTACATTCCAAGACAATTATTTTCATGTGGGAAACGAGCCTCGTTTCCTGTTAGGCTCCAACCAAACTGGCATGATGCTTTTCTCCCCGCGTGAAAATCCCGCCGTATGGGATCGCGATTTCCAACGAATGCGCGATCATGGTCTGCGCGTGTTACGCGTCTTGCACATATCCCCTTTCGCAGCCCAAGGCTTCGAGGGCAAAGGGGGACATTCTTCTATGGATTTAGGCAAGACCCCGCCTAAAAAGCTCATCAATAAACTTGACGCCCTCGTCGCGATGGCTGCACAGCATGGCATCTACCTGATCCTAACCCTGCATGATTGGCTGCCGGTTACGCTCACAAACGAAGAACTGGAAGCCCAACAGCAATGGGGAAAATTCTGGGCTGCGCGTTACCAAGACGAACACCACGTTATGTTCGACATCCAAAACGAACCGAGCGTTCGTCCCGAGGACAACGAAAAAAACCGCGCCCTCTTCAATGAGTACCTCCAAACCCGCTACGCCAACGATGAAGAACTCAAAAACGCCTGGGGTGACTATGCTCCCGCTGCCTCCTTGGGAGAGCTTCCCTGCGACCCGGGCCCCGAGGAATGGCACAATCCACGTGCCCATGATTATCACCTGTTCCGCGCATGGCTGATTGAACGCTGGATCGAAGCCAACCAGCAAGGTATCCGAGAAGGCAACCCCGACGCCCTCGTGACCGTCGGGTTTCTCCAACATGAATGGCCGGCAGACAAGTTCCTTCCCATCGGAAAACTCGATTTTATGCAAACCCACTACCACGGCCCGCTCGAAGGCTTACCGCCGGTACTAAAAATGGCCGATCGCCGCTTGCTCGACAAGGGACTCACCTTCGGCGAGTTTGGCGCTTGGGCAGCGCACGAAGCCCGCAAACATGGACGTTTCGAAGATCCTACCATCCCTTCACTGAACCACTTCATCGCGGCCAGCGTCGAAACCTTTGGCATGGGTGGAGCCATGGCCCTGAACTGGGATCTCAAAGATTTGAACGACTGTATCTTTCCATGGGGGCTTACCTATGCCCAAGACAATGTCCCCAAGCCTTGGTTTAAAGCCTATCGTAACGTGGCATTCCTCTTAAGCACCTTCACACCCCAATACCAACGTCCCGATATTTGGCTCCTCATCCCCGACAACCACCGCCTGGGCGCCAATATCTATGAAGTCCATCGCGCCCTGCGCGATGCTGTGTCCTTACTGCTTAGCGCCCATGTTTCCTTCGGCATCATCAACGAAAAGAACCTAGACACCATCCCCCAAGATCTACAAGCATTGATCTGGCCGATCCCCTATTGCTCTGACGATAGGGTTGTGGACAAAGTAAAAACATATGCAGAGAACGGGGGGCGAGTATATTTTTCTGGAGACATTGGTTTTGACGCCATGCGCCGTCCCGTCAAAGAAAATCGCAACGAAGAGATCCTAATTCACAAAAAGAATCCTGTGGCCTTTTCCGAGGTCAAAGCTGCCACCCAAGAAACCCAAGGCTTAAGCCTGCAGTACCATAACGGCTTTATTCAATATCATTCAAAACCACCCCTGAAAGCCCCGAAGGAAGAATTAAATTGGAATCCTTTCCTCCAATTTTTCGATCAAATTCCCGGGGCGACCATCGCGATAGAACCCAATGACCCAAATTTACATCTCCATAAACCCACCTTGCAAAATAACAACAGCCTCTACCTCTTCTACCGCAATGAAGAAGCCCCTGGCCGAAAAAGATACAATCTTCAACTCCATAACGACACTTGGTCTTTCACTCTCGAAGGATACCAATCCGGCTTGCTTGAACTCAATGAGATTGGCGATATCATTTCTTTTGGCGGAAGTGGGTTATTCAGTAAAATTATACAAGGAGTCAATGACGAAGAGAATCAACGCGAAACTTTAGCGGTGAGTTCCAAGCACTTTTTCCTCAAGTCGCTCGACCAGATGGACATAAAAACCAGCAACATGCTCTTACTCTTACCCACCGAAGAAGGTCGCATCCGTTTATGGAACACGGGGTTAACCAATCCCCTCATGGTGGTTGGTGAGATCGTTAACGGAAAATGGGTCACCTACGAAGAAGAGGAGATTCGCACCACCGGAGGACGCCTCTTGATTAACATGGATGAAAATCAAGCCGCTTCCATGATCCTGATAACCGCTGATTCTTTAAAACCAGTAGCGATCCAAAATCTAATGTCTCTATATGAATAACAGAGAACGAAATTAACAAATAAGAGGAGCAACTCATATCCATGAAGAAACGTGAAATCACCATTGGCCACAGTCCTGATGCGGATGATGCCTTCATGTTTTACGCCTTGGCGAAAGACATCATCCAAAGTGACGGGTTCACTTTCCGCCACATCTTACAGGACATCGAAACCCTGAATCATCGTGCCGCGGTTGGCGAGTTAGATATCACCGCGATTTCAGTCCATGCTTACGCCTATGTCCATCACCGTTATGCTCTCCTCACGGCGGGGGGGAGTTTAGGAATAGGCTACGGTCCCATGGTCATTGCCCGCGAAGCGCTCGAACCAAGCGATCTTAAAAAGAAAACCATCGCCATCCCCGGCAAAATGACTTCCGCCTATCTTGCCCTACGCCTGTGCCTTGGAGACTTCAATTTTGACGTCGTCCCCTTTGATCAAATTATCCCCGCGGTGGTCCAGGGAAGAGCCGACGCCGGCTTGATCATCCACGAAGGCCAGATCCTCTATCGTAACTTCGGGTTGCATAAAATTATCGAGCTTGGCGAATGGTGGAGTCAGGAAACGAACGGGCTTCCTCTCCCGCTGGGCGCCAACGCCATCCGTAAGGATTTAGGCGAAGAAACCATACGTGAACTCGCCCCCTACATGCGCCGCACCATCGAATATAGCCTCAATCACCGTCAGGATGCGTTGAATTACGCTTTGCAATATGCCCGCGATTTACCCCAAGATTCCGCGGATCAATTTGTCGGCATGTACGTTAATGAGCGAACGCTTCATCTTGGCGAGCAAGGCAAAAAATCCTATCAACTCTTTTTAGACCGTGGGTATGAAGCAGGTTTAATTCCCAATAAGATCGAACCCGAATTCATTGAATGCGGTTAAACAAAAACGAATAATCATTTCTGAACCATTCCCCAGGAAGCAATAAACATCAAGGATCACAAGGATGGTTTTTAGCACCTACATTTTCATACTCTACTTTCTCCCCTTCACGTTATTGGGATATTACGCACTTCCCTTCCGATACCGGGCTTATTGGCTCACCTTGATGAGTTATCTATTTTACGGCTGGGAAGAACCAAGTTATTGTGCCCTCATGGCCACCGCGACTCTGCTCAACTTCTATTGTGGAAAAATCGTGGTTCATGGCAAAAGCGAAAGCGCCCGTCGATGGGCGATGTATATCGCCGTGAGTGGCAGTCTCGGCTTGTTGGGCTTCTACAAATACGGCGGCATGTTTTCGGAATGGGCGGATAATATCGCCAAACTTTTTGTCTCCACCTCGCCCGATCAACATGTCATTCCCATCCTAGATATCGTGCTCCCCATCGGAATTTCTTTTTTCACCTTCCAAGCCATTAGTTATCCGATCGATCTCTATCGCGGGGAAGCCGAAGAAGCAAAAGATCTCATTAGTTTTGCCAGTTATATTTCCATGTTTCCCCAGCTGATAGCAGGGCCTATCGTGCGCTATCATTGGATTGCCAATGAACTCAAAGAACGCAGCCATACCCCCGCGAAATTCGCCTTGGGATTGCGTTTCTTTGTCTTAGGCTTGGCCAAAAAAATCATGATTGCCGATCTCTTCGCCATGGCCGTCCCTGCGGCCTATGGACCCCACCAACCGACTTTTGAAGCCGCCTGGATAGGCACCCTGGCCTACTCTCTCCAAATTTATTTCGACTTTTCCGCTTATAGCGATATGGCCGTTGGTCTGGGGTTAATGATGGGATTCACCTTTCCTCAGAATTTCAACTCTCCTTACAAATCCGCTTCAATTACCGAGTTTTGGCGCCGATGGCACATCACCCTTTCCTCTTGGCTGCGGGACTATCTCTACATCCCTCTCGGTGGAAACCGGAAAGGCCGGCGACGCACATACATCAACCTCATGATCGTCATGCTCCTCGGCGGTTTATGGCATGGAGCCAGCATCGTCTTTATCATTTGGGGATTGTGGCATGGAGTCTTACTCGCCATCGAACGGGGTTTCGGTGATAAACACCCTCTTCAACGCATGCCGAAACCGGCAGCCGTCTTTTGTACCAATATTCTCGTTTTGATTAGTTGGGTTTTATTCCGTTCGACCGATTTCGAAATGGCGGGACGTGTATTCAAAGGAATGTTTTTAACAGCCCCCAGTTTATCGCTCCCTTTAGACGTCACTTCTTTAGGCCTTATCGCCTTAATTCCGATAGCCTATTTCGTTTGTCTGCGTTTCCCCAACACATGGGAAATGTCACCCCGGCAATCTCCTTGGTTAGCTCTACGTGATGCCGCCATTTTTGCCTGTTCAATTACAGCCGTTATGGCGGCGGGCTCCACCCCGTTTCTCTATTTTCAGTTTTAAGGGAATATCATCATGACGAAGAAACTCTCCCTAGAAGCCATAAAATATCGCGAGCGCATGCAACTTCCTAACCGTGTGCTCGAAGCGGAGCAGGACGGGCGCTTGAAAATCAATCTTGCGATTCTCTTGCTCCTGCTTCCTTTTCTCCTTTTTGCTCTCTTCGAATTTGGAGGACGCATCATCGATCCGCCCTTACGCCCTTTAAGCAAACCCTGGAAAGCCTACAGTGGTCCTTACCCCCCGCTAAGCCAATACAAGTGGACCGGCGATCTCACCCGCATGGCGCGTATTCCCTATTTCGACCGCTTAGTAGAAAACTCTCCTTTCCCCGCCCGTTTCACCCATCGAATTACAGATGAATGGGGCTTTGTCAACCGACCCAGGGGACAAGAGCGTCAACCCATCGATAAAAACCATCGTATCGTCCTTACCGGCACCAGTTACATGGCCGAAGGTTCCACCATCGATCATACCTTTGCCTCCCAACTCGAAAAGAACTTGGAAGAATCCGTTTATAATGCTTCCTTTCCAAGCGCAGGGCCTTCCGATAGCCTTCTCAAAGTATTAACCGATACCAACTTCTGTAGCGGAAAAGAAGATATACTCATCTTGGGAATTATCCAGCGTTATCTCTATGACTGGGCGTTTAATGAAATCAACGCCTATATTGCAGAAGACGGGACTATTCTCAAACACAAACCCACTGATCCCAAACCTGATCCCACTTTCAAAGATTACCTCGAATGGCGCAAAACCATCGAGAGTTACCTTGAACAAACCAGCCATGTCCGTAAATGGGCTGCGAATCAAGCCGCTTATCTTCCCCCCATGGCTTTCGATCTAGGTCTTCAAACCCCAGTCCAAGTTTCTTGGCTGACCAAAGAACCTTACTCTCCCATCCTTTTCTTCAACGGAGACATTGCTTCAACCTATCATGATTACCACGCTCGCGGTGGAGATAACATCGTACAAGCCCTAGCCCGCGTCAAAAAAGCCTGCGACCGCCGGGATACACGCTTCCTGGTCGCATTGGTTCCCGACAAGTATGAACTCTACCGCACTCACCTTGATCCGCGCCTGTATCCCCAACCGATTCATCCGTCTGAGCAACGTCCCCAACACCCAGAACACCGCGCCCCCGAATTGTTCGTCAAGAAACTGGCAGATGTTGGCGTAGAAGCCCTCGATCTTTATCCACCCCTCTATGAAGCCCAGTTCAAGAACGGTTGCGACAACCTCCTCTTTTGGATCAACGATACCCATTGGAGCGACCATGGCATCCAAGTCGCCGCTGCATATCTCGCCAATTATTTAAACGAGACGAAATAAAAAACGCCTTGGTTTGAATCAAGACGTTTATTTTATATCATTGATCGTGCTTAATTTTTCTAAACTTTCTGGCTCTTTCGCGAAAACAAATGCCCTAAGGTTGACCAGATTGATTCTTTTTTCTCTCCTCCCCTATGCACAGCGGCTTCTATGGCTTTGGCAAATGATTTGGCTTCAACCGGACGTTGTAAAATGTGGGAGGCATGGAGCCGCTGCAATCGCCGCGCTTCATCCTCTGGTACCTGCGAATAAATCATTATAATACGTGAATGATTCGCCACTCCCTTCAGCAGCCAAATCAAATAGCTTGGATCGGGAACTTCACTACATTGACCTAATACGCAAACCTCAAAATCACCCTTCTGGGCCTTGCCCCATAGGTCCATATCATCTTCCGCTTTTTCCAGCGTTCCATGAATAGCCTGAGCATAACGTTGCAACCAGTGATCTTCTTGCGGCTCCAAACCGAACGACAAAATTCGCAGTTGTTTTGATTCATTGGGAGCAATCATTCACTTAACTCCTTCTCTGTGCCTTCACGCTAGCCGGTTTCATGAACCAACTCATGTATGCTTCACTAAGAAGGAGTAGTACAAAAAAGCAAGACTGTCATCCATACCTTAACTCGAATTTATTTCTTCCTCATCTTTAGCCTCTCCCATCTCATCGATACGTAAAAAAATAATCCCACCAGATTTCTCTGTGGTAATATTCAATAAAACTTTTTTGGTACCCTCATTTGTTCGTATATTTTGAAACGCGGTTTGCCGTATGTACGCTTCATTCGTTTGATGAGTTTGCTGTACCGTATGCCGGATCGCACAAGATTGGCAATGAATACTACGTCCACACCCCTCAGGCGTATAAGCATACTCACACTCGATCACGTTCCCCCCGGGTAAATCTTCAATAAACTTCAAGTCTTTGCCCAAGAGATCACAAGCCCGTTCATTGGCCGTTTTTACTTGCATATCTGAATCAACCAATAAGATCGGTTCGTGGAATCGATCCAGATAAGACTGAAAATTTCGGTTTTCGATGGCCTGAAACATCTCAGCCGCACAAGATTTACAAATCCCATGAGTAATGGGCCCATCCTCCCCTCCGCGATACCCGAGAATCTCACCACACCATGCACACACCCGCTTCATCTTAAATACCTCGTATCCTCATTTGTAACCAAAGTGATTGTTATTTAAATATACCAAAACGAATCTTGAATGATAAAAATAAGTAGGCTTTAAATTCGCTCGAAACATTCAAAAATTTTAATAGACAAATATAATTATGTCATGAGTTGATACAAAAAAAACTCTCTCTACAGATGCGATAATGAACGAAAATACTTCCCCTACAATCATACCGGCTCATCGGCAAAGTCATCAGGAAATCCAACGCCAAGCTTCTTATTTTTCGAATCCGCTCTATCAGAAAATACTCGATGCGATTCCGCAAATCTTGATTATCCTAAACGAACAACGTCAAATTGTATTTGCAAATAAATCTTTACAAGAGTATCCCCAACTTAGTATCAAAAACCAAACCTTAGGCCAACGCCCAGGCGAAGTCCTCCGCTGTGTTCATGCCGATGAAACCGAAGATGGATGCGGAACCACGGAGTTTTGTAAAACCTGCGGTGCAGTGAACGCCATCATGGAAAGTTTATGCGGAAAATACTCGGTACAAGAATGCCGTATCATGACCCAAGAAACGGGCGAATCCTTGGACTTTCGTGTTTGGACGACCCCTCTCCAAATCCATGGCGAACGTTTTTCGATATTCTATATTATGGATATTCAACACGAAAAACGCCGCCATGCCTTAGAGCGGATTTTCTTTCATGATGTCTTGAATACCGCTGGTGCCCTGCTTGGTTTCACCAATTTATTACAGCAATCTCCACCCCAGCAAATCGAAACCTACTGTGAGCGCATCTATCGATTGAGCAATAAAATCATCGACGAAATCAAAAGCCAACGTGATTTATCCAAAGCAGAAAACAACGAGCTCACTTTGCAAATTTATCCTATTCTCTCTATCGATGCTCTCCAAGAAATAATCGAACTCTACCAAAACCATGAGGCGATGAAGGGACAATCCATCAAACTCGATGCCTCTTCCCATCAAGTCCTTTTAAAAACCGATCCTCAACTTCTCCGCCGGGTCTTGGGTAACATGCTCAAAAATGCTCTGGAAGCCTCCTCCAAGGGGGATCAAATTACCTTGGGATGCTACCAACAAGGAAATCATGTGGTCTTTTGGATCCAAAATCCGCAAGTGATCTCCCACGAAAATCAATTACAAATTTTTCAGCGCTCTTTTTCCACCAAAGGCGAAGGACGCGGCCTAGGAACGTATAGCATCAAGCTTCTCACCGAACGCTACCTTCAAGGCAAAGTCTGGTTCATCTCGAATCCCGAACAAAAAACCATCTTTTATGCTCAATGCCCTCTCTCCCTCCATTCCTAGAGAGCGAAAACGAAATACATTTGAGTAAACGAAATGGTACATCAATCAATTCTCTTTTCAAAACCAATCCTCCTACTATTTCTATTTTCCTCCCTCAAAAGCCTTTTACCAATCTTGATTCCCTTGTAGCCTATTGATATAAATCTAGCGACAAAACAAAATACCCATTCATTATAGAGAGATGATAGGATGGAAGAAAATTCAATGAACCGAATGAAGCTGATCCTCGTTAGTCTCGCGATTTTGTTGTTCGGAATATTTCTAGGAATGAATTCGACTCCTACTGAAGTATGGGTCTTTGGCTGGAAACCTAACCTCCCCCTGATTGTCATCGCCTTGGTTTGCTTTCTGCTTGGTTGTATTTGCGGCTGGGCTTTAGCCGTCATCAACCGCCGTAAAATCGAAGAAGAATAAAGCAGGCCTTCTTATTCATTTTTCATCGAAGCTACGGCTTCTTCTACGGTATTATACATAGGGAAAAGTTCGTCTAATTTCGCTGTTTGAAAAACCCGGGCGACATGTTTATTCGCCCCGGCGAAAGCGATGGTTCCTTCTTTCAACGACTTATAACCGGAGAGAAAACTCGCCAACGCTTGGCTGTTTAAACTATCCATCTCTGAAATATCCACCAAGATTTTCGTTTTTCCTTCCTTGGCGAGGCGATGCAGCGCATGTTTAAGCGTTGAGGTATCCGCAAACATAATCACACCGGATACTTTCAACAAAACCACATCCCCCATATTCTTCTTTACCAATTTCATCTCAATATTCTCCTAGGTTTATCCCTGGATGTAGAAAAAAATCCACTACGGGACCCACTTCGCGAAACGTTTTGATACGCTCAGAGTGTCGCCCATGTTTCCTTATCCCTATTTCATCATAGATTGCATGCCAACGCAATTCCACAACGAGTATTTTTCTTTCCTATAAAACTTCCCACAATTCATGATAAAGTAATCGTATCTCATATTTCGCTTGGAGGTTTTCTTATGCGTCTATCCATTCTTTCCTTTTGTCTCACCTTTTGCTTGTCTCTTCCGCTCCTCCCTATAGCGGCCACACCTCCCGAAGAATTTCTAGGCCATGAAGTGGGTGCTGATTACAAACTCGCACGCTGGCAACAGATCATCGACTACTTTGAATTGATGGATCAGGAAAGCGATCGTGTTGTCGTGCGTGACCTTGGTCAAACGACCGAAGATAATCCTTACATTATGGCGGTTATTTCTTCACCCGAAACCATCAATCAACTCGAGCACTACAAAGCCATTCAGCGTAAACTCTCTCATCCCAATGAAATGGAAGAAGGGGAGCGAGACAATCTTCTCAGAGAAGCCAAATCCGTCCTCGTAATCGCCTGCGCGCTTCATTCCAACGAAATCGCTTCCTCCCAAATGTCGATGGAACTTCTCCACGATCTCGCCACCAAGGATGATCCCCAAACGATGGAAATTCTACGCAATGATATCATCCTGCTCGTCCCTTCCGCCAACCCCGATGGGATTAACAAAATCATCGATTGGTACGAACGCAGCCTCGATACTCCCTGGGAAGGGCAAGGAATGCCCTGGCTCTACCATAAATATGTAGGGCACGATAATAACCGCGATTGGTATATGCTCTCCCAAAAAGAAACCCGCATTCTAACCGAAGTTCTCTACAAAGAATGGTACCCAACCATCATTTATGACATCCATCAAATGGGCAATTCTGGATGCCGTTTCTTCGTTCCTCCCTTTTTTGACCCCATCAATCCTAATGTTGATCCCCTCATTCACGAATCACTTAAGATTATCGGTGGACACATGGCCACCGATCTCTCCCGCCACGGGAAAACCGGCGTCCTCAGCAACGCCATCTACGACAATTGGTGGCACGGGGGCAATCGCACGACTCCTTATCGCCATAACATCATCGGCATTCTCACCGAAGCGGCTAGCCCTCGCATCGCTTCACCGGTCTTCCAACGCAAATCCGAATTAAGGGGGCACTCTCGCGGGCTATCCGAGTATCGCCCCCAAGTCAATTTTGCCGAACCGTGGGAAGGAGGCTGGTGGCGTTTGCGCGACGTGGTGGAGTATGAAAAAATCGCCTGCAACTCACTCTTCACCTTGGCGGCGCGCTATCGCGATATGTTTAACGAAAACTATCTCAATCTCAACGAAAAGGCCATCCGCTTAGGCAAAGAAGAACCGCCCTATGCCTACCTCATTCCCCCGAAGCAGCGTGATCTCCCCACCGCTATCCGCCTGATTAATATCCTCCACATGGGCGGCATTGAGGTCTCTCTAGCCCAAGAAACCTTCACCGCCGATGGCAAAACATACCCTGAAGGGACCTATATCGTCTACTGCGCTCAGCCCTACCGTAACCACATCCGCGACCTCTTCGAGCCCCAAGACTACCCCGAACGCTATACATATCCCGGCGGTCCCCCCGAAGCCCCCTATGATGTTGCAGGTTGGACCCTTTCCTATCAAATGGGCGTCGACGTGGTTCCAGTGAAACACTCATTCGATGCCGAGGATGTACAACTGAAGGATATAGAATTTCCCTTAGGACAACTTATCGGAAATACCTCAAGCCAATATATTTCGCACAACCAAACCACCAACGATTTCATCCTGCTCAATCGTGCCCTGCGTGAAAACATACGGGTTTCGACACTCCTTGAACCTGCCACAATCGGCAATGATCATGAGTTTCAAAAAGGCGCCTTACTCTACTTCCCCAAACCAGAACAACAAGAAAAATTCGAATCCTGGGTCAAGGATCTGAGCTTACGTCTTCACTATGTCCCCAACAACCGCATTTCTTCCCTGAACTTCACCGCCCCTCTTTCTGAACCACGCCTGGGGATATATCAACCTTGGACAGCCAATATGGATGAGGGATGGACACGCTTTATCTTGGAACAGTTCGAGTTCGATTTCCAAGTCCTCCACAACGCGCAAATTCGCGCTGGCAATCTCAACGAGATGATCGACGTGCTTATCATTCCCGATATGGGCAGCAATCAAATCCTCAATGGCCGTGCCCCTTCCACTACTGCGCCTGAATATGTCGGAGGCATCGGCGAAGAAGGGGTCATGCATTTACAAAAATTCGTCGCCGAAGGGGGGAAACTCCTCTGCCTGGATACTTCCTCGATGTTCGCCATTCGCTATTTTGATCTTCCGGTAAAAAATACTTTATCGGGTTTAGCTCGGAAAGATTTCTACTGTCCCGGTTCTATCATTCGCCTCAACCTCGATAATCAAAAACCTCTTGCCTACGGCATGGATCATCACGCCGCCGCCTATTTTGCCCATTCCTACGCCTTTGAAACCAACAATCCCAACAAAAAACAGCGAAACACCTATCCTCAGATCGGTTCTCCAAAAGTCATCGCCGATTACAATAAAACCATTACTTTACTAAGTGGATTTCTCCATGGTGAAAAGCACTTACAAAACAAAGCCGCTATCGTTTCCGTTGCTTACGGGGAAGGCTCCATCACGCTATACGGCTTTCGTGTCCAACGTCGTGCCCAACCCCATGGCACCTTCCGCCTGCTTTTCAATGGTGTCTTTCATTAACTTTTTGTTAGAGTCAAAAACCATCAAGCCCGTTGGCATCATCACTCCCAACGGGCTTTTCATTTGTTACAAAAAAAAGGCCTTGAATCCGAGGAGAGACAAGACCAAACGGCATTCGATGTACTTCGGATAAACCGAAGGCGCACACAAAAGATAAAAATACAGAAGTATCGTTTTGAATTTTGGGCGGACAATACATCACCGCAACACTTATTACAGACTAAGTATTTAAAAAAAGGATTGCCCTTTACCCAATGAATAAAATCAAATACAACAAAACTTAAATCGTTTCTACCTAACACATAAAAATGCGGAACCTCTTACCGAAGTTCCGCATAGAGTTAATCTATTGTTTTAGAAAAAAGGAATTCATTTTTAAACCAAATCTTCGATCACACTATCATTTATTCGTTGCGTTCCCATACTGGCTTTGGGTTCATTGGCTAAAACCGACTCCTCAGCCCGTCGCTCTTCAGCCTCCTTCTCCCGTTCTTCTTGAACCTGCTCCCTATTCTCACGCAAGGCTTCTATACTTTGATAATCACTATTCTCATTAGAATTTTCCAGTTCACGATTCTGGCCGAACAAATTCTGTAAGACGTTTTGGGTTACCTGGAAGAAAGATTGTAGATCCTTTTCTACATTCTGCCCTAATGTCTGAATGTAGTCTGCATCAAATCCCATTTCTTTCAAGGCACCCCCATAATTCTGATTCATATCAGCAAAGAACCCACTTAACTTGCTGGATACATGCTCCTGAGTCGCAGTAATCAAAGATTGGGTCGCATCCACAAAGCCACCTAAATGACTCGAATCAGCCTGCAAAACCCCCTCTGCCGCATCCATAAATCCACGCAGGGTTCCCGATTCATCAAACTGGGTCAACTGCTCTGCCACAGAATTGAAATTGTCGATATCATCTCCGCTAATGGAAACATTAAGCCTAAATTCACGCGAAACATCACCTGCTAGTGCCTGATACCGTTGCCCCATTTCTTCACCATAAGCCTGCCCAGCCTCCATACTGACCGATTTGGCTTCTTCAAAAAAAATACGCGCTTGAAAATCTCGCGTAGTCAAAACCTGCTCATACGAGGTATAACGTGAGGCCGCCGCCCCCAAATAAGCATTCTGCCGCGGCTGCTCTTGAGGAACATTCTCTTCATCTTCTGCTTGTTCATTAGCCGGTAAGGCTCGAGGTGGAATGTGCACCGAACTCATTCCTGCCGCACTCGACTGGGCAAAACTCACGGATAAATCCATATCGTACGAGCCATCCGCTTTTACCTGCAGATCAATCGCAGCCTCAAACCGGCCATCCTCACTGACAAAAATTTGACTCGGGTTTTGGTGTTGGGGGGATTTTCTTGCGTTCTCGACGGCTCTTTCTGCGGCATTTTCCGCAAATTGAGAGAGTTCTACACGGTCTTTGTCTTTTTCTTCTTGCTTTTGTGAAGTGTTTCGATCGACAGAGTCCCTAGGAGATTGAATCGGCTGGTTCTGCTGCGTTTTTCCCAGCATGGAAGAAAGATTCTGTTGGTTTCCCGCTCTCCATGACTGAGTTAAATTCTGCAATCCATTCAACGAATTGCCTTTATTTCCCTCTTGATTCTGACCAAAGAGAGATCCCTGCAGAAACCTTAAACCAAAAAGGTTCCCCTCCTGATTTGATAAATCAATACCCTGCACCATCGCGCCAGCTCTCTTTTCTAAAAGGAGTTATTTTTTCGCCAGAAAACAAATCCTTTTTTTTATAATCATAATTATTATCGGCAGAATAGAAAAAACCTTTACCTTCAACTTTTGACACGACCACAAAGGCATAGATTCATTGTATTTGCAATATACTTTTACAAATACACCTCTATTTGTTTTATCAAGATAGAAAATGCTAAAAATTTTATAAAGGATACAGAAATGGTTTCGAATAATTTTATCGTTATTCTTTCTAATTTCCGATAGACATATTCTTTTTTCTTCTTTATAATATCCATACATCCTAAAAGTTTGATTTGTTACAAGCCTAACAAATCAACAGAACAGCAACTCATTGTTTTGTGAGCGTGAGGTTCATCACGCTCTTTTTTTTATTAGAAAAAAAATCGAGTAGGAACACCTACGCTCCTACTCGATCTTTAGCCTAATTCACTAAAACTTAAATTAGTTCATCTTCAAATTGATTTTCACCCTGGAAGTCTCAATTGTACGAGGTTGAGCGTAATCCTCTTCCATCTCTTCAGGTAAAATCCAAACATGATCCCCATTCTGATTGGTGTAATACAAGTTGGACTCCGAAGGCTTCAAGGCGTCTCCATCTGCCCACAATGCGTAAAAATCAGGGTGGGGATTCAACGCTCGGCGTACGTAGGTATGGTTACGCTTGCTATTTTTCGTCAGCGGCCGCACTTCTTTCCAGGTACTCCCTTGATCACGGCTTTCCAGCAACACCACTTCACCACCCGTGCAATATTCCTGCGGTCCCGGCTTCACAGGAGCAATCACCTGCCAGCGATCAGAATCATGAATATATAGCGATCCCATATCATAATTATGATCCGTTTCGCACACTTCATGATACGCCCATTGCTCTCCATCCCAACGGGCAATCGTCATGATGCGGGGGTCATTTTCTGGGCCGGATTCATACCCTTTGCTCAAGGTGTACATAATCACAGGATGGCCATCCTCATCAAAATCAATATCCTTCATATAAACCAACAACCCCTCGCTGTGATAATCACGCACAAGCGCGGGATTATCCTCATCACTCAGAGGTAACTCCAATTCTTCTCCTTGGATGTTTGTCCAAGTCTTCCCAAAGTCACGGGTTTCCATGTAATACAAATTCGTCCGCGCATTCAATCCACCTACCGGTGGATGCCAATTGAAAGACGTCCCGCAGTGAGGTCCTTCTTGAGTACTGATTTGATAATGCCCACCAAAGCCGGAGATCTTCGTATCAGACGACCAAGTTCTCCCATCTTCACTGGTGCTGGCATACAATTCCCGTCCCGCGGTATATTTTGTGAACAAAAACATAAAGCCATGCTCAGGAATGAACCGGGGCTGAGGATAGGTAAATTCACGCTGCATAACTAGCTCAAACTCATCAATGGAATAAGGTTCCGTACTTTTCCAAATAAACCCATCCTTGCCCCCATGGGCACTCGCAAATACCCACAAAAAGCCTTGATCATCGATACACAACACTGGATTATGATGAGCATCCGCGGTTCCTTTTTCCATAAGGATCGCTGGACGTGGAACCTCATCGGTTTCATGGTCATAGTAAGAAATCATCATCAGCAAGGGTTTTGATTCACCCAAACCTTTTGTTCCACCGTAAACAAAAAAGGTTTTATTCACCTCCGGTGCATACTGCAGGTGATGACGATGTTTAGCACAATAGGTCCCTAATCCGCCACTATATTTATAGCGGTACTTATCATCCGAAGGCTGGTTGCTATACCAAATGCCTTTATACCCTGTATCCCGTTCGGTTTGCACAACGACATTTTCATCTTGGGTATATTGCTTAAATTTAGCATCAAGGCCATTCCCAGTCATATCCACATAAGTTTGTCCCTCTTGCGACCGGCTCGACCAATAGGCCAGCAGTCCCTCTTCTTTCATCGCCTCAATATCTCCCTCTTCGGGGGAGGTACGCACCAAGGTTTGCACCTCATTCCGGCTTAAAGCCCGCGTCCAAAAACGAAGATTTTCCATCTCGCCCCCAAAGAAACGCTCCATCGGTGCCAGTCCCCCCCCCGGCAAAGCGCCAATATAAAGGGGATCATTCCCTGAGAGCGGACGCCCCAATCCACTTTTCTGCGCAACCATTTTCCCGTTGTAATAAAGACGCTTGGTTCCATCTTCACTATACGTCCCTACGCAATGAAACCAGGTACCCGCAGGCGGGAGTTCTTCATCGGCGTGAGAATACCCTTGCTCATCCTGTACCAGCATGCGAATACGCTGATTGTAACTATAAAAAGTAAACTCTTCCGCCGCTGCCCCGCGATTCATGAAAATTTGATTCGCGTTAGGATCCTCGTAACGCACCCAAGCTTCCACGGTGAATTCATTCACGTTAAACGGCTGGGCTTCCTCCACAATCATATATTGATCGTTCCCATTAAAAGCAATACCTGTTTCCGGTTTCCAAACCTCATCCTGGGCAATAGAACACCCAATAAAAGAAACTAACCCAATTGCTGCCAATAAACTTTTTTGAACCAAATTCATAGTTCCTATTCTCCTAATTATTAATATAAAAAATCTTCCTTCTTGACTTACGGTCCAAACCGATAAATATCTCCGTCGCTGTTCAAGCCGTTGCTAGGGTCATACCACACAAGAAACTGCTTTTGTGTCGATTCAAAATCCTGGTCGGGGCCAAAACTCATGACCGCCCAACCGCCTCTTTGATTTTTGATATGCTGAAAATCTTTTCCATCGAACCATGTCCCCTGCCTACGGTGATCCATGGTATCCGGCCCCCAAAAGGGATACACTGCATTGGGCTCTATATCAATTGTGTTAAATACATCCCGAATCCCCGAACTCAAATAAGCAATAGGTGTAGTCAAACGCCGAAAGCGGTAACTACGGGGGTTAATAAACGTAGTCGTATCTGGATAGTACGTATTGGGAAAAGCGCCATGATCGGTTGCATACATCCCCAGCGCAGTTCCAATGGAGCGCATATTACTCTCGGTTGCAGCAATCTTGGCTCGAACTTGTGCATTTAAAAAGTTCGGAACAGCAATCGCTGCAAGAATGCCAATAATGGCAACCACAATAAGAAGTTCAATCAACGTAAATCCGGTTATTTTTCTCATTGGTTCACATCCTAACTTAAGCAAACTTGTATACATGTCAACTTAGAAGATATATCAAAAGTGTGGTCTCGTCTAATTCCAATCAAGTTAGAATAAAAGGGAGACCCCTCACTTTACGACAACGACAGCCTCACTCCAATGCTTTAAACGCCAATCATTGAAAGAAATATCCGCGGTGATCACCCCCGTTTTACGATTCTCCTCAGTGGGGATCCCAACCCGAACTGAAATCCATCCCTTCTGCCGAGGCTTCAAATGAATCTCGGTCTCGCGCGTAGAAACCATCCAATTCTCGGGAGTATGAAACTTCACATGGTAAGTTCGATTCTCCGCACTATGATTCATGATCACAAGGCGGAGCGTTTTTGCTTGGCCTGCTTTTGCTTCAACCCCATAGGGATAAAACCGTCCCCATTGCTCATCGATGCCATAATGAAGATCATCCCAGGAGAATAAATCACGGAGAAGGTCCTTCCGCTTCCGCAACGACTCTTCCATAAAATCAAGTTGCTCGTGCGAAAATTGGAATGGCTCATCCACATGCTGATTGATCAACCAGGTCCCTTTCGGCAGCGATCGCACCTGTTCCAAACATTTGAAATACCCCGTACCCTCATGCAGCCAGTTACGATTTAACATACAGTAATCATCCAACCCAGATGGCGTGAACGAATCTCCACATAGAAAGATACGTTCTCCGTTATCATTTTCTATTAATACCCCTCCATGGTAAATCGTTTGTCCAGGATGCTCATAAAACGTAAGACGAAACTCCCGCCAACGCATCGAGGTTCCATGCGGCATACCTATCACTCGCTCAATCGCCTTATCGCTTACCACCGGCAAATGATACGCGCCGGGATGCTCTAAAACATCACGGACTGAGGCACTAGCGTAAACCGGCAATTCAAATTCACGCGCAAAAGCCGCTGCATACTCTGTATGATCCGAATGGTAATGGGTGATATAGAGCCCCTCAAGATGATCCAAAGTTTCCTCGTCCAGCATGGCCGCAACCGAATCCATGATCGCCTTCGAACCACAATCGACCACCAATCCCGCCCCGCTCTTTGAACGAATCACGCGGGTATTGCCGACAGGAATCAGCCAATCATAATTCTCCGCACGCGTTTTCGCCATGGGCATCCAATCAAGATCACACTTCCCCAGAATTCGTTCTGCACAACTGCGAATATAATCATCTCCCCAATACCAGCGTAACGCACAGGTGCTTAAGAAATTCTCATAGACTGCCTGAATTCGTTCAATTAAGCGAGTGATCGCCTCCTGAGGATTATCAATGATCGCCCCCCGCGCGGGAACTAACAAATCAGGTTCTTCTTCCATAAGGATTCGTAAACTGTCAATCAAGTGCGCTGCCCGAACCATATACCCATGGTACCCGCCGGTAGGGGGATCGGTTTCATCCGTCGCATCCTGCAAACTATACAAATCAAGGATCTTCCCCCCATCTTGAATTAAATCCCCGCTGCAAATGATCTTTGTACCCTCCGCTTCAATAACATACGAAACCGCCCCGCGTGTATATCCTGGGGTGGCCAACACCCGTAAAACAAAAGGCTCAATTTCAAAGGTGGCACCCTCGTTGACCCCTTGTGCCTTTGGATAAGCCTTCACAGGCACTTTGGTACTCTGCTGACGTGAATCGTGAAAACGCATCTCTCGGGCAAAGTCATTCCAATACGCTTCTCGTTCCTTAAAATGGGATAATTCCGCTTGGGGAACGAACAACTCCGAGCCTTGTTCCACGATCCCATCCAACGCCCATACAACATCGCGCCGGTGATGAGTCACGAAAACCTTTTCTGCCTTTACTTTTCCCTGTGGATCACCATAAATCACGGCGTTATTGTCTTCTCCATGCAAAACGACACCATTCACCGCACCTTGAAGCCATTCAACCCGCGGAGCGATTTCTAAGCCGTAAGTATTTACCACGGCAAGTAGCCATAAAAAAACAATATTAGAACGTTTCATTTTTTCATCACCTCAATACAAAGGAATTTTCATAATACCAAAACTAAACATGATAATATACATGTTCATGGGGTAGAAAAAGAAAATAAATTATGCGATCTTCTATGAATTAACTTTATCCAGCCCATGAAAAAACGAAAAATCACCTTTCTTTCCCTTTCCATTCCTCACCAAAAATCCTAGAGTGCTTGACTTTCTGAAGGGGAAAAGTTAATTTAATTGAGGTAATCAGTTTATATTTTAAAAAGAATATATAATGAGAGCGATGGTCTTGATCTTCATGATCAACGGATCATCGCATCGTTGTTTTTTCAAAGATTACGCAAAGGAGTGGAAGGCGAGCATTGAAGATCTTAGAACAACAAGACGCAGGAACCTGTTCCAAAACGTTAAAACTTGAGATTTCTCGGGAAGAAGTCGAGAATGAGATGGATGAGATCTACAAAGAGTTCATCCAACACGCGGATGTTCCGGGCTTTCGCCGAGGCAAAGTGCCCCGCCATATTGTCAAGATGCGCTACGGAAAACATCTGGACAAAGAAGCGGTGAACAAAGCGGTCGAAACGGCTTTCAAAGAAGCTATCGATGAACTCAAACTCGATCCCGTAAGCCAACCTGAAATCGGTGAAATCGGCGAACCTAAAAAAGAGGAACCGGTGGTGGTCGATGTTACCTTTGAATATCGTCCCGATGTAGAAATCGCCGATTACCACGATATCCGTCCAGAACCTCCTTCGAATGAAGTCACAGAACAAGAAGTGGTCGAAATCCTCAATAACATCCGTGACCAAAACGCTATGTATACCTCAGTGGATGACCGCCCTGTGGCAGAAAACGATCATGTGAATATTGCCATCCAAGCCACCTATGAAGAACAACCGCTCGAATCAATGTCGCATGACGATATCACGGTTGAAGTGGGTTCGAAACAATATTTGCCTGGGTTAGAAGATGCGCTTATTGGCATGAATCTCGGTGAACAAAAAGAGGTCGAACTCACGTTGCCCGAGAATTTTCAAGAAGAAGAGAAACGCGGCAAACCAGCCCAGTTCCAAATCACCGTCAATCAGATCCGTGAAAAGAAACTTCCTGAATTGGACGATGAATTAGCCAAAGATATGGGCAACTTTGAAACCTTGGACGAATTGAAAGAAAATATTCGCCATACCTTACGCCATACCAAAGAAAATCAAAGAGAGGAACAGATGCGCCAATCCATACGGCAGGAACTCTTAGACCGTAATCAATTTGAAGTACCTCCCAGTATGGTCAAAGCCCAGTACAATTATATAAATGCGATACAAGACGGTGAATATCGCCGCATGGGTCGCTCTTTGGATGATATGGTTAGCGAGGATCCGGAACTCCTTTCTCGAAATGAAAAAACCGCCCAAGATGAGGTTCGTCTATCCACCATTTTGGATAAAATTGCCAAGAAGGAAGAAATCGAGCTTTCCGATGAGGAATTCCAAGCCTACGTAATGCGTATGGCTCAATCTTCCCAAGCCGATCCACATTGGTTGATGGAACGGATCCAATCCCAAGGGATGGAATCCTTCTACCGGCGAATCGCCCTTGAAGAAAAAGTGATGAATTTATTAAAACAAAGGGTCGAAAGTGAATTAGAAAAACCACAAGAAGATCAGGAAGAGACCCAAGACAATCAAGAAGACCAAGAAGAATCTACGAGTAACGAATAAACGGAGGAAATCACCGTGGTTTTAGTCCCTATGGTAGTAGAGCAGACCAGTCGAGGTGAACGCGCCTACGACATTTACTCACGTCTGCTAAAAGATCGTATCATTTTTATTGGCACCCCTATTGAAGATCACATGGCCAATCTTGTGATTGCCCAAATGCTCTTTCTCCAAGCGGAAGATCCTGAAAAAGACATTCAACTTTATATCAACAGTCCTGGCGGTTCTGTCAGTGCAGGCCTCGCCATTTATGACACCATGCAATATGTACGTCCCGACGTATCCACAACCTGCATGGGCCTTGCTGCGAGTATGGCGGCGGTCCTCTTGGCCGCGGGGACCTCTGGGAAACGTCATGCCCTCCCTAATGCACGCATCATGCTCCACCAACCCATGGGCGGCTTTCAAGGCCAAGCTTCTGATGTTGAAATTCGAGCCCGCGAAATTCTCAAAATGAAACAGCGGCTCAACGAAATACTTTCCTCGCATACAGGCCGGAATCTCGAAAAAATCGAAAAAGATACCGATCGCGATTACTTTATGTCTCCTGAAGAATCGCTCGATTACGGTGTAATCGATAATATTTTCACTCCAACCAACAAAAAAGAAGACTCAAAAAAAGAAGAGGAAGATAAAGATTCAGGAAAAGAAAATTCAAACAATGAATAGAAACTTTTCTCCAAAAAGGTTACAATAAACTTTGTATCGACTTTATTGTTTTTAAAATGGATGGAAATAGAGCGATTATCGATCGCACGAAATGAAAAGATAATCACTCAAAGGTAGTGAGGTTCAAATGGATTATACCAGTAAAAACAAGCCCTTATATTGCTCATTTTGCGGCAAAAGCCAAGACGAGGTCAAAAAACTGATCGCGGGACCGCCGCAAAAACACACCTCCCAACCCGCGTATATCTGTAATGAATGCGTTCTGTTATGCAACAGCGTCTTGGAAGAAGAGGTCGAGGTTGAACTGCGCGAATTTCTTAAACCAAAAGAAATTAACGAAGCCCTCGATAGTTACGTCATAGGCCAAGACCAAACCAAGAAGAATGTCTCGGTTGCGGTCCACAATCATTTCAAACGGATTCGCTACCACGAAGCCGTCACCAATGACATTGAACTCCAAAAAAGTAATATTATGATGATTGGCCCCACCGGCTCCGGCAAAACCTACATCGCGCAAACTCTGGCTAGAATCCTCAACGTACCCTTCACGATCGTGGATGCCACCACGTTAACGGAAGCAGGCTATGTCGGAGAGGACGTAGAAAACATTATCCTCAAGCTCTTGATGGCCACCGGCTATCACGTCGAAAAAGCCGAAAAAGGCATTATCTACATCGATGAAATCGACAAAATCGCCCGTACCACTCAAAATGTATCCATTACCCGCGATGTTTCCGGCGAAGGTGTGCAGCAAGCCTTGCTCAAGATCATTGAAGGCACGGTTTGCAACGTTCCTCCCCAGGGCGGCCGCAAACACCCTCACCAGGAATTCATCCAAGTAAATACCACCGACATTCTCTTTATTTGTGGCGGCGCCTTTGTTGGATTGGATACCATTATCGAACGCCGTATCGGCAAACGCGTGATCGGCTTTGAAAACACCCCTGAAGGTCCCGCCGCGGTGGATGAGGATAACCTTCTCACAAAAGTCGAACCCGAAGATCTTATTAAATTTGGTATGATCCCCGAATTTATCGGCCGCTTTGCCTGTTTGACCGCTCTTAACGATCTCGACCTGATGGCCTTGAAGCAGATTCTCACCGAACCCAAAAATGCGGTATGCAAACAATTCCAGAAACTCTTCGAACTGGAAGGCGTCCAACTTGAGTTCACCGACGAAGCCCTGGAAGAAGTCGCCCGTATGGCGCTTGCACGGAAAACCGGCGCTCGCGGCTTACGAGCCATTTTGGAAAAATCTATGATGGATATTATGTATGATATTCCCTCCTTGAACGGGGTTTCCAAATGCATTATTACCAAAGAAGTGATCTCCGATAAATCAGAACCACTTCTCGTTTATGAAGATCAGGTCGAAACCGCCTAATCTTTCCATCCTTCACCAAGGAACAAGCCCCTCTTGAATAACTCACCAGAGGGGCTTTTTTCACGCTTCGAATCAATCACTCTTAATCCAATTCTTTACGAATAGGCGCGGCCTCGGGAACCTTGGCTTTTTCTTTCTCTTGCACTTCGGCTAAAACCTTCATGCTATACATTTCAGAATAACCACATAATCCGCATACCACCAAGAGATACCGATTATGATCTTTCCAAGGTAAGAAGCGCCGCTTTGCCAAAGGTAAGATCACTTCCTCGGTATAACAGGAACGCCCCCGACACTTAGGGCATTTATATTCTTTCGTCAATTGAAGCGTATCAATCATGATCGTTCACCAAGAATAACATGTTTCTCCACTCGCGCTCAATAAGGAAAAAGATTCTCCAAATCATCTTGATAGGGTTTGCGGCCATATTCACACAATTCAAAACATTCTGCGTACCGAATCGTAGAAGCTTTATCTTGCCCGTAACGCTGGATCAACTTATTGCGGCACGATTCTGTGATTAAACTTAACCACGGCCCCCAGTTATTACGCAACCAAATCTTACGCTGCCCTAGCTCTTTAGGTACATCCTTCTGTTTGGCTAAATAGGGCAGCCATTCATAAAACTGGGATACATGGCAATCCATCATATCCAACTTCGTATCCATCACATCATCGATATCGACCGCCATCTCCGTTTGAAACGCATAGGGCAATTGAAAGGGATCCCACATATAAAAGAAATAAGGATTCTCTCGTAAGGCTTCCTTATCCGGACAAATATGAGGCACCGTTACCATATAGGCTGCATCACAGACGACCTGCCCACAAGCCCGGTGGTCAGGATGATAATCATAGGGACGGTGGCTAAACACGATTTCCGCCTGCCAATCACGAATCAAGCCGATTACTTGCCGACGCACATCCAACGTCGCTCGTAACTCTCCATCGGGAAAATCGAGCATCTCGAACTGGATACCAACAAGTTCTGCGGCGGCACGGGCTTCCTCACGACGTCTCTGAGCCAAAGTTTCACCCGTATTTTGATAATGTCCCGCTTCGCCATTCGTTAATGAAACAAACTTTACCTCATGGCCTTCTCGTACATACTTTATACTGATCCCGCCTGCGAAAATATCACAATCATCAGGATGGGCACCAAAAACAATAATGCGCTTCGAATCCATATTACAAACCTTTTACCTCATTTTAAAATAAGCGTAAATATTATAATGAGAAGTCTATATTTCGTATATGGATAGAAACCTGACTCAATCGCTGAAATCCATCCCC
>CAYQOX010000006.1:0-36095 GCA_964419335.1 uncultured bacterium | reverse complement strand
AGAAGAAATACTGTTGATTTCCTCGTAGATTTTATAGTATACTATTTTTTTTTATCATGGTTGGTCTCTCCACGACAATTTTTTGCGTAAAGTGCGAAGTATTGTTTATCGGTTGGTTGCCCAGTATTTTTAATATGTTGCAATGATTAGCCCATGGTTCAGCAAGGGATACGGATATTTCTATCCTGATCATCTGAGAATAATAATCATTAAAAAATGAGGGTATCATGCATAACATCTTGGTCGTAGACGACGAAATCCTAATCGGCGAATATCTAGAAAACAGTCTTTCTTACATGGGTTATAACGTTATCGGTGTTGCCCACTCCGGGAAGCAAGCCATCGGTATGGCCAAAAAGTATCGCCCCGATATCATCCTTATGGACATTGTCATGCAAGGGGAATTCGATGGGATTGAAGCGGCGGAAATCATTACCGACGAAATGGACGTCCCTATTATTTTTATCACTGGGTATGAAGAGGATGAATTCATACAACGGGCTAAAGAAGTGAACCCTTATGGCTATCTCTTAAAACCTTTTCATGAGCAAGAACTGAAGGCTTCTATTGAAATCGCCATCCGACGGAGTCGAAACAACCAAACCGTTATCCCTCCTGAAAGTAGTACTTATGGAGCTCTCACCCTCGATGCCAACAGTTGTATTACGCATGTCAATCAAAAAATCTTAGAAATGTACCAAATGAAAAACAGTGATCTCCAGGGACTCTCGATTTATGAAATCATCCCTAATTTTCCCAACCTCTCGCGGGAAAAGAACACTGCCAAACAACCACATCTAAAACAAGCCAGCCAAGAAAAACGGCTCTCCTTCTACGGGTTACGCAAAGACGGATCTTCATTCCCTATCGAATTGTATCTTATCCCTTATTTTACTCCATCAGAAGAAATAGAAGTCTATCTAATTGTGGACGACTTAAGCGATTGTCCTGTATCTCATAAACATACAAAAGAGGTTCCCCAATTGAGGAATATTACCTTCAATTACATTAATTTGCTCAAAAAATTGATACCGGTTTGCTCCGGCTGTAAGAAAATTCGTGACACCGGAGGTGAGTGGTGGGAATGGGATCACTATATGAAACACATGATCCATATCAATTTCACCCACACGATTTGTCCCGAATGCGCTCGGCGAATTTATCCCGAGCTTTTTCCGGAAGATAAAGAACAACATTAAACAATAAGGGAGAAAATAGACTAGAAAACACACTTCAAATCGCTTGGCTTTTCAAGTACTCAAAAAATCGATAAAAGATCTCTCTTACCCGTTGAGTATGGAAAGATATCATCTCCAAAAATCCTTCAGGAGTAGGCTTCTCTGCATCCATTTTCAATGCGTAGCGTTTAGTTAATTTTTCCAATTCCTCCGGATCGTGGGGAATCGAATCCAAAGATACATTATTCACAACCCGCAGCCGATTTTCCACATCACGCAAAAACCGATAGGAAGCAATAAGTTGACTTGCATCATCCCGCGGCAACCAATCTTGCTCTTCCGCGTATCGCAGCACCTGAAAGGTCGAAGCATCTCGTAAGGCCTCATGCGCATGCCCATACGTAAGCACCAACGCCTGCGCAATAAACTCTACATCCACCAAGCCTCCAGGCCCTGCTTTCAACTCTTCTTTCCTTTTTTCACTTTCGATCCGCTTTCGCATCTCAAGGATATGTTCAATTTCCTCCTTATTGCATGGGCGCTGGAACAAAACCTCATTCTTGATCTCACTCAATTCGTTTTCCACCTCAGGATGACCACAAATAAACCGCGCCCGGGTCAATGCCATCTTTTCCCAAAATTGGGCTTGATGAAGATAATAATCTCGAAAGGTTTGCATTCCCAACGCCAGGGCTCCGCTCTTTCCATGAGGGCGCAGCCGCGTATCGATATGATATAGATAGCCCATAAAGGTTTTGGATTCCATGAACCGGGTAAACTCTGTCACCCAGCGTTGAAAGAACTCACCACTGGTATAAGGAAGTCCTTCCTTTCCTTCATAATAAACTACTACCACATCACAATCCGAGGCAATATTAAAATCTTGGCCGCCCAACTTTCCATACCCCAACAAAGCCAAACGGCTAGCATAGTCATCCACCAGATCCCCAAAGCGGGAACGTAATAATTCATTTACCGGTACAAGCGATTGTTCGAGAACAAAATCTGCGATATGGGCTAGTTCGTGACCCATGGATTCAACATCGGTCAATCCCAAAATAAACCGCATACCACTGAGAAACATGGCGGCATTCTGTACAAATAGCAGGTGCTCTCGTCGATCTTTTTTTGGATAGGTTTTTTGAATAATTTCCAAATGCCGCTTTAAAGATTCTTTAGATACAATCTCATCAAAGACGCCATCCCGCCCGATGGTTTCCATCAGGGAGGTATCCCGCATCACCAATCGGGTAAGGAAATTACTGCTGCTCACCACCGAAACAAGAAGTTCAAGTAAAGGGGGTTGATCTTGTAATGTTTCATACAACGCTGTACGTGCTTTAAACCGGCTCACCAATTGTTCAAAATGAGTCAACGCCAAGTCTGAATCGGGGCTCTTTTTCAAACACAAAAGCAACCGGGGCAAGATGGCCTTAAACAAACGCGTCGTCTTGGGCTGTAAATGTACATCGGGAGAGTGACATAAGTCCCGCAAAAATCTATAGGCTTTCTCGGGATCAGCAAACTCATACTCCTTTAATAGATTTTCAACCGTAGAATCATAGTTCTCAGTATCGAGAATCACTTCAGAAACATCATGCCATTCATCTCGTTTAAACACCCCGTCATAGATCTTGCGCACTTCATGACGCAGTTCATCATATTGTTTCTTTAAATCATTGTATGAGGGATAATCCAGACTCTTCGCCAACAATTCTTGGCTTTCTGGATCATTGGGAAGTTCATAAACCTGCCGATCTCCCACCATCTGCATCCGGTGCTCGATCTTTCGTAAAAATCGGTAAGCATAGGCCATCACCCCAAAATCCTTGGAATGCAGCAAATGGCTTTCATGCATGCGTTTCAACGATAATAATGTTCCTGCAAGTTTTATTTCGGGATACTGCCCTCCATACAACATCTGTACCGCTTGCACAAAAAATTCAATATCCCGAATCCCCCCATATCCATTTTTAAAATCGCGGTCTCTCGCCTCTTGCGTTTCAAGCCGATTCAAATATTTCGTTCTCATCCGGTCGATAGAACGTAACACCTCGGCAATTTCAACCTCATCCACATATTTACGATAAGTAAACGGTGTGATGATGCTCATGAATTCCTTGCCGACATTTTCATCCCCTGCGAGTACTCGTGCCTTAAGTAACGCTTGCCGCTCCCAGTTCTGCCCATAATTGTGGTAATACAATTCTACCGCCGACAAAGGGACCGCCAATGCACCTCGATCGCCTTCAGGACGAAGACGAGTATCAACCCGATATAAAAAACCATCCGGTGTCACCTTGTTCCAGAAATCACACAAGCCCTGCGCCAATTGCGTATAAAACGTCTCATTACTTACACTGGCACCAAAAGTCCCTTCGGTTTCTCCGCTGGAATCATAAATGAACATCAGATCAATATCTGAACTGAAATTCAGTTCCCGTCCCCCCAGTTTCCCTAGTGCCACGACACACATGCGCGAAACTCTACGCTCTTCTTCATTGAAAGGGATCCCATATTGCCCAATGGTTCGCTCCCAGACCAAGTCTAAGGACGCCTGCACCACCGTATCTGCTAAGTCAGAGATTTCTTCCGTAATCACCTCAATCTCGTCCAGGTTACATAAATCTCTCCACGCGATACGGATCAATTCCGAGCGGTGGAATTTCCGAATGGCGGTTTCTTTATCTTCTTCTTGATCGAAATGGGTTTGCAGGATTGCTTTCATATCCTGAAAACGATGAGGCCCCTGAAGCGAATCTTCTTGTAACCAAGGAATCAAACGATCTGGCTTCGAAATACAGATCGTCGCCAAACGTGGAGAATAAAGCACTAACGCCTGTAAACGCTCACGCACAATAGGAGGCAGTTCATCAATACGAACTTTGTACTTCTCCAAAGCCTGTGTGAGTTGCTCCAGTAAAGGGGAAGCCGAATCCGCTGATAAAATCATTGTTATTTATGGATCCTATTGAGAGGTATATTGATTAATTTTCTCTGTAAATTGGCGGGCGGCTTTTTGAATATCGTCCGCCCCGACCACCGCCGTCACGACAGCGATGCGCCGCGCCCCGCGTTTCAGCAATTCATCTACATTATGAAGTTTAATCCCACCCATGACCGTAAAGGGATGACTCACGATCTTGGTCACTTGCGTGATTAATTCAGGCCCCACGGGATCAACCGAGGTCTTTTTTGTCCCCGTGGAAAAAATGGGACCAATATTAATATAGCTCACTCCTTCTTCTACCGCCCGTTGGGCCTGCTCCAGCGAATGGGTAGAAGCCCCGATAATAAAATCTGGCCCGGTGATTTGCCGGGCTTCAGGGATGGGGAAATCATCTTGCCCCAAATGAACACCATCTGCCCCCACCGCTAACGCAATATCCAGATGATCATTCATGATCATTGTGACTCCATGTTCTTGGGTAAGTTCACGGATTCGGTAGGCCCATGGCAGCAATTCCCGTTTCCCCATGAATTTATCACGCAGTTGGATCGCCCCGGCACCACCAGCGATGGCTTTTTTCGCGACTTCGATAAAATCACGCCCCCGCGAAAATTCCTGCCCCAATACCACATACAAGCCAAAATCCAATTTCTGATTATGAGACCAATGGAACAAATGCTTCATCGTCGGCGGTTCGAGATCATAACACCGGTAGCGCAATCCAGTAAAATCAGCTGCTATCGTGGGAGCAATACTGCGCGCGGTCTCTTCCAACACCCGTAGAGATTCCTGCGCCCGGTGAATGTTGGTACGCGCCAAGGTTACTAAATCTTGATGTCGGGCTATAGAATAAGAACGTCCCACATCTCCCGGGCTATCGCGGCACTCCAAGGCCTCATTCTGCAACCCTGGCACCCGGCTCAATACTTGCCATAATTGTCCGCGAAGCGAACGCCACTGCTGAGAGAGTTCATCCGCATTGGCGACAAAGCGGGTAATATCCCCCACCACCCGCAGCCCTTCAGCCGCACGATCGGCATTCGCATCCAGCATGCGTAATAGTCCTACATACGATGAATTTGATTTCATAGGCTTTCTATAATTTAAAAATCTTTATCTGGACTACTGGCGGTAGCATACAATTTTTTTGGAATCCGGCCAGCCAAAAAGGCAGCCCGTCCCGCGAGGGCAGCATATTTCATTGCTCGTGCCATACGAATCGGGTCTTTTGCCCCCGCAATTCCGGTGTTTAATAGCACGGCTTCACACCCCAATTCAAAAGCGCGGGACACATCCGAAGCCGTACCCACACCCGCATCCACAATGATGGGCACCTTCGCGCGTTCGAGAATAATACGAATATTATTCTCGTTGAGAATTCCCTGCCCTGAACCAATCGGCGCGCCGGCAGGCATGACACAGGTAGAGCCTTCTTCTTCCAGTCGCTTTGCCATCACCGGGTCATCGTTGGTGTACGTCATCACTGTAAATCCATCTTTCACTAAGATTTGTAAGGCTTTTAAGGTTTCTACGGGATCGGGAAGCAGGGTATCAGAATCAGCCAGCACTTCCAATTTGACCAAATTGGAATTGCCAATTTCGCGGCCTAGACGTGCCACCCGTACGGCTTCATCCGCGTTATAACACCCCGCTGTATTGGGTAAAATAATATATTTCTTAGGATCGATATGATTCAGTAAATGATCCTCAGCATCCAGATCAACCCGCCGCAGGGCTACCGTCACCATTTCGGTACCGGACTCTTCCAAGGCCTTTTCGGTCTCTTCAAAAGTTTTATATTTTCCTGTGCCCACAATCAAACGCGAATGCAGGGTAAGATCGCCGATTTGCAAGGGACCTTCCTGCATGGATGGTTCTAAACTTGTTTGAGTCGTCGTAGCCATAATCCTAATCCTTCTCTCCAAAGATTTATCCCTTAGGCTCCCCCGCCAACGAATTGTAAGACCTCAACTTCATCTCCATCCTTCAACCGGAGCGAATCGTATTGATCCTTCTTTATAATCTCTTGGTTCAATTCCACGGCCACTCGTTGTGGATTTTGTTCCAAATGTTCAAGCAATTGTAAAACCGTGAGTTCATCCTCAAAAGTCTTGGATTTTCCATTGAGTTTAATCTGCATCATCCTATCCTCTTCAGGCCTATTTTGATAAGAAATTTATTTCATTTTATATTATAGTAGCCTACCACAATCATGAGCTAATACATCTTGAATCATCAGCTGTTCAAGGACATGGTCCATAATGACAAATTCACGGCAATTCGCATACTCCCTCATGAGTACGGCAATAATCGAGCATGTCCTTCATCGGAAGGATTTGAATGGTATTTGTGTTATAATCCGAGGGTTGATATTCCCCCGAAGCGAAGAGAACCAAATCCTCCTCGTCAATATACCCCTGCTTGTGTAAATACATTCCGGCCGAAATCGTAGGCACACTCCCCTTCATCCGAGGGAACATGACAGGCTTGATACCATAATACAGATGAAGTTCACGAAACGTTTCTTCCTTCGAGGTGAGGGCTAAGATTTCTTGCTGCAGACGAAGGCGAGAAATCATTTTTGCCGTCCGACCTCGGCGGGTCACCGACACGATTTTATTCACACCCGCCATATCGCAAAGGCTCTTGATCGAATCACAAATCGCGCGCTCTGTCCCCCTGTCAACCGCGGGGGGATCTTGAAAACGCACATGCTTTTCGGCATAGCGGGCAATACGGCTCATCATCCTCACCGACTCCACCGGGTATTGCCCCACAGCGGTCTCTCCCGAGAGCATAACCACATCGGAACCATCCAAGATCGCATTGGCCACATCGGAAGTTTCAGCCCGTGTGGGGCGTGGATTGTTAATCATGGATTGCAGCATCTGGGTCGCGGTAATTACCAAAACCCCGGCTTGATTGCACAAGTGAATCAAGCGCTTTTGGAGAATGGGAATCTCTTCGGGTTCTAACTCGACCCCCATATCCCCACGGGCAATCATCACCCCATCTACGTTGTCAATGATTTCCTGGATATGATCTACGCCTTGTTGATTCTCGATCTTGGCGATGATCTTCACTCGGCTGGATCCCAATTTTTCCCGGCAAGCGTCAATGTCATGTTTTCCCCGGGTAAACGATAAAGCAATGTAATCAATCTCATGTTCTTGGGCAAATTCGAGGGTTTTATGATCCTTATCAGTAAGGGTTGCAAGTGGCAAGGCTTTCTTTGGAAAGTTGACGGCCTTACCACTGAAAAGTGTTCCTTCATTGCAAAATTCGAAAACCACATAGCGCGAAGTTTTTTCCATGATATAGGCTTCAAAAGTGCCATCATCGATTAAAGCCCGATCACCAACATTCACATAATCAAACACATCCGCATCAAGATAAAAATCATTGCCGGGATGAAACCCTACCTTTACCCTGGATTCATGAGCCACCTCAATCGCCTCTTTCATCCGCAGGCGAATCTTGGGCCCCTGAGTATCCATGACGACAGGGTAATTCCCGAGGCAGCTAAGCTGCTCAATCATGCGGTGATATTCGCTGAAATCCCCATGGCTGGTGTTAAGGCGAAGCGCGTTCATCCCTGCATCCACCATGCGCTGGAGAATCTCAGGCGATTGCGTCGCCGGGCCAGCCGTACAAAGAATTTTGGTCTTTTTCATAGCCTTTAATAAGAGCTAGGCCCATGTCATACATTCATACGAGAAGTTTTGGATCACCGAGGGATAATCTTCGCGATGCGGTCGAATACGGACAGCAAAGCCATGTCGGCCACTTTCTTGACAGGGGATTTTTATTTCATATTTGTACAAATTATCATGTGCCGTCCCGGTATATTGCATTCTATGAATATTCCCTTCTTCAATTGCATCCTTAGTACCCAACTGCCCACAAAGCACCTCGAGCGCCACTTCATCCGGGGTCAACACTCCCAAACGCACCCACACGGTGATATTCAAATCAGCGCCAACACGCAAATCGCCTTGGGGATGCTCCACACTGGTAATGCTCACGTTTTTCCATTCCTGCTTTACTCTTTGTACCCAAGCCGCCATTTCCTTCCCAAGCAGGAAATTTTTCTCTTTCAATGTATTACCAAAAGTATGTCCTTTTACATAGAACTTGTTCGTATATTCTTCCAACATACGGTGAGTGTTAAAATACTTTCCCAACTTAGACATAGAACTCTTCATTTTAGAGATCCAGTCTCTTGGCAATCCGGTAGAATCCCGTTTATAAAAAAGTGGAATCACTTCGTTTTCCAAGCAGTCATACAAAGCCTGACTTTCAATATCTTCTTGTAGAGCTCTATCTTCAAACACTTCCCGATTACCGACAGACCAGCCGACATCGGGTTCATAACCTTCATCCCACCAGCCATCCAAAATGCTGACATTCAACCCTCCATTAGCAGCCACTTTCATTCCACTGGTTCCCGAAGCTTCCAAAGGTCGTTGAGGCGTATTCATCCACACATCCACCCCTTGAACCAAATAGCGGGCCACATTGATATCATAGTCCTCAATAAAGACGACACTGGAGTGAAAAGGCTCTTCACGAATGATATGAACAAGCATTTTAATTAATTCCTTGGCGGGGTTATCCTGGGGATGGGCTTTTCCTGCAAAAATGAACTGAATCGGCATCTCCGAATTCTGCAACAAGCGGCGAAGCCGGTCCAAATCTTTAAAAAGCAAATTGGCGCGTTTATAGGTAGCGAAACGTCGGGCAAATCCTACGGTCAAAGCATGGGGACTCAAGACTTCATCCGCTGACCGTATTTCGATTTGCTGCGCATTGCGGCGCAACAACTGCTGCTTTAAACGCTGACGCGCAAAGAATACCAAACGTTCACGTCGGCGTTGGTGAGTTCTCCATACTTCCAAATCCGGAATCCGATCCACCCGGTTCCACACATTATATTCCCATGGTTTTTGAACAAAACGAGGCCCCAAGTAAGATTCAAATAATTCACCCATATCATGGCTTAACCAGGAGCGAGTATGAATCCCATTGGTCACATGCGAGATGGGAATTTCATTCTGGGGAACGTTCGGCCATATACACTTCCACATATTGCGCGAAACTTCCCCATGCAAACGACTCACTCCATTAGAAAAAGCGGCATTACGCAACGCCAAAATCGTCATAACAAAGGGGTCTCCCAAATCGGAATCGCTCTCTTGTCCAATCCGCAAAAAGTCCTCCCAATTCAAATGCAATTGCTCGATCCACTTTCCTAAATAGCGTTTCAACAATTCGGGATCAAAGGTCTCGTTCCCTGCAGGTACCGGAGTGTGGGTCGTGAAAACAGTCGTCGCCCAGATAATCTGCCGCGCCTCTTCATACGACATCCCGTGGGTTGCCATCATATCCCGCATCCGGTCTAACAATTGAAAGGCGGAATGGCCTTCATTGATATGATACACTGTAGGTGAAAGATTCATCGCCTTTAAAGCACGGTAACCCCCAATCCCTAAAAGCAATTCCTGGCGTATCCGCATATCACGATCCCCCCCATATAACTGGGTGGTAATCTCCCGTCCCCAAGCGGTATTCGCCTCAAAATTGGTATCCAACAAAAAGAGCCGAACGGTTCCTATTTCCACTTGCCAAATTTGGGCAAAAACTTTTTTGTCTCCCATTTCCACCGAGATAACAACCGGTTTCCCGCTTTCATTCTTCACCAAGGTTACCGGCATGTTATACCAGTCATTTTCGGGATATTCCTCCATCTGCCACCCATCCGCATTTAAACGTTGGCGAAAATATCCCTGCCGGTAGAGTAAACCAATCCCCACCAAAGGGATTCCCATATCGCTGGCGGACTTCAAATGATCTCCCGACAATACCCCCAGCCCCCCCGAATAAACGGGCAATCCTTCATCCAATCCATATTCACACGAAAAATACGCCACCAGCGTATCTTTGTTTTCGGCATGGTGCTTATCAAACCATTTCGCACTTGTCCGGTAATTCTGTAAGTTCGCGTATACCCGTTCTACACTGGCAACAAAACCCTCATCTTTCGCGAGTTCCTGTAAACGCGCTTGTGGCACACGTCCCAGCATCGCCACCGGATTTTGATAAGATTCTTCCCATGCATCCGCATCAATCATAATGAAAAGACGTACCGCATCCCAATTCCATGAATACCACATATTCATGGCGATCTCTTTCAACTTCGACAATTCTTCTGGCAAAGCAGGGGCTACATAAAAGGATTCTACTTTCATACTCCACTCTTCCTATCTCATATTGAATAATTTGAATTCATTTTTGATACCATCAAAAATAGTATATAAAACCGATCTAATATTATTATTTTTGCACCAGTAAAATCACATTTATCATATCATCCAAATCTAACAAAACAACTACGCAATAGTATGGAAGCTTTGAGTAATTGATGAAGCCTTATCCATCGTAGAAATCGCTGGGATGACCAAAATAAAAAAAATAGTACGAAGAGACCTTGATTTGAAGACTAATACTGCAAAAGTATTTCGTGAAGCCAATCCCACGAATTCGCTTCTAACACCTTGTTTTCGTAAAGGGATTTTTTAAGATTTCATAGAAAATGACGTTTTTACCTCGATAAATTAATTTATACTTTAAATTATTTTTGGTCAGGAGGATGATATCGGAATGGAAAGAAAATCCTCAATCCCTTGTTTCAAAGCCTATGACATTCGCGGTAAAGTACCAACCGAACTCAATCAGGATCTCGCTTACAAAATCGGACGCACCACCGTCCAATTCCTTAACGCAAAGTCCATTGTCCTTGGACGCGACATTCGTGAATCGGGGAAAGAATTAAGCCTCGCCTTAGAAAAAGGGATCACCGAAGCCGGCGCCGAGGTGCTAGATATTGGCCTCTGCGGTACAGAAATGGTTTATTTCGCCACCTCCCACCTTAACGCAGAGGGTGGAATCATGATCACAGCCAGCCATAACCCCCCCGAATACAACGGGATGAAGTTCGTTCGAGAAAATTCTCGCCCCATTAGCGCCGATACCGGACTAAAAGACATCGAACAGATGTGTCTCACGCATGAATTTCAATCCAGCCCAGCCACAGGAAAGAAAAAAAATGTCGATATCATGCAGGATTATATCCAGCGCATCCTGGGTTACGCGGATTTCGAAAAACTCTCTCCCTTAAAAATTGTTGCGAACGCCGGCAATGGCTGCGCGGGCTTGGTACTCGACCAATTAGAACCGCATCTTCCTTTTGAATTTATTAAGGTTCATCATGAACCCGATTCTTCCTTCCCGAATGGGGTTCCCAATCCCCTCTTGATTGAAAATCGAGCCTCCACGGCCGAAGTTGTAAAGAAAGAAAAGGCAGATATGGGCATCGCGTGGGATGGAGATTTTGACCGATGCTTCTTTTTTGACGAAAAGGGAAATTTTATCGAAGGTTATTATATTGTCGGCTTCTTGGCGAAAGCCATTTTGGAAAAATATCCCGGCGCAAAGATCGTACATGATCCCCGTCTTATCTGGGATACAATCGAAATTGTCAAGGAAAACGGCGGAACTCCAATCCAATGCCGCTCAGGTCACGCTTTTATCAAAGAAAAAATGCGTCAAGAAGACGCTGTCTATGGCGGCGAAATGTCCGCCCATCACTATTTTAAAGACTTCTACTTTAGCGATAGCGGGATGATACCCTGGTTACTCGTGTTAGAAATCCTATGCACTCAAAAGAAAAAAATCTCGGAGTTAGTGAAAGAACGGATTGAAAAATATCCCGTTAGCGGTGAAATAAATCAAACCGTGGATGATCCCGACCAGGTCATCAAACGCGTCCAGGAATATTTTCAACCCCAAAATCCAGAAATCGATACGACCGATGGCATTTCCTTCAACTTTGCAGATTGGCGCTTCAATCTACGCAAGTCGAATACCGAACCAACCTTACGCCTTAACGTGGAAGCCCGAAATAAGATTTCCTTAATGAAGGAAAAAACAGAAGAAATTTTGAACATTATTCAGTCTTAAGGATCTTAATTTACGTAAATTACAGGATAAAAATGGAATTTGGTCTGGAGATCATTTAAAAAGTGTGATATATTTGAGAAGATGTAATTTGCATTTTTGTTTTGGATTGAGAAGAAGCAAGGAAAAAGCACTAAGATTTCTTTTCAGAACGTCGATAAAAAAGAGAAGGAATGGTTGTGTGAAACCAGAATCCATAATGATCTCTTTGGGCATTGAAAAGAATCGCAGAGTATAGTTTTTACAAGACTTGTGAGGAAATTATCACTTGACATTATTGAAATTATTCCTTATACTGCTTTTTAACTTATGGGCGAAAGCTCGGCTTTTTTTGTTTTTATTGAAATATTGTGGGAATCTGTTTTTTTTCAATCTAAGACTTGAGTCTCACACACCATTTCGGTAAGGTTGAGTGAGATATTTTTGTCGTAAGCCCCCGAATGAGGATGTTCTAGTGCGTTCGGGATTTGGAAAATATTAATGCAGGAATAAAATTTGCATATTTAAGGAGGTCGAAATGGCCTTAAATCGGCTGCTCCTCGGCATCGGTGTACTGTCGGTTGTGTTCATACATAGCGCTAACGCTCAACAGTTTGAACCGACCACTGCCAAACAAGATGGCATAATGATAATGGACGCCTTAGGGCGTATTTTCAGTGTAGGTGAGGACGGAGACTTCAATAAGTATGTTTTCAAAGAGTTGGAGGAATCGTCCAATCAATTCGAATTCCCTTTTGATGTCGCTCGAGATTTAGAATTCGTAGCCAATCCCAATGGCTCTCCAAAAGGTGCTTACTTGCTGGATTCCTTGGGTGGACAATTTGAACTTACTCTTGAAAATACGCCGGATTTCATCTCCAGCCCTTCTCAAGTGGCTGCGATGCATGAGGATTTTTCCCAAATTCCTTACTTCGGCTGGGATGTAGCACGCGATATTGAAATTGCTCCCGATTGGCGAGAAGAAACCCACGGATACCGGGGTTACTTTGTATTGGATGCCGACGGAGTGGTTCATCCGGTAGGAGATACCAACCTTCCTTCCTACGTTTATACCAATCCTGAAACCGGCGAAGATGAGATTAGAGATTCGTTATTCCCGGGAACCATCGATATCAGCGGTTCAGAGGTTACCGAAACCGATCTGCTGCAAGGAGGACCCATCAACTATTCTGTAAATCAGATTTACTCCTCCAATCCAAGAGTGGATAGTGTCACCCCAGTCTATACGTACTTTGGTTTAGGATCGGAGATCGCCCGGGATTTGGAAATTTCAGTAGAAACCGTCCAACTCACCGCTCCATCTCAAACCCATGAGGATGAGATAGAAAACCGCACCATCGCTATGACCAACGGCTATTATATCCTCGATGGTTATGGCGCGGTTCATTCCTGCCGCTTACCCTTAGACTTTGACGCAAACAATGATGGCGAAATCCTCTATGAAGATATGCTGGAAGAAGGCTTTGGAAAACCCATTAACAATACGGTCATCTCACCCGCTTGGGTTGAAGATCGCGGCAACCTACCTTACTTTGGCGTTGACGTCGCTGTGGATATTGAAATGACTCCCAGCGGACAAGGCTTTTATCTTCTAGACTCCTACGGAAGCATTTTCGCCGTCGGGGATGCCTCATTGAGCTTCCCACCTCGAGAAGTGGATGGTTCGATCGTTCCTTCCAAGTCTTCACCACCCTACTTTGGGATACCTATCGCCAGCGATCTCTCGGTAATTACAAATGAAGCCAATGAATCGCTTGGTGTTTCCGAAAATGAAATATCAACCGGATTGGTGGTCTTGACAGGATACGGCTCCGTTCATCCTGCTGGCCTCGCTTCTTCTTACAATGTAGCTGATATTGGGGATGAAGGAAGTACTGTTGTGAATTATTCCTTCAACTTCCGAATGGTTGAAACCACCCCCATTTGGGTCGCGGGAGATCCCGGAGTAGAAGACTTCCAAGTAGGTAAAATCTTCCCACCTGTTGAGGATTTTGTTGTGGGCAATGAAAACGTACCCGCTTCCTCCGCCCCCAACTATCGTAACGTAACCGCGGCCTACTCCACCATTACCGAAAGTTACACCCCAATTACCGAGGCGGATTAATACAAAGTACACATTAAGAACGACCCAGCGGCGTATGAAATTCATACGCCGCTTTTTTACGTTCAACCCTCTTTCTCAATAGTTCAAATAATTCAAAAACGTATACTCCATGAACACAACTCTCATTGATTGCTCTTTTTGTTCATGGAATAATGAAAAAACATTGAACATGAAGAGAGCCCTATGAATAAACATTTTCAAGAAAAGTGGGAACAGCGTTGGCATCCTTTGCGCCAAGAGTGGGTAGTGTATTCCGCACACCGCAATGTGCGCCCCTGGAGTGGAGCCTCAGCCAAAGAATCAACGCCTTCTCCTGAGTATGACCCCACGTGTTATTTATGCCCCGGAAATCCGCGCGCCGGAGGCGAGATAAATCCTCACTATACAGGGGTCTATTCATTCGATAACGATTACCCCGTAGTTGGCCCCGAAGCCCCCGATGTCCATACACCCATCAACCACGCTGATCCCTTACTGTTTTGCAAATGCCGCGCCAATGGCCTGGCCCGGGTGGTATGTTATGATCCCCGCCATAATGTCACCCTCGCGGAAATCGCGACCCAAAAAGTGGCCGAGGTGTTCTATGCCTGGCGTGATCAAATGCTGGAATTACAACAAAATCCTGAAATCCAATTTGTTTTGATTTTTGAAAACCGGGGTGAGATCGTTGGGGTTTCAAACCCTCATCCCCATTGCCAAATATATGCCACGAACTTTGTCTTTTCCATGGTAGAACAAGAACTCAAAGCGGCTCGGGAGTATCGAGAACAAACCTCAAAAAATATCTTTTCTCAAATTCTCTCGTTCGAGGAATCAAGCCAAGAGCGCATGATCGTCAACAACGATCATGCCTTTGCATTCATTCCCTTCTTTGCCCGCTGGGCGTATGAAGTATTGATTTTCCCCAAAAAACGCCATCCGACCCTCGCGAGTATGGAAGATGAGGAATTGTATGGATTCGCCCAAGCCTTTCAAGAGATCATCCGCCGATATGATTCACTTTATAACATGGCTTTCCCTTATGTCATGTCAATCTTACAAGCACCTGTGGATCATAGGGAGTATCCCGATTATCATCTACATTTATTATTACAGCCTCCACTGCGCCGACCTGGATTACAAAAATTTCCCGCAGGTCCGGAAATTGGAGGCGGCAATTTTATGGCCGATACGATGCCCGAAGAAAAAGCGGCCGAATTGCAACAAGTGGATATTCGACAATATGAGGATAAGGAGTAAATGCGCTTACCCCAAAAAATCAAAAAATTCTTTGGTGCAAATAGAACGATCTTCGCGGCTTCTGCCCCGGGACGCCTGGACGTTATGGGAGGAATCGCGGATTATTCCGGCTCTCATGTCTTGCAAATGCCCATCAAAGAACGCACTACCGTCTATGTCAGTTTGCGTAAGGACAGAAAACTCCGTGCGTTTACCACCGATCCCTCTTTGTCAGAGGCCCACAATCTTGTGGAAATCCCAGCCCCCTCGATTTCTTCCTCCAAAAAGACCCATCCATACTCAAAAGCAAACGAAATCCTGAATCAAGAAAAAGAAAATACCTGGACTGCCTATCTCTTCGGCTGCTTAGTTGCTTTAAACATTGAATACAAGGCCCATCTCCAGGGGGCAGATTTTTGGGTGGAATCCAATGTCCCGGTGGGTAAAGGGGTTTCTTCCTCGGCCGCCTTAGAAGTGGCCACTCTCACCGCCCTATGCTCGGCCGCCGGGATTCAACTCACAGAAAACCAGTTACCCGTTCTCGCACAAAAAATCGAGAATCAAATCGTCGGTGCTCCTTGCGGCCTCATGGATCAACTCGCAACCTATTTTGGAAGGAAGCGCATGCTGCTGCCCATTTTATGCCAACCAGATACCGTCTACCCCCCCATCGATATTCCAAAAAGAATTCATTTTCTCGGCTTAGACAGTGGCCAACGTCATTCCGTCAGTGGTTCTTCCTATACCGATGTGCGCACCGCTGCCTTTATGGGATATACGATCATCGCCCGGCAGCAAGGTGTTACCAAAAAAGAATTGCTTGAAGCTAAACGCACACACTCACGCCAGAAGTTACCTTATAAGGGCTATTTAGCCAATATTTCTCCTTCTCTTTTTGAACAACAATACAGCCCTCTCTTACCCAATCAAATCACGGGGAGCGAATTCATAAAACATTACGGCTCTACCATTGACCCCATAACCACACCCGAAGCCAATCGAGAATACGCGGTTAAAACCTGTACCACCCATCCGGTGTATGAAAATGACCGTGTCCAACTCTTTTCGATTTTACTTCACTTGTTAAACCAAAGCAAAACGAATCTCCGCGAGGCAGAAGCCATCGTTCACCATTTAGGCGAATGGATGTACCAATCCCACCTAAGTTACAGCCGCTGTGGCTTAGGAAGCGAAGCCACAGATTCACTCATAAAGCGCGCTCGCCAAGCGGGCCCCGGTAACGGCATTTACGGGGCAAAAATCACCGGCGGCGGCTCAGGCGGGACGGTGTGCTTTTTGGCATTCGGCCAAAAAGGCGTGAAGACCGTCAAAGAGATTGCGAAACAACACACCCAAGAATTCGAATGCGATCTGACCTTGTTTACAGGAAGCAGCGAAGGAAATCACTGGACAAAGGTAGAACCATTTAACACTTGAGATTACCATCAGTGAAACTCTTTCTTTTTTGCCTAAAATATGTTCAAATTTTGAATCATCATTCATACCTAAATCCATAAACGATCGGAGAGGCTGCTATTATGGAATTTCTTGATTGGTTAATGATCGCTGCATATTTTTTGCTCCTGCTGGCTGTTGCCTGGTGGGTTATCTTAAAAAGCAAAGACACAGCGGATGACTATTTCCTCGCCGGAAGAAATCTGGGCTGGATCATTGTTGGAGCCTCCATCTTCGCCTCCAACATTGGCTCTGAACACCTCGTGGGGCTCGCCGGGTCCGGCTGTACCGATGGTGTGGCGATGGCTCACTATGAACTCCACGCCTGGTGTCTTTTGGTGCTCGGCTGGGTCTTCGTTCCATTCTTCATTCGTTCTCGCGTATTTACCATGCCTGAATTTTTGGAAAAACGCTTCAGCCCCAGTGCACGCTGGATCTTGTCCATCATCTCTTTGGTCGCGTATGTGCTAACCAAAATCGCGGTAGGGATTTTCGCCGGGGGCATCGTCTTCCGTACCATCCTGCCTGAATTAAGGCTGGATATCGGCTTCATGGTACTCGACAGTTTTTGGATAGGCTCCTTTCTGGTCATCATCCTAACCGGCCTATATACCATCCTTGGAGGCTTACGCGCGGTGGCCTATACAGAGGCTGTTCAAACCATCGTTTTGATATTAGGTTCTATCTTTGTGACCTATTATGGGCTGAAAGCCCTTGGCGGGTGGAGCGAACTTCGTGAAATAGCCGGTTCCGATATGTTCAACCTATGGAAACCATTGGTCCCTGAAGGGATGGAAGGTACCTGGGCACCCGTCATTGAAGAGAACCGAATCGCCTGGTATTTCAATGGGAATTATCCCTGGCTTGGCATGCTTTTCTGCGCACCGATCATTGGCCTATGGTATTGGTGTACCGACCAATACATTGTCCAACGTGCTCTGGGGGCTCCAAACGAGCAACAAGCACGCCGGGGAAGTATTTTCGCTGCGTTTTTAAAACTCTTGCCGGTATTTATTTTCATCATCCCAGGAATGATTTGTTTTGCCTTGGCCATGAGTGAAAAAGCCCCCGGTTTAAGAGAGGCTATCTTTACCGCGGGTGAACTGGATCATGAGAAAAGCCAGGCGGCATTTCCGTTGATGGTCCAGCATGTTCTCCCGGTAGGTATAAGAGGGCTTGTCGTTGCCGGCTTATTAGCCGCGTTAATGAGTTCACTCTCCGGAGTTTTCAACGCTTCCTCCACTTTGTTTACCATGGACCTTTACTCCAAATTTAGACCCGACGCATCGCAAAAACAACTGGTATGGATTGGACGAGTCGCCACCACCGTGATGGTCATCATTGGTTTATTATGGGTCCCTGTCATCCAAGGCGCGCGCGGGTTGTATCACTATTTGCAAGGGGTGCAAGGCTATCTCGCCCCTCCCATCTTCGTGGTCTTCTTCTTGGGCATCTTCATGAAACGAACAAACAGCAAGGCATGCCTTACCACCTTGATTATTGGCTTCCTCTTAGGAATTTTCCGTCTTGCGGTGGACACCCCCGTATCACTTGGTATGTCTGGTTTCGAAAATGGATATACCGAAGGCACTTTCCTCTGGTTAATCGAGAACATTTACTTTCAATATTATAGCTTGTTCATTTTTATTGTTTGTGTCATTGTTATGATTGTCGTGAGTTATATGACAGAACCGCCAGATGAAGAGCGATTAAATGGTCTGACTTACGAAACCATTACCGATGAAGATCGGCGTACATCTCGAGCAAGTTGGGATTGGCGGGATATCTTCTTCTCTGGCTTGGTCCTTGTCGCCATCATCTCCGCCTATCTCTACTTCACAGGATAATACGTCATCTAAAGAAACTAAATAAAAAAGGAGATTGTTTGAATCATGAAAAAAAGTATCCCCAAAAAAGAATTCGTTTTCACTCTGGCTCTTCTATTTCTCCTCCTTTCTGTGAATCCATTGCTGATGGCCGAAGTCCCGAATGGATCCTTTGAAAACCACGAAGAGAATTCTCCCCTTTCATGGGAACCGCACACCTGGAACGGCGAAGGTGAATTCACGCATGAACAAACCGCCCACACTGGAGATTATTCCGTTGCCATTTCCTCCCAAGAAGGCGGAGATCTCAGTTGGGAAACCAACGCTAAGGTCAAACCCTTCTCCACCTACAAACTTTCAGCATGGATCAAAACTGAAGATTTACAACCCTCCTCCGGTAGAGGGGCTTTACTCAATCTACATAATATTTCCGGCGTCCGCACAGAATCCCTTACAGGTACCAACGACTGGACTCAAGTCAGTACCACTTTCGAAACTGGCACCCACGATAGCGTACATATCAATTGCTTATTCGGAGGATGGGGACTGGCAACCGGAAAGGCTTGGTACGATGAGATTCAACTGGAATTAGTCTCCACTTCAGAACTCGAACCGGCTGTCACCATTGACCCCAGCCAAACCCAATACCCCATCTCGCCCCTCATCTACGGGCAATTCATTGAACACCTAGGACGCTGTATCTACGGGGGGATTTGGGCTGAAATGCTGCAAGACCGTAAATTTTATGATTCGGTCAAAGAAGATGAATCCCCGTGGCGCGTTGTGGGCAATGCCGAAGCGGTAAGCATGGATTCTGAAGATTCATTTGTAGGCGAACATACCCCAAAAATCCAAGCAAGTAATGAAAAAACAGGTATTGTTCAAAAAAATCTTGCTCTAACCGGCCTCAAAGACTATGAAGGACGTATTCTTCTCAAAGGAGACTCCTTTGAAGGAAAAGTAGAAGTCCGCCTGCATTCTGGAGAAAGCAGCGACGAGGTTGAAATTGTCTCCCTTACTGACATTGAGTCTGAGTACAAAAAGTTCCCCCTGGAATTTACCCCGCAACAATCCACCGAGGAGGGATTCTTAGAGATCCTTTGCCAGGGAGAAGGCACTCTATGGATCGGCACTCTCTCCCTTATGCCCGCTGACAATATCGATGGCATGCGGCGTGATACCCTGCGCTTACTCGAAAAACTCGATTCCCCCATTTATCGTTGGCCGGGCGGTAATTTCGTCAGCGGCTACGATTGGGAAGATGGTATTGGCAATCGAGATCGACGTCCACCTCGCAAAAACCCCGCTTGGCAAGGAATAGAACATAACGACTTCGGCATTCATGAGTTCCTGCGCTTTTGCGAAATACTCAATACCGAACCGCTTATTGTCGTAAACAGCGGACTCGGTGAGCTTGATGAAGCCGTCGCTGAACTACAATACGTCAACGGTGATCCGGAGTCTCCCCAAGGAAAACGCCGAGCTGAAAACGGACATATCGATCCCTACAATGTGATTTGGTGGGGAATTGGCAATGAAATGTACGGCGATTGGCAATTAGGGCATATGCCTTTGGAAGATTATGTCAAAAAACACAATCGCTTTGCAGAAGCCATGTGGGAAGAAGATCCGGACATTCAACTCATCGCCGTTGGCGCTGTGGGTGAGTGGAGCGAAACCATGCTTCGCGAATGTTCGGAGACGATGGATATGATCAGCGAGCACTTCTACTGCCAAGAAAGTGACGAACTTTATGCGCATGTTATGCAAATCCCCAATAACGTCAAACGCATCGCCGACGCCCACCGCGAATATCGCGAAACAATCCCTAACCTTAAAGACAAAAACATCACCATTGCCTTGGACGAATGGAATTATTGGTACGGGGATTATGTGTATGGAGAATTGGGAACCCGTTACTTCCTCAAAGACGCTCTCGGCATTGCCGCCGGATTGCATGAAATTGGACGCAACAGCGATCTGTATGGCATGGCCAATTATGCCCAAACAGTGAACGTCATTGGCGCCATTAAAACAAGCCAAACCGACGCCCAATTCGCCACCACAGGCCTAGCCTTGAGAATGTACCGTGATCACCTCGGTTCTATTCCGGTCCAGCTCCAAGGCGATACTACTCCACTCGATGTGTTCGCCGCCTTGGACAAATCGAAGGAAATCCTAACCCTCGCCGTTGTCAATCCTACAGAACAAGAGTGGGATTTACAATGTAAAATCCAAGAAAACTCCCTTCCTCAATCCTTGCAACAATGGATCATTACCGGAGATGATCCTGGTCTTTATAATGAACCGGGAAAAGAGGAACGTGTCTCGATTCAAGAAGAAGAAATCATGGTGGATCAAGGGGCCATCCCCATCCAACCGCTTAGCGCCTCGATTATTAAAATTCCTCTGAATTAATCTTCCTGAAAACGAAAAACTCCCCGAGGAACCCACTTTCTTCGGGGAGTTTTTTATGTTGAATCCTTGGATACCGGACTTGCATTCCCCATAGTATCCCGGTAAATAAATCCCATACTATGTAACCCATTCGTCGGATTATAAAGACTGCGGTACAAAGGCCCTACTTCATACGGGACCAGTCGAAACACGCTGATATCATAGCGGTGGGGTAAATGCAACGAGGGTCCCACACTCAAAGCGCCCCAAGCCACGTGATTATAATCCGTCGCATTATCCAAAGAACGCCCCGCGATTTTCACCCAATGCAAAACTACCGGTGTCTGGATTGAATCGGCTTGCGTCGTCTGGCTAATAAAGGGATCGGCAGGCACCGACTCCAAGTACGCTTGTGGAGTGGTTAAAAACTGTAAGGTTTGATTATCATTCTCACGGATAGGACATAAAAATATCCCAGGCATTAATCCATCGGAAGCCGGTGGAAAAGCTCGACTGTCAGGGTTTTCGAGCGAATAAATCTGAAGAGCCTCTACCAGGGAATGAATCTGCTTATACGATTGCGTAATTTGCGATTTCACCACTTTCCCTTCATAAGTAGGGTATAATACCATGAGCAATAGAAGAAATAGTCCTGTGAAAACTGAAATTTCTACCACATATTCAAAGAAAAAACGTTCTACTTTTTTGCGAAATGAAATTTGAAATTCATCCATAAAACTATCTTCAACCCGAAAATGAAAACTTCGATTCTAAAACTTTAATCCTTAGATAGTATAGTACCAATCAAAACAAATGAGGTACACGTTCTCTACGAATTTTCTGAAAAAAGAAAATCTCACTTTCTACTCCTCCGACTCAACGATAGCGTATCCTTCTCATCTGCTCCCACTTTTCCCTCTGCTCATAACGCCGTCATAAAGGCTAAACCGGACTACGATAAAATATCAAATTAAAAATAATCATAAATTTGATTAATTTTTCTTAAACATTATTGGCATTCAGTTTTATAATAAGATAAAGTATTTATAGGTATTTTAAAGAATGAAATTTAAAGAATGAAATGAAAATTACTCTTGCAATTATTTAGGATCCTAATATTATGTATACATATTAAAAAAAAATCGGGATGGGTTACAATGAATCCAGAAAATGTTCTCTGCGAAAAAGTATTAACTACGTTAAGGCGCATCATCCGCGCGAATGACCTCCAATCAAGAAACCTAGTCCGTCATTACGGTTTAACCGGACCTCAACTCATCCTACTCAAAGAATTGGGAGATGCCCAAGAACATTCTGTTGGCTATCTCGCTAAAAAGGCGAATTTAAGCAATGCCACCGTAACCGATATCCTCGACCGCCTGGAAAAGCGTGAACTCATTACCCGCATGCGGAGCAAGCACGACCGACGCAAAGTACTTGTCAAACTAACCCAAAAAGGCTTCGAGGTCATTCAAAGTGTTCCCTCTTTAGCTCAGGAACGTTTTCGCCACGAATTTGAAAAATTACAAGACTGGGAACAATCGCTCATTCTCTCTTCTTTACAACGCATCGCCGCCATGATGGAAAGTAAAAAAATACACGAAAATTCCATACTCTTAGACGAAAATGGAAGTGAGTCTTCCCCAAATAAAAAGATTGAAATCTTGTAGTATATCTGGAGCCCGATCTTGATAGATAGGATAAAAACATTTTGTGTCCTACAAGATAATTAAATCGAATCATAAAAACAAACACCCCTGTTCTTTATGAAAGAGAACATCCAAGTATTTTACGCATAAACCACTTCAATAAGACGGAATTTCTACGGAGTAAACCAATCATGCCAAAAAGTGAATCTCAAGGATATTATATTGCTCTCCTTAGCATTCATGGACTCATCCGGGGTGAAAACCTTGAATTAGGCCGTGATGCAGATACTGGAGGACAAACGAAATATGTGGTCGAACTCGCCAGAAGCCTCTCGGAACAACCTTCGGTCGATCGTGTCGATCTCTTCACCCGAATGGTGATCGATCAACGGGTTGACGACTCTTACGCCGTTCCCGAAGAACAAATTGCTCCCAAAGCCTATATCATCCGCTTACCATGCGGGCCCCGGCGCTATTTGCGCAAAGAAGTCCTCTGGCCTTATTTGGATGAATTTGCCGATCAGGCCATCAAGCATTTTCGTAAAATCGAACGTCTGCCGGATGTTATTCACGCTCATTATGCCGATGCGGGCTACGTAGGCGTCAAACTAAACAATCTACTCGGTCTTCCCTTGGTTTTTACCGGCCATTCTTTAGGACGGGAAAAGAAACGCCGCTTGATGGAAAAAGGGATGAGCGAAGAGAAAATCGTTCAGCGCTATAACATCAATGAACGGATCGAAGCGGAAGAGAATGCGCTAAACAATGCTTCCATGGTAGTCGCTAGCACCCACCAAGAGGTGGAAGAACAATATAAACAATACGAACATTATCCCCCGAACAAAATGCGGGTTATTCCCCCGGGAGTAGATTTAAACCGCTTCTCCCCTCCTGATCGTAAAGTGGGACAATACCCCTATGCCAAAGAGCTCCTGCGCTTCCTCCGACACACACATAAACCCATGATCCTCGCACTTTCACGTCCGGATGAACGTAAAAACATTACCACGTTGATTCACGCCTACGGCAACCATCCTGAACTGAAAGAGCTTGCCAACCTTGTTGTCATCGCGGGAAGCCGTGATGACCTCCAGGAAATGGATCGAGGCTCTCGAAGCGTATTATGGGAAATTCTCTATCTCGTCGATAAATACGATCTCTACGGAAAAATGGCCTATCCCAAAAAACATCATCCCGATGAAGTCTCCGACATTTACCGTATCGCCGCTGCCACACGCGGAGTGTTTATCAATCCTGCCTTGACGGAGCCTTTTGGACTTACCCTAATTGAAGCCGCAGCCAGCGGCCTGCCCATCGTTGCCACCAATGATGGCGGCCCCCGAGATATTATCGCTCACTGTAAAAATGGAGAACTCATCGATCCCCTCGACCAAGATTCCATAGCGCAAGCCCTGATCCGGGTGCTGCAAGACCGGCGCACATGGTCGAAACTAGCACGCAATGGGATTCGGGGCGTCGAAAAACATTACTCCTGGTCTGGCCATGCCAAAACCTATCTCGAACATGTTCGCAAATTCATGAAGCAAAAGAAACAGCGCCCCTTCTGGTACACCTCTGGAAAGAAATTATTGCAAGCAGACCGCTTGATTGTCGCCGATGTTGATAATACGCTTGTAGGAGACGACGAGGCACTGCAGGATTTAACACGTCAGTTGCGGGAATGTCCCTATCACATCGGGTTTGCCATCGCTACAGGCCGGTTGATCGAACCCACCTTGGAGGTGCTAGAGAAAAACTCGATCCCCCGACCCGATGTCCTTATCACTTCAGCCGGAAGTGAAATCTATTACGGTCATGATTTACGCCCGGACACCGAGTGGAGAAAACATATCAACTATCGCTGGCACCGGGAATATTTAAAAATGCATTTACAACACATCCCCGGATTGACGTTACAACCCGACGAATATCAACATGAGTTCAAACTCAGCTACTACATCGATACGTCGGAAGCCCCCAAGGTTCGGGAAATTGTCCGCTCCTTGCGTAAACATCATTTTCATGCCAAAGTCGTCTTTTCATTAAATCAATACCTTGATTTTCTCCCGATGCGCGCCTCCAAAGGGCTTGCGGTTTGGTATTTATCCAACCGTTGGGGGATTCCCATGGATCACATCATGGTGGCGGGCGACTCCGGCAATGATGAAGAGATGCTCACGAGCAATGCCCTGGCCATGGTGGTTGGAAACCATAGCAAAGAGTTGAAACATTTGAAAAAACGCCCGGGGATCTATTTCGCCCAGGGGCATTATGCACGCGGGATTCTGGAAGGGATTGAACATTTCAACTTTTTTGGTGAAATTCAAATACCGGAAGGATATGCTTCATGATTGAACAACTCCAGTCCTTTGTCGAAGAGAAACGAAATGTCGTTTATATCTTTCTCCGAAACATCCAACACTTGGAAAAGAACTTCTTGCTGCGATCCGATTTATGCGATATCTTTCATGAGTTTTGCCAATCGGAATCCGGCAAAGAAATGGAGCGGACCCTCTTCGCTCGCTTCATCCGCTCAACCCAAGAAGCCGTCATCCAAGGACCGTGGATGTGTTTTGCCTGTCGTCCCAACACCGCCCGCTGGTTGTATGTCCGTTTTCATCTAGAGCATGTCTATTTTGAACGCATTGATATCTCTGAATTCCTCCGCTTTAAAGAACAACTTGTGCATCCCAAGCAAGAAGATACCGATTTCTCCCTCGAAATTGATCTGACCCCTTTTAATCGAGAATTCCCTCGATTAAAAGAAACCCGTTCCATTGGTCGAGGCGTCGAATTTCTCAACCGCCATCTATCCAGTCGCCTCTTTAACAATCTGGGGATTGGCGATCAATCCCTACTCGATTTTTTACGCGTGCATCAGTACAAAGGCCGGCAATTGATGCTGAATGGACGCATCAACACCGTTGAGCAACTGCGCGAAGCCATCCATAAGGCCCTGGATTATCTTTCCACCATGCCAAGCGAAAGCGGTTGGGAGGAGGTCGCCTCCATGATGCATTCCTTCGGCTTTGAAATAGGATGGGGAAAAACGGTCGCCAAGATACAGGACACCCTGCATCTGCTTTTGGATGTCCTTGAAGCGCCTGATCACCAAAACTTATGCCGGCTCTTGGATCAAGTCCCCATGATCTTTAATGTGGTCATTCTTTCACCGCACGGCTTCTTTGGCCAAACCAATGTTTTTGGCAAACCCGATACCGGCGGTCAGGTTATTTATATCCTCGACCAGGTCAAGTTTCTCGAAAAAGAAATGCGTTCGAAAGTTCAAGAACTTGGCCTCGATATCGAACCCCAAATTCTGGTCATGACCCGCCTCATTCCCGAAGCCGAAGATACCACCTGTAACCAACCGGTCGAACACATCTTCGGTACCGAAAACGCAAAAATCATACGTATCCCTTTCCGTACCGAAGCGGGAGAAGTGATCCCTCACTGGATTTCTCGCTTCAAGATCTGGCCCTTTCTCGAACGATTCGCCGTCGACGCAGAACGCGAAATCTTAGCCACCTTAGAAACGCGTCCGGATTTAATCATCGGTAATTATTCCGATGGCAATTTAGTAGCCATGCTTCTCTCCGAACGACTCAAAGTGACCCAGTGCAATATCGCCCATGCATTAGAGAAAGCTAAATACCTCTTCTCCGATCTCTATTGGAAAAGCCTGGAAGATTCTTACCATTTTTCCATGCAATTCACCGCGGACCTCATTGCCATGAATACAGCTGACTTTATCATCACCAGCACCTACCAGGAAATCGTTGGCAACTCCACCAGTGTGGGACAATATGAAAGTTACGCGACCTTTACCATGCCCGAATTATACCGTGTATTGAATGGCATTAATGTCTTCGATCCCAAATTCAACATTGTCTCTCCAGGCGCCGATCCTAACGTTTATTTTCCCTATACCCAAACCGAACGTCGCCTCACCGATCTTCATGATGAAATCGAGAACATGATCTATGGTGAGCCCAACGACTATTCACGAGGGCACTTGCAAGACAAAGAGAAGCCCCTCATCTACACCATGGCGCGTATGGACCGCATTAAAAATCTCACGGGGTTGACGGAGTGGTTCGCTCAAAGCGAAGCCTTACGCGGCGAGGTGAATCTTGTTGTTGTGGGTGGACACAGCAACCCCGAAATTACTTTCGACAACGAAGAGCGTGAACAAATCAATCGCATGCACGAGATCATGAATCATCATGAACTGGATGGCCAAGTTCGCTGGCTGGGCTCCCAGCTGGATAAAAATATGGGAGGCGAAATCTACCGTTATATTGCCGACCGGCAAGGAGCCTTTATTCAACCGGCTCTCTTCGAAGCCTTTGGCTTGACCGTTATCGAAGCCATGTCCTCCGGCTTACCCACCTTCGCCACTAAATACGGCGGACCTTTGGAAATCATCGAGGATGGGATATCCGGTTTTCACATCGACCCCAACCATGGCGATGAATCCGCTATGCGTATCGCTTCTTTCTTCCAACGTTGCCGGGAAGACCAAAACGAATGGAACCGCATTTCCCACGGGGCTATTCAACGGATCGAAGCACGCTATAACTGGAAACTGTATGCGAAACGCTTGATGTCACTGGCACGTATCTACGGTTTCTGGAAATATGTTTCCAATCTGGAACGCCAAGAAACACGGCAGTATCTACACATGTTCTACGTCCTAATGTATCGAAAATTAGCCAGTCAAATCGATTACTGATTTATGAATCGAGCAACGCACGTATCTTTTCCATTAATATGGCAGGACGATAAGGCTTGGTGATTAGATCGGTCCCCTCGATCTCCTCCCCCAAGACATCCACTTCTTGATATCCACTACTAAAGAGAATCTTCACCGTGGGATCCATTTCTTTGATTTTTTTCGAGACTTCCAGCCCCGAAAGTTTGGGCATAGATAAATCCAAAACGACCAAATCGATGGCATCTTTCTGCTGTAAAAAAATCTTCCATCCCTCTTCCCCATCTTTGGCAATAAATACCTCATACCCCTTTCTTTCCAAAATGGTTTTGGCTAAGTTGCGAATCATACGTTCATCATCAACAAAAAGAAGGGTTTCATTTCCCGGCTCCATCTCACTCTGTTGAGAAAAATCACTCTCCTGCCGAGTTTCGCTGGTGACCGGCAAATAAATCATAAAGGTTGTCCCTTTCCCAAACTGCGTTTGGATATCGATCCACCCTTCATGCTGCTTGATAATCCCAAAAGAACTCGCTAACCCCAATCCGGTGCCTTTCCCCACATCCTTGGTCGTAAAAAACGGCTCAAAAATATGCTTTACGGTCTCCTCCTTCATCCCAATCCCATTATCCGAAACACTCACCCGTACAAAATCCCCCGCATAAGCCTCCGTATGATTTTCGCATGCTTCCGAGCTCACCTTACATCGCTCACTTTTCATTTGAATGGAAAAACGTGAATCATCATCTCGATACTGCAAAAGAGTACTTTTCAGCAATTCATCGATGGCATCCCGGGCATTGATACATAGATTCATAAAAACCGTGGTCATTTGGGCATGATCAGCATAGACCAACGGCAAAGAAGTTTCTTTATCTATATCAATATCGATCCAACGCTCAACAGAGGGACGCACTAACAAATAAACTTCGTCAAGAATCACATTCAGATCGAGAGGTTTTGGAGAAATAAACGATTTACGACTAAAGGCTAACAACTGTTGGACTAATGTGGATGATTTTTCCGCCGCCTTTAAGGCTTCTTGTATATACCGCTTCGATTTATTGCTTGCCTCGCTATCCGCCAAATTCAGATTTCCAATAATCCCGGTCAATAAATTATTGATATTATGCGCCACTCCACCCGCCAAACGTCCCACCGCTTCCATCTTTTGGGATTGTTGCAGCTGGGATTCCAGCTTAATCCGCTCTTCCTCTGAACGCTTCCGCTCTGTAATATCCGTAGAAACTCCTAAGAGAACCCGCTCCTGAAATCCCACATTTTCAAGCGGCACTTTGGTCGAAAGAAAAATCTTCTCCGTATCCTCCGACTCAACCGTCTCTTCAAATACCATTAAGCTATTGGATTGAAAGACTTTTTGATCGTTTTCTCGAATCTCGGTCATGTCGAATTGAGGAAAAACTTCATCATCCGTATGCCCAACTATTTGATGTCGCGGTCTATTAGCAAACTCGACAAATAATTGATTGACCAAAACAAACCGGCCTTGCTGATCCTTGATAAAGATCAAAGCGGGAGTACTATCAAGCACGGATTGCAACAACTGTTTGCTATTCCGTAGTTCTTCTTCCGCACGCTTCCGCTCTGTAACATCCTCAACAAAACCAAATAAATACGTATGCCCTCCGCGCGCATCATGCACGGCCTGCATACGAATGCTTCCCGTAAAAGTACTTCCATCCTTCCGCTTAAAATCCAACTCCGTTTCCAGCACCCCCTGCATATTCAATACTTGCTGGACAATAAATGCCCGATCTTCCGGATAGCGGTAAACTTGGCTTGGAATGTCATAAACCGAATCCAACACATCTTGAGGTGAATCATAGCCAAACATGCGGGCAAACGCTTCATTCGCCCGGTAAAAACGGCCTTCCGGAGAGGTCTCATAAATCCCCAACGAAGAACGTTCAAAAATAGTACGAAAACGTTCTTCACTTTCTATCAAAGCATATTCCGCCTTTTTGCGCTCACTAATATCCTCAACAAATCCGAGAAGATAAGGGAACGGCTTGGCTTCATCCTGTATCGCTTGTACTCGCAACAAAGCGTTAAATGGGGTCCCATCCTTTTTGAGCAATAACACTTCCCGCTCAATCATTTTTTTCGTTTCAAGCACTTCTTGAATGATTTCTGCACGGATTTCCGGATTCACATAGAGACTTTTCGCAATATCTTGAATAGATCGAATCGCTTCCATAGGGCTGTCATAACCAAACAATTGAGCACAAGCCTGATTCGCCCGAAGGATCTTCCCTTCCGGTGTTGATTCAAAAATCCCCAGGGAGGATTGTTCAAAAAGGGTACGGTAGCGCTCCTCGTTAAAATGCACATCAATCTCAGCCTTTTTACGCTCCGTAATATCCTGGACCTGAGAAAGAATTGTTGATTCTCCATTCTCCCAATGAAAAACCGAAAAATACCACTCACATTGAAGATAACTTCCAGCTTTCGTCTTGGTAGGAAGACTCATCACTTCATGCTGTTTTTCCCCATGACAAAACCCATCAGCCATATGCTGGATCAAGGCATGATCCTTCTCATGAAACAACTCCAATTCATCCCAGGGACGATTCACAACCTCCTTTTCTTCCCATCCAAAAAGTTCTTCTGCACTCTTCGACCATTGCTTAAGACGAAATTTTTTGTCCCACTCCATGATCGCTAAAGCAGAATTCTCTCGAGAAGAAGAAAGCAAATGATTCGCTCGTTCCAAATTCGGCTCAAGAATGTTGGTATTATTTATAGTTGGTGGAGGAGTATCTAAAGAATGAACTATAAAGAAAAAACACACAGGATGGCCATACGAATCGGTTTGCAATTCTCCTTCCTCGCGCAAATGCCGCACAGTCCCATCCAACCCTTGAATACGAAACTCAAGCTCATGAAAACGTTTTTCATGAATCGCATTATAAATTTCCCGTGTCCATGAATCCCGATCCACGGGATGTATCATTTGCTGAAACTCTGCGAAATTCCAACATTGTTCAAACGGCTCCATGCCTAGAAACTTCATCATCCCTGCAGAACAAAACACCGTTTGCCGTTGGATGTTGTACTTCCAAAACCCCAGACGCAGAGTATGTTCGATCCGACGAAGGTTGGTCTTTATTTCATTGATCCGATCTTCAAATTCATCCTTGCGATGAACTAATTCCCCCAGTTCGGACAGCTTCCTTTTTAACGGATCGATCTCTTCATTCTGATAAAGTTTCTTGTTAGTTTCTGAATTCATGAATCTACCCACAGGACGAGGTATGAACTATCCCAATACAATGATGGATCTATTATATCAAAACAAATAAAATATCCTACAACAAAACCTCATCATCTATTCATTCGATTCTATTTCCACTCGATGGTTAAATGAGAATCGAATGCCATCAAAAACTTGTCTCAATCTCAACATGGATTATAATTCACTCGACATCGTTTCACGGTGCGGTTCGCTTAATAGGGAAGCTGGTGAAAATCCAGCACGGACCCGCCACTGTAATCCGTCATGCCTTTCCAACAGCCACTGGCAATAAACGCCGGGAAGGGGAAAAGGCGCTATGCTGTAAGTCAGGAGACCTGCCGTGAAAATCGCGTGTCACCTCTTCGGGGATCGAGAGGCTGGACACATAAACACACGTCCAAATGACCCTCCCATGCGTTAGAGTCATTCCTAACCCTCTCTTCCCCAAAACTTGACTCAAAAGAGAGGCCCCCCTATGCAACGATCCTTATCACTTATATCTAAACTGTTTTTCCTTTCCTTAATGGCCGCTTCACCGATCTTTGGTAATATCGAGTTCTCTGAACCCCAGGTGTTATTTTCATCCACACAAGAAATCACCTTCGCCCGAAACACCTCCGACACCCTCGCGTCAGACTCACAAGGTAATCTCCACCTCATTTTCTCCGTCGGGGAAGAAAAACTCTCCCCTCCATCTTACCAAGTTATGTATCAGCAAATCAATCGAACCCAATTCACCCAAGCCGAACGCATCGATCACGCATCCCAAGGAGGAGGAAACCACCCCTCCCTAGCCATCGATGCGAATGATACGGTTCATGCTGTATGGCAGGATAATCGTCACGCGACCGCCCAAGGAAGTTACATTGATAATTTGGAAATTTATTACAACCGCAAAATAAATAATGAGACTTTCTTAGCAGAGGATATACGCATCACCCAAACCTCAGCAAATCATATGGGTGATAATGGCTTCACGCCAGCGATCACCGTCAGCCCCGACCAGCGTCTTCATATTGCCTGGCACGATTTCCACATTGATGGCAATCATTCTGACATATACTATTTCAGCAACGAGACTCGAACCCTCCCCGAGACTCTTTCCGATATAGAACCCTACCGGATTACGTTTTTCGAACAAGACAGCAGTTCGTACAGTTCACGCTGGTTTCCCGATATGGCCCCATTGCCGGATGGATCGGTTCTCTGCCTCTGGGGCTTTCTTGAAGGCTGGCAAGGAGAAATGGAAATCCGCTCCCGTCTCATCCTTACCAATGGCGAAAAGGATGCAGTCAGCACCCTCGTCCATCAGGGCGGCACCTTTCTCGATCCTCCACGCCTTGTCTCTCACCCTTCGGGAAATCTCGCTTTAACCTACACTAGACAAGATAACGGCCAAAATAACGTCTATCTTCGCTCTTTTGACCTCTTCGACAACGAATCGCAAGAGTTACAACTGAATCATTCCGATTTCAGCGGCTCTCAACCCTGCCCCGCTTTTGCTTCTACAGAAAGAACTTATGTCGTTTGGCAGGAAGATTTGGGCGGTATCTCACAAATCTGGTTGGCAGAAATTGATATTGAACAAAATACCTTGCTCCAACGTCAACCGCTCACTTCCGAAAACATCGATGCTCACCATGCGAGCATCGCCTGGGACTCTCACCATCAAATTCTCCATTTGGTTTGGATTGAAAATGATCTAGATGGAAACCAAAAGATTATCCATCGCCATCAATTAAAGGAAAATATCCCTTCCTGGATGACTTATTGAAGGATAACCGATTTGCCTCAAAAGAAGAAGAAACGAACTCTTTTCTATGAAAAATTTACAAAAAAAAAGTTTTAGGGATTGAAAAAAGTTAGCTAAGACGTATAATTCATGCTAGAACAAACATTCGAGGGAAACCATGGCCACTACCATTTTAAGCGCCAGTTTGGAGGATTATCTGGAAGCGATTCATCACATCGTTGGTGAAAAACAAGCCGCACGTGCTAAAGATATCGCGGATCGCCTCCATGTGAAAAGTTCTTCCGTGACCAGCGCCTTACGCACCCTGGCTGAGAAAGAACTTATCAACTATGCTCCCTATGATGTGATTACGCTTACCTCCAAAGGGAAAAAAGTCGCCAATAATGTCGTACGTCGTCATGAAGCCCTGTGCGACTTCTTCGTCAAAATCCTCTCGGTTGACCGACAAGACGCCGAAGAATCGGCCTGCAAGATGGAACATGGTATTTCTCCTATGATCCTCGAACGCTTTATCCAGTTCGTAGAATTTATGGAAAAGTGCCCTCGAATGAATATCGAATGGTCTGAATCAAATGGGTATCACTGCAAACACGGACTCCCAGGTGTGCGCTGTGAAAAATGTATTTATGAATGCTTGGATACCATCAATCAACAAAAACAAAAGTCCAACAAAGAACTCCAAGGTTCAATGTAGAAAGAAGCAAGATCATTCTCATGATGAATCAAAACAAACATCTTGACCACTCAGAACAAGTCGGAAAGGAAAATAACGTGATCCCTCTCTCCTTGGTTGAAGTCGGAAAAATCGTACGCCTCGTCAACGTGACCGCAGGCCGTGAACTCAAAGCGCGGCTCGCGGCCATGGGACTTGTTCCTGGCGTAGAAATGAAAATGCTGAACAACGCCAACGGTAAAGGCCCTTATATTGTAGCTATCAAAGACTGCCGGGTGGCTCTTGGCCGTGGTATGAGCCAAAAGATCCTTGTCAAATAATTTTTTTTTACTACTGATTTGTATACAAATCGGTTAGAATGCAACTATATCATCTAGGAAATCTAAAATGCCAAATAATAATCTCACCATCGCTCTCGCCGGTAATCCAAACTCAGGCAAAACCACCATCTTTAATCATCTCACCGGCTCACGCCAGCATGTCGGCAATTATCCCGGTGTCACTGTAGAAAAAAAAGAAGGCCTCTGCAAACTCAATGGACAAGAACTACGGATTGTTGATCTTCCAGGAACTTACAGCCTCACCGCTTATTCGATCGAAGAACTCGCGGCTCGCAAATTTATCATTGACGAAAAACCGGATGTCATCGTTGATATTCTCGATGCTGGAAATATCGAACGTAACCTCTACCTCGCCACCCAACTAATGGAATTAAACGTTCCCCTAGTGCTGATACTCAATATGAGCGATACCGCCAAAGCGAGAGGGATTGAGTTTGACCTTAACCATCTATCCCAACTCCTGGGAGTCCCTATAGTTCCCACCGTCGGCCACAAAGGGATAGGGGTCCGGAAAGCCATCGAAACGGCTATCGACGTAGCCCATAACCCACAACAACGCTCTCCCTTAATCCACATAACGTTTGGCCCTGAGATTGAAGAGGAAATCACCAAAATCGAAGCCCTCCTGGATTCCTCCCATCCCATGGTCGAGAAATACGGTTCACGCTGGATCGCAATCAAACTTTTGGAGAATGACAACGAAGTCATCAAAGCGATAAAGGATCCAACGATTCATGAACAAGTACAAAAAAGTACAGATCGCATTGTCCATCTCTTCGGCGATAACCCCGAGATCATCATGGCCGATCGTCGTTATGGAATTATATCTGGCGCCTGCCAGGAATCGATTAAAAGCACGGTCGAATCCCGGCATACTCTCTCTGATCAAATCGATGAATTTCTTACCCATCCCGTCTTAGGCATCCCCATTTTTCTTACCATTATGTATATCGTTTTCCAATTCACCTTTCGTCTGGGTGAATACCCCATGGCATGGCTCGAAAATGGCTTCCTCTTTCTTGGGCAAACCATTAGCCAACTGTGGCCGAAACAAGCCGAGAGTCTTCTGCGCTCCCTTTTGGTCGATGGAATCATCGGCGGCGTAGGTGGTATTCTCTCATTTGTACCCAACATTTTCTTCCTCTTCCTAGCCATTTCCTTCTTGGAAGATTCAGGCTACATGGCACGTGCTGCCTTCAACATGGATCGCTGGATGCACAAAATCGGCTTACATGGGAAAAGTTTTATTCCCATGCTGCTCGGTTTTGGTTGTTCAATCCCCGCGATTATGGCCACCCGCACCTTGGATAATCAACGCGATCGGCTGACCACCATGCTCGTCATTCCTCTGATGAGTTGTGGCGCCAGGTTCCCCATCTACGCATTAATTATACCCGCATTCTTTCCCCAAACTTGGCGCGCCCCTATCCTCTTAATCATTTATTTCACCGGCATTCTTCTCGCCATTCTCGGTGCCAAACTGCTGCGCTCGACACTACTCAAGGGAGATAACATCCCCATGGTGTTGGAACTCCCCCCCTACCGTCTTCCCACCTTGAAAGGTATCGCTCTTCATGTGTGGGAACGCACATATATGTATATCAAAAAAGCAGGCACCATCATTCTTGGCTTTTCAATCCTTCTCTGGGCTCTAACGACTTTTCCACAAAATCAAGGAATCGAAGAACAATACGAAAAGAAAACCGAGACTGTGCGCTCAGAATTTCTCCAAGAAGTCATCCAACTCAATCCCCAACTCGGTTTACCTCAAGACTCTCCCCGCCTCATGGAAGCCATCCAAACCGAATGGGAATTGCATGAAGAGCAACAACAATATTACCCCTCAAATCCCAAATATGAGCAAGTAGAAATTGAAAAAGAAGAAAAACTCAATGAACTTTACCAACAAGCTGGCGGCGACAAACTCGCCGAGTTTTTCACCGTACGTGATACGATCGAACAGATCCAACAAGATTTCCTGGAAACCGTATCACATGAAGGACTCCAAGAAGATAATGCGAATTATGCTTTACTAGAGCGTGAAAAGAATGTCCAACTGACAGAACTTAAAAACCAACATCCCGAAATCTTTTCCGCCGCCCAAGCCTACCTGGTAGAAATTGAAGAACCTTATCAGCAACGCTTGGAAACCATCAACCAATCCCAAATCGCCGATGAAATTTCATATACCATCGCCGGACGCATTGGCAATGGCTTAGAACCCTTGCTCATGCCTCTTGGCTTTGATTGGCGTATCGGCACCGCCCTCATTGGCGCCTTCGCCGCTAAAGAGATTTTCGTCGCTCAATTAGGAATTGTTTTTTCTCTTGGTGAAGTGGAGGAAAATTCTCAAGCCCTGCGTCATGAACTGCAAACTCACTACACCCCCCTGGTTGGCTTTTGTATTATGCTTTTCTGCCTCATCAGCGCCCCCTGTATGGCCACCATCGCTGCAACGAAACAAGAAAGCCATTCATGGAAATGGGCATTATTCCAATTAAGTGGGTTAACAGTGTTAGCATATATTCTCACGCTTGTCGTCTATCAGGTGGGGTCATTGCTCCA
>CAYQOX010000005.1:91978-147259 GCA_964419335.1 uncultured bacterium | reverse complement strand
ATTTCCAACATGCGCGAACTTCTTCCCATCTTGGAGAAGGTGGCACAATCAGGACGTCCCCTGTTAATCATTGCCGAAGATGTTGAAGGGGAAGCCTTGGCCACGTTGGTCGTCAACAAGATCCGTGGGACCCTGAAAGTGTGTGCTGTCAAAGCCCCTGGGTTTGGCGATCGGCGTAAAGAAATGATGAAAGATATCGCCATTCTGACGGGTGGACGTGTGATCACTGAAGACCTTGGTATTAAACTTGAAAACATCACCATCGAAGATCTTGGTACCGCAAAGCGGGTTTCTGTGGATAAAGATAATACTACCATTGTCGAAGGTGGCGGAAAGAAAAACGATATCCAGGGACGTATTACCCAAATTCGCAATCAGATCGAAGAAACCACCTCCGACTATGATCGTGAAAAACTGCAAGAGCGTTTGGCCAAATTGGCCGGTGGGGTTGCTGTCATTCAAGTAGGTGCAGCTACTGAAACCGAAATGAAAGAAAAGAAAGCACGTGTCGAAGACGCGTTGCACGCAACCCGCGCAGCCGTAGAAGAAGGCATCGTACCCGGTGGCGGTGTAGCCTTATTACGGGCTCAAAAGGGTCTAGAGGATGTAAAAGGTGAAAACGAAGATCAACAAACGGGTGTGAATATTGTCCGTCGTGCTCTCGAAGAGCCGCTTCGTCAGTTGGCCTTTAACTCCGGACTTGAAGGTTCCATCATCGTTGAAAAAGTGAAAACCGAAAAAGGAAACCGTGGTTTGAATGTGGCTACGGGTGAGTATGAAGACCTGGTGGCGGCAGGGATTATTGATCCCACGAAAGTCGCACGTTCTGCGTTGCAAAATGCATGCAGTATTGCTGGCTTGCTACTCACCACGGAGGCCTTGATCACTGAAATCCCTGAAAAAGAACATCCCGCTCCCGCCGGTGGCGGTGATCCCGGCATGGGAGGCATGGGAGGTATGGGTGGCATGGGTGGATTCTAAACAGCATCCACATCCCATGATTCCATATAAATCAAGAGGGAAGGGCCGCCCAGGGAGGCGGCCTTTTTCATTTTTATACCTTTTGTAATTTAGCGTATTCTTGAATTAAAACTTTTTTGCCGATTTCTTGAAAATCAATGGTAATACGTGCGCTTGGGCCTTCGCCTTCTATTCCGGTTACCACCCCAAAACCAAAAGAGCGATGATTGACCATATCGCCAGCCTGGAAGTGGTCATCGTAGGGGGCAAAGGTTTGTGCCCGTTGTAACTCGCGATTGATAGCAGCCTCTTCTTGGATGTCATACCCGCGCCAGTGTACCTCTTCAAGGTATTCTTTTGGAATTTCGTCGAGAAATTCGCTGGGTGTGGTTATTTCAGTATTCCCATACATTCGTCGGCACTCTGCATAAGTCATAAAGATTTTCCGCTGGGCACGGGTGATCCCCACATAGCACAAACGCCGCTCTTCCTCCAACGCTTCTGGATCATATATAGAATTTTTGTGTGGCAATAAGCCATGTTCTATGCCGGTGATGAAGACATAAGGAAACTCCAACCCTTTCGCACTATGCAAGGTCATCAGCGTTAGTGTGTCTTCAGTAACATCAAGGTTATCCGTGTCGGATACCAGGGATACATCTTGCAAATAGGTCTCCATTGCCGTGATCGCGTCCACAGTGGAGTCGCTTTCACGCTGTAATTCTTCACCAAATTTTGCCGCGGCATTAAGGATCTCATCGAGGTTTTCTAAACGAGCTGCCTCTTGAGGATCTCGACTACTCTCAAACATGTCCCGATAGCCAGAATCTTTCATAATGGCTTCCATCAATTCCCCCAAAGACATATCCCGATATTGGTTTTTCCAATGTTGAAATAAATGAGCAAATTGGTAAAACGCTTCACAGGTTTTGGCTGCCATATTGGTTTGCATTCCTGCCTCCCGTGCTTGTCGAGCGGCTTCGAGAATAGGGAGATCATAGCGGTCAGCAAAGTCAAGGAGTTTTCCCGTTGATACCTTCCCGAGTTTTCGCTTGGGCTCATTAACGATGCGTAGAAAGGAAACCGTATCGGCTGGATTTACCAATAAACGACAGTAAGCCAGTATATCTTTGATTTCCTTACGCTCGTAGAACGCGACCGCACCAACGACGTGATAGGGAATCCTACGATGCATACATTCTTCTTCGAACAAGCGTGATTGGGCATTGGTGCGGTAAAAAATAGCTATATCGTGATAGGGAACTTTCTCTTCTTCATGCAATGTTTGGATTTGATCTCCAATCCAGTAGGCTTCGGAACTTTCTTCGGGGAGGCGGACTACACCTATTTTTTCTCCCTCTGTACTTGCGCTCCATAGGGTTTTTTCATGCCGGCCTTTATTGTGACGTACCAAGGCGGTTGCAGCCGATAAGATTGTTTGTGTTGAACGGTAATTTTGTTCTAGTTTAATTTTCTTCGCTTTCGGATAATCTTTTTCAAAATCTAAAATATTGCGAATGGTGGCTCCCCGCCAACGATAGATGGACTGATCGTCGTCTCCCACTACACATACATTCTGATGTTGTTCTCCCAATAATTTGATCATCATATATTGAAGATGATTGGTATCTTGATATTCATCCACCATAATATGGCGAAAGCGTTGGCTATAGATTTTTCTCACTTTTTCATGTTGTTCCAAAAGTAGAACCGTTTTCATGAGAAGATCATCGAAATCTAAGGCATTATTTTTTTTTAACACCTTTTGGTATTCTTCATAAATGTCCACGATAATCTCATCCCGGTCACTTTCCATCTTGTTTTTCCATTGTGCGGGTGTCAGATAATTACTTTTCGCTCGGGAGATGGCATTCAGTATGACATTGGGTTTAAGATTTTTTGAAGAGATTTTACGACGTTCTACCGCCTGTTTAATAGTAGCGACTTGGTCTCCACGGTCATAGATGGTAAATTGAGGATCGATTCCCATTTCTTTTCCATCCATACGCAATATCCGCGCACAAATCGAATGGAAAGTGCCGATCCATAATCCTCTTGGAGAGCCATGCAATAACTGTCCTACTCGTTCCTTCATTTCGTCGGCAGCTTTGTTGGTAAAGGTAACCGCCAATATATTCCAGGGGGGGATATCTAAGTCATGAATAAGATAGGTGATACGGTAGGTTATCACTCGCGTTTTTCCGCTGCCGGCACCCGCCAAAACCATCATCGGTCCGCGGGTATACGTCGCTGCTTCTTGCTGGGGGGGATTTAAATCGTTCTGGATTTTTTTTATAAAAGTTTCATGCGGAATTGATCGTGTCATTGATATGTCCATCTCGATGGGAGTTTGTAGGTGTAATGCGTATAGAATAATACAAACGACTTATATTTAAAGGCGTTTTCAAGGATATCCATGAAGCACACATCCCCGATTTTTTTATCGGGTTGTACACTATAATATACCAATACGTTCATGATCATATGTTCCACAGGATACATTTTGGAAAGGAAGAAGAATGGCAAAGTTGGAAACTTTTGATAATACTTATCCTGGGCGTAAGTACAACATCCATATTGAATGTTCCGAATTTACCTCGGTTTGTCCCAAAACGGGTTTACCTGATTTTGGCACCATTCGGATTGACTATATACCCGATAAGAAATGTATAGAACTCAAATCATTAAAGTTTTATTTGATCGAATACCGCAACCAAGGCATTTTTTATGAAATGGTCACAAACAAAATCTTGGATGACCTCGTCGAAGCGTGTGAGCCGCATTGGATGAAGGTCGAAGGAGATTTCAGCGCCCGGGGAGGGATCACCACATGTGTAACAGCAGAGTATGAGAAATAAGGTTGCCGAAATGAGAATGGATCCACCCCTACCCATGTTGGAAATTCTATGAATTTATCGCGAAAAGGGAATATTAAAGGTTTCAATATAAGCATTCAAAAATTCGGCTTCGTCGATCAAATTCAAATAGGCTCGGGCGGTGGAGCCGTCGGCTTTTTCGCCGCCCCAATAGTACATAACTGCCAGCTGTCCATTGGGAAGAATTACAGCGCTGGGATAACCGAAATCTCCTCGCACTGGACGCGAAAAGATCAGTTCATTGTTCAAATCCCAGGTACGCCCATGGTCGCGAGAAACCATCCCGCGGATGACTTTATCCGTTTCACTGCGGTCTCCATACAACATTAAAATCCAGCCGTTGGTCAGCTGGAGTAAATCGGATGGGTGTTGTTTGGCATCGGTTAAACGTAATGGATTGGACCAGGTCCTGCCATCATCTTCACTACGGCAAAAATTCAAGCGCTGCATGCCCACCGTCCGGGAAACGGCCAGAAAGTTCTCTCCCTTTATGTGCAAGAGAGCTGTCTCGTTATGCCCTGGTGCAATAAGCGAAGGGGCTTCCCAAGTTTTTCCCTCATCGTAAGAACGAACAACATAAGCATAATTTTGTTGATTTGAGCGAACTTCCTCCATCCCTTTGACCTGATCGGTATAACGTCCATAAAGGTTCATGAGCAGCGCTCCATCTGAGGCAGAAACGATCCTTCCATAAGGGGAGCACGATTCCAAACCAGCTACACCTACCGGACGAGGTTCCACCCAGGTTTCACCTTGATCCTCTGACCAGGTCAACATGGCGCGTGCTTTTTTTAGGGAAGGGTCATATTCTCCTTCGGAGGTATAACTCCCTTGCTCGTGATAGGCCACAACGATCCGGCCGGTTGGTGATATACCCACAGCGGGATTACGATCATCCTTATCAGAATTCACAATAACTTGGGGTTCTTCCCATTCAATGCCTTCCCCGATGGAGAAAGAATACACCAAGTGCCCACCGAGTCCCAAATGTCCCGCCCCGGCTCGAAAGACAGCAAACATGCGTTCCTCCAGCAGGTTCAAAACCGGGAAATAACCTTGACCTTGCGCTACTACAGTATGTTGGGTTGAGGAGAGGTCAAAAATCGATAACGTATTTTCTTGGGCTGTTCCTTTCGCTAGAATACTTGCCAATAGCAGTCCTGTAATGAAGAAATATTTTCTCATGATTCATTCTCTTCCTCGGCTTTGGAAACGCCATATTCATGCAATTTCCGAATCAGCGTCCTTCGCCCAATCCCCAAAGCTTCTGCGGTTTTTGTACGGTTATGATTGTGTTTTTCCAAGGTCTGGAGTATGGCCGTTTTTTCGATATCGGCCAATGTCGCATCACCAGAAATAACGGGTTGCGGCATTTCATCACCGGATTGACGTATTTCATAGGGAATATTATCTTTTTCCAGACGATTCCCTTGAGCCAGGATGATCATACTTTCCACGACCCCTTCAAGTTCTCGCACATTTCCAGGCCAGGAATATTGTTGAAAGATACGGATTACTTCATCGGAAACGGTCGGAGGTTTTTTGCCGTTTTCGTAAGCATACTTCTTTACAAAGGCATTCACCAATTGGGGAATATCCGAAAGCCGCTCGCGTAAAGGAGGGGTATGAATTGTGATCACTTTAAGGCGATAATACAAATCTTCGCGAAACTTTCCTTCTTCCACCAGTTTGGCTAAATCGGCGTTCGTCGCAGCGAGAATTCGGATATCTACAGAAATCGTTTCTGTACCCCCGACCCGTTCAAATTCCTTCTGCTGCAAGACACGAAGCAATTTAACCTGAATGCTTTCACTAATCTCACTGATTTCGTCTAGGAAAAGGGTGCCTTTGTCGGCGAGTTCAAAGCGTCCTTTACGTTGTTTTACCGCACCCGTAAACGCACCGCGCTCATGGCCAAATAATTCACTCTCGAGCAGATTTTCTGAAAGCGCTGCACAGTGAATGGGAACGAAGAGGCGATCTTTTCGGGGGCTCAATCCATGAATTGCCCGTGCCACTAATTCTTTCCCGGTTCCGGTTTCACCCGTGATGAGAACATTGGCCTTGGAGGGGGCAATCTGTTGGATTTGATCCTTTAGTTTGCGCATGGGAGGGCTTGTCCCAATTAGTCCATCTAAACTGCCGCTTTGGATTTCCCGTTCGCGATGATATTGGTTTTCTAATTCAATGCGGCGTTTTTCCAAGAGCTGCTCGACCAGTAATTCCAATTCATCCAAATTCACGGGTTTCGTCAGATAATTAAACGCCCCCAATTTCATCGCTTCAACCGCCATTTCAATACTCCCATAAGCGGTTAATACAATCACGCCAACCGAAATTTCTTTTTCGCTGATTTTGCGCAAGAGTTGCATGCCGTCCATCTCCGGCATGCGGATGTCGGTAATTAATACATCGTAGTCGTGTTTTTGGATTTTTTCCCATGCTTGGTTTCCATCTTCAGCGGTTTCGACAAGACGGTGATCACTTTCGAGAGCGGCTTGCAAACCTTCCCGGGTGTGTCTTTCATCATCTACGATTAAAACCCTAGCAGTCATAATTCGATTTTCTTCCTTAATGGCGATCATTCTTTTTCTTTCAAATGTTCTTCAAAAAAATTGAGGATGCGTGAGAAGAGATGATAACGTCTTTGATTTCCTCCGATTCCATGGTCTCGCTGGGGGTAGATATAAAGCGTATATTCTTTTTCTGCTTCAATCAAAGCATCCACCATATAGTAAATATTTTGCATGTGGACATTGTCATCATTAACCCCGTGAGCCAGAAGCAGTTCTCCCTCCAGCTGATCCGCGTAATGGCTGGGGGCACTTTCTTTGAAGCCTTCAGGATTTTCGTTAGGGAGTCCCATATAGCGTTCTGTATAAATCGTATCGTAAAGCTTGTGATTCGTTAGTGGTGCGACTGCCGCCCCGGCTTTAAAATTTCCTGCCCCTTTGGTCATAGCGCATGTGGTTATATAGCCGCCGTTGCTCCATCCCCATACCCCGATCTTGTTTTCATCTACATAGGGAAGAGACTTCAAATAATCCACCGCGAAGGACAAGTCTTTTAACGGAATATCACACCCATTGTGGTGAATGGCATTGATCCATTCTCGTCCCCGGCCGGTGGTTCCCCGGGTATCAAACGCAAAGAGGATAAAGCCGCGTTCAACGAAAGACATATCCTGGGCACTGGTGAATACATTCCGTGCGACTTGAGCCGCCGGCCCGCCATAGACATACACTATAACTGGATATTTTTTACTCGGGTCAAAATCGACCGGTTTGACCATCCGAGCATAAAAGGGAATATCCTCTTCGTTTTTCATTTCCACCAATTCGGAATCCTTAATGATATAAGGCAGATAATCCTCTTTTTTGGTTTCTCCAAAAACCTTGATCACGTTTCCACGATCGTCGATCAACTGAATCTTTTTTGGCGTGTCGATGCAGGAGAATGTATCTACAAAGTACTTCCGGTCTGCGGAAAAATTTGCTGAATGAGAACCTGCTTCTTGAGTTAATTGACGTAATTTCCCATTGTAGGTCACCGAGTAAATATGGCGTTCTAAAGGTGACTCCTCCGTGGCTGTAAAAAATACACGTTTATGATCCTCATCCTGGGTGAGTTTGATCTGCCATAGGCTGGGATTGACTTCCCAATCTCCTTCCGTTAGTTGCTTGATCAAACGTCCCTCGAGCGAATAGCGGTATAAATGCCGAAATCCGCTGCGTTCAGAAAGCCACAGAAACTCATCTTTATCCTCCATGAAATAAGGTCCCCCATGAGCATTAACCCAATAGTCATCATGTTCCTTTAATATAATTTCACTTTCGCCTGTGTTGGGATCGGCATAGAGCAGCGTCAATTCATCTTGTGCGCGGTTCAAAGTCTGTATAGCGAGACGTTTTCCATCCGGCATCCATTCCACCCTGGCGATGTATTCATAAGGTTCACCCAAATCAATCCATTGGGTATCTCGGGTCGAAAGCGAAACCACTCCCAAGCGTACCTCCGGGTTTTTTGTTCCCACTTTGGGGTAATACATCATTTTGGTCGAGGGCACGGGATTCGAATAATCGGTGATGGGAAATTGAGAAACACCGGTTTGATCTGTTTGTAAATAGGCGATTGCTTGATTGTTCGGTGACCAGTAAAATGCTTTCCAATTACGCCGGTAATGCAATTCTTCCCAATACACCCACGTCAGCTTCCCGTTGAGCACCGCTTCACTTCCATCGTTTGTAAGCCGAATTTCTCTGTCTTGCTCTGTATCATAAGCATAGAGATCATTATCGCGGGTATAGGCTGCATATCGATCGTTAGGCGCCCAGGTGGTATTTTCCTTCTCTCCGGTTGGAAGATCCCGCTTTTCTTCATCATCTTTAGTTAGCGAGTTTTCCGCTTTGTCCCATATATAATCCTTACCGCTCACGGTAATTTGAACTTTGTTCCCTTCTTTCAACCAAGAAAAACGATCAATTTTTGCGATATCCTCTCTTTCATCAATCTCTTTCAGGATCTTTGATGTATGAGCAATGGATACTCCTTCGGGGTGGGTGGCAAGTTCAATAATCGCTTCGTGAAGTGCGACCGGCGTAATGAGAAACGAAGTGGCCTCCTTTACAGGATCAAAGAAGACCATGTGTGGTGCCTCTGTTGCATTCGAAATGAGATAAGCGAGATCATGCCCTTCGCGAGACCATTTAAAGGAACGCGGCATATCGGGTTTGACCGGTTTGATATTGAGTTCTTCTTTTTTATAAATCCAATCCAGATCGATGATTTTCTTTTCCGGTTCTTTATCGTTTTCTTGAGCGGGCCCATTGACTGGAATCCAGAGTAGTAATGTTAGAGAAAATAGAAAAAGGGACAGTGTTTTTTTTGTAAGCATAAGTCATTCTCCAATTTTTATTATTTCATGGCTATTGTATAAAAGTAATTCATTTTGTGCTGGAATCAAAGAGGATGAAAATAGATTCATACGAATCATAGCATATCCCAGGGATCGACATCTTGCACGATCCGTAAACCCTTCCGCCGTTGCATAAAAAAGGCCTGGAACGATTCACTGTTTAACGCAGGGCGAAAAGCCCGATAATCCCGGCTTTTAAGGGCGACTTGCCAGCGGTAATAATCCCGTAGGCGATACAAAGGCGCCTCTACCGGTGGGAGTAAGGTAATATCGCGCGTGGAATTAAGCCCTTGAGTAAGTAGTTTATACAACTCCCAGGCTTTATCACGAGCCAGCCCTTCCTGTTTTGCTTCTACTCTCCAAAGAACCAAGCGCGTAAACGGAGGAAAGCCAATTAGACGGCGATAACGGATCTCTTTGTTATAAAAGTTCTCGAAGTTGGAATGAATCGCTAATTGAATACTGTAATGATCCGGGCAATAACTTTGAGCGAACACCTCGCCGGGATGCTCTCCACGTCCCGCGCGGCCTGCGACTTGGGTGAGCATGGCATAGGTGCGTTCTGCTGCACGAAAGTCGGGCAGGGAAAGCGCATAATCTGCGTTGATGATTCCCACGAGGGTGACGTTGGGAAAATCCAACCCTTTGGCAATCATCTGGGTTCCTACCATAATATCCGCTTGTCCCTCCCGAAAAGGAGTCATAAGGCGGTCATGATCGCCTTTTCGGCGGGTGGTATCCCGATCCATGCGAATGATCCGCGCTTCAGGAATCAGCGTTTCAATTTCTTGTACGACTCGCTCAGTCCCGAATCCTTGCTGACGGATAAACCGTTCCGCGCAAGCAGGACAGTTCTCAGGAAGCGATTTGCGAAAATCACAATGATGGCAGATTAGTTGGTTGCGAGATTTGTGATAGACCATAGCCACGCTGCAATGATCACAACTGATCACATGCCCACAATGTTGGCAGGATAGAGTTGTCGCGAATCCTCGACGGTTTAGGAACAGGATCGACTGACGCCCGTTCTCATAACGTTTCAAAAGCGCTTCTTTGAGTTCAGTGGAAAGGATCATCTCCTCTTCTGGACGTCCTCGCAGATCGATCAAATGCACTGGCGGCATCCCATGACTCGCTATACGTTTATTTAAAGAAATAAAGTGATATTTCCCTTGTTCAGCATTATGAGAGGATTCGATCGAGGGCGTCGCTGAGCCAAGGAGGCACAAACCGCCACATAAACGCGCCCGCGCCACCGCCATATCCCGGGCGCTATAACGGGGGCTTGGATCCGATTGTTTATAAGAACCGTCATGCTCTTCATCCACAATAATTAACCCTGGACTTTCCAAAGGCGCAAAAATTGCAGAACGGGTTCCCACGACGATCTTACGCCTACCACTCTTGATCATTCGCCATTCATCATAGCGTTCTCCTTGTCCCAAACCACTGTGGAGGATCGCTACTTGATCACCAAAGCGGCTTTGGAAACGATCCAAGGTCTGCGGTGTAAGAGCGATTTCTGGAATTAACACCAATGCACTTTTGTTTTGTTTAAGCGCAAAATCAATAGATTGGAGATAAATCTCTGTTTTTCCACTGCCAGTAACCCCGCGAATAAGAATCGGTTTCGGATTTTCTACGGCCAACGCATGTTCTATTTGTTCTAGCGCATGCTCTTGTTCCTCTGTTAAACGTAGTTTGTCGTCTAAAGTAGTGGTACTAGTGGTATTAAGTACCCGCTCACGTGATTCAACTCTTACAAAACCTTTTTTTTCCAATGCCTTGATCGTCGATTGCGAGATCCCGGCCTCTCGTTGAATTTCCGCAGGGGAGAGGAGGGCTCTTCGATTAAGCAAAAATTGAATGGCTTGACGTTGCTTTGGATACTTTACCTCTGTGGGAATCTCAGAAGTTTCCCGAATGGTATCATTAAGCAAAACAACTTTAACCATTTGGGGACGTACTGAGGGAGAAAAGGGATAAGCGGCGGCATAAGTCTCGCCTTTTGAAGCCATATAGTAATCAGACATCCAGTTCAAAAAATGTAACAATTCATTCCCGAAGAGAGGATTCTCATCTACAAGTGTAAAGATTGTTTTGATTTCATTTAAACCCTCTGGGGGCTTATCCAAAAAATGGGTCGCATACCCCAAACGCCGGGTACTTCCAAAATCAGCATAAACCCGACACCCGGCTTGTATCTTTCCACGCATCGATTTAGGAATGCGATACGTGAAAAGTTTACGCGCGGGAATGGGAAAAGCGATCTCCACAAAAGGTTTATTTTTACTCATTTTGTCGATATGGAAAGTTTTTTAGATGTAATTTGGCTGTTTTAGGTTATATTTTTTCCTAGAAAACTCAATCCGTAGAAATTTCTGCGCTTTTATTGAATGCTCTCCATTGAAAAAGGGTACCATAGTAGCGTAACATAGAGTGCAAGGGGTACTTATCAATCCAAAATATGGGGAGGAACAATAAACATGAAATATTGGGTTATTGGGTTCGCATGTGTATGCACACTACTGTTCTATATTGGTTGTGCTACCCAAGAGGAGCAAGTGATAACAGCGGAGCATCCAAAGTTTGAAACCTTGTGTGCAGAGTGTCATACCTTGGATCGCGTTCACAGAGCACATGACGTGTTATCGAAAGATTATATGCGTATGATTGTAGAAGAAATGCAGAAGAAACCTGATTCCGGCATTGATTTAGATGACATTGATGATATTGTCGAAGAGATTTATTAAAGTATTAGTGAATAAGATTAACTCAGGGGGGCGGTGTTTCCGCCCCCTTAATTATTTGGTTAATTCGTTTCTTTTTGACGATTCCGCCCTAGTTCAAACGCTTGGCGATTTACATCATGGATTTTCTCTGGCAAGTTGGACAAAATCGCCTTCATCCAGAGATTTTCATCGATTTCCTTCAAATAGGTACTTAGAAGACCCAGCAATGCAACATTCAAACTACGTTTGTTTTTTAACTCTTCTTCTTCAATATCATCCGGCGAAATAAGTATACCTTCCTCTTTAAGTTGATAAAGATTATTATCAACTTGATCGCGGGAAAGTACCACCAAGTAATCGGCTTCTCCTGTGGGGATCATAGGACTCAGTACCTCTTTACCAAACCGCACATCACTGCAAACCGAACCTCCCCGTTGACTCATCCCATGAATCTCACTCTTTTTAACGTCGAGGCCTGAATAATACACCGCCTCGGCGAAGATATCCGAGGCTTTTAACACTCCCTGGCCTCCCAAACCGGCGATAACCACATTTGTTATTTGCTCAACCATGATTAATCCACCTTTTCCATTGTGCATTCACATGTTTTATTTTCCATCGCGGCTTTATCGTATTCACGTATTTTTTTGGCAGCGAGCACACATGGCCGGCGTGCAATAATCAAAGAAAGATCTTCTTTCTCTAATGCTTCCTTGATTTGTTCTTCTAGCTGATCTGTATTCTTGGTTGGTTCGATCGTATGGACATTATGAATCCCGATGGATTTGGCCAATGATTCAAAATCAATTTTACCCGTAGGTTCATGCCCCAACGTTCGTCCCGTACCAGGGTGTTCTTGCAAACCGGTCATAGCCGTGGTTCCATTATCAAGAATTAGCACTAAATGCCCGGTAGGGGGTGGGTTGTAAACCATCTCTACCAGCCCGGTGATTCCGCTATGTACGAACGTGCTGTCACCGATCACACTGACCACTTTTTGGGCTTGCTCCTTAGGTAAGGTATGGCGTAAACCCAAACCGACTCCGATGCTGGCTCCCATGCAAACACAAGTGTCCATGGCTTCAAAGGGAGGCAGCACACCCAAGGTATAACATCCGATATCGCCGGCTACGATGCATCCCTGGTCATGCAAAATATGAAAAACATTGCGGTGAGGACAGCCTTGACATAGTTGCGGCGGTTTCCCTTTGGGAGGAGGTGTTTCTTCAGATAAATCGTTATTCAGGATGCGGCGCACTCGCGTTACATTCAGTTCACCAAAGCGAAACATTTCATTCTTGCCTTCTACTGGAATATCAGCAGCACGAATGGCGTTGTATAAATAAGGATCCCCTTCTTCAATCACCACGCAGCGTTCGACACTGGCAGCAAATTCACGGATCTTGTTAATTGGTAATGGATAAGTGAATCCAAGTTTTAATACTTTTGCCTCTGGGGCTGCTTCGCGCGAGTGCATAACACTGACCCCAGAAGTGATGATCCCCAAAGATGAATCACCCTCATAGATAGGATTAAGGGTACAGGATTCATTCCACTGCTTGATTTCTTTCAGCTTATCTCGCAAACGTTTATGAGCCGGACGAGCGTAGGCGGGAATCATAACCCGGCCTTGGATGTCCCGGATGTAGTTTGGTGCCGACGCGGGCCCATGTAAGGGGTGGGGATAGACGATCGTTTTTGAATGACAAATACGAGTTGTTAAACGCAGCATGACAGGGATATGCCAGCGCTCTGAAATATGAAGTCCATGCTCCATCAGGTCATAAGCCTCTTGTGAATCACTGGGCTCCAGCATTGGGACTCCCGCCGCTTGGGCAAAATTCCGGTTGTCTTGCTCATTTTGACTGGAAGCCATTCCTGGATCATCTGCAGATATGATCACTAAGCCACCCGTCACTCCGGTATAGGCCGCCGTAAATAATGCATCAGCGGCCACATTTAAACCGACATGCTTCATGGTAATGAGGGTTCGTCCTCCAGCGAAAGCAGAACCAAGACCCACTTCCAAAGCGACTTTCTCATTGGGGGCCCATTGGGCTTTCCCTCCAAATTCATAAAAATTTTCCAATATTTCTGTAGAGGGAGTCCCTGGATATCCGGTACCTAATATAACCCCTGCGTTTTTGGCCGCCAGGGCAATCGCTTCATTACCACTTAATAACATCCGTTCATTTTCTTTCATGATGATCCCTTATCATGATTAAGTTGATGAGACTTCCTTATAAAAAAGCCCCGTTCAGTAGATACAACGGGGCGATAAAAATTTTATGCGACAAGCAACAGTTTCACAAGTGGTCTTCGTCTTGTTTCTCTAAAATGTTATACCCCTACCGCCTTGGCACTGGGTAAACGAGAATCACATACCACTTTGTTCAATAATGGGGCGAATTGATGCGCATCACCCATGATCCGCTGAAATTCGTTGGCGGTGATGGATTGATCTCCATCCACTTTGGCATGACTGGGATCGGGATGGACTTCAATGAGCAATCCATCTGCGCCCGCGGCAAGAGAGGCTCGGCACATGGCTCGTACCAGTGAGGCTTTTCCAGTTCCATGACTGGGGTCTGTGATTATAGGCAAATGGGTGCGTTCTTGCAACAGGGGGATCGAACTCAAGGAAAGGGTAAAGCGCGTATCATTTTCAAAAGTACGTACTCCTCGTTCACACAGGATGACTCGTTCATTTCCCCGTACTAAGATATATTCTGCCGCCAGCAAGAATTCATCAAGGGTCGCACTTAATCCACGCTTCAATAATACCGGTTTGTCTAAATGCCCCACTAACTCCAACAGCGGGTAATTTTGCATATTTCGGGCACCAATCTGAATGACATCCGTGTATTCTGCAACCAACTCAGCGTTCTTCTCGCTCATCAATTCAGTGACGATGGGTAAGCCGGTCTCTTCTCGTGCCGTGGCAAGCATTTTCAAGCCTTCTTCTTTATGACCTTGAAACGAGTAGGGACTGGTTCGGGGTTTGAATGCGCCGCCACGTAATGCCGAAGCGCCAGCTTCTTTGACAGCTTTAGCAGCGGTTATAATTTGCTCTTCACTTTCTACTGTGCAAGGTCCGGCGATGAGTGCAATATGACCACCTCCGATCGAAAAGGGAATCCCATTTTTTGGCTCAATGGTGAAGACGCTGTCTTCTGCATGCAGATCACGGCTAGCCAACTTATAGGGAGCCGAGATTGGTATCACCCGTTCTACCCCTGGACATGCGCTTAAATCTTCCGGCAATACGTGATGGTTGATTCCAATTACACCGATGATCGTGGTCTCTTCACCTTCACTTATCATCGGTTTGGCTTGCCCCTCTTTGATAACCTCAACCACATTATCAACATTTTCCTGACTACAGTTGTGTTTCATTACGACAATCATGATTTCCTCCAGTTTTCCATACTCGTTAGAATGATTTAAAAAAAAACGCCGTCGGAAGGATTTCCAACGGCGTCTTTAGATCTTTTTGACTGGGCGTTGTTAGAAAGAGCCTTCCTCCTCCCCTTTATGTGGGTGGATAAAATAAAACCAATAAAAATTAAAGAAGAAAGTTCTTTCCAACATAATTATTAAATTGAGGGTTTTCTCTATTTGTTTTTTTTACTGCTCACCAATATCATATACACATATTATATACTGTCAACGGGGAAATTCATTTCTGCGTAAAAAAGAAGGTCAAACCCAGTGTTTTTTAATGAAACCATTGGAAGAACTTCCCTTGTTTGATTATCAGTCCCCAATTCACATACCTTTACCGATCCCTTCCCGAGTACAAGATAACTCTCTATTGAGGAACTCTAATCTACTTATAAGCCTGGGGAATCGTTTAAAGCAGTTTAATAGATGATATAAATAGTAAATTTGATCAACTATAACATTGCGCAAAGAATGAAAAATTTCTTATCAAAAAAATGCTCCAAAAAGCGTTGTTCCCATTCACAAATGGAATGAAATTGGGGATGATAAGCGCATTGTTCTAATCGGTTTTGTTTTTAGATTCCATTACACTGTATCCCACAGTGGATTTAGGAGAAGAAGTAAAGCCTTCTATTCCATTCTCACAAACAATGATGATATTTAGCACCGAATTGGAATGTTGATTTCTTGCGATTCAAGATCAAGGAGTGGATTTATGATTTGGAATCAAGAAATGGAATGTATGCCGGTTGAAGAACGGAAAGCGCTTCAATTTTATCGTTTGAGAAATGCCGTTCGCCGGGCCTATGAACACATCCCATGCTACAAGAAGAAATTTGATGAAATTGGGCTTCGTCCCGAGCATATTCAATCTCTGAAGGATATCTCAAAAATCCCTTTTACCACAAAAGATGATCTCCGAGAAAATTATCCCTTCGGGATGTTTGCGGTTCCTATGGAACAAATTGTACGTGTCCATTCATCTTCAGGAACCACCGGCAAGCCAGTCGTGGTGGGCTATACCCGTGAGGATATCGATACATGGGCAGAATTAATGGCTCGTACCATTTGTTGTGCAGGGGGAACCAGTGATGACATTATCCAGGTGGCTTATGGGTATGGCTTATTTACCGGCGGCCTGGGGGCTCATTACGGAGCAGAAAAGGTAGGAGCGACAGTGATTCCTATCTCTGGAGGGAATACCAAACGCCAAGTCATGATTATGCAGGATTTTCAAACCACAATTCTTGCCTGCACACCTTCCTATTCATTGTTTATTGCTGAAGTGATGGAAGAGATGGGGATTGATCCCAAATCTCTCCGCTTGAAAGCGGGTATCTTTGGGGCTGAACCTTGGAGCACCCAAATGCGAAATGAAATCGAGAAACGCCTCAACATTATGGCGATTGATATTTATGGATTAAGTGAAATTATCGGTCCGGGCGTTTCTTCAGAATGCGAAGTGCAAAATCATCTGCATATCTTCGATGATCACTTTTATCCTGAGATTATCGATCCGGATACGGGCGAGACCTTGCCAGAAGGAGAAAAAGGCGAATTAGTCTTCACCTGCTTGACGAAAGAGGCCTTCCCGGTCTTGCGTTTCCGCACTCGAGATATCACCCAACTACACTATGGCGCTTGTCCTTGTGGCCGTACCCATCCCCGTATGGAAAGAGTGACTGGACGTACCGATGATATGCTTATCATTCGCGGTGTGAATGTGTTTCCCTCCCAGATCGAAGAAATTCTCTTCAATATCCAAGGTGTCGAACCTCATTATCAAATCATTATTGATAAACGAGGAGTTTTGGATGAAATGACGGTGCAAGTCGAGGTCGCCGAGAAAATTTTCTCCGATGAGGTAAAACAACTCGAAGAAATCCAAGACCGCATCGCCCAAGAAATTGAAACCACCTTAGGCTTAGGTGCCAAAATTCAATTGGTGGAACCCAAGACGATTGAACGCAGCATGGGCAAAGCCAAACGCGTTTTGGATCACCGAAAACTAAATGATTCGTAAAGGGCATAGGACAAGGAGGCCTTTATGAAATTACGTCAAATTTCTGTTTTTGTTGAAAACCGAACCGGCCGAGTGGCTGAGGTAACACAAGTTTTGCGCGATGGCGATATCAATATTCGCGCGATGACCTTGGCCGATACCCATGATTTCGGCATTGTTCGTTTGATCGTGAATGATGTCGATAAAGCCTTGGGTATTTTACGTGATCATAAATTCACGGTTCTGGCTACTGAAGTTGTCGCTGTAGAAATCCCTGATGCCCCAGGCAGCTTATCAGATGTTTTAACTCTGTTAGGGAAAGAAGGCGTGAATATTGAATATCTCTACGGATTTGTCGAACGCTCTGGCGAACAAGCGATTTTGATCTTCCGGTTCGAAGAGGTAGACCACGCAGTCCAAGTGATCCAAGCAAATAATCTTCGAATATTGAGTGGAGAAGATTTATACAATATCTAAATTTCACTTTTTAAGAGAAATGTGATTAGGGAAGAAAGTTCGTTTTTAATTGAATGTGAGCCCATGAATTTTATTCCATCACTGGACTTCTAATTCTTTTATATAGATAGCAAAAAATTATCGGAAAATATAAGGGTATTCGCATCCGTGAACACGACAGAACGTATATGGAACCGGGAATTTGAATGTTTGCCCACAGAAGCCATGCGTGCATTGCAATGGCGGCGTCTGGTTGACACCGTTGCGCGTGTCTATGAAAACGTTCCTTTTTATCGGGAGCGCTTGAAGCAAGCCAACCTCACTCCAGATTCAATTCAATCCTTGGATGATATCCGCCGTATTCCGTTTACCACCAAGGATGAATTACGAGATCACTACCCTTATGGTTTATTAGCTACACCCTTTGAACAAGTGGTACGTATCCATGCTTCTTCTGGAACCACGGGCAAACCTACGGTGGTTCCTTATAGCCGTAAAGATTTGGATACTTGGTCTGAACTTGTGGCACGTGTGCTTGTAGGGGGAGGCGTAACCGAAAAAGACGTCATTCAAATCGCTTTTGGGTACGGATTGTTTACCGGTGGTTTTGGTTTACATTACGGAGCAGAAAAAGTCGGTGCCGCTGTGATCCCTGTATCTAGCGGTAATACCGAGCGGCAAATTCAAATCATGAAAGATTTTCACTCCACCGCCCTCGTGTGTACGCCTTCGTATGCTTTACGTTTGGGCGAAGTGATTCGTGAACTGGGGATTGATTGGAATCATATCTCGCTCCGGGTGGGATTGTTTGGCGGCGAACCCTGGACAGAACAAATTCGCTCCCAAATCGAACAAAGCCTCGGCATTAAGGCCACAGATAACTACGGGCTTTCCGAAGTGATGGGACCGGGAGTTGCCGGTGAATGTTCACAGCAGTTTGGAATGCATCTCTTTGAAGATCATTTCCTCGCCGAAGTGCTTGATCCTGAGACCCATGAGCCAGTTCCCATGGGAGAAACGGGAGAATTGGTGATTACGACCATCACCAAAGAAGCCATGCCTATGTTGCGCTATCGCACGCGGGATATCACCCGCTTCATCCCCGAGCCCTGTCCTTGTGGACGTACTTTTCCACGTATGGAAAAAGTCATGGGGCGAAGCGACGATATGCTGATCATTCGCGGAGTAAATATTTATCCCTCTCAAGTGGAAGAAGCGCTGCTGGAAGTGGAAGGTGTAGAACCTCATTATCAAATTGTTTTGCGGAAAAATGGGGCTCTGGATGATATGGAAGTCCGGGTGGAGTTGGAAGAAGCTCTTTTTACCGACCAAATGAAACGCCTTCATCAATTCGAAACCAAAGTCACCCATCATTTACGCACCCGATTGGGATTAACGCCTAAAGTCATATTTGTAGAACCCAAATCCATTGAACGTACGACTGGAAAATCCAAACGTGTTATTGATCTTCGGAATGAAGTGAAGAAAGGAGTCTGAAATAGGCATTGTATTAAGAAAGGAGGTGGAATCGTTTTTGTTTGCTGAGAAATTCTTCAAAGATAGTAAAACAACCGCGCGAAGTGTGAGGTTCAATCTGTTGAAAAACACAAAATTATTGGGGAGGTTTGAATGGGCAAACATCCGTTTATCAAATTCAGTGTGTGGTTCGTGTTGATTGTTGTTTTTGCTGTTTCACCGGCAATGGCTCAATCACAAGATAATCTCGAACAGCGGGTGAAGCAACTAGAACAGCAGTTGGAAGAATTAAAAGGCTTATTAGAAGAGAAGAAAGCAGCGGAAGCCGAAGAAGAGGCTATTGAAGAAGCACACGAAGAAATCCCCGAAATGAAACTGCTGGGTACCGGTTCATTGAAAGTCGGGGGGGATATTCGTTGGCGTGGTTTGTACTTCGATAACGTTTGGGACTTTAATGATGATGGATTTAACGATGAGCGTTCTGTCTTCCGGTTTCGTCCACGGGTCTATTTTGATTGGCTTCCTACCGATAATTTTGAAGCCTATGTTCGATTCACCAAAGAATGGTTCTGGGGCGAGGATAACGAGCACTATGGCTATAACGTTGAAGCCAAAGACGCCGCCTTTGATAACGCATGGGGTGAAGTGAAAGATATTTTTGGCTCCGGTGTGAATCTTCGGGTTGGCCGTCAGGACCTGATTTATGGGGAAGGATTGGTTATGTTGGATGGAACCCCTTATGATGGTTCACAAACGATTGCTTTTGATGCAGTCAAGCTGAATTGGAATCATGAATTAGGTTCTACTGATTTGTTGTATTCCAAAGTGCAGGAAAATAATTTTCAAGCCTCCGATGATGAGGATTTGTACGGTATCTATAACAAACTATTGATCGAGGATTGGGGACTTAATCTTGAACCCTACTTCCTCACTCGCAACAAGAACGATGCCGCTGATACCTCAGGACATCCCGGTAATAAAGATTACCCATATCCACCTTATGATCCTTCTCCTAAAGAACAAACTTACCTCATTGGTATGCGAACGACCACCAGTTATGGCGATTCGGTCAAACTTGATCTAGCCGCAGAAGGTGGGTATGAGTGGGGGAATATGGATCTAACCGGAGTGCCTACTTATGCGAACGATCCTGCCAACGGGTTTAACCACGAAGGAACCACCAATGTCGATCGTGATGCCTGGGGCGGCTATGTACATGGGACGGTTACACTGGAAGATGTATTGTGGAAACCTAGTTTTAAGACAGCCTTTTCTTACTTCTCGGGTGATGATCCTTCAACCGAAGATTACGAAGGGTGGGATGATTTTTATGGACAATGGCCAAAATATAGCGAACTGTATATCTATTCTCTCTACGATGGATTTAAGTTTGCGAACCAACACAATGATCCTGATCTCGGTGCATGGTCTAACATGATGATTCCCGAAGCGATGATAACCGTGAAACCCACGAAACAATTAACTCAAAGTCTGCGTTATCTCTACTACTATGCGGATGAAGATGTTGGACCGGGGACCGGTAAGGAACGCGGCCATAATTTGCAGTGGCTCACGTATTATGTCTTCAATGAAAACATCAGTACTCACTTCCTCGCCGAGTGGTTTGATCCCGGGGATTATTACCTTGATGGTGCAGATGACGCCTTCTTTGTACGTTTTCAGTTGATGTACAAATTCTAGAACGAGCATGATAACTTGAGGGATGACCCCAACACGTCATCCCTCATTCAAAATGGGAGTTAAATATGAAAGAGTTACGCTACGCAGTTTTTTTAATGGCTATTCTCATGGTCTTCTCTTGCAGCCCACAACAAGAAAGTCAAGAAGAAGCACCAGAATCCACTCCGGAAACGCAACAAGAAGAACAAGAAACAGCAGCCCAGGAACCCATCAAAATCGGCGCGATTTTCGCTATCACCGGTTCGGCTTCCAAATTAGGTGAACCCGAACGAAATACCGCGGTTATGCTGGTTGAGAAAATTAACGAAGAAGGGGGAATCAACGGTCGTCCAATTGAACTCTTCGTAGAAGATACCGAGGGCGAAGAAGCAAAGGCTTTAATTGCGGTGAAAAAGTTGGTGCAAAAAGATGAGGTCTGCGCTATCATTGGTCCCTCTCGTAGTGGAGTTACCATGGCGGTGATCCCCTACATGCAGGAACAAGAAGTGCCTTTGATATCTTGTGCCGCCGCCGATGCGATCGTCACCCCGGTCAAAGAATGGGTTTTCAAAACGCCACAAAAAAATAGTGCTACCGTGATTAATATTTTTAATCACATGAAAGCAAAGGATATCAGCAAAATTGCCATTATTACGGGAACCACCGGTTTCGGGAAGGAAGGTCGCGATAAACTCAAAGAAATGGCTCCCGATCATGATATCGAAATTGTCGCTGATCTTACCTATGGTCCGGGTGATACCGATATGACGGCTCAACTCACCCAGATCAAAGGCACCGATGCCCAAGCTGTGGTGAACTGGTCTATTGTTCCAGGGCAAAGTATCGTTCCTAAAAATATGAAGCAACTGGAAATGGATATTCCCTTGTATCAAAGTCATGGCTTCGGGAATATCGCTTTTGTCGAAGCCGCGGGAGAGGCTGCAGAAGGAATCGTTTTTCCTGCGGGGGCTTTGTTGGTCGTAGAGCAACTGCCTGACGATCATCCTCGCAAAGATTTTCTCATGAAATATAAAGAGGAATATGAAGCCCGATTTGATGGTAAAGCGAGTACCTTCGGCGGGCATGCTTACGATGCCTTGATGATGTTAGTCGAAGCCTTGAACAATGTCGGTACGGATCGGGAAGCGATCCGCGATTACCTAGAAAACAATATTGAAGACTTCATGGGGACCGCCGGCTTTTTCACGATGTCGCCTGAAGATCATACCGGTCTTACTGATGAGGCTTTTGAGCTAATTGTTGTTCAGAACGGTGAATTCAATTTGCTTGAGGAATAATCGTTGATTCATTAGTGCAAAATGAAGGGGCGGTTGTTGTTTTCCGCCCCCTCCCTATTTGTTTTATTCCTTTCCCCCAAATCTTGTTATGAGTATCCAATAAAAATGGAAATCAGTTTTTGGAGCCAAGTTTTTCAATATATTGTTACAGGCGTCAGCATTGGTAGTATCTATGCCATGGTGGCGATTGGATTCAACATTATCTACAATGCCACTGGAATTATCAATTTTGCCCAAGGTGAATTCGTCATGTTGGGCGGTTTGATTATGGTCTCTCTCACCCAAACGGCTGAAATCCCCATGCTACTGGCTTTTTTCCTCACTGCGCTTATCGTTTCTATGATTGGTGGCTTGTTTGAACGGCTAGCAATTTATCCTATCAAAAATGCCAGTGTGCTCACCTTAATTATTGTAACCATCGGGGGTTCCATTGTTCTCAAAGGGATCGCCATGTTTATTTGGGGAAAAGAAACCTATTCCTTAGCCCATTTTTCGGGAGAAGAGCCTTTCCGTTTGCTTGGCGCTAAGATTCTTCCACAAACTCTGTGGATTCTAGGAATCACTCTTGCTACGGTGCTTTTATTAATGCTCTTTTTTCGCTTTACCTTGATGGGCAAAGCCATGCGTGCATGCGCTGATAACCGCATTGCGGCCATGCTGGTCGGTATCGATGTAAAGTGGATGGTTTTTTTCTCGTTTGTATTAAGCGCTGGTATTGGTGCTATCGCTGGAATGGCGATTACTCCCATCGCCTTGATGGAATACAATCGAGGATTCTTACTTGCGCTTAAAGGATTTAGCGTTGCTGTTTTAGGAGGTTTAGGAAACAGCGGTGGAGCCGTATTGGCTGGCTTAATTATCGGATTGCTTGAATCATTGGGAGCCGGGTTGGTTTCCTCCGGTTATAAAGACGCGATCGCTTTGTTTGTTTTGCTATTGATTTTATTTGTTCGTCCCAGTGGTTTATTAGGAAACAAAGAATCGGCACGTCTGAAAAAGTTCTGATGGGATCACAAAATAACGAATGACACGAGATAATTTATATAGATGGTTTGGCTTCGTTGGCTTTCTGATCTTGTTGCCCCTGTTGATGCAAATGGGATGGATGAATAGTTATTGGCTTAGTGTATTTGTTTTTATCGGTATTTATTGTCTTATCACGATTGGTTTAAGTTTGCTCATGGGGTATGCAGGGCAAATTTCGCTGGGGCATGGCGCGTTTTTTGGTTTGGGTGCCTATACTTCTGCTATCCTTACCACCCACCTAGGGGTTAACTCGTGGCTGGCGATTGTGGCCGCGATTGGTTTAACCAGCCTGGTGGCTCTCGTGATTGGAATTCCTTCTTTACGCCTACATGGGCACTACCTCGCGATGGCCACCCTGGCGATTGGAGAAATACTTGTAATCATTTTTACCGCGGAAGGAGATCTTACCGGTGGTCCTTCAGGTATGGGCGGGGTCCCTTATTTGACTCTATTTGGTTGGAAACTCAATACCGATTTTCGCTTTTATATTTTCATTTGGACAGTCGTCGTCATCGTGCTTCTTCTCTGCTTGAATATAATCCATTCCCGCGTTGGAAGAGCATTACGTTCGATCCATGGCGGAGAACTTGCCGCCAATTCGATGGGGGTAAATACCACAGTCTATAAAGTCCAAGTCTTCGTGTTGAGTGCCGCCTTGGCTTCCTTGGCTGGATGTTTTTTTGTTCATTACATGACCTTTATAAGCCCCGTGTCCTGTTCGTTGAAATTTTCTGTTATGTTGGTCGTCATGGTTGCCATTGGGGGAATGAACAATGTCTGGGGAGCCATCCTCGGTACGTTCATTTTGAATATGCTTCCCGAATATCTCAGCGATTTTGGTGATTACGATATTCTCATCTATGGCTTAATCCTCATGCTGATTATGATTTTTTTACCCGATGGTCTTTATGGTGGGATCGTAAAATCAATCCGTACTTTGCAGCGTTTGGTATTTACTTTACGAGTGAGGAGCAAGACTCGTGTCTCTTCTTAATGTGTCCCATTTGACCCGGCAATTTGGCGGAGTCACTGCGGTCTCCGAGGTGAGTTTTTCTGTCCAAGCGGGACAAATCAAAGGGATCATTGGTCCTAATGGAGCAGGGAAAACTACGTTGTTTAACTTGATCAGTGCCGTTTTACCTCCTACTGAAGGGACCATCGAATTTCAATTCAAAGCCATCCATCATAAAAAATCCCATGCGGTCGCGCGTTATGGCATCTCCCGCACATTTCAGACGGCCCAAGTTTTTCAAAACATGACCTTATTGGAAAACGTTATGGTCGGCCGTCACATTCGTACTTCTTGTGGAATACTGCGGGCGGCGTTTCGTATCCTGGGTGCCAAAAAGGAAGAACGTGACAGTGTTGCACAAGCAGAAAAATGGCTCTCGTTTGTCGGAGTGAACGATGGACATCATGCTTTTCCTGCCGATGCTCCCTTTGTAATTCAGCGTAAAACTGAAATTGCTCGTGCTTTGGCCACCGAGCCCACTTTGCTTCTGCTGGATGAACCGGCTGCTGGATTAAATATGCGCGAAACCGATGAAATGGGCGAGTTGATCTGCAGGATACGTGATGCAGGAATTACGGTTTTAGTGATTGAACATGATATGTCTTTGGTTATGAAGATTTGCGATGAAATTTGTGTATTGAATCATGGCTCGAAAATCGCTGAAGGGATCCCGCGAGAAATACAAAAAAATCCCGATGTGATTGCTGCTTATCTCGGAAAGGAGAGCCCCTAGGGTGTTACGCGTTACGAACCTCGTTAGTTGCATCGAACGGATTCAGATCATTAAAAGTGTTTCTCTGCATATCCAAAAAGGAGAAATCGTAACCTTGATTGGAGCCAACGGGGCAGGGAAAAGTACCTTACTTAACACGATTACAGGATTGGTTCCTGTCCTAGAAGGAGACATTCTTTTTGAGGATTGTAAGATCAATCGCTATTCACCCATTCAAACCGTGCGTCTGGGGATATCTCTGGTTCCTGAAGGCCGGCAACTTTTCGCTTCGATGACGGTGTCCGAAAATTTACTTTTAGGCTCGTATTATTACTATGGTCGCCATGCAGGAAAAACTGTGAAAGACCAGTTGGATTATGTTTATGAATTTTTTCCTCTCTTAAAAGAACGCCATCACCAGTTAGCAGGTACTTTAAGCGGCGGTGAGCAGCAAATGCTTGCGATAGCACGATCCTTAATGTCCAAACCAAAACTGATCCTGCTGGATGAACCTTCAATGGGGTTGGCGCCCCGTATTGTCGATGAGATTTTTCAACGGATTGATGATCTTCGTCGTCATGGCCTAACTGTTATGTTGGTCGAACAAAATGCCCAGAAGGCCTTGGAGGTCGCTAATCGGGGTTATGTTATCGAAACCGGCCAGGTCGTTATGGAAGGCGACTGCCGTGATCTACGCCAAAATCCTGAGATCGAGCGTGCCTATTTGGGTACTGGCTCCCAGGATATATGGGATTAGGAGGATACACCATGGCGATTCGTGATATTAAACAAGAAACGGCGCACCGAGAAGATATCCAGCAGTTGCAGTTAGAACGCTTTCAAGCGATGCTCAACCGGGTTGTTCGCAATGTCTCGTTCTATCAAAAATGGTTCAAAGAAAATGATAAACTTCCCAGTGATTTTCGTGCATTAGAAGATATCAACCATCTTCCCCTTATTGATCGTCAAACCTTGGTCCAGAATCATCCTTACGGCATGTTTGCGGTTCCAATGCGGGAAGTCGTGCGTTTGCATCCCAGCGCCCCAGGAATGGGAGAGCCGGTGATCATCGGTCATACAAAGAACGACGTACTCTCATGGACTGAACTCAAAGCCCGAGGTTTTTCAGCGGCTGAGGTTTCGCAAAACGATTTTGTCCAAGTCTACTTGGATTATACCTTGTTCCCCGGGGCTGTGGTGGCCCATTATGGCGCAGAGCAACTGGGAGCATGCGTTACTCCCTTGTACAATATGCCGATTGCCGATCAAATTCAAATCATGGTCAATTACCGCACGACGGTATTGATTTGCACTCCCACTCGTGCGCTTCATATTGTACGTTATATGCATGAACACGAGATGGACCCCAAGTCTTTATTCTTGCATACCGTAATTCTTGTTGGGGAACGGGTTTCACCCAGCGCCCGGCGTCAAGTTGAAGAAAATCTTTTCGTGCGTGTTTATACGCAATATGGGATTACCGAGATCTGTTCTCCAGGGATTGCCTATGAATGTTCGGAAAGAAAGGGTTTGCATATAAGCGAAGATCATTTTTATCCTGAAATCATTGATCCCGAAACAGGCGAAGTGCTTCCAGAAGGTGAGCGAGGAGAACTCGTTCTTACAACGCTTGCCAAAGAAGCCTTCCCGCTTATACGCTATCGTACCGGTGATGTGACTTCCATCCATACCGAACCGTGCGCTTGTGGGCGGACGTTCGCACGGATGGAAAACATTGCGTATCGTAGTGATGATACACTTGTAGTCGAAGGCGTGGCTTTTCTCCCTTCAGAAATTGCTCATGTTCTTTGCCGCATCGAGCATGCCACTTCCAATTTTTGCCTAGTGATCAAACGCGAAGAAACCACTGACCGTATCGAGTTAGAGGTCGAAGTGATTCCCGAAATCTTTCATGATAGCGTTAAATCCTTGGAATCTCTTCGAATCAAGATCGAAGAATCTCTCTACGAACGGCTCCGCATTCGGCCCCTTATCAAACTGGTCGAACCTAAAAGTTTAGAAGGTAAAGAGCAAGTACGCGACCTGCGTAATGATACTCAGCCATGATCCATCTTTTGTAGATCGATCATGCTGATTCAGACAAAAAACAATCACTCAATAAAACTCTCTTCTCTTAATACAAACTCCATCCTTCCACTGCCGTATCCATTTTACCCGGGGATGCCTTAACACTAACCCAGTTGCTCGAGTCATTCCCAGGTTTATCCGCATCGAGTCGGGTCAAGGAATGAAGTTCCTCCCGTTTAACTTTTTCCCAAGGCTCATCATGGAAATAAATGACTTCGTCTACGAGGCCCCATGCATTCGGTTGTAAATCAATCCTATCAAGCGGTTTTTCCAATGCAATACGTTCCCCTGTATTGGAGAGTTTTCCTTCGTAGGGTCCATAGATTTGGACATCTTCATCCAGTTCATACTTCTGCATAAAGGCGTTTCTTTGGGCTGTATCGTTGGGATTAAAGCCTACTATAAGGGCATAACCTTGGGCTGGAATCGTAGCGTTTGCAGGAAACGTGTATCGGACTCCACCATCGATTCTCCAACGATCTTGATTATTCCAAAGTTCCACCTCGTCATAATGAGGATTAAACAATTCAATGTATTCGCTTCCTGGATTTAATTCGGTTTCATCCAAGGGCCAATACATTAATTCATTAATCACAACATGGGTGATGGCCTCTTCATTGGTTGCGTTCTGTGTAGGCCGCATCCTATCCCACCATCGCCCCTTTTCGCCAACACGTCCCAAGGTGAATCCTTCTTCTTGGGCTTGAAATGTCACTGCATCGACGACGCGATCTTCTCCATGCACACCGGGTAGGTAAGATAAATACAAATCATCTCCTTCGTAGCTTAATTCAAAGAGCGAGGTGAGGGGTGATTCTAATCCCGAATTCTTATCGTAGGAAATGAACTTATAAGGGGGTATTTCATCTGCTGGTAGGGGCCATTTTTTTAGATTTTCCTCCTCGTTGCTTAAATACCATCCTTCCAAATGAATTTCATTGTTACTTGCATTATAGAATTCTACCCAATCATTTGTGGTTTGATACGGATGGTTGGCATCCGGATTGGATGTATTCGCGGCGATCTCATTGAGTTGCATGCTTGGCGGGATAATGGGGTCCTCTTCCGCCGGTGAGCCGTGAATCGCATCGCTGGCTCGCCAGTTCCCTCCATAATCGAGTAGGCTCTCATTTTGTTTTGAAAAGATCTCAGGAAGCGGTACAATCGAATGTCCGGCTCCATCGGCGGCCATTGGCCAACCGCGGCCATCATCATACTTAAAGGAGATGAATTCAGTTTGGCTAGCGATATGACTTAAGGTTACTCGCTCTCCTTCGTTGGCGAGTTTTCCACGATAGGGGCCGTAAATCGGAATATCTGATTCAAGTTGATAATAAGCCCGCAGTGAATTCATGTTGTAGTCTTCAACTCGTCCCACGAGAATATAACTTTGAGGAGAAATCGTGGCACCCGGTGGGAAGGTGTATTCTATCCCATCCGTGAAACCTACTCCCGTAAGAGGAAGCGATTCACTTTCATGCGAATTGTGCAATTCAACAAATTCATACTCGTTGCCATCTTGTGGATTATACATGACCTCGGTGATGTGTAAGTGTTCTTGCAGCATGGCCAAGTTCGTTTGATTTGCATCCACAAAGAATTCCGCTTTGGATAGGGCACTCCAGCGGTCCTCTTTAAGCGCACGAGCTTTTACATGCGTTGTGTCTGAGAGGGTGACAGGTTCCTCATAACGTTGAGCACGGTTGGAAATCTCTCCTCCTGATAGTCGGGGATCGCTGCCATCCAGTGTATAGTAAATCGGTAAGGATGTCTTCTCCGTTGGGATAACTGCGTTCAGTTCTAATCCAAATACAATATCGCTGCTATCTGCGTTGGTCTGGTGGACTTCAACCGCGATGAGGTTCTCTCCTTCGCGTAGGCTCTCGGTTGGAATGTTGAAAGGACCTTCATATTCAGCCACCGAAACGGTTTCGCTCGCAAAATCAGAATGCTTGATTTCACCTCCCGGCATACGCATACGATACACTTCCAACCCATTAATATAAACAATCGCACCATCATCGATGATGGTCTGCATTTCTAACGCAATATCATCTAAATCCACCGTGGAAGGAATATCAAAGGTCGTACGAAAGTAGTAAGTTGTTTTTCCTAATCTCAATAGAGTATTCTTGGGGGCGGGCAAAGAGGATGATTCTACATAGAGTAGGGCGTTGCCTTCATTCCATCTATCGTCATTATAACCCCATTCCTTCCATGCACTTCCCAAATTACGTCCAGATTGATCATATTTCCAGAGGTCATCAATGGAGACTAATGCTTCGGTCGTTGTTTCTACCTCTTGGCTTTTCATGGTCAATTGAAATCCAGGCTCGATTTTACCGCCATGTTGATTAAATTCTGGTGCATCTATTTTAGGGAACCACCGCGCTCGACGTAATTGATCCAACACAATCTTTGTTCGTTGGGGCAAGTAATTATTCAATATTCGTTGCACTTCGGGAATCCAATTTTCGTTTCTCGTTTTCGGTTTATTCGTTCTCACATCTCCCCAACGCGCCGATTCGGCAATGACCGCGAGATCGATCGTATTTTTGAGTTCTTGATACCGTTCGATGGATGCTTCTGGGGTTAGAGCCCCGCCATTGAAAAAGTGGCGTTGGATATGATCTGCCACGAACATCACAAAGTCAGGATTCTTTTTAAGTTTGTTAAAAATCATGGCGGGATTTTCATAACCATCATGGAATGTTACCACATTGCGGGTAGGTTCTTCGAGTGTCCATTCTGAATCCCAGCAATAAAAGCGAAAAGGAGAATAACCTTCCCGCCAGTGGGAGGAATAAAAGTTCCAAGGCTTCCCGCCACCGCCAATCACCGTGGGAGCATCACGATTTCCGGTGTAATAAATTGTGAGCATATAATCGATCAGCGCGGGGATATGAACATATTCTTGGATGGCTTCATATTTTTCGGGGTCATCAAAACCGCCCTCTTCAGCCAACTCCATCATGGCATTCCAAGTATCTTTATTTCCGGCTTTCACGCGGGTATGATTAATCCCCCGGGTTCCGCTGGTAACACAATCCCATTCCTCTTTTTCTCCCCCTATATGCTCAGCTGAGAATGAATCGTCAGGACGTTCACACATATTATATAGCCCCCAATAGAGACCGTTTAAATAGACATGAAAATACCTCCCGTGGGAACCATATTGTCCCAATGCCAATTGTGTGCGTCGTGAGAATTCATCGCGTATATAATCCGCTTGCCCTATGTTGCTTCCAAAACCCCCTTCATGAGAGTGCCAACTGTAATTGAAATAGCCACGTAACACGACCGTATCAAAGGTCTCCACAGGTGAATTCTCAAAGAGAGGATAGCGTAACTTAGGAGGACCGTAATCTCGTTTGAACAATAAACGTAACGAGTGTTTTTTATTATGAGGAAGTCGCCCTGTTCCTCCCTGGATACGTAATCCATGGTCGACTTGGAAATGCTCCTTTTGACCATCGGGATAAATTAATTCTGCGGATGCTGGGCGTTCCCATTCGACTCCTTTGTTTAACGTGTGGGTATAGATGCCTCGATCTGAACTGAATAAATGATCCCGTTCAGTAACGAGCGAAAGTGTAGGAATCGATTTCATCGCTTCTTCCATAAGATCACGATATTCGGAATCTTCCACAACTCTGGAGTCCATCTCATAATCGGCGGGGACATCATCCGTCCAAACCGTGGGATAACCACTCGGTCGTGTTTGTTGAAAAACATCATTAAGAAATATATAAGTTTGAGTAGTTATATTCGATGGATGATACTCGGAAAGGAATCCTGCCGCACGTAGTGGGGTGGTTTCATCTATCGTTATTGGCCCATTATATACATGCCCATGATCTGCGCGGGGTTCACTTCCGTCCAAGGTATATCGGATTTCTGCATTGGGTGTTTGACAAAAGAGTTCTATTTCAATCGGGTTCTCATAAAAACCACGTTCTTTGGTGACATAGATATCATCCACGAAGCCTTTATAGCCTTTATGGTTAGGTTCGCCTGGAGTAGGAGAAGTAAAATATCTTATTTCATCTTGCAAAACAGCCGAGGTGAGTTGGGGATATAAAAGAAAATCATTATCATCATGACTGGTATTGAGCCCATGAAACGCAAGGAGGTTTTCTCCATGAATCAAATCGTTTTCTTCTAATGTGATTGTAAAAGATTCAGAGGCGAGCGTATCTTCATCACTGCGCACTTGGAGTGCCGTAGAATTCCAGGTCGCATTTTGGGGAGCGTTTCTCCTTGCGATTTCTTTTCCGTTTAAATAGGCAATAAATCCATCGTTATAAAATACGTTCAGATGTAAAGAGGATAACACCGAAGCGTCTTCCACTGTGAAAGGGATACGCACATAAACTGATGCGTTCTCATCTCTCATCTCGGATTCAATGGATGAATGAATTAATGAATCAAAACCCCCGAGCGAAAGGCCTTCTAATTCTTCATTACCAACCAAATGAAAGACCGAAGCATCAAAGGAAGAATGTTCTCCTTTGGCAGCGAATAATTCTAACTCTGCCCCTCCAGCTCGTTCAAAAAAGGTGAGTTCTAAATCATGTTCTCCCTTGTCGAGCTCTACCGTACCGAAGGTATCTTTGGGGGCATGGGTATTATCATCGTTGATTACGTTCTTATCGTCGATACGAAGACGTGCACCATCATCGCTATTAATTCCAAATGTCCACACGCCTTCTTGCGAGACAACGATCGATGTGGTCGCCAAAACAACAAAATCATCGAAGGTATGACTCCAGCTAAGCCCAGGGAACATATTATTTGGATCATAATTCCCACCTCCGTTTTCATCGGCATAATTAATTACATCATCAAGCGCCGTGGTACGATCAATTTGATAGGATGGATTTTCAATCACTTGATCTGCGGTGGATAAGTTCGTCAACGTTCTGTTTGATTGATAAACGTTTACAGTAAATGAACCCGGTTTGGAACCATAACCTAGGCTTAATTCCGCTGAATTCCATGCCCCTTCATCATAATTCAATTCTTTCCAGTGATTTCCAAGACTTTCATCCTCAGGCACATAAAATAATGCAGGGGAGCCCTGATCTATAAATTGAAAATTCTTATACGAATACCCGTAAGAAACATCTTCGCGTTGGGGTGGGTAGGTGGGAAAAAATTCGTAATGGATGGTTTCTCCATCGGGGTCGACCAAGGCTAAATATTCGCCATCGACGTTGAGATTAAAGTTCGTATGCAATTCTTTTTCAGGGTCGACTCGATATTTGCTTGACGCGAAGACAATTAAATAGTCACCTTCTTCAAGTATGATTTCCGGAAATTTCCATTGTTGTAAGTCGCTCCGGTCATCGGTTAGCGACCATCCCGCAAGATTAATATCCTCATCTCCGGCATTGTATAATTCTATCCAATCCGGGGCATCACCATCTTCATCCTGAAGACTCTCATGGTTATCTGATACGAATTCCGTGATTAATATTTTTGGTTCTGCATGAGTTAAAGGATGGAATAACAAAATATAAAGAATGCAAATAATAATAGAATAAATTTTCTTCACGTAGTTTCACTCCCAAATCATAATTGTTTTTATAGATTTACTATAGTGTGGAAAGTTGAAATCGTAATACGATTTATGCTTTTTTTTAATGACTAGAGAAGTAAACGGGTGGAAATAAATCAAAACATTAAATCGAACAACAGGCTTAATTTAAAGCCTCTTTGATGATTTGCCGGTGATCAAAGGCAATGTCAATCTTTTGATACTCTTCACTTTCAGGATGGATCCAAAGCACTTCGCCCGCGTCATCACCCGCTACGGCTTTCTTGGCTTCTTCCATTGAGACAGGACGAGCAAGATACGCTGCCGTGACATTATGCCACCGAGGATCACGCTTTGGATGTGAGTAGACTCCTACCAAACGTTCGATTTCCACATCCATTCCCGTTTCTTCTTTGGCCTCTCGGATCGCGCACTCTTCTACAGTTTCCTTGTGAACATCCAAAAAACCACCAGGAATTGCATAAGCCCCTTGGTAAGGCTCATTTTTGCGTTTAATGAGAAGGATTTCACCTCGTTCATTAAGGATAAGCATGTCGGCAGTCACATTGGGACGCGGGAATCGTTCATTCATAAAATAACACCCTTGCTTCCTCATGGTAAAGGAAATAAAACGCGGTGCCGGCTATCGGCAGCACCGCGATTTCTAGGCTCCAAAATATTTTTTGCGTTAAGGGCAAATCGCTTTTCCAACACGCAATCCACCCCCATAGAATAAATACAATGTAAATCCCATAGAATAATAAAACCCATATGTCCATGATTAATTATTGGAAACCTTTACATTTTTTTCTTTATTTTCTTCTTTCTTTTCTTTTTCATCCTCATTGGGTTTGCTGTATTTTGCTATAAATTGTTCGACAAAATTGGGCGTTTCCGTGGGATTCTCATCGGGACGTGAATAGTTGCATTCCTTAATCGGGCATTTAATCGTCGGTCCTTTACGTTTGTAATCCTTTTTCACTAAAAAGGGATTCCCACACTTGGGACAGGTCTCTTTGACCGGTAAGTCCCAGGCAGCGAATTCACAATTGGGGTATTGATCGCAGCCGTAGAACATCTTGCCATACCTTGAACGTCGTTGGACTACGGTCCCGTTGCAATCAGGCATGGGGCATTCCATATCCGAAGGGATAGGCTTTGTATTTTTACACTCGGGATAATTGGAGCAACCCAGGAAAGGACCATATTTTCCCGGTCGGATAACCATTATATTTCCACACTTTTCACATTCGATGTCGGTTTCAATGATTTCTTGTTCTTCCAGTGGAGCGGTATAGTCACACTCCGGGTAATTCGAACAAGCGATAAACCAGCTGGTACGCCCCCATTTTTTGACCAATTGACTTTTACACTTTGGACATTCCTTATCTTCAAGGGGCTGTTGTAAATCTCGCAACGCTTCTCCCATCCCTTTAGGGGCATTGTTTAAATCTCGGGAGAAGGGATCATAAAACTTCTGCAGCAAATGAACCCAGTTCTCTTTGCCTTCTTCTACAAGGTCGAGTTCACCTTCAATATCCGCTGTGAAGCGGACTTCAAAAATGTCTGGAAAATTCTTCACCAGCAGAATATTTACGACTTCACCAAGATCGGTGGGATAAAACCGCTTTTCTTTACGTACGATATAACGACGATCCACCAGGGTTTTAACGATTGAAGCATACGTACTTGGACGCCCGATCCCTTCACTTTCTAATTGCTTAATCAACGAAGCATCGTTAAAGCGCGCGGGAGGCCGGGTGAAATGCTGTTCTGGAAGCAATTCGTTCAGATCCAGTTTTTCCCCTTCTTTCATGTGGGGAAGTTCTTGCTCTTTGTCTTGCTCCGGCTCGCGATAAATGCGTGTATAGCCGTCAAATGTAAGTATGGAACCGGAAGAACGAAATGCAAAACGATCATCCACAATATCTATACTGGTAGATAAATACTGCGCCGGTGCTGTTTGACAAGCAATGAAACGCTTCCAGATTAAGTCATAGATCTTTTTCTGGTCAGTATTAAGATACTTTCCAATTTTTTTAGGACTATGCTCGCTATCGATAATGGTCGGCCGTATACATTCGTGCGCTTCTTGGGCAGATTTCCCACTCTTGTAATAGTGAGGCTTTTGAGGTAAGTATTTATCCCCATAAGCCTTCTTAATATACTCACGCGATTTATCGATCGCTTCTTTTGCGATACGCACAGAATCTGTACGCATATAGGTAATTAAACCGACGGTCTCATCACCTATATCCACCCCTTCATAAAGCGCCTGAGCCGCTCTCATGGTTCGATCCCCGGTAAAACCAAGGATACGCGAGGCATCCTGTTGAAGGGTACTGGTGATGTAGGGCGTTGGGGGACGGCGTGTACGTTTCCGACTATCGATTTTCCCGATTTTATAGGCGGCTTTATTCAGCTCTTCAACCAATTCTTTCGCTTGTTTTTCGTTTTGAATATGAAGGCAGTTAGAATCTTCTTTTTCCTTACTCTCACCTTGATGGCTGATCTTTTTTCCATCTACGTTATAGAGTTCAGCTTTGAGTTCCACTCCGTCTTCATTTTTGAAGAGCCCATGGATTGTCCAATATTCTACAGGTTTAAAGGCGCGAATTTCATTTTCCCGCTCACAAATAAGCCGTAGTGCTACTGATTGTACCCGTCCCGCGGAGAGAGCACTTTTATTCCGTGTCACCAGCCGGGTTAAGAGCGGGCTTATTTTATAACCCACGAGCCGGTCCAAAATCCTACGCGCTTGTTGGGCATTCACCAGATCCATATCGATCTCACTGGGATGGGCTACCGCTTGTTGTACCGCTTGCTTCGTGATCTCGTTAAACGTAATCCGATGAATATTTTTCCCATTCATCGCCGGTTTCAACAATTCCGCTAAATGCCAGGATATGGCTTCACCTTCACGGTCTGGGTCGGGTGCGAGATAAATCTCGTCACTATTTTTTGCTAATTTATGTAATTGCTTAATGGTTTTTTCTTTGTCGGGAGAGCTTTCGTACGTCGGTTTGAAACCGTTCTCTATATCAACTCCCAACGCTTTGGGGGGAAGATCACGCACGTGTCCCATAGATGCGGTTACTTCGAAATCCGAACCAAGAAATTTATTGATCGTTTTTGCTTTTGCAGGAGATTCAACGATCACCAACGATTTAGACACTTTTGCCTCCAATCATGGGTTGTATCACCCATTTTTCGTATAATTAAATTGTTTTTTGATAACACCCCGTAAAAAAAAATTGGTTTACAGGTGGCTCTTTTTTTTAAACTCCATCATAAAAAAGAAAATTGAATATCCTATTTACTTTTTTATCTCAAATGATCTTGAATAACAACATTAAAATTAACGTGAAAACATTTTCTTTTGGATGCAATCCCCAAATTCAACCCCAAAAATCGGTTTTTCTCTAATTTGTTATTCTTTTTTCATTATACTCAATGCGAAATCAATTCAAGAGCAATGATGACCCCTCAGTTCTACCATCTTAATAGAAGTATCCGAAATCTAGGAAAAATGAAATACTTTTTGAATTTCCTCCTTGGTCAACTTCCTATATTGCCCAAGGGGAAGCGAACCTAAATGGATAGGGCCAACAGACAAGCGCCTTAATTTTTTAACTTTAAGCCCTACCGATTCACACATCTTTCGAACTTGGCGATTTCGCCCTTCTCGAATCGCGAGAATGAAAATATTCTTTTCTTTTTGCTCTTTTTTCTGATAAACCTTAGCCGGCAGGGTTTTTTTACGATCCACTTTCACCCCTTTTTTAAGTCTATCCTTCTTTCCAGACGTTAAGACTTCATCGGTTTGTACTTCATACGTCTTCCATACCAAATGACTCGGATGCAGCAACTTCTGACTCCAATCTCCATCATTGGTAAATATAATCAATCCTTCTGACTCATAATCCAGTCTTCCCACCGGGAAAACTCCCGCTCGAAGGTGTTCCTTTGAAAGAAACTCCATCACCGTGCATCTTCCTTGAGGATCATGTTTTGTTGTCATCACAGCTGCTGGTTTATTCAGGGCCAAATAGAGGGAGGCGGGTTTTTCTTTGAGGATTTTTCCATCGACACGGATCGTTTGTTTTTCTGGATCCACAGTGGCTCCAAGTTCTTTACAAACGATCCCATCAATGGACACACGCCCCGCAGCGATCCACTCATCCGCTTTTCGGCGAGAACAAAGTCCATGCTGAGCCAGGAGTTTGTTCAGACGAATCGAATGTTCGTTCTTATTCATTTGGGGTAGATGAGGCTTCTTCTTGGGAGGTGTTGGATGTCTGATTTTTCTTCTGATCCTCTTCTTGCTCTTCGTTTTGATTCGGCTCTACATTTTGCTGTTCTGTCTCGGGTTGACTTTCTTGTTTGTTTTCAGGCTTTGGTTCGACACTCGAAAAGGTATCAGAAATATCTTCGATCGGAGGCAAATCTTTTAAGGATACAATCCCAAAATATTCTAAAAATCGCTTGGTAGTCCCATATACATTGGGGCGGCCGGGTACTTCCTTCACCCCGGCAACGCGTACCAGCCGCTTATCCATTAATGATTTTAATACCCCGTCAATACCAACTCCGCGTATTGCTTCGATTTCCGCCCGAGTGATTGGTTGTTTATAAGCAATAATAGCAAGCGTTTCCAACGCAGGTCCACTCAATGAGGTCTTTTTCTTCCGTTCCAAAAAGCGATTAACAAAGACGCTATACGTGGGGCGGGTACGCAACTGATAGCCCCCGGCCACTTCCATCACCTGCAGGGCTGAACCGCTTTCTTGATAGCGTTTGCTTAGTTGCTTTATGGCTTCCTTGATCTCATTATCTTCAAGTTCCAAGACATCCTTCAGTCGTTTCATAGGGACGGGATCCCCAGAAACAAAGATCAAGGCCTCAACCGTACTGACTAATTGCTCCATCTCCATAATCTTATTACCGATTATTGTTATGATTCATCTACGTTCACCGATGATTTATTCTTGTTCATCCTAAGTGAAAGACTCTTCTTCCTCTTCATCATCGTACTCATTGTCATCGTTGTCACGGGGCATTTTAAAACGATCACCCCGAACCAATACGATTTCTCCATGGATTTGTTCCTGAGTAGCGCGAATTTCTCGCAGACGAATCATCTCCAGTAACGCCAAAAAGACAACAATGGCTTCTAACTTTGAAGTTAACGTCTTTAGATATTCTAAAAGAACGATTTGTTCGTTATGAGATATCAAGGCTTCGATCTCTAGGATTTTTTCATCAACAGAATAATGTTCACCCGCGACGATATGGGATTCTTCATCCCCGATTTCTTCAATAATTTTCTTGAAAGTTTGATGCAAATCATAAACACTAACTTCCGTATACTCAATGGTTTCTTCTTCCCCCTCCGGAGGTGTCCCTACCCGGGGAAAAATCGCCGCATTTTCTTCTTCACGTTTCCGTAATTGATCAGCCAAACTTCGAAAACGTTCATATTCCCGCCGGCGCTGTTCAATCACTTGATCATCGATTTCTTCCTCTTCGATTTCTTCTTCTTCTTTGGGAATCAACGCCCGGGCTTTGTACCGGATTAAGGCCGCTGCCAAAACCAAATACTCACCTGCTTCGTCTAGGTCTTTTTTTTCTGCTTTTTTTACAATCTCCAAGTAATCTTCTGTTATTTTGGATATAGATATGGTGCATACATCCATCTCATGCTTGGAAATAAGATGAACCAATAAATCCAGTGGGCCGGAAAATCCCGGCAATTCAACAGGCAAGCGTTTGGGTGTTTGTTCCATAATGAGTCGATTGTAATAATGATTTCACATTTGGAAAACATTAAAACGCGATTTTTGTTTTAAGATAGGTGTGTCTACAATAGGAAACTTTAAGAAACGTTTTTTTTTTATTCCCATTCAATCGTACTTGGTGGTTTGGAAGAAATATCGTAGACCACTCGATTGATACCGCGCACTTCATTAATAATCCGATTCGCCGTGCGTCGCAATACCTCGTCAGGCATGGGATACCAGTCTGCGGTCATATAATCTGTCGTTTGTACCGCCCGCAGTCCCGCAACCATCTCATATGTTCGGCTGTCTCCCATGACGCCTACTGATTTGATTGGCAATAAGACGGCGAAAGCCTGGCCAATCTCACGATATAAACCGGCTTTCCTAATCTCATCAATATAAATTGCATCCGCCTGCCTGAGAATATCTAATCGCTCACGGGTCACTTCGCCCAGGATGCGAATGGCGAGACCTGGCCCCGGGAAGGGCTGTCGGTACACGCTCTCTTCCTCCAGTCCCAATTCTAATCCCAATTGGCGTACTTCATCTTTAAATAACTCACGCAGCGGTTCAATTAGCTGAAGTTTCATTTCTTCCAATAAACCACCCACGTTATGATGAGTTTTTATTGTTGCTGAGGGTCCTTTAAAGGAAATCGATTCGATCACGTCGGGATAGAGCGTTCCTTGGAGTAAAAACTGTGCATCATGGTGCTTTGACGCTTCCTTTTCAAATACTTCAATAAATGTATTGCCAATAATCTTACGCTTCTTTTCGGGGTCGCTCACCCCTTCCAGTTTTTTTAAAAACTGGTCGCTGGCATCGACCCGAGTCAAATTGATGCCTAATCGATCGCGTAAACGATGCATGACCTGCTGCGCTTCATTGAGCCGTAGTACACCATTATCCACGAGAAAACCGTGAAAGCGGTCTCCGATCGCCCTGTCCATGAGTACGGCGGCGACGGTAGAATCAACCCCGCCACTTACGGCACCGATCGCATGCCCATCTCCAACCTGGTTGCGTATGCGCGCGATCGCATCTTCCACAAAGGAACCCATACTCCAATTGGCTTCACATTGACATATATTTAACGCAAAATTTCGTAAAATCTCTTTCCCTTGAGGGGTATGGCTCACTTCGGGATGAAATTGAATCCCGTAATACGGCTGCCCGCGATGGGCGACGGCCGCGTGTTCTGAGTTGGTTGTTTGCGCAATATCTTCGAAACCCTCGGGTAAACGCAGGACTTTATCCCCGTGGCTCATCCACACCGTCATCAATTCTGGAAGTCCTCGAAACAATTGATTTTCCTTGATTTGCTTAAGTTCGGCGTGGCCGTACTCCCGCTTAGCCCCTGAGGCGACTTCGCCTTGAAAATACCAGATCATTTCCTGTAAACCATAGCAAATACCCAAAATCGGCACACCCAAGTCCCACAATCTTTCATCCACATGAGGGGCACCTTCCTCATAAACAGAGCATGGGCTGCCCGATAGAATGACTCCCTTGGGACTCATCTGTTGAATTTGTTCAATCTTCATAGTACAAGGGTGTAACTCACAGTAAACATCCAGTTCTCGAATTCTACGAGCAATCAAATGGCTGTATTGTGAACCAAAATCAAGAATGAGCAACTGGTCGTAATGCATAGATAAATTCCTTCATAATTGATAATAGCGTACCTATAATCAATTCTTGAGTAGAATTCATTATTCGGCTTGGATTATTCTACTTGCATGCCCAAGGAAGCCATAGTGGCTATGAGCAAAATGATGAAACTTGGTTTTCTATTCTACCTTTTCTTGCCTTGCTTCTCATAGGTTGATATACTGTATCAACAATATCATTTTTGGATAAATAATACACTAATAAGGACCGGGCGAATGCTGTTACTTGATTATCTACCCATCTTATTAATGGCCATGCTTGCCATCGCTTTTGTCGGAGGAACGGTCCTCTTTTCTTTCTTAATCGGACCCCGAATCGACAAGAGTGAGAAACTAGACCCCTATGAATGCGGCATGCCGCCCGTAGGAAGTGCCAGAGAACGTTTTAATGTAAAATTTTTTCTCGTTGCCATGGTCTTTGTCATCTTCGATATTGAAGTGGTCTTTTTGTTTTTATGGGCTGTGATTTTTAAAGACCTTGGCCTGCTTGGCCTCTTCGAAATGGGGCTGTTTATCGCAGTCTTGGTCCTCGCTCTGGCCTATGTCTGGAAGAAAGGAGTTTTAGAATGGGGGCAGAAAACCAGTTAGTCGATCTTATCGGTAGTGATGTTGTCACCACCACCGTTGAAAAAGTAGTAAATTGGTCACGCAAAAACGCCATTTGGCCTTTAACCATGGGATTATCTTGTTGCGCCATCGAAATGATGGCCACCGGAGCTTCCCGCTATGACTTAGCCCGCTTTGGTGCTGAGGTCTTCCGGGCTTCCCCCCGGCAGGCAGATTTAATGATTGTCGCCGGCACCTTAACGAAGAAGATGGCCCCCGTAGTTCGCAAGGTCTACGATCAGATGGCAGAGCCTAAATGGGTCATTTCTATGGGTGCCTGCGCCTCCTGTGGAGGCATGTTTAACGTTTACAGCGTTGTTCAGGGCGTCGATGAAGTTATTCCCGTGGATGTCTATGTCCCTGGATGTCCCCCGCGTCCCGAGGCGCTGCTTTACGGGGTTATGCAGCTTCAACGAAAAATTAACGATATGAAGTTAGGGAAGCCCCGCGAAGAAATGACGCCTACCGTTATTGGTGAATCGAAAGAAGAAAATCGCGTTCCCGTAAAAATGCAGGAAATGCAGAACTAATTACAGCAGAGTCTTTCTGACGCAGTCTTTAATCGAATAAGGAGTACCATGAGCTATCCCATTGTTTCGCCTCCAGTTGATGAATTCAAGGAAAAAGTCCCCCAACTTTTCCAGGAGTCAATCGATCGTTTCACTGAGTTTCGTGGTGAACTTTCTCTCTATGTAAAAAAAGAAGATATCGTAAAGATATGCGAAACTTTGCGGGATCATCCCGAATTGCAATTCAATTACCTTGCCGACCTCACCGCCGTAGATCATCTCCGTGAAATGCAGGAAGTGGATCCCCGCTTTCACGTCATTTATCATCTGTTTTCGACCGTAACGAAACAGCGCATTCGTCTAAAAGCACCGATTTTCGAAAATCATCCCGTGATTGATTCTGTCACCTCCGTTTGGATTGCCGCCGACTGGCATGAACGTGAATGCTACGACATGTTCGGCATTCATTTTGAAGGGCATCCCGATCTTCGCCGTATCCTTATGCCCGAGGATTGGGAAGGCTATCCTTTACGCAAAGATTATCCCGTCAGTGACCAGGAACCTTACGAATATATCAAAAAACAATTAGCTGATGAATAAATCCAACGAATGAGACTAAAGGAAAATGTCGTATAAATTAGAATTCCAAACTGATTCTCATATATCCCAAAAAATCAAAGATGCCCATTCAGAGCATATGGTGCTCAATATGGGCCCTCAACATCCCAGCACCCACGGGGTCTTACGTTTAGTGCTCGAACTTGATGGAGAAGAGATTGTTAACGTTATACCCGATATTGGCTATCTCCATCGCGGGATGGAAAAATTGGCGGAAGCCAAAGGCTATCATCGCTTTATCCCTTTCACCGACCGTCTCGATTACCTCTCACCCATGTCCAATAACACCGCCTTAGTGCTCGCGGTTGAAAAATTGATCGGCTTGGAAATTCCCGAACGTGCTCAATATATTCGAGTAATCTTATGCGAACTAGCCCGCATTTCTTCTCACCTTCTCTGGTTAGGAACCAGCGCGCTTGATATTGGCGCAATGTCTGTCTTTCTCTATACTTTCCGCGAACGGGAAGCCATCTATGATATCTTTGAGGAAGTCTGCGGGGCGCGCTTTACCGTTTCCTATATGCGGGTTGGCGGAGTTTCTGTGGATGTACCCCCCAACTTTAAAAGAATGGTGCAATCCTTCCTCGATGATTTTGCCAAAAAAATTGAGGAATATGAAACCCTTCTTACTAATAACAAGATTTGGCGCATGCGCACCGAAGGCATCGGAGTGATCTCGGCCGAGAAGGCGATCCAGTTTGGCCTCTCCGGGGCTTGTTTGCGTGGAAGCGGTGTGGACGTCGACTTACGCCGCGATAATCCCTATATGGTGTATGATCAGCTGGATTTCGATATCCCTCTAGGCGAAAACGGCGATACTTTCGATCGTTACCTGGTACGGATGGAAGAGATGCGCCAAGCCCGGCGCATCATTCAGCAGGCTTTGGATAAACTCCCCGATGGTCCGATCAAAGTTGAGGACAACAAGATTTCTTTCCCTAAACGTGATACCATCAAAACCTCCATGGAAGCTCTTATCCATCATTTCCTTCTCGCTTCCGAAGGAGTCAAAGCCCCCGAGGGTGAAGTCTATTCTCCGATCGAAGCGCCCAAAGGCGAATTTGGCGTTTATGTCGTCGGCGATGGTTCTGCTCATCCCAAACGATTGCGGCTACGCTCTCCCTCTTTTGTGAATCTATCGGCCTTACCTGAAATGAGCAGAGGGCATATGATCGCCGATATTATCGCCATCATTGGTACCATCGATCTTGTTTTAGGGGATTGCGACCGGTAAAAGTAACTCGATTATAAAAAAAGCGATAATCCCATGGAGTGATTCTCCGTGGGATTTTTTGTGATTTGTTGTAGACATTTTGTTTTTTTTGTGATTTAATTTTAAAAAATAACAGTAGGACATCTTTTGTAAAATAATATAAGGAGGTTATTTGTTATTATGAAAAGTATTAATATACTACTTTTATTTCTAGTGTTAATTATTTTTTGTATTTTTGTTTTAAAAGGGGGGCACGGCGTGCAAGGATTGTAGAGAAAGAAGTTGGGTATGGGAAGATGTATGTGATGATGGGAATTGTGAGTACACGCTTATATATTTTGATGGTTTAGCTTGTTGTGATGTAACATGGGGGTATGCAGAATTATGTCCCACATATGTTGGAACAACAGATACTGAAAAATGGGATTTATCAGGTACTTGTGATGGTGGAGTTGTTGATAGGAAGTGCGAAGATCAAGTAGAACCAACAGGAAGATGTATTCAACAAACAGAGTATTCAAAAAAATCTTATGATAATTGTTTGTTAGGTGATTTTATAGGTTATTGGTCAAAAGTTGTGTATTTTTGTGAAGATGAATAATAAAGAAAAGGAGATGAGAGAATGAAAAAAATAGCCTTAACAACCCTAATTACCCTGTTGTGCGTACCCTTCATGTATAGCCAAGAAATGAGTAAGGCAGAATATGTAAAGGAATTAAAAAGTCAATTTGCCGAAATTGAGAAAACCCAAATCACATATCAAGTGTTTGAAACTTTTAACAAACCATTATCGGAAGAACGCAGAAAAGAACTCCAAAAAGAAGTAGATTTCTTTCAATCGATCCTCGAAAAAAGAAAGAATAACGAACTCTCTGAAAAGGAACTTCATAAGTGGCGCAACGTCAGCAATGAGGAATTGCAGAAAATCGTAGACCAAAGAAACCAACGGTTGGAAGATCAATCGGTCGAGGCCATTTATATTTACACCACCGATGGTGTGAAAATCAGGAAAGACATCATTCGGCCGGAAGGCAATCCCGTCCAACATTGTTATATCTTTGACGGCTACAACGGGTATATGATCACCCCCGGCGATGGGAAGGTTCGCACCGGCTCGAATTTTGCCGAAAGATGGTTGCTTTGCAGAGATTTTCCGCGATTTGGCTCTGGTTTAGAACTCTTCCTGGGTGATATATTACAAATCTCTGGAAGAGAAACGAAAAAAGATAATAACGAGACCATGACATTAACTGTTTCTGTGGATAGCCGCAATAATGCGGATTCATTGTTGAAATTTACGATGGTCGATGACAACCCTTTCTATTGGAATCAATGTGACTTGGTTAGAAATGATCGTATCCACCAGAGAACCGTGTGTCGGAACTTCAAGAATCATAATGGGCTGTGGCTGCCTAATGAGGTTATTATCCAAGAACCCCGTAGTGGTGATTTTAGAGATAAAGCCAAATTGTCACTTATGGATGTAAAGATCAATGAAGAAGTGAGCCTCGAAAAAGGCTTCTTTGATGTGAATTCCCTCGAAAAAACCACTGTTCTTCGTTTTGATCGAGAATAACATTATAACAGGTGGATGGTGAGTATAACGAGAAGCTCCCTATAGAAGTGCTTGTCCCTGGCAGGCTAGGCGTAAATAACATTATCTCACCCCGATTTTGTGGGCGGCGCTTTCATAAAAAATTTTTAATTTTTTTGAAAAAAAGTATTTACATCTAACGAAAAATTTCGTATACTCGTCATGATCTTGGAATTAATCGATCTATTTTATGGCGACACCTTATATCAAAGGGCTGAAGAAAAGCCCTAGGGTCAGAAAGGCCAAAAGAGCCTTTCGTCGCAAATGGGGACCCAGAGAAGCAGTTGGGGAGGAAGGTGTCGCGCATGACAAAAACCATTCCGGCTTCGGTCGGAATGGTTTTTTGTGTGGGAGATTAAACGCTCAGGGTCAAACCTTGGTTATCCGCTTTCATGATCCGCGACTCGGCTTTCATTCCATGTTGGTTGAAGGTTTCTACCATTGCTTTGGCAACTTCATCCGCATTCACCAGCGTAACCGCCATCATCGTTGATCCCGAACCGCTCAAATATCCGCCAAAGGCCCCTTTCTTTTGAGCCGCCTCGATGACCTCGTACAAGGGGTGAAGAGCAGGGATATTTGCTTGTCGATAAGGTTGATGGATTCGGTCTTCGAAAAGATAACCGAGGTGTTTATAATCACCCGCGGCCATCGCCATAGTTAAAAGTATACCCCGGTTTAAATTGAAAATCGCATCCTGACGCTCGATTTTCTCGGGGAAAAGATCCCGCGCTTTGTCGGTCTCCACCGAGTTTGAAGGATAGACCGCGACAAAAAACAAATCCTCGGGTACATCGAACTGGTAACACACCAAATCATCATGCACGATTCCCGAAGCTGCTAATCCACCAAAACACGAGGCCGCGACATTGTCGGTACAACCTTCCAATTCTGCCGCCCATTTCACCAAGGTCTGATTATTGATCCGTGCCTGGGTCATCGCATTCAACGCGAAGAGAATTGCTAAACGCATGGTCCCGCTGCTACCCAACCCACGCGCGATAGGAACATTACTCTTCATATGAACATGAAAGCCAGGTCCCGTAAGTCCTGTGTTGGTTTTGAACTTCGCGACCACTGCGTCAAACATTTCCAAACACAGGTCCATCATATTCTTATCAAGTCCCTGGTTGGGCTCCAAGGTAATTTTTGAATCACCGTTGATCGTGATTTGAAATTCATTGTAAAAATCCAGCGCTACTGCCAGGGTATCAAAACCAGGACCCAGATTAGCGCTGGAGCAGGGAACTCGTATATGCAAAGTCGCCATCTTGTTTATCCAATACTAAATAGAAAGGGTGGGATTTTAACGTTCGATAAATTGCTTCATCCTACGTATTCCCTCGCGGATATTGCTCATAGAAGTAGCGAAGGACAAGCGCAGGTACTCTTGATCTTCTCCTGTGTTTTTACGGCCAAAGCAAGTTCTGGGAAGAACCGCGACGCCCGCTTGTTCTAAAAGCGCTTGCTGTAACTCGTTGGCTGTACCCATTCCCAAACGGCGGCATGCGCCCGTGACATTGGGAAAGACATAAAATGCACCCTGGGCAGGGAGACAGCGTACGCCATCAATATTATTCAGAGCATCCACCATAACCCGGCTGCGCTCTTGGAATTGTTTTACCATATGATTCGATTCATGATGGGGCCCTTGCAGCGCATGCACACCCGCGATTTGGGTAAATGTGCAGGTACAACTGTCGATGTTCGTTTCAATCTTAGCTATATGTTCTGCCAGATCACGAGGCATGACCCCATAGCCTAAGCGCCAACCTGTCATCGCGTATGTTTTAGAGAATCCATCCACGAGGATGGTTCGCTCTTTCATTCCTGGAAAGCTTACAATCGAATGGAACTCCTGGTCAAAGACGATTTGTGAGTACACTTCATCCGCGATCACCCAAATATTATTCTCTACCGCCAGTTTGGCGATATCACGCAATAATGAAGCACCCAACATCGTCCCGGTAGGATTACCCGGTGTATTGAGCACAATCATCTTTGTTTTTGGTGAAACCAAGCGCGCCAAATCTTCAAAGGAAAATTCCCAATTGCGCTCTTCTAATAAGGGTAAAGGAACCGAGATTCCCCCTACCCAGTCGATCACCGATTCGTAAATGGGATAGCCAGGATTGGGGTAGATCACCTCATCCCCGGGGTTCACCAGCGCCATCATCACATCAAACATCACTGGTTTGGCGCCAGGGGTTACCACCACTTCCTCAGGATCCACTGGAATCCTGCGGGTACGCTGAATGTATTGAGCGATGGCTTCACGCAGGGGGGCAATTCCCGCACTAGGCGAGTAATGCGTCTCATTCTGATCAATAGCCTGCTTACCCGCTTCCTTAATATGGCTGGGTGTATCAAAATCCGGTTCTCCCAAGCCGAACGAGATAATATCGCGCCCCTGGGCTACTAATGCATTCACTTGAGAAAGTACATCAAACGCGGTTTCTGTACCAAGTTTGCTCATACGATCGGCCAAGGGTGGCGGGGAGGTTTTGCGGCTAGGTTCTAGAAGCGAGCGTCCCATGATGGGTGAGATGATCCAAAGTGGCTTTTGGCTTGTTTGAAATAGTTGTGCAAGCGATTGGGATTCTCCGTCTTCGCAAGATTGCACGCACCAACGATGTTCATCCAACGGAACTTCAGGACAAATGACCACGATACGCTCGCGAAGTGAATCATCCACTTTAGGGAATTGATCCTTATCCACGCCATCAATTAAAGCAAAGAGACGTTGGGGATAGGTTATCGAGCGTAAGGCATCAAAGGCCTCTTGGATTCCACCTCTTGGTACGGCTTCTGGAGAACATCCCAAAAGTTGATAACCATCCTTGATCGTATCTTCAAATCGCTCGGAATATACGAGCCGATCGCCACGATTCCAATAAGGATTGGTGGGATCAATACGCATTTCTCGAAATAGGAGATAACCCACTGCGTTCACCAAAGCGGGCGGTCGTTGAGGGGATCGTAATTGTTCTATGGTATTAAGATAATCCATTCTATATGTTTACCTGATTCAAAACGTTCTCATTTATTCTTGCGGGAGAAGATCCATATCTTTGCCCCGATGCTCTGAAATGCTCATCACCGCTGTATTAGCGCAAATCCCTTTATGTACAATATCGCAAATCCCTTGGGCTACCGCTGCGGGATCATCATCGCCAGGGAAGAGAACATTGCGTCCCACCATAGCACCGCGAACGTTTTCACCTTCGCCCAGACCACGCACGAAATGCTCGATCACATTAATCGGATTCCCTTGAGCTTCGCCCCCCAGCATTAAAATGGGTCCTGAAAACGATTGTGCAACCCGGTGATAATTATCTACATAAGGGATTTTCATCCACATATTCGCCGAGGAATGGGAGAGTCCAGAAGCCACCCCGATCACCCGGATGAGATCATCGGCGTTCATGATCACACTGTAACGCCCATCCACTTGACGCACGGGAAGGGGTTCCATAAACACTGGCATGTCGTAATTATTACATGCTTCAATGCACCGCGCGCATTCTTCCATGGTTTGGATACAATAGCGATCATAAGGGTCGGGAACCGCCAAACGCATGAGCATCTTTGCACCATCAAGTTTTAGATCTTTGATCTTCTTCACATCGCGATAGGCTGTCATGCGATCCATCATTTCATAGCGTGCACCTGCCAAACCACTACGGTTCATGCAAGCGATCAACACTTTTTCATCCAAAAAACTTTTACCATGCTTATCTTGAAATATTGAATCGATCAACACGAGGTCTTCAATTACATCGGCGGTTGCCATGATTCCATCGATTTCCGAGGCCATCATCACTCGGGCACAGCGTCCAATGTACTCGAAGCGATCGCCCATAGCCGTGCTTTCCTCACCTACGTTGGTTACCATCCGTGCGGGATGGTCTGCCGCCAAGATAGTAAGTTTCCCATTCGGAGCGAGAACCTCACGCTGTTTGCGCGCCGTCATGCGTTCATTAATCAACTTGGGATTTTTAACCCGCATTTCTGAAAGTCGATCCCAAAGATCGTCGGTAAAGAAGCGGCGTGTTTGAAACTTGAAATTTTTTCGCAGGGCATAGTTCACATCGATGCGGTTGCGCGCACCGAATAGCAATGATTTTGCGGCTCCAACAATATCAGTAGGAACTTCACTACCGAAAGGTTTGATTTCAAAGGAGATCGTTCCCTCATATTCAGATTCAACTAGAGCCTTTAAATATTGTCCCAATACCGGATTGGTTACCTCACTATCAGGGACATGAAAGGCGGGATGTACATCGCCGTAGCGGGCATCACCATCGGGATTGTTACGATTTAACACTACATTGGCGACATGAAAATGTGCCAGATAGGGCGCCAACTTTTTTAGCGTATCCGGCCCCTCGTTGGATATCATCGCATGACTCGTATCGATCATTAAGCCAAATTGCTTATGTCCATAATAGTTACGTACATATTCAGCCAGCATTTCTGCGCGATCGGCAGGCCCGATAAGTGATTCTTTAAAAAATCCAGTACCTTGGGGATTTACGCGGTAGTCAAAGACTTCCAATACGGGAATCATCGGATGACTTTGACTTTCAATATATTCACAAACCTCATGGACTGAACGCCGCAATTGCGATAAAGCCTCTTGGCGTGTGGTATCCGCTTGGAATCCTTCGAGTCTTTGTAGAATTGCGGGGTCTTTCCCACTGTAAAAAGCGAACTTATCACATCCAAGTTCAATGGCTTCCTCGACGCAAGCTTTTAAACGTTCTACCGCTTTGCTTCGTTCATTCTCGTCCAAAGAAGAAATATCCGAGGGTTCCACGATGCGGTCTTCATTAATTAGCTGTACCGGCTGGGCTGAATACACCACTTCGGACAATTGCCCCGTGGTGCGTGCTTGATCCAGCCTTTGCTTCACTTCTTTTCGCACCGAACGCGACTTAATTTTAGTAATTTCAAGTGATTTGAAATGTGGATCATCGATGAGCCATTGGAGTGTATTGAGGACATACTCTTTAGGTCCTTCGCCGCGCATGACAGAGTTTGTGTTACCCGGTCCGGAAAACAGGGTTGTATGCACAACGCCTAGAAGATTCTTTTCAAGAGCCACTTTGCTTTTCTCCTCTATGTTATTTTATTATCATAATTGTTTGATAAAATTATCGTGGAATTACCTAACACAGTATAAGTGGAACTCCTTTTTCCTCAAAGGTCTGGAAACTCTTCTTTGTGTTAAGCCGGGAATTACAAGCGGTAATTCATTTATTGGATTTGTGAAACGCTTGACGCTTAACAAATCAAGTATATAATCCTGTCAAGGATTTTCTCTTTACGTAATTGGGTGTAAGCAGTAACTTTAAAGGTTAGAAAGTAAGGGCTCGATGGATGCGAACTCGAGCGTTGAAAAAAGTTTAAAAGAAAAATACATTCTTTCCCGCTTGCTTGAAGTCTACGGCAGTCTTTTAACCGAAAGACAAAAAGACTTTATAGACCTTCATTATAATGAAGATTTGTCCTTTGGTGAAATTGCAGAAAGTGAAAATATCTCACGTCAAGCGGTTCACGACGCGATTCAACATGGTAAAAAGGCGTTGGAAAAGTTTGAGGAACATTTGGGGCTGGTCGCTCAGCGTAATACCCATTCCAGCCTAGCCAAATCATCGATGAAACTAGAAACAATACGAGCTGAACTAAGAACGATCACCAAAATGCTGGATGATGATATCCTATTTGATACCAATCCTTTGCGTAAGAAGATTCAACATCTGCTCCAATTGATTGAAAACTAAAACCAAGTTCTGGAAACAAAACACGAGGTTTTATATGTTTGAAAATTTACAGAGTCGCTTTCAAGATATTTTCCGTAACTTGACCGGGAAAGCACACCTGAACGAAAACCAAATCAAGGACGCTCTGCGTGAAGTCCGTAAGGCTCTACTTGAAGCTGATGTCAATTACCAGGTGACGCGCGACTTTTGTAAGCGTATTGAAGAACGCGCTACCGGCGCTGAGATTCTCAAAGGTTTGGAACCTGGGCAACAGGTTGTCAAAATTGTTAACGAAGAACTTACCGCCTTGCTGGGCGGCAAAGAGCAAAAACTGGAAATTCCTCCCAGCGGCGATATTCGCATCATGATGGTGGGTCTCCAAGGTTCCGGTAAAACGACCACCTGCGCCAAATTGGCGATGAAACTGGCCAAGGAAGAAGGTCGTAAGCCCTTGCTTTGTGCCGGCGACGTATATCGTCCCGCTGCTGTGAGGCAGCTTCAGGTGGTTGGCGAACAAGCAGGTATGCCTGTCTTTGAGATGGGCACCGATACCGATCCAGTGGATATCGCCAAACAAAGTTCTAAACATGCAAAACGAGAAGGGAATGACGTGGTCATTCTCGATACCGCCGGACGTCTTCATGTTGATGAAGACATGATGAACGAGGTAAAACGCATCCAACGCTCTTGGCGACCAACCCATATTCTTTTTGTTGTCGATGCCATGGTGGGGCAGGATGCGGTCAATCAAGCCCAGCAATTCAATGAACAATTAAGCATTAACGGTACGATCTTGACGAAGTTGGATAGTGACACCCGCGGTGGTGCGGCGATCTCGATCCGCCAAATTACCGGGAAACCGATCCTTTATGCCGGTGTGGGTGAAAAACTGGAAGATTTGGAATATTTCTTTCCCGAACGGATGGCTTCCCGCATTTTGGGAATGGGCGATGTGTTATCTCTTATTGAAAAAGCCCAAAGTACCATAAACGAAGAAGAAGCCATGCAAATGCAGCAAAAAATTATGGACCAAACGTATACTTTTGATGATTTTTTGAAACAAATACGTCAGGTTCAAAATTTGGGCGGTCTGGGCAGCCTCATGTCGATGCTTCCCGGAATGGGTGGCAATGAGATGGCAAAAAATCTCGACCTTAGCGAAGGTGAGATGAAATATGTCGAGGCTATTATTCTCTCGATGACCCCCGAAGAACGCGCAATGCCCAATCTGATTGGTGGCAGTCGCAAACGCCGGATTGCTAAAGGTAGCGGGACCAGTATGAAAGAGGTCAATCGCCTGCTTAAGCAGTTTGCCCAAACCAAGGATATGATGAGTTTTATGGCCGGGGGCGGGAAGAAAAAAGGCAAAGGCAAGAGTAAAAAATCCAAAATGAACAAAAAAATGATGAAAAAAATGAAAAACATGCGTGGCATGTTTCCTGACATGTAATTGATTAACCATTAATTTATTTATACATTTCTAACTAGGAGGACATTGAATGGCTCTCAAAATTCGATTGAAACGGATGGGCAAAAGAAACTTGCCTTTCTATCGCTTGGTGGTTGTGGATTCACGCTGGCGCCGTGATGGCAAGACGGTTGCTGATATTGGCTGGTATGACCCCGTAAAAGAACCAGCCCAAGTGTCTTTACGAGAAAAAGATATTTATCAGTGGTTAGAAAATGGGGCGCAGCTGAGCGAAACCGCCCGCTCTTTATTAAAAAATTACGGTATTCTTGGCCGCTTTAAAGATGGCTCTTATAAATCGATTCTCGCATCCGAAGAGAATACCAGAATTGACGATATTCCCGAAACCCGTACGGAAGAACCTGTTTCTCCGCTTCAAGAGACTGTAGAGTCTGAAGCAAAAACCGAAACAGCCCCTGAACCTCAACCCGAAGTAACCGAAACTGAAAAACCGGCTGCCGAAGCAACCGAAGTGTCTAGCGAAGAAGATAAATCTTCCTAATGAACCCCTATCTATTCAGCGGAGGAAATTGACCTGGCTCTGACAGCCAGAAAGTGATGGCTATGAAAGATTTATTAATTTATCTGACAAAATCATTGGTCAAATATCCCGAAGATGTCGAAATTACCGAGAAAAAATTGGATGATGGAACCATCGAGTTCACTCTCCATGTTCACCAAGAAGATATGGGGAAGATTATTGGCCGGAATGGGCGTACTGCCCAAGCGATTCGCCAAGTCATGTCTGCTCGAGCTTCACTCGATAATCTTCGTACCCATATCGAGATTGCCGAAGAGGACGAATAAATCACTCAACCCAAAGGGTGTTATCGTTTCGCGGTTTTATGATTCATTCACCCGCTTTTATTGATTGAACTATGCCCATTCGACGTCGAAAAAAAACGGTACCTGAAGATCGAGTTTATTTGGGCAAAATTGTAAAACCGCATGCCCTCAAAGGTGAATTCAAGTATAAATCTTTCAGTGGTGATCCCGATTTATTGGAGATCTTAGATCGAGTCTATGTTGAAGGTCTTGACTCGGTTTATCAGGTTGAATGGGTTCGTGGGTCTATTAAAACTCCGATTATCAAATTGGAAGGTATTGATACTCGGGAGCAATTAACCCCTCTTCTTGGCAAAGTTCTCTGGGTTCATGAAGATGACCTCCCCACCCTGGAAGAGAATTATTTCTATGAATCGGACTTTCTTTTTGCCCGAGCGGTGACCGAAAGCGGTGAAGAATTGGGACGAATTGAACAAGTTATCGAAACCGGCGAAAGCGATGTCCTGGTGATTCGAGATCGCCAAGGCCATGAACGCTTACTTCCCGCTTGCTTGGAAGTGGTGAAAGAAGTCAAACGTGAAGAACAAATGATCGTAGTCTCTCCTCCTGCAAAGGATGAAACCAACGAATAGTTGTTGAGTCTACACACGTGGGGGATACAGAATGCGCATTGATATTCTCACAACTTTTGTCGAAATGTTTCATGGCCCCTTTCATGAAAGTATTATCAAACGGGCGCAAGAGGCTGGGTATGTGGATATCAAGGTGCATAATCTTCGTGATTGGACCCATGATCGTCACCACAAAACCGACGATGAGCAATACGGCGGCGGCGATGGAATGGTGATGCTGGCAGAGCCTTTGATCGAGGCGATCGAATCTTTAAAAGGGGAGTCTACCCATCTTATTGTAACCACCCCTCAGGGACGTGGCTATAACCAATCCATTGCCGAAGAATTCGCCCAAAAGGAACATCTACTCCTTGTCTGTGGCCATTATAAGGGGATTGATCAACGGGTACTGGATTATTTCCACCCCGATGAGATTTCCCTCGGTGATTATGTTCTCACCGGGGGTGAATTACCCGCTATGGTAATCGTCGATTCGGTGGTGCGTTTAATCCCAGGCGTGGTAGGTTCAAGTGCCTCAGTAGAAGAAGATTCCTTCACCACGGGCTTATTGGATTGTCCCCGGTATACACGTCCGCGCGAGGTACGGGGAATGCAAGTGCCGGAAATACTTCTAAGCGGCAATCATGCGGAAATTGAGTTGTGGCGTCGTGAACAAGCCACACGCAGAACGATGAAGCGCCGTCCGGATTTATATTCAGCCTACTTACTGAAGCAACATCGAAATAAATCGAAAGGCCAACAATGACCGCCCCGCTTTATACGGCACTTTTACATTATCCTGTTTACAAAAAGAGTGGGGAGGTGATTACTACCTCGATCACTCCTTTGGATTTACACGACATCGCTCGCTCGTGCATGACCTACGGGGTTAAGAAATATTATGTCGTCAATCATCTTCCTACGATGATTTACCTAGCGGGAAGAATCGCGGGGTTTTGGCGTAGTGATTACGGTATTCAATACAATCGCACTCGCACAGATGCGTTATCCATTATGGAGGTTAAAGAACATATGGAAGACTGTATTGAAGACATTCAATCAGTCCATGGTACCAAACCTACTTTGATTGCCACTACGGCTAAAAGCATGAAGCATTCGATTGGATTTGAAGAAATGAAAAAAAAACTGAATGACGATTCTTCTCCCTATCTATTACTCTTTGGCACAGGATGGGGTTTAATTGGAGAATTTATCCGTCGCTGTGATTATGTATTAGAGCCGATTTGCGGCGTAACGGAGTATAATCATCTTTCGGTACGCAGTGCGGCTGCAATTATCCTTGATAGGCTTTGCGCAAAATAAAAAAACGATTACAATACCTCTTTTGTGCACCTAATTTTTTTACTTTCTGAATGAAAACAAATTTTAAATAGAACAAGGAGTGAATGATGGAACATCCCGCCCTTAAAGCATTTGAAAACTCGCAAATGCGCAATGATCTCCCCTTTTTCCAAGCGGGTGACACCATTCGTGTCAACACCCGGGTTGTCGAAGGAGAGAAAGAGCGTATCCAGGTCTTTGAAGGCGTTGTGATTGCCCGTGCCGGTTCCGGTCTCGGTGAAACTTTCACCATACGTAAAATTTCTTCTGGTGTGGGTGTGGAACGTTGTTTCCCCATCCATTCTCCTCGCATTGAGTCCATTAATGTTGTACGTCGTGGACGGGTTCGTCGAGCGAAACTCTACTATCTGCGCGAACGTTCCGGTAAGGGTACACGTATCCCCGCACGCCGTAAGAAATTACGCCCTGAACTCGTGAAGGGAGTGGATCCTCGTTATGCGAAGGAACCCGATCAGGCCAAGATGGCGGAAAAGGTTGAAGAAACGTCGAACGAGGCAAACGAATAGCTTTTATATCCTGTTTGGAATTGAAAGAAATCTCTCATGGTGAGAAATTACTGTGAGGGATTTTTTTATTCACATGAGGGTCCTCTTGATGAAGGTGATTTGCGGATGGAGGCTTTATAAGACTTCCTTCAACTTTGTTTCCACGTCTTGCATAGTAAAAGGTTTTAAGAGCAATGCTTGCGCTCCATACTGCTCCAAGATGGTTTCGTCTATACCTTCGACCGCCCCGCTGGTAAGAATCACGGGGACATCGCAAAATGTACGTATTTTTTGCAGGCATTCTAATCCATCCATCGTGGGTAGTTTATAATCCAGAATAATTACTTCGTATTGATCTTGATTGTTGCGTAGAATATCCAGGGCTTCTTTACCATTTCTTGCTACATTGACTTGGCAATTCAAGTGCTCTAGTAATGCTTTGGTTATTTGTAAAACCGCTTCTTCATCGTCTACTATCAAAACCCGAGACTCGGCCATTTCCAATCTCCAAAGAAATAGGTAGTAATAAAATTTTACATTGTTGATTGCATAATCATTATTTAATTATACTCTTCCGTGTTTGAAATGTAAATTTATT
>CAYQOX010000005.1:0-91878 GCA_964419335.1 uncultured bacterium | reverse complement strand
GATATTGATTTTCGCTTTGCAATTCGATTAAAATACCCAATTTGCTCTGATTTTTCTAATTTCAACCGTTGAGTTGGGTTTACCTATAATCTCTTGCCTATACGATCTACAATCTCTTATACATTCCCAGCCGAGAATAAGAGGGTTGCATTATTTCCCCTTCACTGGAACAATGTTTTTGGATAACGACATAAAGGTTAAGTACACGTGAATCAAGCAGCCATCGTTCAATATGCTTTGAAAGACCGTTCCGTAGAGTTAAGGGACGTTCCAGTTCCTAAGATTCCTCATGGCCATGTATTGTTGCGTGTGGCAGCGGTAGGAGTTTGTGGGACCGATGTGCATCAATATCTCAATGAGCATAGTTGGCCGGTCAATCTCCCCGTGATTATGGGACATGAATTTAGCGGCGTCATTGAGGAGGTCGGTGAAGGGGTGAATGATTTTGCTCCGGGTGACCGGGTGGTCTCAGAAACCGCTGCTTATATCTGTGGTGAATGCCAATATTGCCGTACCGGTAACTACCACCTCTGCCCCTACCGAAAAGGGTTTGGGCAGGTACGTGACGGTGGTTTGTGCCAGTATGTCGATGTTCCTGCTCGTTGCCTTCATCGTGTACCTGATAATCTATCCTTGCACATGGCGGCCTTATGTGAGCCAGCCTGTGTCGCGTATCATGCTGTCGTTGTGCGGGGGCATATCGGACCAGGGACTAGTATCGCTGTCTTAGGCTGTGGTCCTGTAGGTTTGCTGTGTGTACAAATGGCACAGATTTGTGGCGCTCATCCCATTATTCTGACCGGTTTGTCCAGAGATCGCACCCGGATGGAGGTTGGCCGTTCATTTGGAGCGACCCACATTGTTTCTGTTGATGAACAGAATATTCGTGAGGTGGTTCCCAAAATCGGGGACGGTTTGGGGATCGGGGTAGTCATTGATGCCTCAGGACGTAATTTATCTCTCAAGGATGCCATTGATATTGTCCGTCCTGCAGGACAAATCTTGCGCGTCAGCTGGGGACCTGGAGCTTTTAATTATTCTCTTGATCCCTTGGTTCATAAGGAAGTTTGCTTGCAGGGAGTGTTTAGCCATAATTGGGATATTTGGGAACAAGTATTAAAAATGTTGGCCATCAACCAACTGGACGTTAGCCCCATGGCGGTTGTACGCCTGCCGATTGATCGCTGGCGCGAGGCGTTTGAAGGGATGCACGATGCCCGCTTGATCAAGGCTGTGATCGAGCCGAACGGACCATTTGAATAATGTGTCCATTTTCATAATGACATTCTTACAACCACTAACGGGTCTAATTTTAGGGAAAAAACTTCCTACTTTAGTCAATTCAGGTAAATAATTCCCATTAAAGAGATATATTTTTTAACGCTAAATACATCGTTATTGAAGGTGTTCCATGCAGATAGGAATCATTGGCTTACCAACCTCAGGAAAAACTACGGTTTTTAATGCGCTTACTCACGGCCACGCCGATACTTCCCTTGCGGGTGGGGAAAAGGATCCTAATCGGGGTGTAGCCCATGTTCCCGATACCCGCGTGGATTTTTTAGCCCACCAGTTTAAACCAAAAAAAGTCACCTATGCTACCGTTGAATTTACTGATGTCGCTGGCTTAACCAAAGGCGCAGGACAAGAAAAAGGCTTTAGTAACCGCTTTCTTGGTAACTTGCGGGATATGGAGGCGTTGTTGATTGTAGTACGTGCTTTTTCAACCAGTTCCGTACCTCATCCCGAAGGGGAAGTCGATCCTGCCAGCGATCTCGATACAGTGATTACCGAACTTTGCTTAGCGGATTTGGTGATTATAGAAAATCGTCTACAACGTATTGAAGATAATTGGAATAAACAAGCCGATAAACGAAAAGAATTTGAACGGGAAAAAAGTTCTCTACTTCGTTTCAAAGAAGCGCTTGAAGCCGATCAACCTATTATTTTCACCGAGCCTACCCAAGAGGAAGTTGATCAATATATTCGTCCCTACGGGCTTCTTTCAGGGAAACAAATGCTCGCTTTGGCGAATGTTTCTGACCTAACGGAAGAACGTGAGCAAGCCTGGATTCAGCAGCTCGATGAAACTTGCCAACGTTGGAATGTCCCTAAAGTGGTGATGAATGCACAATTGGAATGCGATTTGCATGAATTCCCTCAAGAAGAGTGGAATGAATATTTCCAAGCAGCCGGGATGGAAGGCGCCGCCCGGGATCAGGTGATTCAAGAATCGTATCGCATCTTACGGCAACATTCTTTTTTGACCTATGGCGAAGATGAAGTCCGGGCCTGGACGATTCCCGTGGGTATGACAGCCCAACCTGCTGCTGGTAAAATACACAGTGATATTGAAAGAGGTTTCATTCGGGCCGAAGTGATTGCTTTTGATGATTTTTATCGTCTTGGTTCTATCGATCAGGTGAAGAAAGAAGGGCTGTTCCGTCTTGAAGGTAAAGATTACGTGGTTCAAGATGGAGATATGATTAACTTCCGTTTCTCTGTCTAATCTTTTGTCGGAAGTCGCTCTTGTGAAGAAGCAACCTCTTACTCGTGGTTGAAGAGAATTAGGATACACACTAAGACTAATTTCTCTGCCGCAATTTTAGGAGGAGTAAAGGGAATATGGTAGATATATTCATAGATCCCAATGATGTCTCACCTCTTGCGAATCGCTCTCCCTATAAAAAAGTTCAAAAGAAGAACGAAGTCGGGGAGGAGGGCTTCGATAAAGTTCTTTCGGAGAAAGTGAATCAGAAGCCTACCCCTTTTTTGACTCCTGACGATTTGAAAGACTCTTCACTCTCAAAACCGAGACAACCTCGGGAACATCCTACTCCCTCAACTCCTTCTACAACGCAATCACAAAATTCATCCTCTATCGAAATCAAACATCATATTGCACCAGAAGAAAATCACACCAACCCGAGGCAGACTCAAGCCCACAAATCTTTGGAAGCCAATTCTTTGCGTGATCTCATGAGCCGCCATCCATTAAAAGTAGAAACGACTTCAATAGATCAAACTGAGCCCGCCAAGCCTGAGACGACAGAACCCCGAGAAGAACCCACGAACGCAGCTCAAGATCCCCAAAAGGTAAACGTTGTTGATAAGGAGGACACTTCTACCACCGCTGAGTATACCGTACGTCAAGGGGATACGCTTTCGGAAATTGTGGCTCGTTTCATGAAAGATCATGGAATTTCTTTTACCTCTAGTGAGTTATATAAAACGGTACAATCGGTTGCATCTGCGAATGGTATTTCCAATCCGGATTTAATTTACTCCGGGACTCGTTTGAATTTATCTCCCGCTTTAGAGAATACTCAAGAAAAACCAAAACAAGAGGTATTAAGCGGGTCTAATCATCTTTATCCACCTACCCAGGGGCGTATTACCTCAGAATTTGGTATGCGTGATCATCCCATACTAGAAGGGGAGCGTTTCCATACAGGAGTGGATATCGCTGTCCCGGTGGGGACATCGATCAAGACAATTGATTCCGGAACTGTTACCTTTGCAGGGAATCGCGGTGGTTATGGTCTCATGGTAGAGATCGATCATGGCAATGATATGATCTCTCGTTATGGGCATTTATCTGAGATTTTAGTCGAAGCCGGGGATAACATTACTTCGAATCAGGATATTGCCCTATCCGGTCAGACGGGCCATTCTACTGGCCCCCATCTTCATTTCGAAGTACGACACAAAGAAAGTCCCATTGATCCCTTATCCATGCTCGCCCGTGAAAGGATCGAAAGAATCCCCAGAGTTTAATGCATGAAGAGGATGAATTATTGTGATTTTAAATCGATAGATTTGTTCTTTCCTCCTTTTAATTCTTTCGATTGTTTTGTGTTCTAATATTTCCTTCCAGTAATTATAAAGCAAATAAGTGCAAAAAATGTAGGAAGATACCTTACAATTTTTAAGGTTATTTCTAATTGCGGAATACTCCTCTCTTTAGTTATAATTTACTCGTTAAATATTATTTTGTTTTTGTGTAACGTTGTGTATTTTTTTACCCAGATATGTGTATCACTGTGGAGTAGGGAGAGAGGAGGGAACTTGTGACAAAGAAAGAAATCATTAACGTCATTGCAGAAAAATTGAGAAAAGAAGGCGAGCCCATCAATAAAAACTACATTCGTGCCATTGTAGAGACCACGTTCGACGTTTTTATTGGGAAATTAGTCGAGGAGGGAAGAATAGAAATCCGGGATTTTGGGACCTTCAAAATGAAACGTAGCCCCGCACGAGTTGGCCGAAATCCTGTTACGAAAGAAGAAGCCGTCGTACCTGCTCGGAATATCGTACAATTCAAAGCTGGAAAATATATGAAAGAGATGGTCATCAAAGAAAAGAAATAGGCCAAATTTCACACGCATAATGATTTGTCACCTCTATGCTTTGCATAGGGGGTTTTTTTGTATAATCCAAAAATAGGGGGTGCTTTTCTCTGATTTCGGTGAAAATAAATCGGAAAGAACTCATTCTACCTTGACAAAAAGCGTATTTTTACTAGATTTGTTTGTAGCGTAGAAAGGAGGTGGTCCACTGATGCTTAATGACGGTAGTTCTTGTTACCCAAGCGCAGGTGGCTGCGGAGGTGAGGAGAGCTAAGACTCCCCAGTCCTCTTTTCCAAGGTTGGTACGAATTAACTTGATTTTGAAGATAAAGGGTATTAAACGCTTGAACTCAGACTTCGAAACAGGTTGATTTCACGAGTCAGTTAGGGCTTTTTGCCTATAGATGCTCTCCTGGCTTTCCAATCCCAACAGCTAACCGGAAAGAAGGCGGTCGTTGTTCATTCGATCGCCTTCTTTTTATAAAAAAACACCCTGAAACACAGGGTGTTTTTGCGCTTTTTTTGAAGAAGGATACTTAAAGTTGTTCCACGTAATCGATAAGCCACCGCCCATTAATTAATTTCAAACGATAAAGATCACGTTCTTGTTGAGGTTTGCGATTTCCTTGTTGAATCGTTTTGGTGGCTACGACTTCGGCTTCAGTTCCAATCACATTACAACTTTCGATATCATCAAAATCGATTCTCATACCCCCTTGTCCCATTTGCTGCTGATAGAATTTCTGCCGTGCTGTTACATAGGATTCACGATCGGTATTGATAAAGTCAGGGTTAAAACAATCATATTCAGCGCCGAATTTTTGTTGATTCCAGCATTCAATATACCGCTTGACCACTTCTTCAGGTTTAAATCCTACCACATGCTGGATTGATTTTCTTTCCCTGGGAGGGGCTTCAGATTCTTCTTCACCATCATTGTTCGCGGCTTTATGGTTTTCTTTCTTTTTCTGCTGATGTTCCGAGAGATATTCGTCCAGCGGTTTTTCGCCAACGGTCATTTTTTTCAGTGAGCGAATCCGCTCAGTTTCCCGGTCCAACTTTTCTAGGAGTTTGTGCAAAACTTCTCGTTCTTCCCCATCCAGGAAGTGCCCCGCATTATTTACAAGTTTTTTTAGGGCGCGGGCTTGTTCTTCCGGTAATATTTTGCTTTCGCTCTTTTGGTCTTCATCAATGACGTAACGTGGTTGTTCTTCTGGTAGCTGATTCATTGAGACACCTATTTAAATAAGAAAATATTAAATCAAATTATCACAAGATTATGTTCGTACAAAATAGAAGAATGTTCAACCTTAGTACTATTCTTTTTACATTTTATGACATTTATATCATAACTCAAATAGCCTATTTCTTCCTTTTCTATTCTCTAGGATGCACGAAAATTTTTTGGTTTTGAATTTCCATCTCCAATTCTTGCCCTCTGTGGCCTTTAACTTGAAGGGAAGGAAATTCAACTTCTATTATACCTTCATTTTTTACTTCGAAAAATAGTAAGACCAAATGGCTTTTCTCATCCCGGCAGGCTCCTGCTTGTTCCGCGATGATCGTTTGATTTTCAACCACCTCCTGCTCATTGGCCCGTTGTGGGATGGTAAAAGTATGAAGAGTAGGAATTTCGGGATTCCAGGCTTTTCCTAAGGTTATTCCAAGAAAGTTCAAGGTTTCTCGCGAAAAACGGTAATCAAAATTGACCTCTTGAATCCGACTGCCTTCTTCGACCTCTAGCGCGACTTGAATGATATCCCCGGGTTGAACGATTTCCAGGGATTGTGTCGCCGATCGAGGTTTGGTGACCGACCAACTCACATCAAACACCGGATTTACCGGGGCAATTCGTACCGTGCAGGAAGAGATACCCACATTGGCTTTTTGAGGCGTTTCGTTTCCTGGAGAGGCTACCCGGAAATAGCCATAATTCAACTCTAAAGTTGTTGTTGCAGAGGATGTATCGCCCGCCGGTGTGATCGGAAAACGCACCAATTCACCACTACCGCTCGCACCGTCAAAGGCAAAAAATCGGGCTGCACTTTGCAAGGTTAGATTCCCATTTGGTACATCTAACGAAGCGGCTACCGGGGCATCGCGTGCGTTATTCTCCCACCAGACGCCTGCCCGAACTTTGGATAAATCAATTGTGATAAGTTTTGGATCAAAATGAAGTTCGGTTCGAAACCATGATAAGTTTTCTGCGTTTTTGATATGTAAGGAAATCATTTTGGGCGGGCCTTCGGGATCCAACGCCACTGTATCGGATTTGAACGAAATTTCTGTATCCCATCCCGGGGGAAACCAGCGTGGAATATCTTCTTTTATGATCCATTCCAAATCAACAGCGATGTCCAGCGTAAGTGGCATCGTATCAATTTCTGGGGCTCCATCAAAAGCGTAAATATCTCCATACGCAGTGAGAATATAAAAGCCTTTTCCAAACGGCGATAATTCTAAATCGCGTGATACCCCTTCGCCTAATTCAATAGAAAAAGGGATTTTCTCCACTTCTTGTTTTGTTACATGATACACTTTGGAAGCGTGAGTAAGCACATAAAAACCCGTAGGACTGAACTCGATATCCAGGGCATGATCTTCTTCTAACTCAATGGGGGGATAGGATTCAATATTTTTGCGTGTACAAACGGTAATCTCACCATTTTCAAAGAGAATCACCAGCTGTTGTCTTGTTGAATCAAATTCGATATCGCTAATTTCTTTCTTTTCGTCAAATACGGGAAAGACCAAATCCGGCCGATGGCCGCGTCCTACGAGACGGTTGCGAGTAAAAAACCATCCGCCCGTTCCTGTTTTCGTTAATGCGAATCCTTTGCAATTCTCTAGGGGACTCCAAAATGAATCGGGCAGTTGAACATTTCCAATAGGGAGAACTCGTCCGTTTCCTGTAATTTGATACCCCCCTTCGCCGGCCAGTTCTAAATCAAGTATCGGTGGCGTTTCGTTCGAATCACCGGGAGGCCTGACAATTTCCACTTCAGAGGTTTCTAAATCTTTTGAAAGCGCGATGCCAATAATTCCACCCCACCGGTTTTGAATTAAAAACGTTGCTCCATGTTCTTGCGCTGCTTGTATCGGGAGCGAGAGGAGGGATAGTAGAAATACAATTGGATATAAATAGAAAGAATTAAGTTTCATACGTTTTTTCTTTTTTATCGCAAGGTTTACAAAACTCTTTTTTTGATCTTCATTTACAAAGAAATTATGATGAACTCTCAACCTCGGTTAAAGGTTTCCGATGTATAATAGAACCAAGTATTCCCATGAATTGGTGATTTATGAAGAAAATTATTCAAACAATAACCATAATTGTATGTTTTGTCTCCCTCTCCCATGGGGATCGCATTACCATGAAAGCCGGTGATATTTTTACGGGTGAATTGCTCGGTGAGAAATCCTATAAACGCTACATCATTGACCGTCATGGGTATACGGAAATTATTCCCCAATGGTGGGTCAAAGAGATTGAGTCGGATGAGGATAATTTACTCCCATCCGATAGCCCCGTCGTGACCGATGCAACCAACACCTTTCTTCTCATGGGAAAAGAGATTCCGTTTTATTCGAGTCCGCCCGCCGAAGTGAGCCATTTAGAAATGTATCCTCAGAAATACTGGTCATTTCGCGAGGCCAACCGATATATTCGCGGTTATATCGTCAATCGCACAATGGTAGGTTATGAACGCCTGGAGGTTCAATTTCGCTTTTATGATGAGCAAAACCGCCGCATGTACCAAAAGCGAGTAAATCTCTTTAAAGTATATCCACAAACGATGAAGCCTTTTGCGGTTGATACCTGGATGCTGGATTGGGATAAAGTGGTGCGAGTGAGAGTCGAACTCCTCTCGGGGGTTCGCATGCCTCCACGGACGCCTTACTTAGATCTTGACTAGATCTTCTCCCAACCTATCGTAAAGTTCTTGTAAAGTGCGGGATTTGGCTTCCTGAATCGGGAGGTTCATGACAGCCCCAGCGGCGCGTTTATGGCCTCCCCCCCCAAAGGATCGTGCCGAAATGGAAATGTCGATTTCCCCTTTAGAGCGCCAGCTAACCTTAATGCTGCCATCGGGTTCTTCTCGAAAGTAAATTCCTACGATGACTTTTTCGATGGAACGTACCAAGTCACAGAACCCTTCGTCTTCCCACCATTCGGCTCCCGCTTCTTGGAACATCTTTTGGGTAGTGTACATGGTTCCAATTGTCCCTTTGGCGTGTAGTTCAATCGTCTGACATGCAGCGGTGCGTAAATTCAGTTGTGAGAAGCGTAGGGTCCCATAAACGGGTTCATGTACACTTTCTGGTTTCACTCCTGCCCGCAGACACTCGGCTGCGATCCCGTGGGCTTCTTCTGTCGTATTATTGAGATGGAAATTTTGGGTGTCGGTCATCATTCCCAAATAAATAGGTTCAGCCAAATCAGGAGTTAATTCAATCTCAAGATGCTTTAACAAACGATAGATCAACAAAGTGGTCGAGGATGCACTCTCATCGACATAACGCAACCCCTCGAAATCGTTCATAGGGGGATGATGATCGATACAGGTTTTATTCCATGAAGAATAATCCAGTTTCTCACTGATTTCCCCCATGCGATACCATTCTCCAGCATCAAGAAGAACGATTAAATCAAAAGTGGAAAAATCCAGGTTTTCATGATACAGAGTGAGTTCGTTTTTCTCATAAAAGGGGTGATACATTTTTCCTGGATCATCTTGCAAAACCAAGGTCCTTTCTTTTCCCATTTTCTTAAGCAAACGGCTAAAGGCCAACCCGGCGCCCACGGCGTCTCCGTCGGGACGCAAGTGGCTTGATACTAAGATTTTTGTTGCGGATTGGAGTTCTTTTACAATCGGCTCCCAGGTTTGAATGTCGGTCAATGCAGTCCTCCGAAAAACCTATACATTTTTAAGATAAGGGTGGGCGTTGAGCGAAAAGAATCAATATCGAGCCACGATCGATGAACCCTTGGATTTTATCGATACTACGACGCCACCAAGCCGGTTTTTTCATTTCAGGCATCAACGGAGTCCAAATAGGTTCACCCAGTTCAGGTGCGATAATTCCCCCGATTTCAAGCCCGGCTTCTACCGCTAGTTCTCGCAATTGTTGTCCTGTAAATTGTTGGCTGGTTTCATGTTTTGGCCGTATAGGCCATCCGCTTTGGTTCCATGTTTCTGCGATAACAAATCCAGTGGGCGAAGTCACTTCAAAGGCGAGGTTCATGAGTTGGTGTGGATCTTCGTTCATTGCCAAATCGCCCCGTAAACGAACTAAATCATATGAGGCACGTGGAATCCCAAGTTCCTGTGGAGAGCCTACCAAGGCTAACAGATCGTAATTTTCGTAAACGCGCAGGGCCTGGTCTTCATTGTTGCAAATTCCCAAGCATTCCCACCCATTTTTTTGAAAATGGGCTAAATAAGTACCTTCTCCACAATTAATTTCAAGCATCCTACCTTGTCCCAAGCCGGTAAGGCGCGCAATTTCCCCCAATTGCGCCTCTGCGGCTTTCTGATGATCTATCCAGGAATAAAAAGCCGGTTTCTTCATAATGTTATCGTGAGGGGGAGTATCCATCTCACCGCTATAAGAAGATTTTAAATTGAAGTTTTATTGTACCTCAGTTTGTGCGCTTGAACATGGTACAGAGTAAGAGAAAGGTAGTCTTCGTAGGATAAATCCTTTTGTCCAAAAGTAAGGAGCTTTGATCCATTGAGTTGCGTAGGCGAAGAGTAATGGCAATAATTGTTGATGGAGGTTACATTGTTTGTACCAACGCCATTCTTCGGGCAGGAAAGTGAAAAGAAAATAGTTCATCCCAAAGTGTTTAAGTAAAAATCGCATTCGCCCGCGATGATACTTATAATAATAGGTAAAACTCTGTTTCTTGGTTCCAAAGGTTTCGAAGTGATACACTACTGAATCGGGCTGATACCGCACCCGATACCCCAATTTCCGTGCACGACAACATAAATCGATATCCTCAAAATATAACGGGAAACCTTCATCCAGCCCTCCCAAGCGATCCAAAATTTCTCGCCGCACCGCCATCGAGGCGCCGGTTATATATTCCACATTTCTTGGCACATTGTAGGAACCGTCATCCGGCAAAGCGTAGCCATCATGGTAGGTTAAACCATTGGGTTGCATACCCCCGCCGGCGAATTGAATGCTTTTCCCATCCAAAAACAACAGTTTAGAGCCTGTGATGCCAACGTCGGGGAAATCGATCATGGGTTGTATCAAACCATGCAGCCAATCAGGACGTACGGCCGTATCAATGTTTAAGAGGACGATGATATCTCCCCGTGCGATTCGAATGCCTTCGTTACAACCTTTGGGAAAACCGAAGTTTTTTTCATTTTCCACGATGGTGATTCGATCTTGGTATTTCCACACGAGGTCGAGAGAATCATCCGTTGAGGCGTTATCAACGAAGAGGATTTCCTTGGGTTGGTAGGGATCTGCCAATACTGTATCGAGGCATCGTTCAACAAATTTTTTCCCGTTGTAATTAAGTATGATAACTGAAACGAAGGGGCCTTGAAACGAGGTTGGGTTCATAGAGTATCCATCCTGTGGGAGATTAAGCGGTTTGACTTTGGGGTGTCTCTTCTTTTAGTTTTGCGAAAATCATACGTCCCGCAGAAGTCTGTAAAATAGAGGCCACATGAATTTCTACAGTTTCTCCTATCCATTTTCGGCCGTTTTCTACTACGATCATGGTTCCATCATCTAGATAGCCCACCCCTTGATTAGGCTCTTTCCCTTCACGCAGTATATGAATTTCCAGTTCTTCCCCGGGAAGCACTACGGTTTTAAGGGACTGGGCTAATTGGTTTATATTCAAAATGCGTATCCCTTCAATTTGAGCCACTTTGGTCAAATTGTAATCCATGGTTACGAGAATGCCTTCGTATTTTTTCGAAAGGGCTAGTAATTTTTTATCCACATCGGGCAAATTGGGAAAATCTTCTTCCAGCACTTCCACATCGGCCTTGCCATGGGTTTGCAATCGTTTGGATACATCAAGTCCACGTCGTCCCTTGGTGCGTTTAAGATGATCTTCAGAATCTGAAAGAATTTGGAGTTCATTAATCACGAAGGAGGGGATGATGATCAGACTTTCTATAAATCCCGCTTCGGTAATTTCAACGATGCGCCCATCGATCAAGACGCTGGTATCGAGGATTTTTGCTCCATACAATCGATCTTCACTGCGGGCTAAAAACGAATTGAAATCCAAGCGGTGAGCATAGCGAAGACCAATCGTGATTCCCACATATCCTAAAAATAAATGCAGTGCGATGCGGGTGACGTCGCGGGAAATTTGAGGTTGATTTTCGGGCAGGGCAAATTGAATTAAAACCGAGGTGGACAGACCACACACCAGCCCAAATAGCCCTATCAACAGCTCTTGCGGATAGGCATTCCGTATTTGGCTCTCAATGATTACGATCACGATGGCCACCAAAGTTCCGCAGCATACATAGATGTAGAGATCGCGTATCAATATATGAGGATCAATATACAAGGCCCATTGGTAGGTTAGAAATCCCACAATGATTATAAACATCAATCGCACGACCCGAAGAAAGGGTGTGTCGTGCTCTGGGGTATGGAATTTTTTATCTTTCATGATGGAAAATGAGTGGATCGAACCTCTTCGATGTTTTTCACTTGCTGCAATCCATCTAACGGAATCCCCTGTCTTGCAAGCTCTTGTGCATTTCCTTCTGGAATAATGCCCTGCATATAGCCAAGTTGACGGGCTTCGCTGATCCGTTGCCAGGCTCCACGAACTGGACGGACTTCGCCCGCTAAACCTAGCTCTCCATATAAAATGTACTGTGAAGGCAGAGAAATGTCAAAATAACTGGATAAAATCGCACAAGCAATGCCCAGATCTCCCGCCGGTTCATGAATCGTTATTCCTCCGGTTACATTAACATATACGTCTCGTTCACCCAATGGCAAATGCAATCGTTTTTCCAAAATCGCCAGGATCATGGCCAGCCGATTCCCGTCAATCCCAGTCACCGTGCGACGAGGAAAACCATACCCATGAAATGGAGCAACCAAGGCTTGGATTTCGATGAGTAGAGGACGGTTGCCCTCTAAGGTGACCGTCACGGCCGATCCTGAGGGACGTTCGCCTTTTCTTCCCGCAAAAATGCCTGCGGGATTGGTGATCTCGATCAAACCTTTACCGCTCATTTCGAATAAGCCAATCTCATGGGTCGAACCAAATCGATTTTTCACTCCCCGCAATAAACGGTAGTGATGATGGCGGTCTCCTTCGAAATACAACACCACATCTACTAAATGCTCCATCATACGTGGCCCGGCGATGTGACCTTCCTTGGTAACATGCCCAACCAGCACAATTGGCGTATTTGTTTCTTTCGCCAATTGAACTAACAAAGCGGTACAATCCCGCACTTGAGCCACACTCCCTGGAGCTGATGTAAGTTGTGACCATGTTGTGGTTTGTATGGAATCAACCACGGTCATGAATGGCTTTTGATTCCGAATATCGGAAATCATTTCCTCTAGTTGATTTTCGGCTTTCACATAGAGTTCTGAAGAAATAGCCTCCAAGCGTTCGGCACGTAGTTTGATTTGAGAGGGAGATTCCTCTCCACTAATATAAAGCACATTCCCATATTCTGTGGCGATTCGGTTAGCGATTTGCAGCAGGATGGTAGACTTTCCAATCCCCGGTTCTCCTCCAAGAAGTACTGCGGCTCCAGGAAGCAAACCACCACCCAACACTCGATCGAGCTCTGAAATCCCGGTTATGAAACGTTTTGTTTCGGTCGAAGTGATATCTTTAATGGGTAGGGGAGGGGAAGAGGCGTTTTTACGTTTTAGGGTTTGATCTCGCGTGGTGGTTGCTCGTTCTTTTTCTTCAAGGGCTGTATTCCATTCACCACAGTGGGGACAACGTCCAAACCATTTTCCTTGGGAGGCACCGCATTCCGAACATACAAAGAAACGTTTATTTTTCACGAATCCCTCAATCGCTTTGATTAAAATCGAAAACGTAAACCAACATTGGGGTAAACATCATCCGTTACGTCTTGTACTCCTCCGAGCATTGATATATTCTCCCAAAGCCATAATTCTGAATAAATATCCATCCTCTCATTGCCGCTATTTGTCAGCCCAACGCCTTCGATCCCCAACATCCAGCGTTTAAATATTTGCCATTCGAGGCCCAAAGAGGCTTCTGATTCCTTGATGCCATAACGCGTACGTATGGGTCCCCACTCATAGCCGAATTGCAATTGTAAATCGTTGGAGGCACCTAAATTGTTCCCGCCGGCGAACATAAAAATCGAATCGGAGAGGTCAAACTCTACCCCTAGATCCGCACGGACATTATTGTGATCATTGTTATAGCCAGGCCGCTCGGTGAAATAAAGGACATCGCTCACTAAGCTAAAACGATCCCAGATACCGGATACTCCCCCGAGAAAATCTGAGGCGCCACGAATCGTCTCCTTTGTGGATAAGGAAAGTTCTTCATCATAAATGAAATCATGCAGCAGGCCACTCTCCGTTTGCACTTGTTTCATCATTTCATCCAAGCGCGAGGTGGCTTTTTTCGTATGATCAGTGGTTTCTTTGATGTTGGATAACGATTGTGAAACCTCTTCATCGACCAACTTATCGACTTTCGCAAAAATTTGATGGGTCCGTTCCAGGGTTTCTCCTAATTGTTTGGAATATTGATTTAAATCCCGGGCTAAATGTTGGACCTCTTCGAGCAAAGTCGTTTGTAATTCATCGGTTATTTTCGATGTATTGGCAAAAGTATTATTGGCATTGGCGAGTAATTCACGCAGCGAGATGCGATTTTCATTGAGCATATCTTGAGTGCCGCGAATAAAGATTTCTGTGGTCGCCATCAGGGAATGCAGACCGGCCGAAGCCAGTTCGGCGTTTTCCAAAATATTATTTAAACGATTGGTCTCGCCGCCCATCGCTTTATTGAAATTATCTGAGATTTGTTCTAAGTTTTCCACCAGCAAAACAATATTCGCTTGGAGCTGTTCATTCCCAAAAATCGAATTTAACGAACGCACCGTGGTACCCACATCTTGGGTGAGTTTTACCGCGTTTTGCATTAATTCATCCAATTCCTTGGGACTTTCTCCTCGAATTACGGTATTTGGAGGGGCTTTCTCTCCACTCCCAAAAGTAATCTCGACATATTTTTCTCCCATCATACCCAAAGTTTGAATCATGGCGGTAGAATCGGGAGAAACGATGGCATCATTGTTTACGCTGATTCCTAATTCAATGAAGTGCTCAGGTGTAGGTTTGCGAATTGTTTTCAAGGCTATGGAATTGACCTGCCCTATATCAAAACCGGCTTGTTTGACAGGTGCTCCCATTTCTAAGGTCCCTATTTCTTTAAAATGGATCTTGTAGGGGGTTTTGGCTTGCTCAAAGAAAATAGTCCCCATATTAATCGTGAAGAAAAAGAAAATCAGGATCACAATAAGAATAAATATACCGAGTTTGCTTTCGTTGCTCATAGAAATGACTTTCTTCCTCTGTTAGATCTCCGCCAAGGGACCTTCCGATTTCCCTTGGATAAACTGTTGGATCAGTTCATTGTCGGTCTCTCGGATTTCTTCCGGAGTTCCATCGAAAAGGATTTTCCCTTCATGCAGCATAGCCATTTTTGTTCCTATCTTAAACGCGCTTACCATATCGTGAGTAATAACCACCGAGGTTACTTTCAATTCCCTCGACAAGTGATTAATTAACTCGTTGATCGCATCAGAAGTCACCGGATCCAACCCGGTGGTAGGTTCATCATAGAGAATAATCTTCGGATTTTGAATAATAGCCCGCGCCAGCCCGACGCGCTTTCTCATTCCTCCGGATAACTCGGACGGCATTTTCTCTAAGACATCTCCCAGTCGTACCATACGAAGCACTTCTTGAACTCGCTCTTTTATTTCTTCTTCTGAACATTTGGCTTCATAAAGAGGGAATCCTACGTTCTGCATCACATTGAGTGAATCGAACAAGGCGGCGTTTTGGAAGAGGACTCCAATTTTTTTTCGAATGGGAAACAATTGTTTATCGTTAAAACGAGATATTTCTTCTCCTTCCACGTAAACCTCACCCCGATCGGGCTGCATGAGCCCGCATATATGCTTACATAAAACGCTTTTCCCTTCACCGCTGCGTCCCATGACGACCCGGGTTTCTCCCTGCGCGATTGATAAGTTGGCCCCACGCAGGATATGTTTGCCTCCTAGCACTTTATAGAGATCCTTCATGCGGATCATTTCCTGGTTGCTCGAGAGGGTTGGGTCTTCCAGAATGGGTTGATCGCACGGTTTTTGTATCATGGAAAAAGATGAAGAATCCACGTGGTTAAGATAAAATTCGCAATTAAAATAAGAATTGAGGCTAACACTACGGCTTCCGTAGTCGAACGGCCGACCCCTTGCGCTCCAAATCCAGTTTGTAATCCTTTAAAGCAGCCTACCACAGCCACAATCATACCGAAAAAGATAGTCTTAAATAAACCGCTGAGATAATCTTGTAGGGTTAAAAATTTCCATATATTGGTTTCATAAAGCCCCGGAGAAATATTTAGAACCAGCACGCCGACGATGAAACCACCTCCAATCCCTGTGGCAATGGCCAGGATTGAGAGTGCGGGAAACATGAGTGTGGCCGCAATAAAACGGGGGACCACCAGATAACTGACTGGATTGGTCCCCAACGTTTTTAGTGCGTCAATTTGCTCGGTCACTTTCATAGTACCGATTTCTGCTGCGATTCCCGCAGCCACGCGCCCCGCCAAGACCACCGAGGTCAAAACCGGCCCAATTTCTCGTGCAAAACTAATCGCGGAGATGCCACTGGCATAGATCTTCATCCCCAACGGTTTTAGCTGCACGCCTGTTTGAAGTACCAACACCATCCCTGTGAATGTGGCCGTCAACAAAGCGATGGGCAGCGACATCACCCCGATGTGGATCATTTGCTCGACCGTAAGCCGTACTCTCCATGGGGGGCGTACACTCTGCTGTAAGGTTTGCAAAAAAAGTTTCGTCAATTCACCTGTACTTTCGAACAGGTTGAATGCTTTTTTCCCTAAAGAGTGAAGCCAAGGATTTTTCGGCTTCGTGACCGTTCGCCCCATCGAGGTTCTTTTCCTTGAAACTGAATTATATCATATACTGGTTTTAGGTATTAAAAAAAAATGTTATAAAGCCTTCTCTCATGCGAGAGTGGCGGATTCTTCTTCTTTTAAAGTGTCCACGTATTTTGTGGCCGCAATCGCTGCTGTCACTCCATCTCCCGCAGAACTGGCCAATTGCTTGGCCGATTCAATACGACAATCCCCGCAGGCATATAATCCCGGCCGAGAGGTTTGCATCCACATATCTACTTTAATTAAATTGTGTTCATCCATATCTACCAGTTCTTTTACTAGATCCGTATTGGGAATATGCCCAATAAAGATAAAGACCCCGTCAATGGGGTGTTCTTTCTCTTCTTCCGTTTTTACATTTTTTATTCTGACCGCTTTAACCAATTGATCACTAAGGATCTCGGTGACCACACTATCCCATAGAAAATTAATTTTTTCATGGTTAAAGGCACGTTCCTGTAAAATTTTGCTCGCTCGCAACTCATCTCTCCGATGTACAATAGTGACCGTGTTGGCGTAACGAGTGAGGAAGAGACCTTCCTCCACGGCCGCGTCACCACCACCAACGACGATAACATCCTTTCCTTTAAAGAACGCGCCGTCACAAGTGGCGCAGTAGGATACGCCGGTACCTACATTTTTATCTTCGCCCGGGACATTCAATTTCCGGGGATCTGCTCCCATAGCACAAATAAGACTACGGGCGGTGTATTCTTTCTTATCGGCAATAATCTTGTAGGTACGTTCTTGGGGGATGATTTTTTGGGCAGTAGCATTGATCATCGTAGATCCGAACTTTTCGGCTTGCTTCTGAAAACGATCTGCCAGCTCGGGTCCCGTGACACTTTCGGGAAAGCCGGGATAGTTTTCCACCGCTTCGGTCAAAGAAATCTGTCCACCTGTAGGTCCTTTTTCGATGATGAGCGTACTCATCCCTCCGCGGGATGAATAGAGTGCCGCCGCTAAACCTGCGGGACCAGCGCCGATGATAATACAATCATAAAAGTTCTCTGTCATTTTTTTACCCTTTTTTTATTTGTGGAGTTCTTGTTTCTTGTTTGACCCCATTCAGCATAAACCGTGATTTTGTTCACTTATACAGAATGGATTGTACCTTACTCTTTTTTTTTGTTCAACAAAGATGGATTCTACCGGTTTAAGGGGGGAATTAAAGAGAATGTTTGATCAAAATCGCATGCCAAAGAGTCTGGATTCCATTATAACACAATCTATGACTTTTGCCTGATATACTTCGCACTGGTTTGCGCCCCCATCTCACCGAAAGTTTTTAGGAAGAAATATGAGGTGTAATTCAACTTTTTTGAGTTCCTTTCGGAATAATTTTCTAGTTACGTAAAATAAACTGTCGATAGTATTATTGAAAACTATTTTCCAGGTTGAACCTTGTTTCTTGCTGGACAATCGTTGGAAATTATCGATACTTTAATATGGAAAGAGAGTTTTCATTTTTTACCTCTACTCAACACTTTGTAATAGAATGGGAGGTAGTAAACTTTCTTTAATGAGAGACTCTCTCTTGAAGTGAAGAATCCAAATAAAAAAGGAAGCATAAAAGGTTGTTTCATGTCACATCGAAATCTTCAATTTATATACTCCGTATTGCTTCTCTTTCTGTGCTTCTCATGCGTCACGAGCCAGACAACTACCGATGACTATGCCAATAATCGTTTGTTGCGTGAGGCGGATGAGTATTTTGAAAATGGAGATTATCATGCCGCATTGGCGAAGTATTCCGCCTACCTCTATTCTCCCTTCGATAATAAAAATGCTCTCCCTTATGCGAGATATAAGGTTGGTGTCTGTCATTATCTCGTTGGACATTATGGAGATGCTATTGTTGCTTTAAAAAAACTTGTCAATGAAAATCCCGACGTGGCTTATGCTAGCGAAGCCCAAGAAATAATTCATCAAAGCCAAGATCAACTCCAATCACAAAATGAGCATATCGAAAAAGAAATGGAGCGCTTGGAAGAAGAAATTGCTTCATTAAACGAGAAAATTGAAGAAGAACCTGATAACGGGCTATATCACTTCCAACTGGCCAATGCCCTATGGAATTCCGGTCAATACCACAAATCTGTTAATGAATATGAAAAAGCGGTTGAACTCGACCCCACTTTGATCGAAGAAGGCGTGCTTCGCAAGCGGATTCGCATCAAGGATGACGGCGAATTTGTCCTCCGTGATCCCATTTTTGAATTCAATAAAGTTGACCCGGTACGTGTCAAACATGTCCGCAAAGAAAGGTATGAACGAGAAACCTGGCTGGAAGAATACGAAGCCCTCCGGGTCAGCGGCGTGGTCGTAAACGAGGGGCTCCACGATGTCAAAAATGTGAGCGTCGAAATTACGATCTACGATTTTTATGATACTGCCCAAGACAGCCGGGTAAAACATATCGGTCGTCTCAATGCCGGAGATGAGCGTAGTTTTTCTGTCTTGATGGATCGTTATACTGGATTGTGGGTCGATATTCGAAAAATAGAGACGAAAGTCATGTATGATGAATAATAAGATCGTGGGAAAGCCAATGTTTTACACAACGAGATCATCGATACTGAAACTGTGGTTTTGTGGGGTACTTCTGTTGGGGCTTCTTGCTCCTATTTCCTCCTATGCTCAATATCAGCGTGAAAAAAACGGTGAGTTGTCTGATTTCGACAACTTATATGAAGAACTTAAAGAGCAAAAATCTCTTCCTACCCAAATAGTTTTCGAGATCAATATTTTTGAAATTATACTCTCTGACTCTGTAAACGTAGGTTTTCTTTATGATGTCTTTGGTGAAAATGGGCATTTTCGGGGGACCAATCTTGCCGGTGATCCTACCCGAGAAATTGACTTGGGCGTTTTAGGCTCCGGAAATCGCAACGAATTGCTGCCTGCAGGGGCGAATGTAGTCACCAAGATTTTCGAAAGCGATGATAATTTTGTCGAAGCGATTTTCCAAGCCTTGGCTGAGGATCAAGTTATTAAAGTCCACGCCAATCCCATTGTATTGACCATTGCGGGAGTCCCTGTTCATCTTGAATCAGGGGATGATGTACCCTTTCTGGAACGCACCAGTTTAAATAATAACGAAACTTTTGGTTCCCAATGGCGTAATACCGGGGTTACCCTGAATTTGACCTCTCAAGTTGAATATACCGATACCGATGTTGAACGAAAAAATCCTCTTATATTGGTTGAGCTTGATACCAATTTATCCAGCGTAACCCGCTACCGGGAAGAAGAAGGATTTGCACAACCTATCATTGATACTCGCAATTATCAAACTACAGTTCGTCTTCGTTCTAATCAACGTATTCTCATTGGGGCTTTGTTCCGTGATTCAAAGGGCAATCGAGGTCGTGAAATACCCATCTTGCGAGATTTACCCGTGTTGGGGCGATTGTTTCGCAGTACCTCGACCAGCAGTGTTCTCTCTCAATTGTTTATTATGATTCGACCTTCCATTTTTGATGTGTGGTCGAGTGGGGGAGAATCTGAAATTTTGATGCCCAAAGAAGAATTTGAACGGATTGGAGAAATGCTCGATGAGAAAAACCGCCAACGGGAGGCTCAGCGTAATTGGTTCGATGATTTTAAAGAAATTTTCTTAGAGGGGGCAGCCGTTAAGAAATGATCTTCAAAATGAATAGGGCAAATTCCATCACCCATCAACTCATACCACCGAAGACATTCGCCAAGTTCAACTCCATTTTATCCTTGGCTTTGCTTTCTCTCTGTTTCTGTTTTTCTTCAGGAATCTGGGGGCAAGATTCTTCCGGAATCAATCAACAAGTTGAAATTTCTGCCACGATTTATGAATTTCGTTTAGAAAGCGAGAAACAATTAGGCATTTTTTATGAATACGATTACGAATCTGGAACCGTTCGGGATAGCGAAATCTTTTTACCAGGTACCGAAAGTGAACGGGGACAACACCTCCCAGCGCTGGATCTTTCTGGCAGCTTTGCTAAACTCGACTATGGTTCTATCGATTTCAACATAAAAACCGCGATCCAAGAAGGTCGAGCGATGGTCATCAACAATCCTACGGTATTAGTTGCCGACGGGGAAAGAGCCTCTCTCAATAGTGGTGAAGAAGTGCCGCTAACAACGATCAAAACCATCGCCGGGAACCAGACCAAACTCGATCTTGAATATCGGAAAACCGGCATTCGGATCAATGTCCAGCCACGGATTCTTCCGGGTAATAATATCCTGCTTGATTTGGGCATCGAATCTAGCGAGATCATTCGTTTGGAAGTCTTCGATCGGGGTGATGAAAGACGCTATGAGTTGCCCGTGGTCAGTTCTCGTCTTGTTCAAACCAGTGTCGTTATTCCCTCTCAAAAACGCTTATACATCGGTGGGCTTTATAACCATGTTTCTAGTGATACGACGCGTAAGATCCCTGTGTTGGGCGATATCCCCATTGTGGGATTTTTCCTCCGTGGTTTTAATAAAAACATGACCCGTACCGAAACGGTTTTCCAAATTACCCCCACGATTAAAGTTCCAGGAGAAGGCATTAAAGCCGATTCTTCCCTTTTCCATGATTTACTGGAATCAGATTATAATTACGAGACGACCATGGACCAAACCGAGGTTGGTGAATCTTCTGATTTAATCATACCCGCTACAGAGAATGCGGTTTTTGGGGAGAATATTCAATCCTCTACAAATTCAGTTGAATCCATTATGGAAGAAGAGGCACTTGATGATGAAATGAGGATAAGAGAAGACTCCGAGTCTCAAGTTGAACCAACGGAATCAGAAATAGTAGAAGAACAAGAAGCAGAAGAAAAACGAAGTGTACGTACACGATTCCGCAATCGGAATTATAAAAGTGGCCAGAATGAATAAAGAACACGATCCTATGTCGGATTATTGGAGCATTATTACTCCTCATGACACAAAGATATAGTATAAACACTTGTATCTATAATGAATTATGGTGGCGTAATGTCTCCAATGCGTTCAAAGCCCGCCCCTCGTAAAGTTTTCTTTACATTCTCATTACAGCTAAAGGCACATAGGTTCTGTTTCCCTATGCGTAAACGCTCGAGCGCAGAAAAGATAAAAGGCGCGCTATCGAGAGATATCGTGATCAACTGCGAGCAATCCAGCGCCAGACGCTTCGGTCTCTTGCGGCTTAAAGCATTAATTTGATCCGCCAATTGCATGGCGTCTTGCTTCCGAACCACCCCACTGATTTTAAGGATCACTCCATCTTCATTCTGATTGAGTTCAACCTGCATCGTTGTCGTTATTCCTCTCTTCAATCAAAATGCTTGTTTTAGGAAGAAATAGGTTCACTCACTAATTCTTCCCCTCTTTTCTCCCACTCGATCCCTTCTTGTACCCATTGATAAAAGCGTTGATGGGTTTCGTTATCAATATCTAATGCGGCTTGAATTTGTTTCATCGCATCTTTTTCTTCCTCGTTGATATCCCGGTCCGACATAAGTAGCAAAAGACATTGCTGATAAAGAAATTTTTTTTCCGTATTATCCTGAAACTCGTTCATCTTGTCCAGTACTTCATATAAGGAGTTCGTCTCTTCATACAGGGCTTCGTCGATACGGGAAGCGTGAACATCCATTTTTAATCCCACTTTCCGAATGCGGATCGCTTCCAGATTATTGAAATTACGGTCGTGTAAAGCTAAGTCTTTGAGTATACATAGGATAGTGTATTTCTTCTCTTCCGATATCTTAATCATTTTATCTCCTTCAAGCAAAGAATAGGCCGATACAAAGTATAAAGTTTTTTTAATTAAAAACGTCATAAAAATGGGGCGGTGGAGAATGTTCCACCACCCCTATTTTGCTGTATTTACGAGGGGAAAACAATGGCTAAAGACGTATTTTAGAACATGGACCAGTCAGGCACGGAGGTTCCTTCCATGAGTTCGATAAGCCCCCAGCCGGTTTCATTATTCCAGAATTCATCGACTTCACCATCTTCGCCAATATTAAACCAACCCCATTTTCCAGTACGACTACCCGTATTACTAGCATCATTTACGAGGATATCGAAGCCAACAATCTTAATATCGGGTGGATCCAGCATCATGGATTTATCCAGCTGATATTCCACTGCATAGCCGGATTCGTCGTCTCGTACACTCGCCCCATAGTTCCAATAAGAACCGTCTTCGGAATAATGGCCGCCGTCTGGCAACTCAATCGGTGTAGGTGGATCGTTCCCTAGAGCGAACCGGCCATCCCCTGCAACCGTCATCTGTGGGCCATACTGGTTTCCTTCCTTGGTTGAGAGCCGGCTCATATTACCATCGAGGTATAGTTCTACCGAGTCGTTGTTCCAGAGACCGCCATCTTCAGCTGACTCAAAGTCTAACACGGGATCGGTTACATCCAAGGCACAGAAGATATAGTCGTTATTATGGAACAGATGAACCGTCATATCATGGCTGGAAAGTGAACCGGCATTCTGTACAACCCCAGGAGGATTATCACCATCGGTTACGTCAAAAGAGAAGGTATTGGCTCCATCCCATTCATCTTCCCCAAGGACACCATCCAGTTCAATCGAGCGATTAATAAACGGCACTTCCTTTTTGTGCTCAAGCGCCAATGGAATAATGCCGCTTATAGTGCTCGCACCAAAGGTTCCTATTCCATCCACATCCCCGCTGATTTGACCTTTTCCTTCAAATTCTGAGGGGGATTGAACTTTATAGGACACGCTAGTTTCATCACCCGGTTCTACTGGAATGTTCCAGGTGATTTCTTGTCCACTTTGGTTCCCATCATCATTAACCTCTAAAATGGTAAAACCATCGGGTACAGTCTCTGTAACCGTTACGTTTTGTGTTGAATCGCCTGGATTGAACAACTCGATAGTTACGTCGATCTCATCATCACTGACGTAGATACTGGATGATAAACTTCGGGTTCCCAAAATGGCAGAGAACGGTTCAATAGTGACATCATGCGCTTCAGCTTCCACTAAATAATCGTCGTTAGTATGGCTTGTGATGAAAAGTCCGTAACCGGCTGTGTCGTCCATCTCCAAGGTCATATTATGGCCGAAATTCCAATTTTCACCGTCATGAGACCATTCAGTGAAAAATAGATCCTTTTCAACCACACGGGAAACCCGCAGATAGAGAAAACCATCCGATCCAGCCATTAATGGATCATCCCCATCTTCGAACATTTGTGTACTGCTCGAAGCACCTCCTTCACTATTTCGCCATGCTGCATCCGCCTGGTCGCCAAGCTCGTTACCTCGCAATAAGGAATAATACGTTTTTGAACCAGGTAGCTCTGGCTTTTCACGGATCATGACGCCGACTTTTGACCATTCATTACTCCCTGGATCAAACCAAATGACCCCAGCGGAAATCGAGAAACTTCCCGTCTCTTCCGTGTAGACATAGAAGCCTTCATCAGCTTCCCCCCATACATCATCTCCGTTGCCCAAGAGCAGGTACACTCCATCGCTGTGTTCAACGGAACCTTCGGTTTTTACGTTGTCATCATAGGTTAACTCCCAATCAACGACTGAATCAAAGATGCCTTGGGCGTAAACCGGTGCAACGCAGAGACCCACCATGAGACAAAATGCAGTTATAATTTTCTCTCTCTTCATACACGTATCCTCCAAAATGAATAATTTATTTAACAAAATCTCTCTTTACTTTAAGAGATTTCATCAAATAGCGTTTTCGTAGCAACTCATCAACAAAAATTGGAATAACAACCAACGGGAATTGAAATGGGCTTGGGAGAGTTCGCTTGGAGGAATCTTTGGTTCAATTCCCTATGCAAAAAACAGGAAAACTTTTATATAAGAATTTTTGTCGTAAATATAATTATATCAAAACATTTTATTTTATCACAATAAAATGATGAGATCAAGCGAAAATTGGGAAAAGTGCAATTTTATTTTGTCGATAATCCGATCTTGCAGATAAAAAAAGAGTTTGCAACATGGGTAATGAGCGCTGCAAACTCACATAATAATATCATATATTAATTAATCGTAATAATAATGGGTTATTGCATAATCGATTGAACAGATATCCAAATAAGACCTATTCCTCATTAACCGCCACGATATATTGCCGTGAGCGAGGCCCATCAAATTCAGCGAAGAAGATTTCTTCCCAACGGCCAATAAGAAGTGAACCGTTTTCTACAATGATCTGACGGCTATTACCAATGATCGAGGCCTTGATATGTGCGGCAGCATTTCCTTCTGAATGGGCGTATCCAGCCGTCCAGGGAATCAGCTTCTCCAACGTTGTATCTACATCCCGCATCACATCGGGATCATAGCCTTCATTAATCAAAATAGCCGCAGTTGTGTGTGGAATATAAATAGTACATATTCCATTACTTATGTTCATTTTCTTAATAGCTGAACGAACCTCGCTGGTGATCGCGACTAAATCTGTGCGCGACTTAGTTCTTATTGATAAAGTTTCTTTTTTCATTGTTGTTCACCCTCCTGTTTGCGTAATTCACTTCGCGACATTTTTTTACCTCTCTAGTACTTTTATTCTCACGTTACGAAAAGCCACTTTATGGGCGTGGTCCTGAAGGCCAATATAACCGCGGCGGCGCCGGCCTTGGGTCTCGGGATATTCATCTAGGTTGATATCTTGGACTACCTTATCGTTAAGCGTAACTTTTACATGTGGATCTTTACACATGATCTCAATTTTGTTCCACTCTCCCGCCGGTTTTTGCGCATTGACTTTAGGAGCAACGATATCATAGAGGGCTCCGCTGCCGCTTTTACGCGGAGGTTTGTCATGATCATCGAGAATTTGGACTTCGAAGCCGGTTTTGGAAGGTCGTCCGGGAATCGGCGCCCAGAACATAATCCCGCTGTTGCTGCCTTCGCCAATCTTATATTCCAAGCGCAGGATGAAATCGGCGTACATTCGATCAGTCATCAGCCAGTGGTCTGATGCACCTCGGGTGTAAAATACTCCATCTTCGAGGTAGAAGTCATCTTTTTTGATGTCATGAATCCAGCGGGAGGAATATTGCCATCCGGTAAGATCTTCCTTGTTATAAAGCCAATGGAAGCCATCAGGGGCTTTGCCAAATTCAGGCAGCCCACTTTTCAACCAACGGGCATGGGTAAGGGTTACAGGTCCCCCAGCCATAATATCAAACACAGGACGCTTGGATTGTAGGGCTTCCAGCCATTCAGGTTCACCAAAGGTTTTGGTCGTTAGTTCCAGCCAGCCCCAGTGCCTGATGTTGTCCTGTTCAGAACTTTTCTGAAGGCTATCAAATAAATCTTTGCACAAAGCATGCATATTTTTGGGGCCGAAGGAGATGTGATATAAGTCACTTCCCCAAAAAATTTCACCGTGATGGTTTACCATCTCCGCCATCGAGATCATGGCGGAAAGATTGATGATTCTCCTGGGGATCGGAGTCTCGTTTTTTGGTGATCCATCCTCGTTATAATTCTCTTTCAGCCTTTCAATAAAAGATTCTTTGAGGTTTTCGAACGTTTCTTGCTGATCTAAAACGATGCTAATCGCCATGTGAATGGCATCGATCCAAGGCGTTTGGCTGTCTTTTTCTAGCAGATTCTTCATTCGCGATTCAAGAAATTCCTTGGATTGTTGCAGAAACTCATCGCTCAATTCTGCGGGACGAACCATTTCCAAAGCAAGCGCATAACTGTAAAGCATACGCATTTCTTGAGCGAGGTTTTCATGCGGGTTTTCGCTTTTTTGGCAAATCGTGTTGAGGTTTTCGATCACCTTGTCCGCGTGGGATGGTTCCGGTTTTAACGCATAGCGTACCGCCTGAGCCACAACGCGGTTTAAGCGATCTTCACTTTCGCAACGCTTTTTTAAATCTTTCCAGGCGGTTTTCCACGGTTCTTCTTGTAAATGCGGTTGAATAAACTCGATATCCCAACTATCGATGAGCAATCCCTCATGGCGGAATGTGTCATCATCCGCCACAACATAAAAAGTAGAGATAGAAAGAGTTAATCCCATGAACAGACATAAAAACATGAAAATAGTTAAAAATTTCTTCACCATACTTCTCCCAAGAATAATATTTTTTTGCTAAATTCATTGTAATGCCCTTCGTCATTATCTTCCTAGGGAAGTAAAACGAAAGAATCCATTTGACAATACTAGCGTGAGAAATGGGGGAGTATCATGAAAAAGCATCTTCTTTTCTTTATTTATGGAATCTTATGCTTGCCCGCTCCACTTTGGGGCGACGTAATCCAGCAAACCGAGCATCCCCAAGGGTGGATATTACAAACCCAAAATTCGACTTATCAGCTTGCGGTAGCTAGTGATGATATTGTGATTCCAGTCTACTACGGCCCTACAGCACAGTTTCTCCAGGTGGAGCATGTGCCTTTAAACGTGAATCCCAAGGTAGGAAGCCAGATTCGAGAAGTCCCCTATCGCGGCGGCTATGTAGAGATGCTCCCTGCCGTGGAGGTGCTTTTCTCAGATCAGGTGCGCGATACGCACTTGGTTTATCAGTCATCAGCCATTCTCACTCATGAAGGTCAACCCACTTTGCGGATTGATTTAAAAGATCCCCAATATGGCCTACGGGTTTCGTCTTATATTCGTGTTTTTCCCGAAAAGGATATTTTGGAAAAATGGCTGGTAATAAATAATGTTGGAGAAGATAAAATCCTTATCGAAAATGCCCAATCCGGTTCAATACGCTTGGTGAAAGGTGAATATGAATTACATCATTTAAGCGGCACTTGGGGACGGGAATTCATGCACCATAAAACCCGCCTTACACCAGGACGTAAAACTATCGAAACCCGCCAGTTCGTGGCTCATAACAATCCACCTTGGTTTGCTGTCGCGAATCCGGAGGCTGATGAAACCCGTGGGGATGTGTGGTTCGGGGGCCTGGCCTGGAGTGGAAACTGGCGCCTTGATTTCGAAAAAGATATCTGGGGGTATCTGCAAATCATCGGCGGGATTAACTTTTGGGATACAACCTGGACCCTGGCTCCTAACGAATCCTTCACCACTCCCAAGATGGTATTTGGATACTCTTCTAAAGGACTAGGCGGGGCTTCCCACCGCATGCATGAGTATGTGAATAAAGACGTATTGCGTGAATCATTCCGAGATGAACTGCGTCCCGTTCTTTATAACAGTTGGTATGCCACCACCTTTCACGTCAATGAAGAACAACAGATCGCGTTGGCCAAGATCGCCAAAGAAATCGGGGTCGAACTTTTTGTTATCGATGATGGCTGGTTTCACGGCCGTAAAGATGACCATGCCGGCTTGGGCGATTGGTGGGTCGATAAGGAAAAGTTTCCCAATGGTTTACAACCCATGATCGAGAAGATCAACGATCTCGGTTTAGATTTTGGCTTGTGGGTTGAACCCGAGATGGTGAATCCCGACAGCGAACTTTTCCGGGAGCATCCCGATTGGGCGTTTCATTATCCCACTCGCATTCGTCATGAGGGACGCAATCAATACATGCTTAATCTCGCACGGGATGAGGTCTGCGACTATCTCTATGAATCACTGAGCCAATTGCTACAGGAAAATAACATTAAGTTCATCAAGTGGGATCGCAATCGCGCCCTGACGGATCCCGGGTGGTCTTCTGCGCCTCGGGAAATACAACGGGAAGCCCGCATTCGTTATACCCACAACTTGTACGATCTCATCGAACGTTTGCAAAATCGTTTTCCAGATGTGTTGTTTGAAGTGTGCTCGGGCGGGGGCGGGCGCAACGATCTGGGGATTTTTTCTTACATGGATCAAATATGGACCAGCGATAACACCGATCCCACCGACCGTCTCTTTATCCAATATGGATTTTCCCATGCCTATCCTGCCAAACTGATGGTGGGATGGATCACGCATGATGATTGGCACCAGGTAGAGCCCTCACTCGAGTTTCGATTTCATTCTTCCATGACAGGAGTGCTTGGTGTGGGTATGGATGTAACCCAGTGGGGTGAGGAAGAGATACAAATAGCAAAACAACTTATTGCGCAGTACAAGGACATTCGCCCCATCGTTCAGGAAGGCATTCTTCACCGCTTGATTTCGCCCTTCGAGCGCAACCGGGTTGCTTTACAGTATGTCGCAGAGGATGCTTCTAAGTCGGTGGTTTTTCTTTATAATCTTTTGAGTTCCGTTGCAGGAAGCAATACTACCACGCGCGAAGAAAAATATGTACGCTTACGTGCTCTGGATCCGGACGCCATGTATGAAATCAGCGGTGGAAAAGAAACAACCGCTTCGGGTGAGACCCTAATGAATCTTGGGATTCCATGGACACCACGCGGCAGTTATAAGAGCACCATTATCCAATTAAAAAAAAGTGAATAGTAAGTAGGAAGGCGAATCAATGATTCATACCGTCACTCTCAATCCCGTCATCGATTTGATTTACTGCATTGAATCGTTTGAGAAAGGGACCACCTTTCGTTGCGATGATTACACATTTATCCCCGCCGGGAAGGGAATTAACGTTTCCTATGCTCTCGCGTGTATGGGAGTAACCTCCCACGCATGTTTGGTCTTGGGCGAGAATGACACCTCTCCCTACGTGAATGCCTGCAATCAACGCGGGATTGAATTGAGTCTTATTGCCGGCCACTTCCGCATTCGCCGGCATTGTACGATCTTGGAAACCGGCCTCGGTTCGGTCACCCATGCACAAACCAAGGGAGAAGAAATCCCGGATGGACTGGTACATGATTTAATTTACGATCTTTATTGCCGTATACGTCCGGGCGATATTGTCGTTCTTTCGGGAAGCGTACCGCCGGGGATTCCGGATACAATCTATTGCGACATCATTGAAGAATGCAAGAAAAAACAAGTATCCGTCATTTTAGACACCAGCGGGGAACCATTATCTCGAGGTATTCAATGCACTCCAGACATGATAAAAGCCAATAAAAAGGAAGCCGAGGTGATTTTGGGGCATCCCCTTTCAGACGAGCAGGATGAATGTGAATGGGTGAAAGAAATTCATCGTTTTTCGAAAGTACCCACCGTTGTCATCTCCCTTGGCGAACGAGGTCTGCTTGCGGGTTGTGATGAAGGGATCTGGAAACTGAATGTGCCCATGAAGTCTTCCGAAGTGTTTGACACGGTAGGGTGTGGCGATGCCATGGTGGGAGGATTGGTCTATGGCTGGTATCATGGATTAAAACCCTATGATGCATTTTGTCAAGCGGTAGCCTGGGCATCCGCTGCTGCGTTGCAAATTGGACCTGCGAATTTACTTGCCGACGATGTGCGTACGATGCTGCAACGGGTCCTATCTCAACGTATCGGCGAATGGTAAGGATATTCAGATTCTGTAGACGAAATTATTAAGGAAAATGTTTTCATCAAAGGGAGAGATTCTATGAGCAATTCCTTTATGATATGCAGCGATTTAGATCGAACGATTCTTCCTAATGGGCCACAAAAGGAATCTTCGCAGGCACGACCCTTGTTAAGAAAATTAACAGAGCAACCTGGAATGATTTTAGCCTACGTTACTGGGCGGGATTTGAATTTATTAAAACAAGCCATTGAGGAGTTTGACCTTCCCATTCCTGATTATGCGATTGGTGATGTGGGGACCACGTTGTATGAAAATGTCGAGGGAGAATGGAAAGTATCCGAAGATTGGAGCCGAGAAATTGCTCAGGATTGGAACGGGTGGAGTCATGATCAACTGGTGGAATTATTAAGCGATATCCGGGTATTGGAACTGCAAGAAGAAGAAAAACAGAATACTTTTAAAGTGAGTTACTATGCGGATCCGTATACGGATTACAAAAAACTCATCCAGATGATTCAAGAACGTTTGCAGGGAAAAGGCATTCGGGCAAGCCTCATATGGAGTGTAGATGAACAATCGGAAACCGGATTGTTAGATGTACTACCAGAAAATGCGACGAAATTACATGCTGTTCGTTTTCTCATACAAAAGACAGGTCTACCTAGAGAGAAAGTGGTCTATTCGGGGGATAGTGGGAATGATCTACCTGCCTTAACCAGTGAACTGCAAGCAGTATTGGTAAAGAATGCGCGCGATGAGGTACGAAAAGAGGCTGTCGCAGACTCCAGAAAAAAAGGACGGGAGGATTTGTTATATGTAGCGCAAGGGGATTTTCTTGGAATGAATGGGAATTATACGGCAGGTGTATTGGAAGGTGCAGCCCACTATTTACCGGAAGTACGTTCCTTATTGGAAAAATTGGCGAGCCATTCACCAGAGTAGAAGCCGCCCTTGGTTTGCGTTATTCTTGGATAGATTCTTTTTTTATCATGCGATATGCTTGGCAAAGTGTTTTTACCCCTGCTTGCCATGTGAAATGTTGTAAGGCTCGTTTCCGTGCGGCTTGAGCATCACGGAATCGCCGCTTTTCATTTTGTACATACGTGATGATTCCCTGTGCGAGTGATCCTGTATCCATAGGGGGAACGGTAATTCCTACATTGTTGATCATCCAAGGAACATCACCGACACGGCTGGCGACAATTGGTTTCCCTGAAGCCATATATTCTGCTATTTTTAACGGACTTTTGCAGCGGGAGGCATCGTCATCATCAAAACAGGCTACACAGATATCGGCCATCGCTACCAGTGAAGGGATGCGCGGATAGGATATATAACCGGCGATGTGGATGGCGTGTGCCACAGGAGAGATACGGGCTTTCTCTCGAAGCTCTTCTAATTGCTCACCCCCACCTGCAAAGAAAAAGTAAGCCTGTGGAACTTGCTCAACAATGGTGGGGGCGGCTTCAATCAAGCGATAGGCGTGGGAAGCTCCCTCCAACTGGCCTAGATAAAGTATGATGACGGCATGGGGAGGGATGTTCCAAGTTTGACGTTCTGAGGAACCATCAACATCGGGATGAAAGCGTTGTGTATCTGCACCGACGGGGAGATGAAACATTCGCTCTTTGGGAAAGTCACGCTGTAAGGCTTTCTCGCGGATAGCGTGGCTGGAATAGGTGAGGCTGTCCGCGAAGTGAGGAAGATTCCTTTCATAAACGGCTAGTTGCAAGCGAGTGAAAAGGCGCGCTTCTACGATGCGGGCAAGAGCCGTTTCATGATCGTCCCAATCATAATGAAGTGGTTTGTTTAACCTGCGTGAGGTCCATAGTACCGGCAGGGCAGAGGCGGGAAAGCATTTTTGTAAATGGATGATATCGCAATCGCGAGCGAGTGAGTACAGGCGTCGGAGATTAGGGATGAAATGTTTTTGTCGGGGAAGAAGATCATAGATCGGTGGATCATCGTCCTGGGGGGAGCGCAAGGGGGCGTGGGCAGGACGGTCGCGGCGGGGCATGTGGCAAAGATGGATTTTGTGACCGTATTGTTGTAATCCCCGCGCCAAAGCTAGGATGCGGATCGTCCAAGGATCGTACCATAAGTCGTGGGGGTGCACCATGAGGATCTTCAAAGATGGAGCCCTTCCTATTACACAGGGGTGATGCTGATTGATGAACCCAGCTCGAGCGAGAGTTTGCGGCTGGCGCTATCGTTATTAACGGCGAGTTCGAGATGATCAAAGCCATCGAAGACCGCGACCACATCGCCAATCTCTTTTTCTCCATAAGAGTGTGAAAGCCCGACAAGTTGGCCTGTTTCCCAGCGGATTTGGATGCGTGAATAGAGATATGAATGGGAATGCAACCAATGGTTGAACGTGTTTTGGTCTAAATTGGTAACGCAATTCCCGAATTGATCGATATATACAATAGTACATTGTATTTGATCATCTGTGATTTTGGGATAAGGATAAGGAATCCGGACCGGATCGGTGATCGGTTGGCCTAAGTCATGGAGATTAACTCCACGTGCCAAATGCGCTGCCAGCGGAGAAAAGATATCGCGGCCATGAAAGGTATTGCTGATTTTTTCCAGCCAGTAACGGGGATTATCGGCCGATATAATTTCCACCTTCTCCTCGGTGTCGAACAGGGGAGTGAGCAAACCATTATCGGGAGCAACGAACCGATGCCCCCTCGTTTCCATAACCAGCATACGACGTGATGTTCCCACGCCAGGATCAACGACACAAAGATGGACACTACCCGTGGGGAAATAGCTGAACGTGCGTTCATTGAGAAACGCAGCGGCAATGATAGAGTAATGAGGGAGTTCGTGACTCATATCGATGAATTGCACCCCAGGAGCAATTTGGCGCATGACCCCCTTCATTACGCCAATAAATCCATCCCGTAATCCAAAGTCAGTTAATAAAGTAATGATTTGATAGGGTTCCATAAGACACCTCCCCAAAATAGAAGAAAAAGATGACTCAAACGTTTTCATGTTGTGATGCGTTTTTTAATAATCGGGGACTTTCAGCCGCTACGGGTAAGGTGATCGATATACGGGTTCCTTCGCCTTCCTCGCTATGGGCGGAGATTTTGCCCTGATGTTCCCGAATAATACGCTCAACAATCATTAAACCTAAACCGGTTCCAGAAGCCTTGTTGGTGAAGTACGGTTCGAAGATGTGGGGTAACGATTTAGGGTCGATTCCTTTTCCCGTATCGGTAATTTCCAAGGTTACTTCATCTCTTTCGCGAACCATATGAATATCAATTTTATCTTTTTTCCATTCTCGTTCTTCTGGATTTTGGGAGGTAATGGCTTCGATGCTATTGCGTATGATATTAATAAGTGCTTGCTTGAGTTGCGTTTGATCGCCTTTGATGCAAGGCCATTCTCCCTCTTCGTGCAAAGTAATTTGAATTTCGTTTTCGAGAAATTCCGGCTTCATTAAAGTTAACGTTTCGGTCACCAACGAATAGAGGTGGAAAAGTTTTTTTTCACTTGCTGAAGGACGAACCGATTTGAGAAAACTTTCTACCACATTGTTAAGACGCTTGATTTCGTTATCGAAGATGGCAAGTTCTTCATTAATTTTCTCATCCTCGATGTTTTTCTTTTTGAGATGACGGCGTAGCAGCTGAAGGTGGATCGAAAGAGAATTGAGAGGATTGCGGATTTCGTGGGACATCCCCGCCGTGAGGGTGGCCAAGGCGGCGAGTTTTTCGGCTTCCAATAATTTTTTTTCCCGATCTTTATGCTCAGTTTCATCGATAAAAAGAAACAAGGTGCCGATGTAACTGGAACGGTTGTACAAGGGGATGATGTTGACGTGCAAATACCGTTTGCTTTGCGGGAGGTTCAGTTCGTATTCGTGATCGAGCAAGGGTTCTTGGCGCCGCATTCCTTCTTTGCATAGATGGAGCAGGTCGGGCTGTGCGAGCAATTTATTTAAAGGAAGATCGGGAGTGTTGGTACCATCTCCCAACTCAAGGATATCACGGGCAGTAGGATTAATGAAAACCACTTTCTCTTCCTCATCAACGACAATCATGCCCTCAATCATACTATCGAAAATTAATACCAAAAGATCGCGCTCCTGAGCAATTTCTTTCATGTAATCCACAATCGATTGTTTATCGATTTTTTCAGCGCGATCCAATAATCGTTTTAAAAAACCACTTTTCATAAGACCATGGAGATCCTTTTCTTTCGGTGTTCAGTTTATGTTTAACTTTTGCTGATGGAATGTCAATGAGATATAAATGAGATATAATGGGATACCTCTTGGAAAATACCGGGTGGTTGTTCTATCCTATTATGATTTTATCCTCGAACATTATAGTATGTTAAGACACTCAACGAAGACATGGGAGAGAGATCGTGAAAAAGTCTCCATTAAATGCGGTGGTGGTTGGTGTAGGCTCTTTGGGACAACATCATGCACGTGTCTATGGATATAATGGCAAAACTCGTTTGGTGGCTGTGGTGGATACCAACGAGGAGACGCGAAATCGCGTAGCCAAAGAATGGAACTGCCAAGCCGCTGAGCGTTTGCAAGACGTAACCGAGCGGATTGATATCGCCAGTGTGGTTGTCCCGACTGAAGTGCATACTTCTATCGCTTCTTGGTTATTGGAGCGGGGGATTCCCATATTGGTAGAAAAGCCCATCGCCATGAATGTCGAGGAAGGTGAGCGTCTGGTTCAATTTGCCCGCCAAAAAGGGTTGATCCTGCAAGTTGGTCATATCGAGCGCTTTAATCCAGGAGTCATGGCGCTGGGGAAGCATCTCAATAAACCTCTTTTTATTGAATCTCATCGATTAGGGCCACCTACGCCTCGGGTCAAAGATGTGGGAGTGGTTTTGGATTTAATGATTCATGATTTGGATTTAATTTTATCCTTGGTGAAATCGGAGATGAGTTCGATTGATGCGGTGGGGGTTCCAATCATTAGTCCCCAGGAAGATATCGCCAATGCCCGTTTGAAATTTGAATCCGGCTGTATTGCGAATGTAACGGTAAGCCGCGTCACTCCCGAGCGGCAGCGCAAGATACGTTTTTTTCAGCCGGAGACGTATATCTCGCTCGATTATATGAAGCCTGATTTACAGATTTATCGTAAAGAAACTCAAACGAGTGGTTTCGTTACCATTGTTCATGATCATCCCCCATTAGAGAAGCATGAGCCTTTAGAAGTAGAAATCGATTCCTTCGTGGAATGTGTACTCCAAGATCAAGAGCCGGTGGTGACGGGAGAAGATGGAGTACGAGCCTTGAAATTAGCCGAAGAAATTACTCGGCAAGTAGAATATTTATCCGAGAGCATTATTCGCTCTACTTCGAGTTGAGTCCTACTTTCTGATTTTTCTTTCCTTGACTAGAAGAGTTACATCGCTTTTTTATTTATCTCAGATAACGTGGGTGAAATTGGGATTTATACCATTCGGTTTGGCGACCTGCGAGAGGAGACGTGCGAGCAAGGAGGTCTTCTCGTTGCTTTGAGGTGATTGGAGCAGGTGAATGAGTGATTGAGAAAGCCAATTGTAATTCTTGTCGTGTGGTAAAACCGACTAAAGTGGAATGAATGGGTAAACTCATAGTATAGCGCAATGCTTTTGACATGGTGATTTGGTTATTCTTTAGCAAAGCACCCATAGCAAAGGGTTTTAAAGCGATGCAGCCTTGTTCATTTTGAAGGACATAGGGCAGAACGTGTTTTTCAAAGCTTAAGTAATGTGGATCTACGGCGTTAAGAGGCATCATCACGACATCGAAAGAGTGCAAAGTAAGAAATTTACTGAGCACAAAAGGATTCGTAGAAGCGGAAATGCCGATATATCGACATTTGCCTTGTTGCTGTGCCTCGAGCATAGCACGGTAAACTCCATGGGAAGAAAAAGAGGAGGTGAAGTTTTCAGCCTTGACGTTGTGCAGGATCCACAGATCAAGGTAATCGGTTTGCAAGCGTTTGAGGCTAGTTTCCAAATCACGCTTCGCCCCGTCATAATGATAGGTCATGGTTTTGGTGGAGAGGACTATTTCATCCCGATGGTGATGGAGGGCTTTTCCGAGTAGGATTTCGCTTTGTCCCGCTCCGTAATTATGAGCCGTATCGAAGAAATTGATGCCATGATCATAGGCTTCTTGGAGCATCCAATGTGCTTCCTTCTTACTGGATGTGCGGTGAAGCATTCCGGTTCCAAAACCAATGTTTGAAATATAAAGTGAAGTTTGCCCTAGCTGCTGCCGGGGAAGTGAATGGGGTTCTCCAAATGAAGATGTTGATAGGAACAATACTGCTCCAGCGCTGGTCTGCAAAAACTTCCGCCGTGAGAGAGGTTGTTGCAACGTCATGAGCCATTCTCCTGGTAAGTGAGTGTAATTGAGTATAACATTATTCTCATTTCACTCGTAGGATATTTAAATAAAATTGTTTAATCTCATAGAAAATGACAGGATCGCAACGATTCATTCGAATTTATTATGTCTAAAGAATCTTGGTTTTTCCTTTCTCCAGAATCTTCGAAATATTGGTCTGAAAATCGAAAACTCATCCAGCAGGAAAATCTTCCTTTATTGAAAGCATTACAATGGGGAGAAAAGCATCTTTCCTCTTATCGATTTTTAGAACTAGGAAAAGATCGTTTTCTCTGCCGATATGAATTTGAACAACAACATTTTGAGATTTACTCTCATCCGTTGATCCAAGAGACTATGCCAGAGTATTGGAAGCGGATACAAACGCTATACCAGCGTGGTACGGAGATGCTTATTATTGCCGGCGGGGGATTGGGATATTTGGCCTCGCATATTGAAAAAGAAATTCGGGGAAATTTAAGAAAAGGGATGCTCTTTGTAGAAAATCGCCCTGAGTTAGTCCTGGCGATGTTTTGTTTATTTGATTGTAAAGAATTGATTAAGTCGAATCAAATTTTATGGGCTGTTGGAGATGCGGTCGAATTCACTTTCGACACTATTATAAAAGAAGAAGCCCTATTTTTGCTTGATCCACGCAAGGTAAGTATTGCTCCAGAACGGCATTTGGACGAGAGCGAAAAAAAACGATTTGCTTCTTTGGGAAAGCAATTTAGTACGATCCGCTCTGTTGTCGGATCAACATTCCTAGATAAACAAAAACATTTTAATGGGCGCATGCAGCAAGCACCCAATATGGAACCGGGAGGCATTTGGGCTGTAGCAACGCCATTGGCTTATGCCCATACGCCTTTGATTCGGGCGCTGGTAAGCGGCTTTCGCGAAAAGGGATGGGAAGGTCATTTACTGGAGTTGAATGATCACTTTAGCACTCGGTTTCGGGTCCAGAATCATTTGATTTCCACCTGTCCTGACTTAATCTTAACCGTAAATAATGCATCCAATACTTTTCTTTCGCCGCAACTTAACCGCCCCCGAATTTCTTGGATTTTAGATGAGCCGCGTTATTTCCAAGATGACAAGTTTCGGGAGAGATTGTCGGAAAAGGATTTCGTGTTTTATTGTGATCGTACTTATGAAAAGTATTTTCAATCGACACAAGCGGGAGCATGTTCTTTTCTTCCTTCAACCTCCATTCTAAAGCATCGAGGTACATTTCGAAGTGAACTGGCGGCCCCCATTCTCTTTGTAGGCAATTTTCATGGCGTGCTTCCTCATATAGAGAGAATTCATTACAAGCGGCGCGAATGGATCATCGAATTAATGGAATGCCTGATTCGTGAACCACAAGTGTCGAGTTTGGACATAGCCAAAAAACTGGATCTACCTGACCAAATATTACATGACTTATATTCTCGCGCGCATGCATTTGCGAAGCGATTGAATCGCCCCTTATCTTGGGATATGCAGTTGGATTATTTTCTTTATGCGGTAGCGAATAGTTATAAACGATATAAGTATGTTTATGCCCTGTTGGATCGTGGGATTGTCATTTATGGTCCCGAAACTTGGCAGACGGTGGTAGGAAACCGTTATGCGAAACAATATAAGGGATGGTTGCCTCCGGAACATCTAGCTGATGTGTACGCTTCGGCGGAGATTTGTTTGAATGTGCATAGTTTGCAATGTCCTACCAGTTTGAATCCTCGTGATTTTGATGTACTGGCGGCCGGAGGCTGTTTGCTGACCGATGAAGTGGAAGATTTCACCCGTATGGGATGGGAAAGAGGCCGCGAGGCTGAGACTTTTGTCGATGAAGAAGAACTGGTTGAAAGGGTTGATGGTTTGCTGGCAGATAATGAGAAGCGGAATGCAATGCGTGAACAAGGACATGAGACGTACCGGCAAGCACATACACCCGCGCATCGAGTTGAACGAATAAAGCACATTGTAAAAGAAAAATTTTGTACTTAATCTTCTTTGTATACCGAGACAATATTTAAACCGGTTTCCTCGCGCAGACGCTTGGTCATTTCTTGTGCTTCTTTAGGAGTGATGGTCCGAAGTGGAGTTGAATCATATGGGCGTAATTCTTCGGTATGCCCGCCGCGGGATGAAATATGCCAATATCTTGGATAGGGACGTTTTGGGGTGTTGAGTTGTACCTCGTCCGGTTGGATATCTATAAGATGATTGATTATGCCATCCAACTCCCTGCGATTGGATGGGAGAAACATCGTTTGTATACCCAAATATCCTGGATAATGAGGGCGGAAATTTTTGATGTTTTCGAGAATTGTTTGGAGGGTGATTCCAGAAACAGGACGATTGATACGTTGGAACATAGATTCATCCGCCGCGTCGAGTTTGACAAAGACTTTATCCATGGGTTGTAGTTCTTCAATGAGATGGGGATCGTGCAGCAAGGTCCCGTTGGTAAGTACAAGCTGGGGAATATTAGTAATTTGTTGAAGTTCACGCACCACTTCGCCCAGATTGAGCGCTAAGGTGGGTTCTCCACTACCACTGTAAGTGAGGATGTCGGATTTCTTCCACTCGGATTTGAGAAAATCTTCTATAACTTTAGAGGTAGGGACAAAATGGCGGCGTTCGTTGGTGATCTGCTGGATTTGACCTAATTGGCAATAAATGCAGTTATAAGAGCAGACTGAAGTTTGACAAATGAGATCAATTCCCAGAGACATTCCAACCCGCCAGGAGTAGACCGGTCCATAAACGGTTGAAACGGAAGTATTGGTTTCGAGAGTCAAAAATACAGATACCTTTCTGAGATCCTATTTTCTTAATGAATCAATCTGATTTAAATTATACATTCATTGGAGCAAAAAATGGGGTATCTCTTGGATGTTTTTAATAAGAAAAATGGATTTATTGTATATACAATTGGAGCCAATCCACCTTTTTTGATGTTCAAAAAATAGTGTAAGGAAATAGTGCTTGTCACAGATTGGAGAATTTAGTGAAATTGAAATATTAATTAACTTGCTTTTATAATTAAATTTATGATCGATTATTTAAAGTTAAGTGTAATTTGATAAAGAAAATCAGTGTTAAATTTTGAAAATTTCCTCTTGACGATTATGGAGAGATGGTTACACTATCCTTATTGAATATTATTTTATTTTGAATATGGTTAGATAGTTTCTTATGGCTTTAACTGAACTTCGAGCTTCTAAGACAACCAGAACAAAAATAGCAGGGCACGAGATGATGGATCGATAAGTAGCCCTGCTATTGTTATGATAAAAATTATTTTTTTGCTTACCCTTTAATCTGAATACACTCGGAGAGGTTAGCGTACTTGCCTCACGCTATTTTAAAAGAGAAAGAAGGATATTCGCTAGAAGAAAGCTTAAAAAAATTTCAAGCCTTTGAAGAAATAACCGAATCTTGGCGAATTAAAGTCCGTGAATTCTATTTAGAAAAAAAAGGTTTATATGCCCTCTTAGCGGTTGTTGTGGTTGAAGAGGGTCATTCACAGACCTTTTATATTAAATTATCAAAATCGAATAGGAAAATATCCGTGCGTTTGGATTCAGAGACGGACCCTGTAAAAACGCGTGGAGTGAAACGATCCATCGCCTTGGTGGCGGAATATCTTCTACAAAACGAGAGCAGGATAGACTTGGAGCGTCATAATTTAGAAGGATATTTCACCTTTGAGGGAGAATATAAAACGAAGAAACCCACCTAAGTATGGAAATTTTTTAATTGTTTAGCCGGTTCTTCGTTTATGGGATACGATACGTTTACCTTTTCCTATAAAAGAAGAAATCAACGATTTCTATTCTATAGAAGTCAATCGGAATTAGAAAGGAGGTTCTTTCGGTATCCGAGGTAAATTTCTGTTTTACTTCGGGATAACGAAAGGAAATTCAACATGGCGCTTGATTCATCTGAGGGAAAAAAAGACGTCAATTCAAAAGATTATCGTGAAGCGATTGAAAATCATCTCGTACGAGAATGGGGGATGTCACCCGAAGCCTCGAGACGTTTTGTTCAAAGGCAACCAGGATTGACTTTGAACGAAGCGGTGGAGTACATGAGAGCGGTAACCAAGGGGTATCGGTCGTTGTATAAACGGACCCATGGGCAACGGATTAGCCCAATCCTCTTGCGACGGGCTACAGAGATGGCCTTAGAACGTACTGCTCGCAGACGTCAAGCATTGACGGAAAAAGATTTGCAGTATTTGATGCAACAAGCGCGGGATGCGACCGATGCGGATATCGCTCGTAAGAGCGATCCCAGTTCCAAGGATGGACGTTTGCGTATTCTGCGTCCCCTGCATGAAGCTGTTATGTGTGAAGAGGATGCTGTCACACGAAATCGTTTATTGGGTGTCTCGGAGGTTTTCGTAACCCAAGGATATGTGCTGAATAAGCAGTATTTAATTGATCAATGCTTGCAGCATGAAGAAATTTTCCCTAATCGCCGTACAGTAGATGAAACGCTTGAAATATTGCGTACCTCATATGAAGCCTTGGGATTTTCCAAGGACGATGTGTTTATCGCTTCCGCCTATCTGGATGTTCCATATGGAAAAGTGGATACTTCACGGAATCCGAAAAAACGGAAGGCGGACGAAGGCCAATATTCCTACCGTTAAATCATCCAGCATATAATTAATGATAATTTAAAAAGCCGCGTTCAATTGAACGCGGCTTTTCGTTTAATGGAAGAGGGGTATTAAATTTGTTATTCAACGACTGGAATCGAGGTCTCCGAAGGTTCAGCAGGTAAATCGGAAGAAGAGGAAGTTTTGTATTTCCAGGCGACCACGCTGAGGAAGAGAATTTCTGCCACCAAATAAGCGATGATATACATCCCGCCTCCAGAACCAAATCCGTAACTATGTAATCCGGTAGAAAGCACGAAATTGACTCCGTACCATGTCATAAGAATGAGCCAGAAACCAATGATGGAGCAAATGGCCGTACCGAAATCACGCAGCCAACCGGAATAGCGCGCATGCAGCACCGCCATATACCCGAGCAGAGAAATAAGCGACCAGGTTTCTTTCGGATCCCAGCCCCAAAAACGCCCCCAGGACTCCGCAGCCCAAACACCGCCAAGGATCGTTCCCGCAGCGAGTAATACGACGCCAACTTGAATCACTCGGTAGATGAACAGACTCAATTCACGAAGGAGTTGTGACTTTCCAGGAAAGTAGAAATAAATCGCTAATATTACATGCGCTAAACCCATTGCCAGGGCGAAAGCGCTATAACTAATGGTGATGGTTAGCACGTGGATAATGAGCCAGTAATTGCTGCGTAAAACAGGAACCAAGGGTTCGATATTGGATTCAAACGGTAGGATATCGGCGAGGATTAACATACCGACTCCCAGAAGGGAAGCGCAGGTGACAAACCAACGACGTCGATAAATCATTTCGAAGATCAGAGAGAAAAAGATGATTCCCCAGCCAACAAAAACGACCGTCTCATACATATTGGAAACCGGAGGACGGCCTGAGATTAACGCTCGTAATAAGAGTCCGAGGGTGTGATATAGAAAGCCGATAATGAATAAACCAATTCCTGACCAGTAAATATATTTGTTGGTGTAAAAATAGGAAACCAAAAGTAAGAAGAAAGCAATCAGGTAAAAGATCCAAGAAATCATAAAGGGTCTGGATTGGTTATAGTAAATTTCTTGATTAATTCTTGTTTGAGAAGGATAAATCTCGGGACTGAGTTTGCGAAGTTGGGTTTGAAGAGTTCCTGCCGTTTGGATGAAAGAATTGTTATCTCTATTTTGCACAGAAGAAACTAATTGATGGTAAGCATGTTGGATGGATGAGAAATCTTCAGAGGAGTACCCTTTGGTGTCACTGACTGTTGTCCAAGCCTCCTCTTCAGGTGATCCCGGTGGGGGAGGAACAATGGCTAACTTGTTACCACCAATTACCTCCTGGAATAGATTCACTTTGTGCATTAAATCCGCCATTGCCCGTTCCAAACGGTTTAAATCTTGATCGGCAGAACTTTTTTCCCACACGTTTTGTGCGAGTTGCTTAAAACGTTGATTATTGGTGATTTCGGAGTAGGAGAAATATTTTTGGTTTTGAGAAAATCCTAGGGTTTCTTTTAAGGGATGATAATGAATAAGAATAATATCTTCTTCCATCCACTCTTGGGGAAACGCCAGAATGGAAAAGAAAAGGGCTACATGGTCATAGTCTTCATAACTCCATCGCCCGGTAAGGGCTTTTATAGTTTCACCCGCGAGGGTATCGATTGGTTTTACTCGGCCACCATCCAAAACCGGTAAATCACGGATTGCCTCATAATCCAAGTCGGTAACCGGTTCGACCGCTGGTGCAATGCTAATGAATAGACTAAGCAATAAAAAACAAATAAGGAAGCGATTCACAATATCTCACCTCTTTTTAAGATTCGTTTTGAAAAGGTATGGTTCTTCTTCGTCCATAGCGGGAAGAAGCGAAAATGATAATCATCCCGAGAATCATAACAATGGAGCCGAAATAAATGATCGGAGTGCCTGGAGCACGAGCGACACTGAAGATCGAAATATCGGGTCGGTTTTCATCTCCCTCGATATAACTGGATTGATAAACAAGGAAGTTATTATGCCCTAAGGGGTTATTCATGTAGATCAGCGTTTCTTCTTCGAGATTTTGTTCTGGATCTTTCAGCTTTACTAAACTCTCGAATTTTGCAGGGCGGTTCGTACCGGGGTAGCGTGGCGCACGAAAGTCGATTAATTCTAAATTAAATCCTAAGGGATAACGTTCACGACCGAAATTAATGACGCAGGCTTCTCCGCCGACCGCCAGGGTGGTGGGATTATTGAAGGAAACATTGCGTCGCACGCTTTTGCCATTATATTCCAATCGTACTTGGATAATGGGGTTATTTTGCTGGCCTTCGGCGTTCTTCCCGGCATCAATGATATCATGGCTCAAACGTCCATTCTCATAGAAATTATCGATACGCATAACAAACGAACCCCAAGTGGTATTAAAGTTCTGTCCTACCTGAATGGTCCCGGTGGCGTATTTTCCATCTTTATTCATTGCCCGATAGTATAGGGTTCGGTCTTGATCCACGGCAAGATCAATCTGATTCTCTGGTTGGAGCATATTGATATTTGATGGGTAATCGAAACGAGCGTTGAGACCGCTCATATTCTGTTCTTGCCCTCCATGCATGGATTCTAAATCGGGAAAGAAAGCAAAGGAAAGATGATTTTCGGTTTTTTCTGGACCTTCGAGTGAAAAACGAAGGGCAGGATTAAGCACATTGCCTTCTTTATCATCGATTAATTGTCCTTCGCGAATGGTTGCGTGGGAGTAGAATGTGTCTGCTTGAACGGTGTATTCTTTTTCATCGTGAGTAAAAGTCACAGGGGTTTGCATCAACTCTTCTACGTCGAGAGTTTGGATTTCATTTTCCTCTTCGTCGAGAAAGACCAGTTCACCCGTAGGAGCGGCTTCTTCTTCAACCGGTTCGGCGAGAACTTGATCCAATTGATCCTGATTTTGGATCTCATGGAAAAATATTTTCGCACCCCGTAGCTCAAGCACTTCGTGCTGCTCATGACCAGCCAGAAGCCATTCCTGCAAATTGGGACGTTGTTGACCCGGTTGCAGAATAGAAAACTGAATCGCAGGATGTCCGGGATCCCCATCGTTGGTTACCCGCATCCGCTGTTGTGGATTTTCATAATAATCCGTGACATAGAGTTTCATTCCTGTATCCCCAATTCGATAGAGGATTTCTTGTCCTTTGGGGATCGATTTATTGATAAACCATGGATTAAAGTTTTCTCGGACGTTTAATCGTGGAACCGAAACAGTTAGCACGGTCTGATCCAAGAGGATTTCGTCGGTTTCTTCTCCTTCTTGAAGCATGATTTGTCCTTCAATCCCGAATTGACGGGTGATTAACGCTCCGATGAGAATAATGAGAATACCCAGGTGGGTAATTAAAAATCCTACGTGGTGTTTTTTCCATGGAAAACGGCTAAGCGCTGAAAGGGTGACATTAATGCCAAGAAGATAGAGGAATAAATCAAACCAAAGCGTTTTATATACATACTGTTGAACTGCATCGGTTCCATGTTCTGATTCAAAGAAGGTCGCCCAACTTAAAAGAATTGCAAAAAAGATCAAAAGAATGACAGCCAGTTTGATTGAGGCGAGAAAATGAAATACTTTTTTTAAAATGGAATTCACGATAGACTTTTTTGACCTCATAGGATTGTTTTTGGATTTGCTTTGGTATCAAAACCAATTTGATAATATTTAATAAGTATAGCCATCACCCGAAGAGAACCCAAGCCGTTATTTTCACGTTTTTTTCGTTTTTCTGCTATATAGCGAAAAAAGATTCCTTTTTTCCTTCTATTCTTCATGATACATTTTTTATGTGTTCGTTCTCATCGTTGGTGATAACTACAGATCGATAAAAAAGTCGATATTTGATTAGCCCAATAAGTAGAAAGGCCCTATATCGTGCCTTCCATTTGGACCTATGCCGATGTATCCGATCGTGGATACGGTCTATTCAAGCGTAAGATACTTGACGTCTTTCATTCTCTTGGGTGGAAAGTTTATTTCCACCGGGTCCCGCTTCTAGACGCTTCGGCAAAATCCAGTTTGCGGGAAAATCTCCTTGAACAGAAGACGGATTGGTTGTTGTTAATCAACCAAACAGCTTGTCAATTTTATGATTATATCGAATTGCCAACCCAATGGCGTCCCTTAACTCAAAAAAAGTTCATTTGGTTTTTGGATGATCCAACTTTTTTTCTCAATCAGCCGTTCGAGCCTATGGAATATGTATTTTCTTTTGATGAAGCCTACGTGGATACCTTGAAGGCCTATCAACCTGGGGCTTATGGTCTTTTCCCTTTGGCGGCGGATATGGAGCGACAAGGAGAATACCATTCACGCTTGGCCTGTGATTTATCGTTCGTAGGTGGAATGATGGATCAACGGGAAAAAAGCCGCCAGCTCTCACCAGAGATGCGAAAGTATGTCGCGCTGTTAGTAGAAAAAAAACTACACCATCGTGAAAAAACTTTTGCCGAACTCACGATGGAGTATCCAATGGAACCTGGCCGCTGTATTCATATCAATCCTCAAGTGGCTCATTTTCTTTATTGGGAAGCCAATAATCTTTATCGCTTACGCACTCTGGAAGCCTTGCGTGATTATAATGTACGTATCTACGGGAACGAAGAGTGGGAGCGGGTGTTGGAAAACCATTCTCTTCGAGCAGCTTATCAAGGTCCTATCGATCCCGTTACAGAACTGCCTCATGTATTTGCTTCATCCAAAATAAATCTCAATATCCATAGCATTCAGTGTCGTGGTAGTTTAAACCAACGTGATTTTAACGCACCTATCGCAGGGGGCTTTTTGCTCTCCGATTGGGTTCCCGCGGCGGGAAAATATTTTCAGCCTGGACAAGAAGCCATCTATTGGAGCGATCATGACAACTTGCGCCGCAAAGTGGATTACTATCTTGAACATGAGTCAGAGCGGCAGTCTATTGTTCATAACGCATGGCATCGAGTGCAGCGCGACCATGTTTATGAAAAGCGGGTAAAATCGCTCTTACATCTGCTAGGATTGTAAAATCGGGTCATTCGATATCCCTAATATGCGCAAGAAATTCCTCGGGTCCCATGAAGCCAGTGATTCGTTTATCGGGCAAACGTTTACCTTCGGAATTGATAAAAACGACCAAAGGCAAACCTGCGATGGAAAAACGCTCTTTGATTTCTTCATTTTCCTCGGTTTCTTTGGTTAAATCGATTTTGATATTGACATAATTCTTCAAAGCCTCATGGACCTTTTGGTTCGAATACGTGAAGGCGTCCAGTTGTTTACAAGCGGTGCACCAGTCTGCGTAAAAATCAATCATCACCGGTCGATTTTCTTCTTCTGCAATTTGGAGTCCCTCTTCGATGTCATGTTTCCAGTTGAGTTCTTCACTGGCTTGAACGGCGTATTGGCTCCCATAACCTATGTAGATGGCAAAAACGCAAAGTATCACACCCAAGGCTTTGCGGATTTTTATGCTGAATTTATGCGAATGGAAAGAAAGATGAATCCCACCGAGAATAATCCCGGTGATCAGCATGACCGTCGCGATCACATAGGTTGTTACCGAAAAAGACAACGGCTCTCGGAGGAAGGGAAACACATCTTTCAAATAATATAAAGCAAAGGCAAAAAGGAGAATGGCGAAAATGCTTTTTACACCTTCCATCCAGTTGCCGGAACGGGGAATTTTGGTGATCAGACCGGAAAAGGTTCCTAACACTAAAAACAGGGTTCCCAGTCCTAGGGAATAGATAAAAAGCATAGAAATACCTTCAATAGGAGTCGCTTCTTTGGCGATAAAGGTGAGGAGTCCAAATAGGATGGGGCCAGTGCAAGGGGCGGCAATGACTCCAGCAAGAAGCCCCATAATAAATGCACTGCCATATCCTTGTCCTCCAACTTGACTTAATCGGGCTTGCAGAGAGGGAGGTAATTGGAGTTCAAAAGATCCCAGCATGGCGAATCCTAAAGCAATAAACACCAGTGAGATGAATCCGACGACCCATATATTGCTCATAAATTGGCCGAAGACGAGATCGGTGCTCGCCGCCAAAAACCCGAGAGATGAATACATCACCGCGATACCCATCACGTAGGTAAACGCTAAGGAAAATGCGATCAATTTATTTGGGGCTTGCCGGGCGCCAAAAATACTCACGGTAATAGGAATAAGGGGAAAAACACAGGGAGTTAAACTGGTGAGGAATCCTGCAATAAATAGACCAAAATATAGAAAGAAGGAACCTCCTGTAAGCAGTCGGTCGAAGGATTCATTGCCGGTTTGTGTGGTTCCGGCAGAGGCTGCCTCAGTCTCGCCGCTTTGATTTTCTGCAGAGATTGCTGAGGCCGGTTTCCCTGTACCTTCGATGACTTCAAGCGTTAAGGTGGAGGGAATTGTTTTAGGGAAGAAACATGCTTCCTGGGAGCACCCTTGATAGCGGGCCGAGACCGTGATTTCTTGTTCGCCAAGAGGGGCATCGGCGTCGATCACAAGAGGAATCGTATAGCGAACCTGATCGGTATAAATCGCCATGTCCTTTTCTTCAAAAGGATCATATTTTATTAGGGCTTCGGGAAATTCGGCCTCTTGGGCTTTGATACCTTCGGGGGCTTCGATGGAGAATTCCGTACGGTCTTTATAGGTGTAATGGTCGGGAGCGATTTCCAGATCTAAGACAACATCCACTACGGCTCCTTGTTGTACTTCCTCTTTTTGAAGAGAAACTTCCCACGAAAATAAGTCGCTTTGATCTCCTAGTTGAGCAAAAGTGACGAGTGGGAAAAGGATGCATAGAACAAAAATGGAAAGGACTCTGAGCCGATTCATATAAGATTCCTCCAATGAATTCTTCTTCGCAAAAATGTTAGGTTTCATTTTTTATTATATTACTGGTTAGTAATATAGTATCGAATAACGAAGAAGATGCAAATTTTCTTCGTTTCGACAATTTTAAGAGAAATCGGGGAGAGAGACAAATATTTTAAGGAAATTGGCATTTCCGCAAGTCAAAAAGGACGAGAGTAACATGTGGGTGCTGCTGTTTGACATCTTGAATTGTAGATTGAATCTCTTCGCGCTTTGGGATTTGAGAAAACCGGATGCTGAGAATGTGGGTATCTTTCATCTCAGCCTCTTTTAATTGTGTTAGAGCCTCACAAGGAATACAGAGATCATACCCCACTTGTTTTTTCTGATGATTTTCTTGGCTACGAATGATTTCTAAAAGGGTTGAACGAAAAGAATCGGGAGAGTGCAGGGCCGTTTGTATGCCCATATCTTTTGAATAGTCCACAAGCAGGCTGAGTGCTTCCCATTGAATAGGGGCTTCATCCTCGGGGGGGAGCAAGTGCATTCGTGAGAAAGAAATTCCAGCATAGGCGGCTAAATCAGTCCATCCATTCACGGCGGAGATTTCTCGTCCAAGGCGTTCATTGTTTAAATCTAAGCGTAGGGGCAAATGGATCGAGGTAAGAGGGCAATTATGAGTTTGGGAGGCTTGAATCCATTGATCCAAATCAATAATAGGGGGATTATCTGGGATATGACCATCGATTCCTAGGCGCCGGGCTGAGATTTCTAAAGGAATTTCTTCTGCGGGACTTAGAGAATGAAGCCATGAGTTGACTTGATGGAAAAATTTTTCGGGAGAGTCCATTTTAATCGGAGGAGAAAAGGCGAAATGGGTCATTGTTTTTTTCCTATGCAGCCATTACGATAAATGGATCGATAGTATTTGTGCTTTGTTGGGTAGTAATTTATTGTATAGCCAATTGGAGGAATTGGAAAAGAGAAAGAGTGGATTTTATGGGATGACATAGAAATTGGGGGTAAAATAAAATCCCTCTGGATAAACCACCAGAGGGAAGAACTTATTTAATTTTAGGTAAAAATAAGTTGCTACGCTAGTAATCTCACTTTAACCTATACGGTTATCTAGAAACCTAATATTTTTCGCGCTGTTTGACGCGAGACTTCAATTCCGTCAAATTCGCCTTTTTCCAACTTTTCTTTCGCCGCGGCCACTGCTTCCGGTCTAAAATCCGGTTCGGCTTGGGCAGATGAAACAAGTCTCTTGACTGACTGAGCTTCCTTTGCACCGGCCGAGATCTCAATGCGATCTCCGGTTGCGTTGGTGGAATTAGACTCACGCCCTTTCGACACATTGCCTTTTGACGGTGTGCCGGAGACTCGGTTGGTTTGCTGATTGGTTGTGTTGATGCCAACAATGTCAACCATGATTCCTCATCTCCTAACTGTTACCCCCGAATACCCCTATAATTAAATAGGTCCCAACTCATTTGCCATCTTTTTAACTTACATTCCATTATAACATCGATTGACTACCAGGTCGAGTCAATTATCGACTATTACTAAAAATACTTGAATAAAATCCTCTACAATCGATGAGATTTATGAAAAATAACCTTAATCGATTGGGACGATTTTTTTCTTGCTATTACGTATTATCGACAGGACTGGTTGTAGCTTAAGCGATTTTTTATTTTTCTTTTGGCCCAATGTGGGGAGTATAACTACATAGTAGGGAGATTAGGGATTGTTAATCATCTATAAAGATTTATTATACTGAAATCATTTAGTTTATATTCTTTATTTTAGAATTGTTTTCAACTTGATTTTCGCCGAAAATATAAACCGAAATCGCCAAAAATAAAATAAAAACAGCAAAAAAATCTTTATCTACCATAAGTTGATGGACAACTCCTTGTATACGTCCAGGATGAAAACCCCAAGATATCAAATCCATTTGTAAAAAAAACAAGCCAAGCAGAGTGAAAAATAATACGATCCATCTTTTTTTGATCCATGACAGCCATATCAAACCCACCACAGGATAAAGAGTCAGGCTTAGCGTATATCCAGCCAGCCGAGGTGTGAGGAGTAATATGCCTACGATGAGCAAGATTAAGATTGGGTTGCTTAATTCCGAAGAAATATGGGTAAACCTCACTTTTTCAATTCCTTTGAGGAGAGTCAGAAAGATAAGAATAGGAAATAACGGAATAAGAAGGGTAGAAAGCCAGGGGGCATGAATTAGCGGTTGGGCAAAGTAGGTTTCATTAAAAGTACGGAGAAAAAACGTGGTTGAGGAACAGTTGTAGATACTTTGTACCTGCTCATCCCATAATGCGATCCACACGGGATCACGAAAAAATGAAAAATAGTTGAGCCAAGTCATTGGCTCAAGTGCGATGAGTAGTATGAGAACAATCGAGCAAAGCAAAAAATATTTGATATAATTCCATTTACGTAAATGAGCGGCATAAAGGATAAGAATCAGCCAAAGACCCTTCATCATTCCACATAATAATAATAATGACGTCGAGAGTGCATGTCGGCCTGAACGCCAAAAGAATAAAGTGGCGAGAAGGAGACCCATTTCAAAAACAGCGACATTTCCAGCATTGAAATCAAGAGAAAGAGGGCGAAACAAACAGGCGGCTAGATTGAGGAGTAGCCAGCCGCCAAGGTTGGCTTTGTTCCATAGCAAATGCATGATCGTGAAAAGGCTGGCTTCTAAAATCAGGCATTTAAAAACAACCCAAAAATAGGCGGCTTCGAAGTAAGGTAAGGCTTGTAAGGGGAGTAGGAGTCGAGCAAAAAAGGGGGTGTATAAATAAGGTAAGCCGCTGTATCCAGCACCGGGAATGGAGTTGGATAACGTTTTTAGAATTTCAGGAGAATAGAGGTTTTGTCCATGCCAAATCGCATGGGAGGCGAGGTAATAGACGACAAAATCCCATTGTCTGCGGACACAATCGCTAAAGTAGAGAAAGAGAAGAAAGGTTCCTAGGAAGTAAAGGATTATTTGGCAGCCGAGGGTGAGGTCTGTAGTGAAAGAGGAGAAGAGCGATTTACTCTTCATGGGAATTAAATCGCGAGCAGCCGCAAATCCAATCCGGCGTCGTGGGCGATATCATGCCGGGCTTTCCATAATATGCGGTCGATTAAATCGATCAACTCGTGGGTTTTTTCGTAGTCTTCCCTTTTGATTGCTTTATTTTCCAATAAAACAAGTACGGTTTCCAAAATTGAATCACACAACAAGCAGACGCTGAATGGTTCTTTGGGGATGGATTCGGGAGAGCACTGAAAACGATCCAACCAGCGAATAAATACAAGATTGGAGCGATGGGTGAGCATGCATAAGTCGATGAGAGAATCTGAGGTATGCGATTCATTGTATTTGGCTCGCTGGGGCATGGGGGGCAAGTTGTTGTGCGTGTTGGTATCCGGCATGAGTTGAATGACATTATCTTTCTTTTGGATCGGTTGAAAGATTTTTTGCAATTCTTCAATCATTAAATCTAAAGATTGTTGATTGAGTAATTTGTTTAGCCGGGTTTCTTTTTCTTCGTCCAAATTCAAATAATCCGACATTTCTGAGATCATATCGTTGTTGTCATCGTGGGGTGTTTTACTTGAGTTTAAATTTGAGTTTAAAGATGTATTCCGCTTTTGTTTGTATTCTTCAAACTGCGCCAGGAAATGTTCTTTGTCTTTGAGTACTTCGCGCAGCGTCATGAGCTGTTCATAATGCAAAAAGCCTCTTTCATGAAGGAAGTTGAACAAGCGTTTCAAAGAAGTCAAAATAGAAGAAATTTCGCTTGCGGAAGGTTGGTTGATTTTCTGATAATACCATAAGCCAAGAAAATCATAAATTTTCTCGGCAGTTAAGGTCGAGGGGCCTTCTAAATAATAAACGGCATGGTATTGAATCAGGAATAAATCAGCGTTGGATGCATGTTTTTCGGCTGTTGATTCTTTTAGCCCAGACTCAATCATCTGTTGATAAAAATCATCAACAACATTTTCGAGCGATTCAATTAATTCGATTTCAAAACAATAGAGGTACTCAGACACGGGAATAACCTATTTCGTTATAACTCAATCAAGATGTTTTTTTTAAAAATCATAGGTTTCATTGGAGTCGTTCCAATAATAACAATCATAACGGAAATTGAAGAGAGTGCAAAGGTGAATTATAGAACAAGAGTAAAAAGATTTGTTTGAAATGGGAAATGTAAATAAAAATGAAAGATGAACGATGTGATAGAACATAAAAAACCCGATCAATCCAAATGGAAGATCGGGTATATAATATGGATAATAAAAAAGGTTATGCGATGAGGCTTTTAACTTTGTTGTAGGTACGTACCACCTTGGATTGTTCGGCACGGTGAAGCCGCCAGCGCAGCTGTTCGATGTATTCATCTTTATTGACCACTGGGTTGCAATCTTGGTAGGTGGCTTTGTACAGATTTTCTACCATTTCTTGAAGTATCCCAGGATTCTCACGTAAATGCTCATCCTTGACGAGGTTCATGATATTTTCTTTGCTGAAACCATCGAAATGTCCAAGGGTGTGAATATATTCCCAAAAGACATAAATCGGTTTCATCTTAGCCTGCAAAGCATGGACGCCTTTGGGGCGTTCGAGTTGGTCGATGATCCCTTCCTTATGGGCTTGATGGAAGATCTTGTAATTGTCGTAGAAAGCCATTGGGTTGATTTTGATGATGCCATAGCCACGGGGTAGATCGGTAATTAAGTCGAGAGTTTCGAGATTATCCTCTTCTTGTTCCAGGGGATTATAGCCAATGAAATCGCATAAAAGTTTGATGCCGGTGTCCATGATGTTGGTCGCGGTACGAATGGTGCCTTCTTTGGGATGACGGCGGTCGTAATATTTACGCAGGGTACGTTGGCTTCCAGATTGGATGCCCATGATGAGATAACTAAGACCGGCTTGTTTGAGTAATCGGAGGATTTCGGGATCACCCACGTTAGGATGGGTATAGCCAAAGAAGGGAAGGGCAATCTCCGTGGCATAATTAGGTGAAAATTCGCTAATCCATTTTTTGTTGAGAGGGAGAACATCATCGTAAAATTCAATGCGCTCGATAGGCCAAGGCCAAGTACGTAGACGATATTTTAATTCTTTTATTACATTCTCTACCGAACGGCGTCGCAGGAAGCGGTCTCCCTGGTAAATCACGTCATCATGTCCGCTGCAGCAATAGGTGCATGTGAAAGGACAGCCCCGGGTTGCCATAATGACAAAGTTGGAATACAGATGACTTTTTGGTGGGAAGGGCATATGGTTGATTTCATCGTTGATGATGACGTTTTTGTTCTCTAGTTCAAAATCGGGAAATGGATACTGGTCGAGGTCTTGTTCCAGACGCATCATTGGGTTTCGGATGATGTTACCATTTTGGTTGACCCAGATGCTGGGGATGTTGGTGATATCCTTGCCTTGATCCATGGCGTTGACTAATTCGCGGATTGGATATTCACCCTCGCCAAGGCAGATCATATCCGTATGTTGGATATTCTCATGGACGCTGACGGTGGAATCGACTCCTCCCCAAATAACCGGCACCTTGAGTTCTTGTTTGATTTTTTGGGTAAGGAATTGAGCTAATCCGTAACTAATTGACGTGAAAGAGATTCCGACAAGATGAGGGTCTTGTTCTTTGAGGGTGTGGAGAAGAATATCCAGTTCACGAGCAGACGTGTAGGTGCACATGCTGTAATAGCCGCCTTCTTCCTGCTGTTCGGGTGGGGGAACATCAGAAGGAGAGATGTATTCAACTCCTTTGAAAATAATGATATTGGTATGATGGCCTTCTTGTTGAAGCATTGAGGACATATAACGGACGCCGAGACAATATTCGTCATAGAGAGCGATCATGGAAACACGTTGCATGGACCTAAACCTCTTCTTTTTAGAGTTAGAGTGATCGAGTTTTCTATGTGTAAATCACTCGTTATTGGGTGAAGCCGATTAAAGATAATAAACATGATAGACTAAGTCAACTTTATGGTCAACCATATTTTCCTAACTTTTTGAGGTGGTATAGGAAACGGGTTTGATCATTGGGTTTCACATTTTCAGAATTGTAGGACCGAGGATGTGAAGATGATCGCATGGTTTGATCTTGGGGAAACGATCTTGTTGTTATGTAGATGAATTTAGAGAATCATCATTGAACCGTGTGACAAATAGGTGAAAATTAGATATTCTATTGTGCAATTGTTAGCGTCGAGAATAGTATTACGAATCTTTGGATAAATAATATTAAAAAATGCGCGATTGATCGTACAAGGAGGATCTGGTGAATTATCGATTATATTTCATGATTTGCTGTTTCATCGCTTTGGGACTAACTGCCGGAGCTGATGTAGTGATTAATGAGATTCATTACAATCCGGAAGAGGATAATGATAATGGCGAATTCCTCGAACTTTATAATACCAGTGAAGAACCCTTTGATATAAGCGATTGGGAGTTTGTCGAAGGAATAAGTTTTCGTTTTCCGAAAGGGACAGTCATTGAGGGAGAAGGCTTTTTGGTGGTTTGCCGCAATGAGTTCTATATTCGAGATTTTTATAACCTAACAGGGGATGTCAAAACCGTTGGAAATTTTGCTCCCTCGCGATTGGCCAATGAAGGAGAAAGGCTTCTATTGGAAGATGCCGAAGGAAACGAAATCGACCGGGTGGAATATTTGGATGTCTCGCCTTGGCCAGAACAAGCGGATGGAGATGGGGCTTCTTTAGAACTCATGCACCCGCTTAGTGATAACAACCAGCCCTTGTATTGGCGCGATAGTGATTTCCCCACTCCCGGGAAAATTAATACGCAGCATGTGGGGAGTGTCCCGCCTTTATTTGATAGAGTTCATCATCGTCCAACCTCTCCTACTACAGAGGATACGGTTGATATCACTGTACGTTTCAAAAACGCCGATGAGATTCAAGCCGTGTTGTTGACTTATAGGCCGGTGGGTGAAGGTGCAGAGCAGGTGACGATGGAGCGGTCTGGAGATGAATTTCTGGGGACGATTCCCGCGCATGAATCGGGACAAGTTATTTCCTATGCGATTACGGCTACGAATCAGGCCGGATTGACTTTGACGGTTCCGGTAGGAACAGAAAGTAGATTCTTGTATCAGGTGGATGCTCCTGAAGTTGAACCTGGAGCGGTGGTGATTAATGAGATCATGTATAATCCACCAGTTCCGGGAGAAGAAGAACAAGAATGGATAGAATTGTATAACCCCGGTGACCAGCCGCTGGATGTATCGTACTGGATCGTGAAAGACCGGGATGATGATCATGAACTACGATTGCCTCCAGATACGACAATTGAAGCCAATGGATTTTTGCTCGTTACCAATGATCCATCGGAAGAATGGGAAGCGCCAACCATAGATGGAATGAACTTCCGGCTTGGGAATGGTGGTGATGAAGTGCGGGTGATGAATCCCAATGGCGAATTAGTCGCTCAGGTAGAATATAACGATGATAGTGAATGGCCGTGGGGTGCCGATGGTGATGGTGGTTCACTGGAATTATTGCAAGTTTCACGCCCCAACAATGAACCGAACAACTGGGGGGTGTCGCCCAATGGAGGGACTCCAGGAAAACCCAATGCACGGGCCATCGAGGATGATTCCTATCATGATTTTGATGTGGTGATCAATGAATTGAATTATCATCCTGAAAATGAAGAATACGATAATAATTTGGAGAAAGAATATATAGAACTACATAATCGAAGCGATCGGCCTATCGATGTGGGTGGCTGGTTTTTCTCGGAGGGTATCGAGTTCCGTATCCCTGAAGGTACTGTAATTGAAGGGAATGGTTATCTGCTAATTTGCAAAAATACGGAGCGCTATCCTGAAGTAGAAAATAAAGTTGGTAATTATATGTTAAAGTTGGCGAATGGGGGGGAATCTGTCGCGCTAACCAATGATCAAGGTATCGTGATCGATTATATCGATTACGATGATGAGTTTCCTTGGCCTGTGCTTGCAGATGGAGAAGGTCATTCGATGGAATTGATGAATCCATACGCGGACAATCGGGGCGGTCAGTATTGGCATGCGGGCGATCCTGCTAGTCCTGGCGAGATGAATTCAGTATGGGTTGAAAATACGCCCCCACGAATTAGCCGGATCAAACATACCCCTGAACGACCTACTGCGCTGGCTAATGGAGATCAAAACCAAACCATCAATGCGATCGATGATCGTGATACGTCCGTTTTATCGCTGACCACCAGCGGGGATGTACAACGTGTACATCCATCGCAAGAAGAAACCGCAGATCAAATTAAGATCACCGCACGTGTACGGGATGAGGATGATGTGGATGAAGTCTATTTGCATTATCAGCGGTTAACCTCTCCATTGGGGACTGGGTTAGTGTTAGGAGAGTGGAAAAAAGTTCCTATGGTCGATGATGGAACGGCGGGGGATGAGCGTGCGGGAGATCAATACTATACCGCAATCCTTAATAATGCAGAGACAATCCGTCCTCACGAGGTATGGCGTTATCGCATTTCCGCAAAAGATGCCCTCGGAAATGAGACGATGCTTCCACGGCAGAATGAATTGACCCGCAACTTCGCTTTTTTTGTTGAGGATGGAATGAATCAGCCTGAATATCCCACCGTGTATCTTTTTATGGAACGATCGGTTCTCAATTGGCTAAATCAAAATGTGCAGAGTAATAAAGAGCAACCGAGTATCGTGGTGGTTGATGGCAAAGTGTATGACTTGTACCACGAGGGTGGAGTTCGTTATCGTGGGCATGTTTTGCGGAACAAACCCAAGAAAAGTTGGAAAGTTCGCTTCGCGAAAGGAAATCGGTGGAATGGGCGTCGTGCCATGAACCTGAACTCGAACTATCAAACCTCACCTTTGGTGCGGGGAGAATCGGGATTTATGGAACATTTGTCGTATTCCATGTTTGATCAGATTGGATTTGAAGCCGCAGATACCGATCATCGACGGGTGGTACTGAACAATGAATACTATGGGTTATTTCTCAGTATAGAACAGTATAACGAAGACTTTTTGGATCACCACGATTTACCTGATGAGACTCAAATTTTCAAAGCGGGGGTAGATGCTCGACGTAGTTATATGGCACGTGAACCAAACTTTGATACCTATGCCTCCAAATATGAGTTTACGATGGGGCAGGATGAAGATATTCACGACTTAATAGAATTTATCGAAAAATTAAATACAACGAATCGGTTGAAAGACTTCTTTGAAGAGAATGTGAATATTGAAAAGTATTTAGACTATTTAACCCTTGTGGCAGTGTTATCTCATGTGGATAGTACTGAGAAAAATTATTTTCCTACAAAGGCAGCAGATGGACGATGGTTTATTATGCCGTGGGATATGAGTCATACCTGGGGTGAGATTCACACCAATGCCGAGTTCCCATTTATTCATGATTATAGTTTGTTGGATGGGGCTGCAGGGGGAGTTTTTGGAACCAATAAACTGCGGCAAAAGTTTTTGCAAGTGCCAGAGTATCGCACGCGTTATTATCAACGTTTACGCGAATTTGTGGATCATTTGTTTACCCGCGAGCATTTAGATCCCATTTTTGATTCCTATTGGGATTATTTGAAGGATGCGATTGAAGAAAATAAGCAACGTTGGAATTCACCCGGTCAATTAGACCAGATGGTCGATGAAATGAAAAAGTATGTGAGTGCCCGACGGGAATTTATCCTTGATGATAACAATGTGAGAGGGGAGGATGTCCCGTCGACCGCGGAGAACTTGTTCCCGGCAGAAGATGAATTGGTGGGTACCCGGGATGTAACTCTGCGTGTATCCTCGTTGGATAGCAATCCAGGGAATGTGGGTGAGACCCAATGGGAGATTCAGTATAGGAATCGGGATTTCTTCCAACCGTTATGGAGCGGCGGTAATGAGGATCAACTGGTTGACGAATTCAAGGTGCCTGCGACGGTGTTGGCTACGGGAGAGACTTATTATTGGAGGATGCGCTATCGTCTTGGTGAAGGAGATTGGAGTGATTGGTCAGAAGCCACCTCGTTCCGAATGGCGGAACAAATACCTCCTCCGGATGTGGACATCGTTGAAGTTACCCCGTTGGATCGTTCCGCACGGATTGAGTGGGTTCTACCGGTGTCCACGGATCTGCTAAGAGTTGATATATTTGAAGAGGATACAATTATAGAGTCGACAGAAATTTCTGATAATCGAGTGCGTATTCGTGATTTAATCAATGGCCAGGAATATGAGTTCACGATCCGGATCGTCGATCGAGAAGGGAATATGTCCCCAGGAATAACGGTGCACGTGACTCCAGCACCACCTCCAGAAGAGCGTCCTTTGATTGCGTATTTCCGATTTGAGGATAATGTGAGAGATGAAAATGAAGTCTTTATTCAAGGGAGATTATTGGGGGAGGCCCGCATTGAGGCCCCTGGTGCAGAGGATCCCGTCCCGCAGTCGCAGGCTCCTAACACGGCTTCTCTTCTTCTTACAGGGAATAATGGGGATGGTTTTCAATTTGGTTCAAGCGAGAGTTCCCTTGATCGAGAAGAATTGCTTACGCTGGAATGTTATGCCATGTTGGATTCAGAGGCGACTCAACCGCAAGTGTTGATCGATCGTTATGATGAAGAGAACGCCGATGTGGATGGGGTGTGGCGATTTGGAATGGGGTTGCATCAACCCGGATCGTTGGATTTCTTCTTTAATGATATTGATACGGACTCCGGCATCAACGGACGGCTCCATATTTCGGCTATAAGCGCAGTGCCCCAAGATGGTGAATTTCATCATTATGCGGTTGTGGTTGATTTACGCGAACCCTTGATTAGTGAGAAAGTGAGGATGTATATCGATGGATGGGAAGTCGAAACGACCATTGTGCATGATGATGGTATTTCTGACTACGATTCGTTCCGGACTGAGAGCGATTTACCGGTAATGGTTGGATCGACACGTTTGGCGGATCGCACCACGAAAGTCTTCTCAGGACGGATCGATGAAGTGCGATTGATGGGTGAAGTCCTTGCACCCTCTCAATTTCTGCATCCACCGACAGGAACAGAAATCGAGGCTTGGACCTTGTATTAAACGTGAGAGAAAATGGATGAAAGAGCGGCGGTCGATGTGACCGCCGTTTTTGTATTCAGTGAGTTTTAGAAGTCATAAAGCATCCAGTTCGAGATTGGAGTTACTGTTTTTCCCCATAACTTTAGATTATCAAACTGACCTGCATCGTCAAAGGATCCTAGCCCGATTTTTCCGGAGATGAAAGTTGTATCGTTGGCGGTTATGACTGGGGTTGTCAAATCATCGAAGAATACTTCGATGCGGCCTGTTTGAGTGTCGCGAATAATTTGGATCGTGTGGTAATGGTTTTCGAGCCATTGATTGCCGTCGTTCGTTTCTGTGGCGATGGAGTTGCGAGGCGCTTCATTAACGATATGGATGGTATGGCTATATTGATCTGAAGTGGGGCCGATATGGGCATAATAAAAGTGGGTGTTATCCTGCCAGCCAAAGAAGAAACATAAATCTTGGTGGTCGTAGATTTTTCCAATATATTTGGCTTCAACTTGCAATATGAAATCGCTCACGACAATGTTATCTAAAATAGAAATGTAATAAGGTGAGCGGTATGGAGGCTCGTAATCGGTTTGCACGGAATTGGGATCCACGGATGGATCTTTTAGCTGATAAACATGGTTTCCTCCTTCTTGGATGACGCGCCAGATGTGTGGGTCAAGTGGAGCCCAATGAGTGGCTCCTTTCCCAAAATCGTCTTCGAAAATGAGGGGAAGTTCCTCTTTGTCTAGAGAATATGCCAGCAGGGGAGTAGAGATGAAAAGAAAGAAAACAAAAAGGGAATAGGATCGATTTGTCATTTGAACCTTATTGAATGGGTTATGGTTTTGTCCTTTAGCATACTATTATTACAATGCTAATAAAGGAATCCATTCAAAAAACACTCGTTTTGTAAGAGTCGTGGCTTTTGAATCAAATACGCATTTTTCTATAGATGGATTATAATAAATAGGTATCCGACTTTTGAGAAAGAGTCTAGATATTAGAAAGGACACTCATGAACCAGGAAAATAAGCAACAAGAAAAGAAATCAGAAGAAGGCAAGCAATATCCTCGCACGGGACGTCCACAATGGTCATGGTGGCCATTAATTATATTGGTAATTTTGTGGATTTATTTATTGCAAATTGATCCTTATCCTGTGAACACAATTCCGTATACTGCGTTTAAAACCCAATTGAAACAAGGAAATGTAGAATATTTGGAGGCCGAAGGTGAAACATTGCAGGGTGAATTTAAGAAGGAGGTCCCTCTGTTTCAATTGCAACGACACACTAGACGCGCAGATCAAGAAAGCACAACGCAAGAAACGGAAGGGCAAAGATTTGTACCCGACGAAGAGATCGAAGAGGCTTCACCTTCTGAACCCCAAGAGCCGACTATGGTGAGCCGCTTCGAAACAACCATGCCCCCATTTGGAGATGAAAATTTGACCGATGAAATCTTGGCCCAAGATGTGGAATTTGTTTCCAAGGGCTCGGGAGAAAATACCTTTTGGATGGTGGTGTTGAATTTGCTTCCGTTTTTGCTCTTGGTTGGTATTGGGATATTGATTTTACGAAACATCTCTTCGCAAGCAAAAGGGATGATGTCGGTTGGACGGTCCAAAGCCAAAAAGTTTGAAAAAGAGCATACGTCTATCAAATTTGATGATGTGGCAGGGGTTGAAGAAGCCAAGCAAGGTTTGAAAGAGATTATAGATTTCTTGACGAAACCGGAGCAATTCCAACGTTTAGGTTGCCGAGTGCCGAAAGGAGTCTTATTGGTAGGTCCCCCTGGGACGGGGAAAACTTTATTAGCACGTGCGGTTGCCGGGGAGGCGGAAGTCCCTTTTTATAGTATTACCGGTTCGGACTTTATGGAGATGTTTGTTGGGGTGGGAGCTTCACGCGTCCGGGATTTATTCCAAACAGCGAAACAGAATACCCCCTGTATTATTTTTATGGATGAATTGGATTCGGTGGGACGCCATCGGGGTGCGGGATTAGGCGGTGGCCATGATGAGCGGGAACAGACGCTTAATCAATTATTGTCTGAGATCGATGGATTTGAACCTACCGATAACTTGGTCGTGATTGGATCAACCAACCGGCCTGATATTCTAGATCCGGCGCTGCTCCGTCCTGGCCGATTTGATCGGCGGGTGGTGATTGACTTGCCGAGTTTAACCGAGCGGACTGCTATTTTAAAAGTTCATGCGAAGAAGGTTCCATTGGCGGATGATGTGGATTTAGAAGATTTGGCGCGTTCCATGCCAGGCCGATCGGGAGCCGATCTCGCGAATCTCGTTAATGAAGCGGCTCTGTTGGCTGCACGGAGGAATAAAAATAAAGTCGATAAGGAGGACTTCAGCGAAGCGCGGGATAAAATCCTGATGGGGCAAACTCGCGGTGGAGTTATTTTGAGCAGTGAGGAAAAGAAGACCATTGCTATCCATGAAGCGGGACATGCGATGGTTGCGCATCTTTCACCGGAAGCCGATCCGGTGGAAAAGATCAGTATTATACCTCGCGGGCGAGCCTTAGGCGCGACCCAACAGCTTCCAGAAGAACGCTATAACCTTACCAAGGAATATTTATACGCCCGCTTAAAAGTCATGCTCGGCGGACGCGCCAGCGAGGAACTCTTTGTAGGCACCGTGTCTACTGGAGCCGCAAATGATCTTATGCAAGCCACTCGTTTAGCCCGGCGTATGATAGGGCAATGGGGAATGGGCGAGAACTTTCAAAATGTGGCTTTCGATGATGAAAATGCCGAAGTCTTTCTTGGAGAGCAACTCGCCAAACAACGCTCTTATAGTGAGGATACGGCTCGTGAAATCGATATTGAAGTTAAGAATCTCATCGATGAGGCATTTCGAGAAGCTCGACAAATTCTTGAAGACAATAGTGAACGCTTGAAGTCTCTTTCCGAAGTGTTGGAAACGGACGAGACTTTGGAGGGCGATAAATTAAAACGTTACTTAGATGGTGAAGTAACATCAAAAACGATGGATGACTCTCATTCTTAAAGACATATTTGTTGGTTCTCATTCTTGGGGTTGGGAAGGATCCCACCACTGATCTAAACGTTCTTCCATCGTGCGAACTTTTTCAGGATGCTTCTCAACCAAATTCTCTTTTTCAAGAGGATCGTCTTTAAGGTTAAAGAGCTCACGATCCGCTTCCGGTTTGGGTTGTCCAGAAATACGGAAATCGGGTTGCTCTTCTTCCCAGACGATCAGCTTCCAATCGCCTTGGATGATTGTGCGAGCCCGTAAACTTTTTTCGGGATGGTCGACATCAGCCATATCATGGGCGAAATTTTCAAGGAAGATGGTATCGCGTTGTTCACGCTGTTCTCTATCGAGTAAATTGATCCCCGGCATTTCATCAGGAGGAGTTAAGCCACATGCTGTGATGATGGTGGGGACTATGTCGATACTGTTGGCGAGATTAGGATCAAATTCGGGTTCGAGTTTCTCCGGCCAGCGAAACATGATAGGGGTGCGTACGCCAAGTTCGTAGGGTGAGCCTTTGTAAGGGCGCGGCCAGCCGTTATCGGCGATGTAGATGACGATGGTGTTTTTGGCCAAATCCTGCTGATCCAGGTAATCGAGTAGTTCACCGCAGGTCTGATCGAACCAATCACACATCGCGTAATATTTTGCATTTTCTCCTGCGGATTCATATTTTTTTAAAATGGATTCTGGGGGATTGTGAGGTAGGTGAGGCAGAAATGGGGCATACCATACGAAGAACGGTTTTTGTTTCTCGCCTGCCTCATCCATAAAGTCATACAGCGGCTGCATAGTGGAACGGCCAATCTCTAAACCTGGTCCTCCATGACGTCCTTGATCAGTCATGCCATGGGTAAAACCGGCGCGCGCATAATGTCCCATCCAATATTTTCCCGATTGAAAACTCAAGTATCCTGCCTCGGCCAGCATAGCGGGTAGGCGGGGACATTGCTCAAAAACTTCAAACCAAAGATGACGTTCGTCTTTATCGATGGGATCATTGCCGGTTACACGATGCTGATGAGGATATAACCCGGTGAGGAGGGTAGCCAAGGAAGGGCAGCATAATGCCGTTGTCACATAGCCGCGGGTAAAGGTCACACTTTGCTTTGCTAGTTGATCGATGTTGGGTGTTTGGATGGTGTCGTGTCCCATGAAGCCATAGTCGGTGAAGCCGTGATCATCGGAGATAATAAGTACGACATTGGGACGCATAGAGGAGGTGGCATGCGTTTGGGTTGAGCCGCTTAGCGCGACTGCACCCGCTCCTGAGATCTGTAAGAAATGACGGCGATTAAGTTTTTTCATGCCCTTTATCTCCTATTACTATAATTGCTCAGCGTTTCAATTTGCGTTGATCCAGACGTTCTCCGCGTGGGGGACGAACCGGGATATTCAATCCTCCGCTTTCTTTTAGTTCGCGGAAAAGTTGCGAACGCATGGCTTCAATTTTCTCACGATAGGTTGGAACGTTGATTACGTTATGTCGTTCGAGAGGATCGGTTTGTAAATCGTAAAAACCGTCATGATCCCACACTCCGTGGTAGTAAATGTATTTGTAGCGTTCATCGCGGATGGCAAACAGTGTTGGTGTGGCGGGAAAATTCCATTCCCAGTGATATTCATAAAGGATATGGTCACGCCAGGGGATAGATTCTCCTTGTAAGAGAGGAAGAAAAGAACGCCCATCCATAGGAGGATCCTTGGGGATATTAACTCCTGCGGCTTGTAATAAAGTCGGGGCGATATCGATGTTTTGTACCATGGGAGTGATGGTTTGTCCCGCTTCAATCATACCCGGGGCATAAGCAAGCATAGGAATACGAATGGATTCTTCAAACGCATCCCGTTTGTCATAAAAACCGTGTTCTCCCAAGGCGAAACCATTATCACCCATATAGAGGACCAGTGAGTTCTCGCTTAATCCAGTTTTATCCAGATAGTCGATGACGCGGCCAATATTTTCGTCTAATCCATGTACCGTTTCACAAAATTGCTTGTATAAGTTATCGAAGGATGGCACCGGATCGTTGTCATATTGTCCGGTTTCCATATGATCGATACCATGGATGCTGTAACGGCGTTCGCGTACCCAATGAGGTTGGGTTTGATAGTTGCGTTCGGTGTTGGCCATGGTTTCGGGGCGTTCGACTTCTTCATCTTTGTAGCGTCCCTGGTGGCGCGGTGCGGGGAGGAAGGGATAATGCACCGCTTTGAAAGAGAGATAGAGAAAGAAGGGTTGTTCGTCGTTGCGGTCATTTTGCAGCCAAGAAAGAGCCTGATCGGTCAAAATGTCAGTCGTATATCCCTGAAAATTACTTCGATCTCCGTTGATGTTAAGCGTGGGGTCGAAGTAGGTTCCCTGTCCTTTAAAACTCACCCAATGATCAAAACCAGGGCGAGGTTTATCATGGTCATGTCCCATATGCCACTTGCCGACGAAGGCGGTTTGGTATCCATTTTGTTGTAAATACTGCGGGAAAAATACTGTCCCTTCGGGGGCGGGGCGTTGGTTGTCGACAATGTGATGGTTGTGCATGTACTGACCGGTGAGGATTGACGCTCGGCTGGGGGAACAAAGCGAAGTACTGACAAAAGCATTGGCTAAGTGAGCCCCTTGCTTTGCCATGCGGTCCATTGTAGGGGTTTCCAGAAATGCGGGGGATTCCTTCATGAAACTCATGAAGTCATAGCGATGATCGTCACTGAGAATCAAGATGATATTACGTGGTTTTTGAGAAGGCTCCCTTTGAGCATGGCTTAAGGTGTGAATAAAAGGGAGTCCCGCGATGACGGTACTAGCCGATTTGAGAAAAGAGCGGCGTTGAAGTTGATGTGTAGTCATAGTTTCCTCTACCATCCATTTAAGAGCATTTCGATTTAAGAGGGTTGATGAGATTATGCAGATCAGTAGTCATAAGTGAATTTGAGATGAAGTATTTTTATGCTGTATACAAGGTACCGATCCCTCGAAATTGAATGATGCAAGGAAAACAGCCGTATAGATCGATCCGGGTTACGAGCACTTTTCCCTTACGGCCATCATTCAGTTGAATTTGATACCTTCCTCCCAAAATGATTTTTTCGGGGGTTGATGTTTTAAAATTTCCAGACCAATAGCTTTCCTCGGATTGAGATGCAGGCAGATTTAGTCTTCCATAGATGTGGTCAATACAAACCGAGTTGCCATCCAAAAACTTTCCCTTAAAGTTTTCCATTTTCTCATCTCGATTGCAAGGATTCTGGTGACAACAAGTAAAACTTTAGGCTAACTTATCATAAAACATATTGTATTTCAACAAAATTTCGAATATTTTTTTAGGGAGAGTGTGGAATCCATAGAAGTGAATATCAGGGATAGGACCAATTTTGAGAATCATTGTTTTTGAAATGATCTATCCATGATACTAGAAATTTAGGTTGGGATGGTGTTATGTTATGAGTTTCAAGGATGGGACGTTATTACTTTATGGACTAGGAAAGTTTATTAGGGCTTATTAAAACGATTTCTATAGAAAGGGTAGATGTATGGAACGCGCTGAAATACTGGAACGAGTTAAAAAAGTGATTTCTCAAGTGTTAAAAGTGGATGAATCCGAAATTCAACCAGAGTCGAATTTCATTTTTGACCTTGGAGCGGATTCACAGCAAAGTATTGAACTAGTAGCCGCATTTGAAGAGGAGTTTGATATTGACATGGAGGAGGATTCGGCTCTTGAAGTCCAAGATGTCGGTGGTGCTGTAGATTATATCGAGCAATTCGTGGATTAAGTTGAAACCAATCGTCATCACATTTATCATCCAGATTCTTTTTTATGGGCATTCTGGAAAGGATGCAGAGACGTGATTGTGAAAGATTTATACAGTTCATTTACCTAAATGAATTTTATCTGCACCAATTTGGGGGAAACATTTATGCAGCAAAATTCTTATACAGCAAAGAATCTCGACAACATTTTTTTTCCGAAATCGGTAGCCGTACTAGGGACGAACAACAATCGCGGGACAGTCCCGCATGATATTTTCGCAAATTTATTGGAGAGTAATTTTCAAGGAGTGTTATATCCCGTAAGCCCCGCCTGCCGTTCGATCTGTTGTTTCAAAACCGAAAAATACGTGATTGATATTGATGAACCGGTGGATTTAGCCGTCTTGGTTTTCCCGGGACAAGTATGTCACTTGGCGTTGGAACAATGCGGGCAAAAGGGAATTCAATCGGCCATTGTTATTTCGGCCGGGTTCAAAGAAATTGGAGAAAAAGGCAGACAACGTGAAGAAAAACTCCAAGAAATCGCGGAGAAATACAATATTTCCTTTATTGGACCCAATTGTTTGGGAGTCATTAATACCGACCCTAATGTTCGACTCAATGCCTCGTTTGCCTGCCAGATGCCTGAAGAAGGAAACATCGGTTTCCTCTCGCAGAGTGGGGCTCTCTGTACGGCGGTACTGGATTATGCCCAGTCAAAACATATTGGCTTTTCGAAATTCGTGAGTTTTGGAAACAAGGCGGATATTAGCGAGATCGATTTACTTTATTATTTAAAAGATGATCCGCAAACTCAGGTCATTTTATTATACTTGGAGGAAATCAAAGAAGGCCGGGCGCTTATGGATGTTTCGCGGTCTATCATCGAAGAAACGGGCAAACCCGTCTTAATGCTAAAATCGGGACGCACCAGTGAGGGGGCTTCTGCCGCGGCTTCGCATACCGGGTCGTTGGCGGGAAGTGATGAGATTTGTACTGCGGCCTTTGAACAAAGCGGAATTATTCGCTGTGAAACGATTGAGGATATGTTTCATACCTCGATTGCCTTAGCGTATCAACCACCACCTCAGAATAATCGGGTGGCAATTATTACGAATGCGGGCGGGCCAGGAGTGTTGGCCACCGATGCCGTGATCAAGAAGGGGTTGCGTATGGCCCGTTTTGAGGAAGAAACGACCAAGGCTTTGAAGAAAGCCCTGCCTGCAACCGCCAATATTAATAATCCCGTAGATGTGATTGGGGATGCACGCGCAGATCGCTATCAAGCGGCGATTGAAGCCATTATGAAAGACCCCAATGTGGATGGGATTTTTGTCATTCTCACGCCGCAATCGATGACGGAGATTGAGGAAATCGCCCATGAGGTCTGTCGTCAGGCCAAGGGCAGCGAGAAGCCTATTTACACTTCCTTTATGGGAGAAGCCGAAGTGGCGAAAGGGATTGATATACTTCAGCGAGAAAGAATCCCCCACTACATCGTCCCGGAATCAATGGCGGAGGCCTTCGCCCGGGTATATTCTTTTCAATATGCTCGCCAGGAAAAGTTTGATACGCCCGAATCCCCTGGAGGAATACGACCCGAGGAAGCGAAAGCCATCTTGACTTCGTGTAAGGAAAAAAATCAGACGATGCTTGACCCCGAGGCAGCCCAAAAAGTTTTGAGGGCGTATGGAATTCCTGCAGCCGAAGGAGGATTCGCAAAAACGAAAGATGAAGCGAGCCGATTAGCCGAAACGATTGGTTTTCCAGTGGCGATGAAAGTTGTCGCGAGTAAGATTGTGCATAAGGTGGATGTGCAAGGGGTGAAATTGCATATAGAAACACCCGAGGAAGCCGCTGCGGCTTTTGAGCAAATCTCAGACTCCGTGACTCGTCAAATGCCGGAGGTTGACATGGAAGGGGTCCTTGTGCAAAAAATGATCCCTGAAGGCCAAGAGGTGATTTTAGGATTGAAGCACGATCCCGCTTTTGGTCCTGTCTTACTCTTTGGATTGGGGGGAATCTTTGTTGAAATATTCCAAGATGTAAGTTTTCGGATTGCCCCTGTGGGGCCGAAGGGGATCCGTAATATGATCAAGCACGTGAAGTCTTATCCACTTTTGTCGGGCGCCCGCGGGAGAGCACCGAAAGACATTGATGCAATTATAGATTGCCTGTCTCGCTTATCCCAATTGGCCTTGGATCAGCCGGATATAAAAGAATTGGATATCAATCCCTTGATTGTTCTTGATGAAGGCAAGGGTTGTTATGCTGTGGATATCAAAATTTTAGTGTAAAGAAAAGGAGTACGACTTATGCGTATTGTTATTCATGATGATTATGAAAAACTGAGTCAGTGGGTTGCTTTATATATCGCGACTTCCATTAACGATTTCAATCCAACTCCGGAAAGGCCTTACGTGTTGGGATTGCCAACAGGATCTTCACCTATCGGAACCTATAAAGAATTGGTACGGTTAAACAAAGAAGGAAAAGTTTCGTTTAAAAATGTGGTGACATTCAATATGGATGAATATGTCAATTTACCGGAAGATCATCCCGAAAGTTACCATTATTTTATGTGGGAGCATCTCTTCTCTCATATCGATATTCCCAAAGAAAATATTAATATCTTGAACGGGAATGCCCAGGATTTGGAGAAAGAATGCGAAGATTATGAAAAGAAAATCGATTCATATGGCGGCATTCGTCTGTTTTTAGGTGGTATTGGTCCTGATGGTCATATTGCCTTTAATGAACCCGGTTCGTCTTTGTCTTCGCGCACGCGAATTAAAACCTTGGCCTATGATACGATCTTGGCCAATTCTCGTTTCTTTGATAATGATATCAGTAAAGTTCCGAAACAGGCGTTAACCGTGGGGGTGGGTACGGTGATGGACGCACGTGAAGTGCTCGTTATAGTGAATGGTTATAAAAAAGCGCGGGCGCTCAAGCAGGTAGTCGAAGAAGGTGTCAATCACATGTGGACGGTTTCAATGCTGCAGATGCATCAACGCTCTATTATTATTTGTGATGAAGAAGCCACGATGGAATTGAAAGTAGGTACGGTGAAATATTTCAAAGATATTGAACAGCAGAATATCGATGTAAAAGGATTTCATCTCTAATCGGATCTTTGGTTTCTTGTACATTTTGAAATAAGAAAACATATTCTTTGGCCTAATAGGATACATTATGACCTATCGTGCTTTAACGGAAAATGAAATTCGTGTTTTGGAAACTCAAGGAAATTACGCCAGCGATTGGCAGCGGGTTTTCGTTACAGATCCTTTTGAACCTGAATGGATTTGTAACACCCGTTTTTTGGGTGAAGTTAAATTAGGTGTTACAAAGCCTAAAGATGAGAATAAGCAAAGAAGAGGACTCTATAATAGTTGTATTCAGGACTGTATATTAGGAAATGATGTTTTGATAGAAAATGTCGGGTTTCTATCCGATTATGAGATTGGTGATCGCACCATATTGAGAAATACGCAATCGATTTTCATGGATGGAACTTCAACCTTTGGGAATGGGGTGGAAGCTGAGGTGTTGAATGAAGGTGGAGGGCGTACGATCCAACTCTTTGATCGTTTGTCCTCCCAACTTGCTTATATGCTGCTCATGTTTCGCCATGATCTTGAATTTATTGAAAAAATAAACGATCAGATTGATGCTTATGTGCATGAGAAAATCAGAGAGCGAGGAGGTATCGGTTCAGATTGTCTGATTCAAGATTGTGCTACGTTATGTAATATGTATATTTATCCCCATGCGCAGATTGAGGGGGCTCAATTTTTAAAAAATGGAACCGTTGTAAGTGAAGAGCGAGCGGTTACTCGAATCGGAGCGGGGGTTTATGCTCAAGATTTTATTGTTCAATCAGGCTCTAAGTTGGATAGTCACGCGATTGTGGTCCAATGTTTTGTTGGGCAAAGTGTAAAAATCGAGAAGCAATTTTCGGCTGAAAATTCGATTTTCTTTGCGAACAGTGAGATGATGCATGGCGAAGCTTGTTCGATTTTTGCGGGACCCTATACCGTATCGCATCATAAATCCACCTTGTTAATTGCATCTATGTTTTCTTTTTATAATGCAGGTAGCGGCACCAATCAGAGTAATCATATGTACAAACTTGGTCCCGTCCATCAGGGAATTCTCGAGCGTGGATCGAAGACGGGCTCGTTTTCTTATATGCTTTGGCCTTCACGCATTGGCCCGTATTCGGTAGTCATCGGGAAACATTATAGTAATTTCGATACGGCACACTTACCTTTTTCGTATATCAATGAAATCGAAGAGAAAAGTGTGCTTACTCCCGCGATGAATTTATTTACTGTGGGTACGCTTCGTGACAGCCAAAAGTGGCCGCAACGGGACAAACGTACAGGCTCTGAGAAATTGGATTTCATTCACTTTGATTTGTGGAATCCATATATTACGCAAAAGTTGATGGATGGCTCAAAGACCTTAGAGGCACTGATCGAAAAAAGTGATAAAAAACACGAGTTTGTTAAATATAATGGGTTATCCATAAAACGCTTAATGCTAAAGACCTGCAAGAAATATTATGAACTGGCGATTGGAATTGCGCTGGGGGAATGGCTCATCAAAAAGATTGAAGCCCTTAGCCAAGCCCAAGATATTACCCAAGTTAAACAGCAGCTTGTTTCCAGCGAGAAGGAATCCTTTTTATGGTTAGATGTAGGAGGATGGGTGGTTCCGAGTCAGAGAATACAAACACTGATCCAGGCGGTTCGTTCTGGAAAGATCAATACGCTTGAAAAGATGAGGGAAGAAATGGATTCTCTTTATCATTCTTATGAAGAAGATGCTTGGAGATGGTGTTGTGGTCGATTATGTGAATTAAAAGGAAAAAATCTACGTGAATTTAATCAACAAGACTGGATGAATATCATTAACGAATGGAAGAGTAATAAAATTAAATTAAATCATATGATTTTAAAAGATGCGGAGAAAGAATTCGCAGCGAATGCGCGGATTGGTTATGGAGTTGAGGGGATACCGGATTCACAAGAGGCTGATTTTGAGAATGTACGTGGCTCGGTAGAAACCAATTCCTTTATCCAAGATTTACGAAAAGAAAACGAAAAGATTGAAGAAGCCGCGCAGCGATATTGTGAGTGGATCAAAGCAGTGTGGTAGGAAGCATGAGGGGATAAAATCTATCGTTTCGATCAGGAGAAATGTATGAACAGTCCATTAAATCGTCGGCAATTTGTTAAGAACTTGTCTCTTGGGGCGGCTGGTTTAGCGGCGGCACAACCGTTCGCTTTTTCTTCCACTTCTAAAAAGAAAAAGCCGAATGTCTTGTTGATTTTTACGGATGATCATGGATCCATTGATATCAATACCTATGGGGCAAAGGATTTGATTACGCCCAGTTTGGATCGTTTGGCGAAAGAGGGAACGCGCTTTATGCAGTTTTATGCCGCAGCCCCGGTTTGCTCTCCTTCGCGGGCGGCGTTGATGACTGGCCGTTATCCTCAACGGGCCCAATTGGCGGGCAATGCTCCTTCTCAAAAGGGTGGGGCGGGGATGCCGACAGAGCAGATTACAATTGCAGAAACACTGAAAGACGCGGGATATAAAACTGGACATATTGGAAAATGGCACATGGGGTATACCGAAGAAACCATGCCCAATGCTCAGGGATTTGATTATTCTTTTGGCCATATGGGTGGATGTATTGATAATTATTCGCACTTTTTCTATTGGAGTGGTCCCAATGTCCACGATCTATGGCGTAATGGGGAAGAAGTGTGGTATGATGGAGATTTCTTTGGGGATTTAATGGTGGATGAATGCAAGCAATTTATTTCTAAGCATCAAGATGAACCTTTCTTTCTTTATTGGGCGATTAACTTCCCCCATTATCCTTTGCAAGGAATCGAGAAATGGCGGAAGAAATATGAGCATTTAGAGTATCCCCGCAGTGATTATGCCGCGTTTGTGTCGACGATGGATGAGATGATCGGTAAGGTTTTGGATCATTTAGATGAAGTTGGATTAGCGGAGGATACGATTGTTATTTTTCAATCGGATCATGGACATTCAACGGAAGTACGCACGGGCGGCGGTGGAGGTGATGCGGGTCCCTATCGTGGCGCCAAGTTTAGTTTGTTTGAAGGCGGCATACGGGTACCTGCCATCATTCGTTATCCTGAAGTGGTTCCATCCAATGCGGTGCGGGATCAGCTAGCCACCGGTTGCGATTGGTATCCTACGATTTTGGATTTATGCGGGGTTGATCTACCGGATCATAAAATTGATGGAAAAAGTATAAAGCCTATTATTCGTTCTGCGGAAAGCCCTACACCACATGATGTTTTTCACTGGAAGACTGGGAGAGATCAATGGGCGGTCCGTGAAGGGAATTGGAAATTAATCGGTAATCCACGCGATACTTCGAACCAAGCAGAGATTACCGAGGAGGACAAATTATTCCTAGTTAATCTAGAAGAAGATGTCTCCGAGATGACCAATATGGCCGGGGATCATCCGGATATGGTGAAGAAATTGCAGAAACTACATGAAGAGTGGGAGAAATCACTTCAATGAAATGACAGTTTTGAGGTACGCTTGCCGTCGGAAAATTGCCGTAGATAGGTTAAAATAAAAACCACTCTTGCTTAATGCGAGGGTGGTTTTTACTTGAATAAAGTGAGGAAGAAAATCATGGCTCTGTATCGTTATTTCCTAATTGCGATTGTTCTTCAGCTCATTGTGGTTTCTGTGGGAATCGGAAACCCTGTGACGTTGGCTTCTCCTGAAACTGAAGACGCAACCAAAGAAGTCGAAGAGGAAAAGCACATTGAATTTACTTTGGATAATCTTTTCGATAATGATGAGTTGTTTGGGAAGACGGCAAAAGATGTAGAGTGGTCTCATGATGGCCGATATCTGGCTTTCCGCTGGAATGAAGAAGAAACGGATGGTGTTGATATTTGGCTTTTTGATTCAGAATCGGGTGAAACCAAACGGTTAACAAAACCACAAACCTTTGCTTCGTTTGAAGCCGATGCTTTCGAAATTGTCCAGGCGAATAAGGAAGAAGAGGATGAGGAGGAAAAGAAAAAGAATGACGGCTTGCCCAAATATGCAGGGGTCTCTTCCTATACCTGGTCTGAAAACGATTACCGCTTGATGTTATTGTATAAGAATGATTTATATCTTTTGCATGTGGAAAAGGATGAAATCCAACGTTTAACGAAGACCAAAGAAGAAGAGCAAAACTATGAATTCACCAAAGAGGGTGATGGTTTTGTATATTGGCGTGGTGGTACTTTGATTCGTATGAAATTTGGGGATTCGTTTATCGAAGAAATATATCCCACGATACCTTCCGATCAGCATATTGAACATAAAATTCTCTCGCCGGATCAGAAATGGATGGCCATTGCGACTTCCAAGTCGAAAGGTGAATCAGAAGACAAGCGCGTAGTGGGCTATGTGACTTATCAGGGACGATTTGCCGAATGGAAGACTCATTATCGACCTTTAGCGGAAGATCGCGAAGGGCCAGATAAAGAAAAATGGATTTATTTACAAAAGGTGCATGATCGGATAAAGAATGGGACCGAGGATCAAGCGGTTAAAGTCTTTCATCATGAGGGGGGTGAGAAGCATTTGCGTATTACAAAACCAAAATGGTCAAAAGATAGCTCGAAAATTGTGTTTAACACGTACAATCCCGATACGGAAGAGATTATCATCTATACTGCAAAGATCGATTCAGAAGAAGAGGCGCGGCAGGTGCTTTTCTCGCGAAATAGTGGTAATCAACGGAGTCCCAATCGTGTTAATCCCCAATTTACTCCAGATGGAAAATATATTATCGCTACCTTTGATGACAGCGGTTTTCGTCAACCGTGGTTGATTAATCCCATTACCCAAGGGCGTTTCCCATTAGTGCGCGGTCAGTTTGATGCTGATGTCCTTTCTTTTGAGGAAGAAGGGCAAAAGGTTTTTGTCTTGGCCAATAAGATTCACCCCGTGAAATGGGATGTGTATGCCGTCGATATTGAAACGAGTGAGATGACCCGGTTGACCCAGAAAGATGGAGAGTATTCCGACGCTACGGTGAGTCAAGATGGAGATCAATATGCCGCCTTGTTTGAGAGTTGGGAGAAACCTAAAGAACTGGCCGTGGGGCAGGTTTCTTCTAGCACAGAAAGGCTTATTACCGATTCGCATTCCCAGACAATTGATCAATTGAATCAACTCAAGCCTGAGATGTTTTCGTATAAAAACCGGCATGGACATACGATTCATGGGATGATCTTTCTCCCTCCACATCTTAAAAAAGAGGATCGGCGTCCGATTATGATTTATACCTATGGCGGTCCCTTGGATGCGAAAAGCATGGTGACCTATGGCGGATTTGGTACCTACAATTACCGGTTCCCTATGTATATGGCAAAACGACACGGTTACATTGCAGCAGTCATTGATCCCCGTGGGAGTTCCAATTATGGGGAAGTGTTTGAGAGTGCGAATTGGAAACAGCCCGGCGAACCGCAAGTCGAAGATCTTAGCGATGGGGTGAAGCATATTCTTGAAACCTATGGGGGAGATCCCAATCGAGTTGCGCTTTATGGGTGGAGCTTTGGCGGATTTGTAACTCAGATGGCCTTATACACCGAGCCAGATAGATTTACGGTGGGGATGGCCGGTGCAGGACCTACCCAATGGCGCAATTATTATGGGAGCTATACCAGCGTGACGATTAGTGAATTTGAAGAAGAGGAAGACGAAGACAAAAAATTTTCGCTGATTCCGTTAGCGAAAAATTTAGAAGGACGCTTGATGTTGCTTCATGGCGTAGAAGACACCAATGTGCTTTTCCAGGATACGGTTAAAGTTTATCAGGCATTGATGAAAGCTGGAAAAGGGGACCATGTAGAATTGGTTGTCGATACCACTGGCGGACATCATATGGGTGGCGACTTTGATTATAATTATATCTTTTGGCTCTTCGAAGATTTTCTCTTGCGTAGTCTAGGAAATGGTTTGTATAACTTAGCCGAAGAGGGGACGGCGATCTCCTCCTCGTCGCATAAGATGTATCCCGCGCAATTTGGTCATGATAGCGATGCGTTGACGCGTTGGATGGCTGAAGAGGAGGATGAAGAGCCTTGGTGGCAGATTGATTTAGGTACGCCTCATCCTCTTATTGGGGCTGAAATGTATTGGAGCCGTGATGGCGTGAAATATCAGTATAAACTTGAAGGCTCGAGCGATGCGAAGGAATGGGATCTCTTGGTCGATCGAACCGAGAATGAAGTCACGGATCAAAAACAAAGGCTCTACTTCGAAGAGGAAGATCTTCGTTACCTGCGTGTGACCCTAACGGAGGTACCCGAAGAAGCGAAGCCTTCGTTCTATGAGTTTCGCGCTTATCGTGCAGAAGCGCCTAAGCGAGTGACGGAGTGATAGGAGAATCTGACTTATGAAAAGCGCTTTTCACTTTTTTCTTTCTATCTTTCTGCTCGTTCCTCTATTTTCTGTTGATGCAGAAGATGAAGAGTTGGAGCGCATTGGAACCGAGTATCAACTCCACGATGCGCGAAATATCCGCAATGGCAATGTGATTCCCGATGAGGGGTATTGTGACCAACCCTATATTGTACGTACCCAGGATGGGAACTGGTTGTGTACTTTGACCACTGGCGAAGGAAGGGAAGGTCAACCGGGACAACATGTTGTCGCGACGATCAGCGAAGATCGAGGTAAGACATGGGGAGAGTTAATCGATATCGAGCCGGCGAATGGACCGGAGGCCTCGTGGGTGGTTCCTTTGGTCACCCCCTCGGGGCGGGTGTACGCATTCTATGATTATAACGGAGATCGCGTTACCGGACGGCGGGCGGATATGCTGGGGTGGTATGTGTATAAGTATTCCGATGATCATGGGCGTACATGGTCAAACGAGCGCTATCGATTGCCGGTGCGCTGGACGGCCTGTGATGAAAACAATGGTCTGGATGATGGGACGCAAATCTTTTGGGGAATTGATAAGCCCATGATTCATCAGGGGAGTGTTTACTTCGCCTTTACCAAACTCGGACGCTATATGTTGGAAGAAGGGGAAGGCTGGCTCTTTCATTCTTCTTCCATCTTGCAAGAAGATGACCCTCGAAACATTGAATGGGAGATGTGGCCTGAAGGGCAACATGGAATACGCAACGAAGAGTTCGGCTCGGTTCAAGAAGAGCATAATCTTGTTCCGTTAAGCGGAGACGATTTATTTTGTATGTATCGCACGGCGATAGGGCATCCTTGCCAATCCTATAGCCGTGACGGCGGGCGGACTTGGAGTGAGCCAGAGATTGCGACCTATACTCCCGGAGGGCGTAAGTTCAAGCATAACCGCGCCTGCCCCAAAGTCTGGAAAACCCAAAATGGCAAATACCTTTTTTGGTTTAACCATTTTGGCGGGACTGATTATAGTAAGCGAAATCCCGTATGGCTTTGCGGGGGTGAAGAAATCGATGGCGAACTCCATTGGTCACAACCCGAGATTGTCTTGTATGATCCCGCGGGCACTTCGGTGCGAATTAGCTATCCAGATTTGATTGAAGAAGATGGGCGTTATTGGATATCGGAAACTCAAAAGTCGGTCGCACGCGTGCATGAGATCAATCGGGAATTGTTGAAAGGTCTTTGGAATCAGGGAAAACGAAGAGAAATTGTTCGTACAGGAGTGGTTTATGAAGGAGAAAAGAATACGTTTGAGAATCCCCTGGAGGTCGATTTAAGGATAGGTGGTTTTACTTTTGATTTTTGGCTGCGCTTGGATGAGATCAAGCCTGGTCAAATTTTGATTGATACGAGGGGAAATCAAGAGAAGGGCATACAAGTGATTGTGGATGATCAGCGGAATATTAAGACAGTGCTGAGCGATGGAGAACAGACTTATGAATGGCCCTGTGATCCGAACCTCTTTGAAACAAATCAATGGCACCATGTGGGTATACTCTGTGATGCCGGTCCGCGGGTGTTGATCTATGTCATCGATGGAATTGTGTGTGATGGAGATGAAGTACGCGGGCGGGGATGGGGACGCTTGCCGGATGGATTGCATGATCTCGAGAGTGAGAAAATGCACGTTGGCCATAATCTTTCTGGTGTGATAAAACAGATGAAAATTTATGATCGAGCCCTTAGGATTTCAGAAGTCATATCGAATTATAATCATCCATTTTCCGTGAACAAAGATGAATAAGGCTCAAAAGGGATGAGTAATTAAACCACTTCGGCCGCGACCCTCGATTCTACCACTATCGAATCAAGGTCTTTATCTACATATTTTTCATATTTCCCGCAACGATTACCTAAAGCGCAAACAATGCGATTATCTCGATGAATAAGGGAGATTTCACATTCGTTTGAACAATCATAGCAATTAAAAGTATAAGAACCAAACTCGGTTTCAGAATTGCATACCTCAAAACCACCGGCAGCATTTTGTGCAAGCGCCATAAACGCAGCCCCAATGGCGCCCGAAACGCGTTGATAAGGATGCACTAGAATCTCTTGCTGGGTTAATTCTGAAAACGCATCCACGACCCCTTCATTGAGAGCGACGGCCCCAGTAAACATAATGGGCCCCTCGAGCTTTTCTGTTCGGCAAACGTTGCTCAAATAATTCTGAGCTAACGCGCGGCACATTCCTTTGACGATCGCGTTCACAGGATAACCTGCTTGCTGCTTAGAAACGATGTCAGATTCAGCAAAAACACTGCATCGGCCGGTAATTGAAATACCGCATCCGGCCGAACGAGCACAAGTTCCAAGATTTTCAATGGGGATTTTAAATTCCCGAGCGGCGGAGGACAAAAATCCCCCAGTACCTGCAGAACAAATACTGTTCATATTAAACCAGGTGGGAACGCCAAACTTATCCAATTTGATGTATTTACTATCCTGCCCACCGATTTCTATGATTGAACGTACAGAAGCGGAGGTAAGCTTACAACCGAACACTTGGCAGCTAATTTCATCTACCGCCAGGGGGGCCTCGAGTAGGGCCTTGGCTAAGCTTCGGCCTGAACCGGTAGTAGCCCCGCCTTGTATTCTTTTTTCAGGATGCCGGTTTCTGATCGCGGTGATGACGCGTTTGATAGCATGAATCGGTTCACGATGAGTTAATTGATACTCGAAATCAATGATTTCTAAAGTTTCACCATCCAAGAGAACGGCTTTTGTTGATGTACTACCGACATCTAATCCAAGCCAATAGCCGGCGCGTCGAGTCTCCAGCGTTGACTTCAAGCCTCTTTTCTTAAAGCGAAGCAGGTTAACCATCGCTTCGGCACGGGTTAAAAGGTTCTGTTCACCAAATTGTTGATCAAAGACCAGCTGATTAACTGGGATTCCAAAATCTTTAGATACTTCATCAATCAAGGAAGAAACTGTGGCTTCGGGCATACACGGGAAAGGCATAATATGCACGACTCCATCATAACCAGCCAGGGCATAATAAATTGCCCAGGTGACACTCTCTTTTCCATGACCACCTACTGTGTCTTTGGGAAAGTACTTTTGGGTTATCTTTTGAGCCTGTTGGAAAAGGGAATGATCAATATCGGGCCGTTTCATCTTTTTGCAGCACCAATTCCAAAGTTCGTGATACATTCCAAGGTAAGCGAAAGTCAACGCCCACTTGATTCTATTTTCTCCATCCAACAGATCGTAAAACATGAATTGGGTTAAGGGCAGGGCATTGTGCACAAAGGCTCCTTGCTCTTCAAGACGAGAGAGGATCCCCAAATTTGCTGCAGGCTCCAAAATCGTATAGATTTCTCCGCAGATACCAATTTTGGGTTTTGTGGTGGGAGGATTTGATTGTTTTTCCAAAACATGCTTGTCGTATTTCCAGAGTTCTCTCAATACGTTACGAATAAATATTCGTTGTTTGTTGAAGGAAAGATTCGGAACGATTTCTTGTAACCATCCCGCAAAATTGTTGGGCTGTACTGCCAGTACCTTCACATGAAGGCCAAGCTGACGCAAGATGCTTTGATGGACCAAGCAATAGGTTTTTTGCCGACAATCACCGCAATTATCCCATTCCAGCACAATATCATTCCCACGTTCGTGGAGTTCAATAATACTGCCGAGTAGGATCTTTGCCGGTAAGCACATATTTTCATCCATGTGCTGTTCTCCCCGATTAATGGTTTTTTTTGTGATCGGTGGAGCCAGTTCGAATTCGACATGCTCGATTTCTATTTCTTTCAGGGCTTTATTGATTGATTTATATAGCCATCTTCCATATTCTCCCATGGATGGCATGCCGACTCGAATCTTTTGGGTGGTCATGGAGGACTCTCCTTTCTGTCATACCTTCATCTCATTCAAAAAAATCAACGAAAGTTCAGTTGAGCACTGGATGTTTATCTCATACGGCAAAGTTCTTCCTCGGTTTTGATAGCAGGTCACATGAATGAAATACACGAATTCAAGTCCATTATTTGCTTACCATAGGCAATAGAACTCCTTTTCTTCGATGATTATGTTTATATTATATTTTAAAACAATTTGATAAAAACCCAGGGGAGAAATGGGTGAGAAGAGAGGAATTTAGGTTTTGTGATATCGTTCCTTTTCATGCCACCTTGGGCACTAAATATTATTCGCTCAATTTGTGGATGGCTAAAAGCATAATCATACTCTTATCCATTGGCCATAGCCATGGCTCATTTTTGATCTATTCTTTGACTGGCGAAATCGCAACTGGGTTTCGTATGTTTCTTTTTATACTAATTTCATCCCCCACCAGTGGCAAAGATTTCTCCTCCCGCACGTACGATATCCCCATAGCTATAGAGGCCGTTACTCACATTGTAGAGCCTGTCGTTGGCATGCATGCCAGGTTGCACAATGGGATTCCCCGGGGTCACTTCTCCACCTAGGAGTTTCATTTCCAACGCCCAATGTACGCCCCCGTTATTCGTGAGATCGGGGCCTATCGATTTCATCCCATATCCCTTCGGACATTGAGAAATCGGGACGCCATAACGCCCCGCACATTGATTCCCATCTTTCCCCCACCGTCCGCGGTAATGGACATAGACATAACTTTCAAAGAGACCACCTTGAGAGAAACTATCGAGCTGTTCGAGTTTGTCGCGGGGTGCAAATGGATCATCAAATCCGATCGATGGGAGATAGGGAACCGGTGTGGTTAATTCATGCACGACCGTAATTACGTTCCCGCCTCGATGGGGCCAGGGAAACTCATTATGGTCGAGTTGGTACATATCTAGCGCGGTACTAATAGTTCTTAAGTCGCTCTGCGCGCGAGCGACCTTCGCCCGGGTTTGAGCGTTGAGGAAATTGGGGACGGCTATAGCCGCAAGGATGCCGATGATGGCCACAACAATTAAAAGTTCTATCAAAGTGAATCCTAGTTTTGTTTTCATTATTTTGCCCTTGTCTTATTGCGAGAATGTTTGATTTGCTTATAGATTTGATTATACCAAACAAAAGGGCAAAAAGTCGATTATAAATTTCAAAAAAAATCAGCATGTAGAAGCAGTGATCGTACCTTACACCTTTCCACCATGCTGATAGCGAAGAAATGAATAATAAACTTTTTTTATGAACTAGTTTTTATCCCATAATGTACACATGCTCTTTATTTAAATAGAAATAAATCTCTTCTATATTTTTCTGTGGTTATTATTGAGGTTATTCATACAAACTCCATTGTTCTATTATGGTATTGTCCTCTTCTTCTGAACTAGTCTTTATTGTGGGGTAGGGAACTAGGTGTATGCCATAAGGGCCATATAAAGCCATGTAATTCTGGTTGGCAACTGGGACCATGCCTGCGGTCGAAGGTAATTCCCAATAGTGAATTTTATGAACTTGGATACGGTTTTTTTCCATGGCAATCAATGCCGCTGCCGGCTGAATGTCGAATGCTCCTACGTATTCCGAACCAAAAATTCCCACTACATTTTGATCCGTATGGATATTATCCACATGTCCCCATTTATTTTCAAAGACATATTCATGGACGACGTTGTAGTCCATGAAGGGATTGAAAATCACCAGGGAGATAGAACGCGGGTTAACGATATCCCATTCTTCCAGACCGATAAAGCCAAGCCGGTCTTGCTGAGTGAAGGGGTGAATTCGAATCGGATCAAGCTGAGTTAAGTAATCATAATGAATTGTTCGTTCATGATATTCTGTTAAAGAGACCCAGTTTTCAAAACCATAAAACATTTTTTCACGCATCATTTGAGCAAATTCCATGAGCAACGATTCCATGATCGCACCAACCGCCTGTCTGTAGGCTTCACGGGTCGTAATTTCCATTGTTTGAAATGTGAATGAGAGGTTAGGATTACTAATATTGGTTGCTGTCTTCGCTATTTTAAAAGCCATTTGCCAACGAGCGATTAAATCACCTCTATAGGCACGTTCTGGCAAGCGGAGATCGCCAGAAAGAAAAGCGGGACAATCCCCCATACTTGTGAGAACAAAATCTTTAAAAACAGTATCCAATTTCTCTGCCCAATTGGTTTTTGTGTCTACACGATGCACCATAAAATCGTATATGAAATTATGAAGTGTGCTATCAATAGGCAGATCGCCCCATTGTTCATGGACAATCTCATAAAGAATTAGTTTGCAAGCGGTGTTAAAAAATTCGGTTTCTTGACTGCATAAAAACCAATATTCTTGAATTGTTTTTTCGGCTTGATGAATCTCTTCTTCTATGACCTGAGTTAAATCTTGAATTTCTGCAGGATCTTCCGAAGAAGTGAAAGGTATATCATCCATTTCTAGGTACAGGCTGTATTGGTCCATCAACTCTTCGACTGTTTGCTCTGTGTTCACACCAGCCTTTTGCAATTGCTGGAGAATGACTTTACTCATGGTATTCACAAAGATTGTTCGATAAGGTACATCTTCTGTATAAGTAGACAACCGGTCAGAAACTGTACCCTGGAAAGTGATTGCATCTAAGAAAGGACTTATTTGATCAACGACTGTTTGAGCTAGATTTCTCTGGCTCTCTGTCAATATTTCTGCAAATTGTTCGTCATATTTTTGATACTCGTCGTTCTTTATATAATATTGGTAAAATTTCAACATTTCCATGAAGGCGAGTCCTTCCGGATTTAATCGAGCCCCTTTTTCATATAATATGGCATTTAAAAATTCCGGAACATCTTCTGGGAAATCCTCATCCAGTGGATACTCGAAAAGGTTTTCAATAGTTTTCAAGAACACATCCATAAGAGTCGCTTTTTTGATGGTGGTATTTACCTTTTTAATATTCTCAGAAACATCTTTAACTTCATCGACTTCAAGTACTTTTTCTACCAATTCTTCTAATGTCCAGAATATCCATTCTGGAGTATCCTTTTCCAGTAGGGGTTTGATATATCTTTCCAAGAAAAGGCGTGCGGCTGTTTCTTTGGTAATTCCTTCATTAAGCATTCCCGCTATAGTGTTTTTAATTTCTACAATATCGTTGAGCGGGATGTTAAAGAGTTCATCCAACCACTTTTCAACTAGCGGTTTGAACATCATTTCTCCCAGTTGGATCTCAGGATCTTGAGGGAAATGATGATGAAGAATAAGTTTTATTGCCCGCTCTATAGGATCATCTCTGTGGATGCCATAGGTTTCCATTAAGTCAATCAGTTTTACATCCGAAGCATGGATTTGTTGAATTAATTCACTCAAGGTGACGTCTTCTTCTAATTGCAAGTTAGAAGAATAGGCTTCAATCGCTTCGCTAAACCCGATTTCAATCGAATCGGTTTTAATAACTTTGTTGATTTGTTCTTCCAAAGTGTTTTCCAGGGTTTCGGAATGAAACAATTCTTTTAGATGAGGCACCCATAGTACATCCACAAATTCTTTGCTGGCTGGGGTTCTATAAAATAATTCAATAGATTTTTCTTCCTCATCCACAGAAAAGGAAACGGGTTTGTTTCCTAAAACACCCTCAATCGGTCCTGGAAATTCAAAGGCTCGATCATGTCCCCGGGGAATACGATTCTTCAAAAGTCGGGGATTTTCTGGATCCTGATGCGTTAAAATAACGTATCCGTATTCTTCTTCCGGGGGCACGATGCCGGGACCATACACAATACCGTAAAAAGTTCCATATTGGCCTGCCCTCCGCATACGGTAAGAGGCTTCTTCGTTTGGCATACCTAGCAAATCCTTATCGGTAATCTCTTTCTCATAAATCAATTCACCAGATTCATTAGGTTTAAAAAGAATATTGTTGTATCTAACCCGAACCCATACACAATTGCCAAACACATTGATCTTCGGCAAATATTTAAAAGATAGGGGACCATCCATCAAGTTCCTATACTCGATGACTTGAATTCGTTGAGGCTCCGTTGGATCTTGTACGTTCCATACTTCTAACTTCTGATCCCCGTTCGGATAGCGCAGTGAACAATATAAAAAATGTCTCCAACTTACTACTGAATCGACAATAGGCTGGTTGTCTCCATTATAAAGAGAGCCTGCGATATAAAGGGTGTAGTCAGAAGGTAATACCTCAAACTCATTGATCTCTTCTGAATTTCCCAGTGGGGCGAGAACGAACAAAACAAATACAAAACCTAAAAAATATTTCAATTTTTTTACCCTCCCATTGATGTGTTTTTTATATGAAATATTTTAAAATATTTGTAAGTATTGACAGTTATTTGAACCGATATGTAATGTTTTGTTGTATATGAAAACAAAAATAAGATATACGAAAATGTCCTATAAATAAAGCCATAAAAACAAAAAAAATATAAATATTATATTTGATATAATAAGTAAAAAAAGTATAATTTTTCTTAGTTTTCCCCTGCCGTTATCTATAAACGAATAGTAAAATAATTGTCAATTTCTTTCAATGTAGGGTTCCTAGGTTAATGCGTAAAACGCAAGAAACTATTTTAAAAAACGAAAGCTCACCTGAGGTAGGGAAACTCATTTCATTGCAAGTTGGAGAAGTTCAAACTTATTCATCCCCACAGGGTGCAGAAAACTCCAGCCGTAAGTGGACAAGCGGAATCGTTAAAACTCCAGTTACAGAGAGTGTTTTTTGTTCCCAACAGGGATTAGATGGAGATGAGCAGGCCGATCGTAAAAATCATGGCGGACTGGATAAAGCGATCTTAGCCTATCCCTATGAGCATTACGCCCGTTGGAAGAGCGAATACCCAGAAAAGGAGTGGCAACCCGGCGGTTTTGGTGAGAACTTTACCCTAACCGGCTTTAACGAATTCACTGTATGCATAGGCGATGTTTTTCACATTGGGGACATTGTGATACAAGCCTCTGAACCGCGTCAACCTTGTTATAAATTAGGCCGGCATTGGAACATGAAAGATTTGCCGAGCATCGTGATTCAAAACAATCGATCAGGCTGGTATTGTCGTGTGCTTGAGCCGGGTAGAGTAGCTCCTAGAGAAGAAATAAGAAGAGTGCAAAAAGGATCGCAATGGACAATAGCCGAGGTCGCCTATATCATTCGCCATGTCGGTGATGATTTCGACCGGGCAGAACGGCTTTATCATTGTATAGAACTGAGCCGGTTTTTGCGTGATTTTTTAAGGCGTGCAATCGATCAACATGATCCACGAAAACAACCAAAAACGAGAAACAATTTATTGCGCAGAGTGTGGGGAAAATTCCGGGAGAAAATCCGCTAATGGATCTCATTAGCCTATGGTAACACAATTGCGTCCCTTATTTTTACTTTCATACATGACACGATCGGCGCGCTTGAGTAACGAATCGATCGTATCTCCTTCAGCAATTAAAGACCCGCCGATCGATACTGTAACTCGGATTTGTTTTTTTTCAATATCAATACTCGTATTCTCTACCATGAGTCGAATACGCTCACAGATACCAAACAGGTTCAACTTTTCTACATTACTCATAATGCCAATAAATTCTTCGCCGCCCCATCGGCCAATCATGTCACATGTCCGCTGTTTTTTCTGAAAAATTCCGGATAATTTTTTTAAAACGATATCTCCAACCGTATGACCATACTGATCGTTCACTTCTTTAAAATGATCGATATCAATCAAAATCAAACCAAAGGTCCACCCATAGCGTTCAAATTCATTGAATCGGGATTTGATCGTGTGCTCAACGAGAGAACGATTGGGAAGATCAGTGAGTTTGTCGATAGAGGATTTTCGTTCCAGATACTCCACTTTTCGGAGTAATTCCCTCTTCATGGTAATATCCACCAAAAATTCTGTTGCACCAATCACATGACCGCTGCTATCGAACAGAGGCATGGTTCTCACATAGACAGGAATTGGATGCCCTTGTTTATGAGGGATTTTTAACTCGCATTCATACACTCTTTTTGTATAGAGAGTTTCTTGAATAGGACATTTGAGGGTACACACAGGCTCATCGTTCTCATCCAAATGCTGAAAACGATTACAGCAATGTTTCCCTAGCATCTCATTGGAAGTAAAGCCCGTTATCGTTTCACAGGCCTTATTCCAATACGTAATCCGCTGTTCGAAATCAACAAAGAAGACCCCTTCTTCTAGTTGATCGATGACTTGTTTAAAAAACTCAAGTGTTGATTGGCTCTCGAGGATCGAAACGGGGTATACCATTTCTGTCATTTTCAACACCATCCTTCCATCTCTCATGCCCACAGTAATGCTGATTCATTAAACTCCAATGGTTTAATGACATTGATCCACTCATAATACAAGTGGACGCCATGCCCATATTACGATCGAACTAGGTATGAGATAACCTAGTTTTGGGTAAAATAATTCGCGTTGGAATAAACACCCCTAACCCTTTAATACAGGAAGATATCACATTATTCTTACTTTTAATATTATCGGAAGAAGATCAGAGGAGTTGATTCTTTTTTTTAAAAAATGGAAATCTATCCGTGAAGAGCCAATTTTATCTATTTGATTTTAAAAAAATCTCTTTCCTTCTCGTAGAATCGTTTGGATTTCTTCAGCTGGCACCGGAGGGCAAAATAGGTATCCCTGCAGCTCATCACAGCCTTTCTCAATCAGAAACTCTAATTGCTCCTTGGTCTCCACCCCTTCGGCTACGACATTGAGATGTAACGCTCTCGCCATGGCAATAATCGTTTCTACGATAGCGGCATCTTGGGGATCTGTGGTAATATCCTCCACAAAAGAGCGATCGATTTTCAACATTTTCAAAGGAAAATGTTTTAAATAATAGAGAGAAGAATAACCGGTGCCAAAATCGTCAACCGATAGTTTTATCCCTAAATCGGCCAATTCAATCAAAAGCAAGACGGTTTTTTCTATGGATTGCATCATGATGCTTTCGGTAATTTCCAACTCTAAATACTGAGGTTCCAAACCTGTTTCATGCAAAATGGTACGAATCTGTTTCACAAGACTTTTTTGTTGGAATTGCTTCACCGATAAATTCACCGAGATGTTAATCTCATCATAGCCTTGATCATGCCATTCTTTGAGCTGAGAACAAGCATGACGCAGTATCCATTCTCCCAAGGGATGGATTAGCCCAGACTCTTCCGCGATCTCAATAAATGCCCCTGGAGAAACGATTCCTTGGTTGGGTTTATTCCAACGTACCAGCGCTTCCACTCCGTTGATCTTTCCTGAGCGGAGATGAATACGGGGCTGATAATAAATAACAAATTCATCATGCTTTAAAGCGAAGCGCATATCATTTTCCATCTCCAAGCGCCGGTTGGCTTTTTCGTTCATGGAAGGAGTGAACAGTTGATAATTATTGCGTCCCATATCCTTGGCGCGATACATGGCTAAATCCGCATTTTTTAGTAACGTCGTAGGTTCTGAACCGTCATTGGGATACAACGTAATCCCAATACTAGCGTTAATCTGGAGATCATGATCTTTTATAAAAAAAGGTTCGGAGATGGAACCCAATAAACGACGGGCGACTTGAATAACCCCCCGTTCTGTGGTGCGCATCAAGATAAGCACAAATTCATCTCCACCTAAACGCGCGACGGTGTCTTCATCTCGAACGCACATCAACAGACGTTGCGCCACCTTTTGTAATAGGATATCTCCCACATTGTGACCAAGACTATCATTAATCCGCTTGAAATTGTCTAAATCCAAAAACATGACTCCCACCAAATCCTCGTTGCGTTTGGCTTGGAATAAAGCCCAGGAAAGGCGATCTTGAAACAAGGTGCGATTTGGAAGGTCGGTGAGAGCATCATGATGAGCCTGATAGTGAATTTTTTCTTGATTACGTTTATTTTCAGTAATGTCATGAAAAATAGAAACATAATGCGTCGTTCTTCCAGAAGCATCTTTAATCGCTGTGATCGTCAGCCATTCGGGGTAGATCTCGCCGCTTTTCCGCCGATTCCAAATTTCTCCACGCCAATAGCCTTTCTCGAGCAAAGACTTCCACATCATTTCATAAAACGCTTTACCATGGCGATTGGATTTGAGAATATTGGGTTTATTCCCTATGACTTCTTCTCGCGTATATCCTGTAATCTCATAAAAAGCAGGATTTACGTGCAGAATGACACCCTCCGGATCAGTCACTAAAATGCCTTCAATCGTATTTTTGAAAACCTGGTCAGAGAGTTGTAGTTGTTTTTCGGATTCTTTCTGTTGCGTGATATCCCTCACAATCGCTAGCACTCGCTTTGTACTATCCAAATCGATAAGTTTTAAGCGTACTTCACTCCAAAACTCAGAGCCATCACATCTTTTGGATACCCATTCGAAGGTTTGAGGCTCTCCCTGAAGAGTTTTTTGCAAATAATTTATAGCCTCTTTGGCAGAGTAAGGAGAGTAATCTGCGCTAAAAAAATCCACAGTCTTCCCTTTAATGTTTTCCACAGGACACAAAAACATTTCCTCCGCCTTTTTATTCACATCAAGAATGATTCCATCCTTCGGATCATGAATAAATATGGCGGAATCCATTGAATCAAATAATGTACGTAATGACAATTCAGAATTATGTAAGGCTTTTTCTATATCTTTATGTTCTTCCATCTGCGGTCATTTTCCTAATTCTCTGTGCTGTGATATGAGGTCAATTTTAGGTTTTAGATTGTCAAAATGTTATGCTGAATCGAATGGACAAGCGTAAGGTGAGTCGCCAAACCTTTTTTAATGAAAACCAATATATACTCATAAAAGTACCTGGTACATTCCCGTCTATGAAGTGATATCAAATACCCCCATTTTTTTGCCAATACCGACCGAAATTAAAAATTCTATTATTTCAAAAAGTTTTAGAAAAATCAAATTACTTGGCTCTATATTTCCAGAAAAGTTTCAGCCAAAATAAAAACTGTAAAAATCACATTAATCTCTATTGTAGGGGGGGGAAATGCCATGATGAAACATTTCCTTTTTTCTTTCTGGTTGATTGCAGTTTTATCGATGACCACGGTTTCCCAACCGATTCAGCTGCATCCGGAAAATCCTCATTATTTTCTTTTTCGCGATGAACCGACTATCTTGATTACTTCAGGAGAACATTACGGCGCTGTGCTCAACCTCGCTTTCGATTACATCCCCTATCTCGACGAACTGCAAGCGAATCGCCTTAATATGACACGTACTTTTAGCGGTGTCTATTGCGAACCCCAAGGGGCTTTCAACATTGAGCATAACACTCTGGCTCCCGCCCCCAACCATTACATAAGCCCCTGGGCACGAAGTCATGTACCAGGATATGCCAACGGAGGCAACAAATTTAATCTTAATCGCTGGGATGAAAAGTATTTCGTACGCTTGAAAAATTTTATCCATGAAGCCTCGCAACGGGGGATTGTGGTGGAGTATGTATTTTTTTGTCCAATGTATCGCGAAGCCATGTGGGAATTGAGCCCCATGAATGCCGCGAATAACATTAATGGGTTAAGCCAAGTCGATCGAAACCAGGTTTACACCATGAAAGATCGAGCCCTACTCCATATTCAAGATAAATTCGTGGATAAAGTGATTCGAGAGTTACAGGATTTTGATAACATCATTTTCGAGGTTTGCAATGAGCCCTATTTTGGGAATGTTACCAAGGACTGGCATGATCGAATGATCCGTAAAATCGTTGAATCCCAAAATAAATACGGTTCCAGCCATTTGATCGCTCACAACATCGCCAATGGCAGTAAGGTCATTGAATCACCGAATAAGCATGTTTCCGTTTTTAATTTTCACTATGCTTATCCGCCGAAAGCGGTGGAACAAAATTATCACTTAAACAAAGTGATTGGATACGATGAAACCGGCTTTGCAGGAGATAGCGATGCAAAATATCGCGGCGATGGATGGGCTTTTATTATCGCGGGGGGTGGGTTATACGATAACCTCGATTATTCTTTTACTACTGAACACGAAGAGGGCACCGCCAAACAAAACGCTCCGGGCGGGGGCTCACCCACCTTACGTAAGCAGTTGAACATTTTACGCACTTTTATGGAGCGTTTTGATTTCATCCAAATGGAACCGCGGCATGAGTTACTTCAATCCATCGAGGGAGATGAAAAAACGCGGGGCTGGGTTCTCGCTCAGGAAGGAAAAGCTTATGCCGTCTATCTTCGCTTTGGCCACAAAAGCACAATCACGATGGATATCCTTGAGGGAACGTATCGAGCTGAATGGCATAATACCCAAAATGGCATAATCGATAAAGAACGCAAAATAAAACATTCTGGCGGAGATCTTCGATTGGTTTCTCCCGAGTTTGACCATGATATCGCTTTACGTATCATCCGGGTGGATTCCTAAGAAAGAAGAAAGGGCGTTCGGAAAGAAGAATTTCACCCGAACGCCCTTAATCAAATCTTATTAGTTACGATTCAACTTAAACCTTCGATAAGATCGTTTGCAACTGTTCAATATAGCGTGGTACTGCTTCTTTTGGCTCTTCCTTGGCTTCATACTCCAAGGCTACATAGCCGCTATATCCCGCCTCAGCCAGGATGCCAATGATACGTTCAAAATCAGCGGGTTGATGGCTTTGACCAGCGGCACGCATTTCCACTTTCACTTGCACATTCACGGCATAAGGGGCGCATTTGACTATGTCTTTGTAAGGATCTTCAGAGTGAAAGTTCCCGGTATCTAAATTCACGCCAAACCATGGGGATTCTACCTGTCGAACAATATCTAATACCCCATCCGCGGTGGCGACTACCCCGCCATGGTTTTCGAGGGCAAGAAAGATACCTTTTTCACCTGCGTACTTACAAGCCTCTTCGATGGTTTCGACGGCATAATCCCGCGCCATGGTTTCACTCACACCCTTTGATTTATTGCCTGCGAAAATGCGGATGCATGGAGCCCCCATCCACGCTGCGCGGTCAATCCAATCACGCACATAGTTTAATTGTTCTTCCCGCTTATCTCCTTCTGGATGAGTAAAGACATTGCCCACGGCGGTTCCGGAGATATCCAACCCTAGCATAAAGGCTTTATGCCGGAATTGTATAAAATAATCTTTGTCTGCTTTGGAAGGAAAATAATAAGAGGTCGGTTCAGAAGCGCTTAAGCCTAGTTTCGCACATTCCTGAAGAAAATCAAACATATCCATGGAAGGTGGATCGCCGTCTTGCAAATATTTACGATAGGAGTAAGCAGCGAAACTCAACTTCATGCGAGGAGGAACCTCGCGCTGGATTGGTTCCATCGCGTTCCCTTGAGAATTACCCATCATGACCAATTGAGCCCCAGCGGCTGCAGCTGCGCTTTGCTTTAAGAATTGCCGACGATTATTCTTCATACTGCTTATCCTTTCTTTTATACAGAGGGAAGTTCATACGGTTCGCGATATGATTTCGTTAATAATTCATTGGCTTCCTGATCCTCGCCGAAGGTTTCCACTTTGGGATCAAAAGTAACATCCCGCCCGAGTTTGTGGGCTATATTTCCGAGGTGGCACAAGGTGGTCGTTCGTCGTCCGAATTCGATGTCTCCGTTAGGACGTTTTCGGCTTTTAATACATTCGAGGAAGTTCTTGGCATGCGAGCCGCCCGTGTTCTTTTCACTAGGTCCTTCGCTTCCGTCCTTGTGAGTGACTTTCCATTGTTGTCGTTGAAAATCAACGAGCAATGCCCCTTCGCTCCCATAGAAAGCCACCCCTGCAGTACAGCCTTGTATCGGTTGATGGTTGGCGAAGCTGCGGAGTTCCCAATTCAAGAGAAAATCTCCATACTCATAGGATGTGACTTGGGTATCAGGGACTTCTTTCGCATCATCCAGCCAATAAATCCCAGAGGCATTGGAAACGTGGGTGGGGAGGGAATCATCAATTCCGAGCATTTCGGTAATCACCCACATGGCGATATCCAACATGTGTATCCCTTGATTTCCTAATTCAGTATTACAGTAATCCCAGAAAAAGCGCCAATTGTAATGGAAGCGATTTTTATTAAAGGGGCGCTTGGGGGCGGGGCCTAACCACATATCATAATCTACTCCTTCGGGAACGTTGGAATCCTCTGGGTTGCCAATCGATCCCCGTACTTGACACATCCATGCTTTGATCAAACACAGATCACCCAGTTCCCCGGAGGTTACATAATCCACCGCCGTTTGGCAATAATTTGAGCTACGCCGCTGGGTCCCCACTTGTACCACACGATCGTATTTACGCGCCGCATTCCGCATTAAGTGGCCTTCATGGATCGTGTGCGATAGAGGTTTTTCTACATACACATCCTTTTCTGCCTGGCATGCTAAAATCATAGGGATCGCGTGCCAATGATCAGGGGTCGCGATGACGACCGCGTCAATCTCGGGATCATCCAGCATTTTTCGAAAGTCTTTAACGCTTTCCGGTTTCTTTTCTTGTGCCTCTTCAATTTTCTTTCCCCGCGTTTGGATCATCTCATCATCGACATCACAAATCGTCTTGATTTCTGCTCCTTGTTGGATCATCTCCAAGGCGACTTGCAAACCACGACTTCGGGTTCCCATCAAACCCAGCCGAATTTTTTCGTTGGCTCCTTGGGCCAAGGGATTCAAGTTAATCATCCACCCCGCGGCTGCCAATGCTCCCGTTTTTTTGACAAATGTTCTCCGATTCGTGTTCATCCAAGCCACCTCCTCAAAATTCTTTTTCTGTACTACTATAAACGAATTTCTAGTGCGGTGTAAATGATCATCCTTGGCCCGGGACACTTATTCACACTAAAAATTTTTATGGTAGAAATCGCATCATCCAAAAAGTTCTTGTGATTTTTATCAAACGCAATGAAATCTATTCAATGATTCCATGCATAGATTCGGGAGTCGAATGGATGGGGATATCGATGAAAGA
>CAYQOX010000004.1:0-163535 GCA_964419335.1 uncultured bacterium | reverse complement strand
GTGGATTGTTTTATTTCCCTTTTCGGCTATATTTTTATATACCGACCGGTAGTTAATCTTACCGGTTGTAGGATCGAAACGGTAAATAGAGGAAAATAAAGCCTTAATTTTTTTATTGGTTTCATTTACTTAATGGTAGGTAGGTAAATATGGCGAGCAGAAAATCCCTCATAAAAAAAGTAAGCCAAAGCAATGAAACGAAGGAACAAATCGCTCTCATCGCGACGCGGATGTTTGCTCAGCGCGGCTTTGATGGAACCACCATCCGTGAGATTGCAGAAGAAGCCGAGGTCAGCAAACCGGTACTTTATTATTACTTCAAAAGCAAAGAAGAGTTGTATATTTGGTTGGTGAATGATGCCTATGAATTCTACCTATCTAACCTTCAAGAAATCATTGAGAAAGACTTGGAGTTCAAGGAAAAACTCAAAACCTTGATCCAGTTTTATGTAGACATATGCAAAGAGTATGAAGAGACGGCTCGATTTTTATTTTCGGCAGCCTTTTCTCCACGCAGCAATCAAGCCCCGGAAAATATTCTTCATCATGAAGCAAAACATATCGAAATGTTGACCCACTTTTTTGAAAAGGGAATACAACAAGGCTTCCTGCGCCCATCCGATCCCCGGCAAATGGCCATGCATTTTATTGGCTCGATCAACATTTATATCATTTTCCTTGTGCTGCAGGGAACCGATTTCCCCGACAATCTGACCACCCAACTACTCGACTTTATCCTTTATGGCCTCGGAGGTGAACGTGTTTAGAATCATACGTCGTGTCATGATCTATCTTTTTTTGCTTCTTGCTTTCGGTCTTGGATTTTACGCCATGTCAATCATGCCTTCGACCTCCGAGCAAAAAGAAAAAGAACTCGCCCAAATGCAGCAGGAAACCAATCGCAAACGTGTGCAAGTGATGAGGGTTCAACCCGAGCCCTTTGAGCAAACGATCCTCGTGCCGGGCGTGGTAGAAGCCTATTCCGATGTTTCTCTCGGGGCGGGTATTTCTGGAATTGTGGAGGAAGTGCTTGTGCAGGAGGGGGACCGGGTGCGCGCTGGACAAGAATTATTCCAAATTGACCTTCGTGCCCGCCAAGCCATGCTGGATGAGGCTGAATCGAGTTATGAATTGGCGAGAAAAAATTTCGAGCGAATGAAGCCGTTATACGAAAAAGGCGATATTTCCCCTCAAAAATTCGATGAGGCGGAATCTCAAGTGCGTCAAGCCTCCGCCACCGTAAGACGTATGCAAGTTGAAGTCTCGCTAGGGCATGTGACCGCGCCTATCGATGGAATTATCGATCAGGTTATTGCCGAACGCGGTGAATTTAAAGGCGAAGGGATGACGCTGGCACGCTTGTTACAGGTGGATAACGTGAAAGCCAGGATCGGTATTCCCGAACGGCATGCCGATGCGGCCGCCCAAGAAAAAACAGCCCAAGTCTATATTGAAGCCTTAGAGGAAGAATATGAAGCCCGCATTGAACGCGTCGCCTACGGGGCCAATGAGCAAACCAACACCTTTGAAGCACTTTTAGTGATGGAGAATCCCGGCAATCGTATTCGCCCCGGGATGATCGTACGAGGCCGATTTACCGTGAAGCGCGACCCACAAGCGATCTTAATCCCCTTGTTTGCGTTGGTTAAACGAGAAGAAGGATTACACGTTTTTGTTGAAAAAAATGGCCTTGCGCATGCGATTCAGGTCAAAACTGGTGCCACCCAGGGGGATCGTGCCGAAATACTCGATGGGCTTGAGTTTGGAGATCGATTGATTGTGATTGGGCATAAAGATTTGGTCGATCAACAGGAAGTGGAAGTGATGGAAGAAGTGACTCGTTTTCAAGAGATCCTATCCCAAAACGAACCTTCACCTGAGGACATCCAACCATGAGTCTCTCGGAATTTTCTATACGTCATAGTGTCACGATTCTTGTATTGATTGTGATCGTTGTGATCGCCGGAACCTATTCCTATATTGTGCTTCCGCGTGAGTCGTTTCCCGATATTACGATACCCAACATTCTCATCACTACTTACTATGAAGGGGTAGCTCCTTCCGATATTGAAACCCTGATTACTCAAAAAATCGAAAAGAAAGTCATCTCTGTGGATAACGTCAAAGAGGTTCGCTCTTACTCTTCCGAAGGTGTATCCACAATCGTGGTGGAATTTAATTCTGGTATCGATATTGATACCGCGTTACAAAAAGTGCGGGATAAAGTTGATCAAGCGGAAGGGGAACTTCCGACCGACTTGGAGGATGAACCCTTCGTCGACGAAATCAACTTTGCGGAATTTCCCATTATGTCCGTGATTGTGTACGGTCCCTTAGGCTTAGTGCGTCTTAAGGAGATCGCGGATGATATGTCCGATGATTTCGAGACCGTGCCGGGCGTGTTGGAAGCCCGGGTGACCGGCGGTTTAGAGCGAGAAATTCGGGTGGTGTATGCCCCAGAACGCTTAGCCTCTTATGGCATTGCTGTGTCCGATTTGATGCAAGCGGTGCGGCAGAACAACGTCAATACTCCTGGCGGGAAAATGGATATTGGCGAAGGGAACTATATCGTGAAGATTCCCGGTGAGTTTCAAACGCCTGCCGAAGCAAGGCGCTTGATCGTCGCTTCCCACAAGAATCAGCCGGTCTATATCACCGATGTCGCCACCCTTCAGGATGGCTATGAAGAACCGGAAACCATCGCTCGCTATAACATGCAAGATGCGGTGACCATCGATATCGTCAAACGCAGCGGTGAGAACATTATCGAGATTGCCCGCGAAATTAAACGGATGCTTCGGGAATATGAGTCTACGCTGCCTGAAGGCACAAAACTAGGCGTGATGAACGATCAATCCAAAGATATCGATTTGATGGTCTCCGATCTGGAAAACAGTATCCTTTCCGGCTTGATCTTGGTCTTGCTTGTGGTTTTGTTTTCGATGGGGCTTCGGAATGCGGCTTTGGTAGCGTGTTCGATTCCGCTTGCTATGTTGATTACGTTTTTTGTTCTTGATTTATTGGGGATCACGTTGAATATGATTGTATTGTTCTCGTTGGTCTTGGCGGTGGGGATGTTGGTGGATAACGCCATCGTCATTGTCGAGAATATTTTTCGCCACCGGCAGGAAGGCAAAAGGCGGATTCCAGCCGCGATCGAGGGGGTGCATGAGGTTATGTGGCCTGTAATCGCCAGTACAGCGACCACGGTGGCAGCCTTCTTTCCCATGGTCTTTTGGCCGGGGATGGTAGGCGAATTCATGGCTTTTCTCCCCAAAACCGTTATTATTGCTCTTTGCTCTTCTTTGTTTGTGGCTTTGGTGATTAACCCAACCCTGTGTTCCATCTTTATGCGAAAAACGGGCAAACCGCCCCAAGAACGACCGAGTCTTTTCCATCGTATCTATAGTCGAGTGTTGGCACTTGCCGTGGATAATCCCGGCGTCACCCTGTTGACGACTGTGCTGCTCATGGTGTTCATCGTTACCGCCTACGCTCGTTTTGGTGAGGGGTTGGAATTCTTTCCCGATGTAGACCCTAAACGGGCCTATGTGGAAATAGAGATGCCGAAGGGCGCCAATCTGTATGAAACCGACGCGATGGCACGCCATATCGCTCCCTATTGCCAAGGCTATGAAGATATAGAAAGCCTCGTGACCAATGTGGGAACCACCGGGTTTGGTGTCGAAGCATTTATGAGCGGCGGGAGTACTTCTCCCGATATTGGACGCATTATCCTTGAGTTTAAAGACATGGAAGATCGCTCCATTCCCTCTCCCCAAATTTTGCAGGAATTACGAGAAAAATTAGCGCATATCTATGAAGCGGAGATAGAGATTAAGAAAGAGGAAGAAGGACCGCCGACCGGTGCCCCTGTGAGTATAGAAATTTCTGGGGAGGATTATGACGTTCTTGAACGGATGATGCGCCAAATTAAAGAAAAAATTCGTGGTGTCTCTGGGTTGGTCAATCTCCGAGATGACTATGTAATCGCCAAACCCGAAATTGTTGTCAACGTAGATAAAGAACGTGCGGCATTACTGGGACTTAACACGACCTTGATCGCCAATAATGTCAAAACCGCGATTCGAGGGATTGAAGCGGGAGTCTATCGCGACGGCAATGATGATTATGACATCATTGTGCAATTGCCCTTGCATCGGCGTAAAGACTTGGAAGCCTTGAGGAATTTGATGATCTCCGATCAGGTGGGCCGTTATGTTCCCCTCAGTTCGGTAGCGAATATAGATATTTCGGCGGGATTGGGGACCATTGTACGTTCCGATCAGAAAAGAGTCATCACCATTGAAGGCGATGTCGAAGGACGGCTGGACCATGATGTCCTCATGGAGGTGCAATCGATCCTTTCGGATTTCGAACTGCCGAGTGGCTATAAGATCGAGTATCGCGGCGAGGATGAAGAACAGAGAGAGGCTCAGGAGTTTTTATCGGAAGCCTTCATCGCCGCTTTGATGCTTATTTCCTTGATCTTGGTCACTGAGTTTAACTCAATTTTTAAACCTCTTTTGGTTCTTTCTTCGGTGTTTTTATCCACTATGGGGGTTTTTATCGGCCTTCTGCTTTTGAATCAACCTTTCGGGATTATTATGACCGGGATTGGCGTCATTAGTCTTGCGGGGGTGGTGGTGAATAACGCAATTGTGCTCTTGGATTACATCGGCTTATTACGTAGGCGGGGATACTCCCAGCGTGAATCCTTGATCCACGCTGGGATGGTTCGCTTTCGTCCCGTGATTCTAACCGCGATTACCACCATCCTAGGGTTGATTCCCATGGCGGTGGGAGTGAGTTACGATTTTCGTAAAACCGAATGGCAGATTGGAACTGAGTCGGCGCAATGGTGGGGCCCCATGGCGATCGCGGTCATTTTCGGTTTGGCTTTTGCTACAATCCTGACCTTGGTTGTCCTCCCCTCCATGATTTCGACAGGAGATCACTGCATGGCATGGTACTCCTGGCTGCGAGAGAAAGTCGGTCTTCGAAATGAAGAAGAAAGCGAGACCTCCTAATCTATTCTCAGTATAGCCGTAGTGTGAAAGTCCTCTTAAGAGCGGAGGTTTATTCCCACCTGTTCGTTGTGGCCGAGGTATCTCGGGCGAAAGCCCCCAGAGAAGCGGGTTCGCTGTAACAGTTTTGGTGAAAATCGCCAACCTCAGGGATGGTTATCGGCCACTCACCGATGAGTTCTTCTATGTTGATTGCTTCTCCCAAAGCGGGACTATGATCTTCTATCTTGAAGTTTCCTTCTTGTGCTTGGATAAAATGTGGCTCTTGCTGAACATAGTTATTTTGGCTTGTTCCTGGAAGGTCTATCCGGGAGAAATTCTCATTATCCTGGTGATACCATAAATTGTTAGCAAAAACGAACGTCTCTGGCTGGGTATCGGGTCCAATATTGACCAAAGTTGAGACGCGTTGATCGATAACGAAGATATTATTGGCAATAATGTTATGGCTGGATTTAATAAATCGCTTTTCTCGGTTCTCTTGGAGAATTCGTAAAGCCCATTTTTCAGGGAGATAGACGGTATTATGCGCAAAGAGCCCATATTGACAGCCGACAAAGCCGATCGGGGTTTGCGCTCCAATAAAGATATTCCCCCATACGGTGATGTTCGAGGCTTCATAGGGTACATCGATGGGACGGAAAAAAGGCAATCCCGTCGAGCCCCCCATATTGATGGCGCGATGTCCGCTATTTTCGAAACGATTTCCATGGATGAGAATGTGCGCTGTACCTCCTTTCGCTTGAATCGCATTGCTTCCTTCTCCTGAGAAGGTGTTTTGGGTGATCATTCCGTGGTGGCATCCCACCATATCAATCCCGGAGCCACCATCGCTGGGATCCGTGATGGTGCAATCCTCAACGCGAAAATGATCGAGTCCTGAAAGTTTAATCGCATCATGGTTCCCCTCGGGTCCAATATGACGAATCGTGATCCCGCGTAGGATCACATGCTCGGCGGGTGTATCATAATCACCGCCGTCATCGAGATTTAAACCGTTCATTGAAGCCCCCTCAACGCTTATATTTTCCAAAACCACATAGCGTGGCTCCACCAGGTGCATCGCCTGGTTCCCCCCAAGAAAGCGTGCCCGTTCTTCCTGAGAATATCCCGCGATACGAATCGGTTTTTCTTCCGAACCTTGCAAGCGAACAATCCTGTTACCTGTGGGATACTCGCCTGGCAGCAATAGGATTTGGGTACCCGCTTCGGCTTGCTCGGTAGCTTTGTTTAGCGTGCGGTAAGGACGCTCTTTGGTTCCATCGTTTTCATCATTCCCTTCCGTAGAAGAGACGAACAACGTTTGCTCATACTCGACCTCTTTATCGAAAGGGTCGGGAAGAGGACAGGATTCAGAAAATGCGAGTGTTGGAACCAGGATCAGAAGCCCAAAGATATGAATCAAATTCATTTTTATTTGTACCATGGATCACCTCGTGAAGAAATTATTTCTATGGTATTGTATTTAAAATATTCAAATACTTAGAGGATTTATAGTGTTTAAGTTTAAGCGAAAAAGAACCAAGAAATTAGGCTTACCCCCGGGGGAGGTCGTGCATGTAGGTGAAATTCCGCAAGAACCAGGGTTTATTAGCCATATCGAGTTTGATCAAACCCGTTGTGAAGAAAAACGTTATCCCCTGAGTGAAATGCCCAAGGTGAAACTGCGTCCTTACTCGATGCAGTGGATTGATGTAACAGGTCTTCATCAGACCGACCTCATAATGGAGTTGGGGCATCAGTTCAATTGGCATTTCTTGGTGATGGAAGACATTGTCAACACCGATCATCAACCCAAGTTGGAAGAATTTGAGGATTATATTTTTTGTATCCTTAAGTTCTTGACCTACCATACGGAAAGCCGCGAAATCAGGGAAGAGCATTATGCCTTGGTCATGGGCGAAAATTACGTGGTTACCTTCCATGAACAGGAAAATCCGATTCTCACGACCTTGAGCAAGCGAATCAAATTGTCGAAATCCAAGTTTCGTCGAAATCAATCGGATTATTTAGCCTATGCCATTATTGATGTCATCGTGGATTATTACTATCAAGTGTTGGAACAAGTGGGTGAACGGATTGTGCAAGTCGATCATGAATTGATTAGCCATCCCACCGAGGCCACGTTAAATGAGGTTTATCGGCTTCGCCAAGAAAATCTATTCTTTCGTCGTATGGTTTGGCCATTGAAGGATCTGACCTTCCAATTAATTAAATGTGAAGGAAAATTGCTCGATGATGATAACGCTGTCTATTGGCGTGATTTACAAGATCATGTGAACCAAATCATTGAGCATGCTTCCATGTCACGCGAAACCATCATGAACATGTTGGATATGTATATGTCCCAGGTGAGCCAGCGTCTGAATGAGATTATGAAAGTGCTGACACTGTTTGCTTCTATCTTTATTCCTTTAACATTCATTGCGGGAGTTTATGGTATGAATTTCGCCTATATGCCCGAATTGAATTGGAAATATGGTTATCTCATGGTTTGGGGAGTCATGCTCGCGGTGGTCGGCGGGATGTTGTACTTCTTTAAGCGCAAAAGGTGGTTCTAAAACGAAAAAGCCTTATGATGGAGCATAATCATTGAGAGGAATAGCGAAGCCATTGGCTCTACAATTTTCGGAGGATTCCCATGAAAGATTATCCACTCAATCGCCGTCGCTTCCTACAATGGAACGCCATGGCAGGTGCGGTTTTGCTCGCTCCGCCTTTTCAATCGATGGCCGCCTCGAAGGAAAAACTTTTACCCGAGAAAACTCTACAGGGATTACGCGAGACTCAAGAAGAAACTCCATTGGAAAATGCCCAGGGATATGAAGCCGCAGAGGTGGGAGACGGCTTGCTGTTCCGCTTTGAGAAAGGGCTTCTGAGTCAATTCACCCATCTGTGTTCGGATTTTCTTTTGGGAGGGGAAGATTTAGCCGTATTCCAACTCTTCTTGAAAGAAGGAGAAGAGGGACCGACTTTTTCTCTGGGTTATAAAGGACTAAATCATTGCCAGGGACGTATTCGTTTTCCTTTGAAGTATGTAGACCAAAGCCGTTGGAAATTAGAACGCGAAGGGGCATGGTTAAAGCCCATCTGCGGTTGGGATCGTGTTGACTTAGAAGAAGTGGATCGTATGATTTTGCGGGTAGCGAAGAAAAGCCCTCGTCCTGTTCGTTGGTGCCAATCCCCCTTTTACTTAATGAAGGAAGAACCGCCGCGTATCCAATCCCCGGTGTTACCCAAAGGTTCCCTATTGGATGAAATGGGACAATGTACATTTCGTGAATGGCCGGGTCGCACCAAGACAACCGAAGAACTCATTGAACGATTAAAAACCCAGTACAAAGACTCAGAAAAGAAATCCTGGCCGAAGCATTTTACCCAATGGGGCGGATGGAAAAAACGAAAAGTGGAGGCGAGCGGTTTCTTCCGCACCCATCATGACGGAGACCGTTGGTGGTTGGTTGATCCAGATGGCTATTACTACTGGTCAGCAGGATTGGATTGCGTGCGATCTTCTATCTCAGCAAAATGCGAAGGCATCGAAGAAGCTCTTTCTTGGCGTCCCGATCCCGATAGACCCTACAAGCAAGCTTACGGGGGAGGCTATGTCGATTATCTCAAAGCCAATTTCATCCGCGCGTTTGGTGCTGATGATTGGCATGATCGCTGGAGCCGAATTTCCATCTCTCTCCTTAAAGATATAGGATTTAACACCGTCGCCAACTGGTCTGAATGGGAAATCGCCCGCAAGTCCCGGTTCCCCTATGTTCGACCTTTATCGACACGCTTGCCTCGTTCCAAACGGGTGTATCGTGATTTCCCGGATGTTTATCATTCCGACTTTGAAAAAGATGCTAAAGATTATGCGAAGCAATTAGAAATAACCAAAGAGGATCCCGCTTTTCTTGGGTATTTCCTCATGAACGAACCCACCTGGGGGTTCTCCAGCGAATCACCCGCAGCCGGGATGTTATTCAATACACCTCAATGCGAATGCCGCAAAAAATTGGCGGAGTTTCTCGGCCAACGTTACGAGGATGCGAAAGCCTTATCGAAAGCGTGGGATATAGAAACCACTTTCGAAGAGATCCGTGAAGGTGAGTGGAAAAAACGCTTGAGCCAACAAGCCAAAGAAGATTTGTACGCCTTTAGCGCGATTATGGTGGAACGTTTCTTTGGTACATTGAGCGAAGAATGCAAAAAGGTGGATCCTGACCATCTCAACCTTGGGATTCGTTATCAAGGCGTTCCCCCGGACTGGACCGTGGAGGGTATGAAATACTTCGATGTCTTTAGTATGAACAGCTATCGCGAAAAAGTACCGCGTGATACCTGCCGCAAAATCGAAGAGAAACTCAACATGCCGGTTTTGATCGGGGAATATCACTTTGGCGCCTTGGATGTGGGGCTTCCCTCGCCGGGTTTAGTCCATGTTGCTTCTCAGGAAGATCGAGGTAAAGCCTATCGCTGCTACTTTGAAGACGCAGTCGATAATCCTTATTGTGTCGGGGTTCATTATTTCACCATGTACGATCAATCGGCTCTGGGACGTTTCGACGGGGAGAATTATAACATTGGCTTTTTGGATATATGCAATAAACCTTACAAACCTTTTGTCCATGCCGCCCGCAAAAGCCATCTTCGCATGTATGAAATCGCAGATGGGAAGGCCAAGCCGTATGAGGATTCACCGGAATTTTTACCTCGATTGTTTTAAGTAAATGGATCAAACAGGGAGGGAAAAAGAGGGGGGACCGATTGGACCCCCCGTAATTCTTTTATTCTTGTTCTTCAACCCGAGGGACGGATGTGATCCCTAAACTATGCTTGAGGGCATTGTAGTATTGCTTCTCGGATGAATAGTACGGAAGGGTCATACTTGCTCCTAAGCCCGTATCATCGATAGAGCGCATGGGCTTTTCATGCTCCGTTAATAACAAGATACGCTTGTTTGGTTTGAATCGTTTAATATGAAACAAAACCTTTAAATTCTGATACAAAGGCATGCGATCATCGTAAACCAACAAGTCTGGATTTTTGGTCATGGTTTGAGTAATGGCATCCTTTGGGGTTTTTGCGATAAACAAACTGCCTCCACGTGGTTTTGCGGTTTGCTGGATCATGTCGATCACGTTTTGATCTTCGCTGATGATCAAAATTTTCTTGCCTTTAAATACTTGTTTCTGTTGCGGTGTCAATGTTGCTGCTTCATTCATAGGAGTTCACCTCTCAATGAAAAGTTTGTTGCGGTTCCCATGTTGTTCACTCTATCTCATAGGGTAACAGTAAATAGTGTTACTGTCCGTTTTTTGGGATAAAAAAACAGACCATCTCCCGTCTTTGTATGCCATCAATATTACGCGCCCGCCGTTTTGGCTTCTTCTAATGCTTTGCTGTAATCCGGCTCGTTGGTCACTTCGCTTACGATTTCTTGATAAGCCATTTTTCCATCATTATCGATGACAAGGACCGCCCGTGCCAGCAAAGCCAACTCCTTGATCAAGAGACCATAGGCTTTGGCGAAAGAGTGGTCTTTATAATCGGAGAGCACTTTAACATTCTCGATAGAAAATGATTCGCAAAAGCGCTTTTGCGCGAAAGGTAGGTCCATGCTTATAGTCAAGACCTGGGCGTTGAGCTTCGTGGCTTCTTCATTGAACTTCTTCGTTTGCATTTCGCATACCGGTGTATCCAAAGAAGGTACCGTCGAGATGATAACCACTTGCCCTTGATAACCGGAGAGGCTTACCGGTTGTAAAGCGTTATCCACCGCGGTGAAATCTGGAGCCCTGTCTCCTACATTTATAACAGGCCCTACCAATGTCATTTCATTTCCTTTAAATGTAACCGTATTGTTTTGTGCCATATCCATCTCCTTTTCGTGCATGTTTAATTAAGTCCATCGAACGATTGACTTTTAGTTTTTGCATCCTTCTCCAGTTTAATACACCCTACTTTTTCATTTCCTAAACCCAAAGAGTGTCATATGAAGTGTAGTAGTTTTTGGAAATTAAACCAGGATTCGAGAGAATCGCAAGTAAATTAATTTTATTAAGCTTGTCAAAATAATAATACTGATTTATACTTCCGATTAAACCGACCGGTCGGTTTGGAAGGAGGAGGCAATGATTGAAGGGAAATCAACAAAAGAGCGTATCCTCGATGAAGCCAACTCGCTAGTTTTAAAGAAAGGCTTCAGAGCCACTTCCTTGCATGATCTTTTAGATGTCGCCGGGGTGAAAAAAGGCACTTTGTACTATTACTTTCCCAGCAAAGATCATTTGGGCTTGGCGGTTCTAGAACGCGCTAAATCAGAGTTCTTAGTTACTCTGGATGAAATCTTAGCCCCTACTTCTCCGGAGCAGAGTCTACAAAATTTTTTGGAGTATGTACTCAATCATCATCGGGAGAATGGTTTTTCTGGCGGGTGTTTGTTTGGAAATACAGCCCTCGAAATGAGTGATACGAGTAATGAATTTGCTAGGAGTGTGGAGGATTTGTTTAAAACATGGGCTCAGCGCTTAGAATCCGTGCTCCTATCCGGGCAGAAAAAAAGGGTCTTTCGTTCCGATCTCCCCGCACTTGAATTGGCGTACTCAATCCTCTCTGCGATTGAGGGAGGCATCATGTTGTCTCGCTTGCAAAAGGATGAGATGCCGCTCAAATCGTGTTTTAATTCTCTTAAAGCATTTTTAAGGGGTGATCAATAAGAAAAAAATCATTGGTCGACGTGAGGGCCTTTCTACAGTTGAAGATCATCATTGGGGCACCCAATTACAAATAAATACTTAAATCTTGGAGGTTAAAAATGAAATCTTGTATCTCGTTATTGTTTCTTTCAGTTTGTTTATTCTCATCGATCCAGTCCCAGGCTGAGCAACCAGAAAATCATAGAAGTGCCGCTGTCTCGGCTATCATGGAACGCGTGGATGAATACCCTTTTAATCCTATTGAGGACGGTTTTACAAAAGAACCTACTAGTGATAACCATGCAGGTGTGGCTGATCTTGAAGATCAAGCTTGGCGAGTTCGGCTTTTGGCCATTCGGGATCTCGTCCGATTGGGTGGTGATGCGCTTCCAGAAATCATTCAGCAACTGGAACATGAGAATCCCCATGTTCGTCATGTGGCGGCATACGTACTTGGGCTCCATTCTTCGCCTCAATCCGAAAAAACCTTAATCGAACTCCTTAAGGAAGAAAAGGATGTGGTGGTTCGTTCTCAAGCCGTCATCTCTCTAGGTCAATTACAGAGCCGCGAGGCCTTGCCTCTCTTAAAAGAAAAGGCAGAAAATGACCCCAGCCGTGATATAAGGCATCAATGCAAATTGGCTATTCATCGGATTAACGAATACAAAGAAACAGAAAAAGATCGCAAGCAAAAGTTTGCGAGTTTAGATGAATCCACTTTCGAACAAATTCAAGTTGGGGAACCTGCGATTGATTTCGAACTACAAGATACCGAGGGTAAAACATGGCGTCTTTCTGATTTTCAAGGTGAGAAACACGTGATTCTCATATGGATTTTTGCCGATTGGTGCCCGGTTTGTCATAGTGAATTTCGTGATCTTATCCAGATGAAAAAAGAATATGAGGAACAAGATGTACAAGTATTCACCATTGAATGTCATGATCTTTATCGTTGCCGGGTTATGGTGGGAAAAGAGTATCAACCCGATTACCGGTTTACGAAGGAATCTCCACAGAAATTCTATCAGGAGAATATCTGGTGGCCGCATTTAGTGGATCGTGCAGGAGCCCTGGGTGCCATGTATGGAGTGCAGCCCATGGAGTTTGTTGTACATTCCGAATGGATTAATCGTCCTTCTACGATCATCGTTGACAAAGAGGGAATCGTCCGTTTTGCCTATTATGGTACCTACTGGGGAGATCGGCCAAGCATCGAGGAAACTCTCAAGATGATTGAATCGGATGATTATGAGTTTCAGCATCCAAACCGGCTTCAATCTGAAAAATAGGTATTTCAATTAGAATAATCTAAAATCCATGCTCTAAAATCATACTATAGGAAAGGTGTTTTTATGTCACGTATTCATCCTGTTCAAACAGAAAAAGTCGAAGAAAAAGTCGCCGAGATTTTCACCGATATACAAAAGTCTTTTGGCCGAATCCCCCATTTATTCAGAATCTATGCACATCATCCTAGCGTGTTGGAAGCCAATTGGAATAAAGTAAAAGCCATTCTACTTCAGGGAACATTAAGTCGTAAAACGAAAGAGGCTATCGCTTTGTTGGTTTCACAAGATAATCGTTGCACGTATTGTGTAGCAGCCCACACCATGGCGATGAAAGCGATCGGTATATCCAGTGAGGAAATTGACACGATTCAGAACGATGTTAACCGAGCGGATTTTACGGCAAACGAAAAAGCCTTGATTCTTTTCGCCCGAAAAGCCAACCAGGCTCCCAACCAAATAACAGATGATGAGTTTCAATCCCTTCTTGATCTAGGAGTCTCTAAAGAAGAAATCATCGAGGCGTTGGGCGTGATGGAAATATTCACAAGTTTTAACAAATTTCTGGATTCTTTGGATGTGGAAGTCGATGTATGAAAACGAGAATCTTACGATTAAAAGGGGGGGTCATGCCTTACAGACCTGTAAATACGATTTCGCTCCGTTACACTTTGAATTATTCTCATGGAATGAATAGAATACAAAGAAGAGTTTCTCTCAACGTTGATAATCCATAAACACCGAGAAGGGAGATGGGAAGGTGGCTCAAACCTTAAAAGAAATCGAAGCGGAAATGGATGAAATCCAGATGTTAATGAAAATCTGGAGAAAATTCTATTCTATCTTGACAACCTCTTTTTACGGCACAGAAGAAGAAATTCGCCGCCTTGATCCTGAATTTCAGCAGATCAAACAGATTGTCGCAGAACACCACGGGAACTTCATGAAGGTGATCAAAAAAGACTTCCACATTGGGCAATCAATCCTTACTACGGTGAAGCGCACAATTACGTTAGATGGGTTTCATGATCTTAGTCCTCTTGAAGTCAACAAGACCCTGATTGAATGGCATGATGCCAATATATTGCTGAATGAGACCTTAGGCTCATTAGAGTGCGAACGCGATCTGATCTTACGCGGACGCACCAAGACGAAAGTTCCGGAAAAAACCAAGGCACAACGAATGAAGGAATTTGTACAGAGCGGGACATTCAAAAAAATTGTTACGTTACTCGTCTTGGTGATTGTTGGTGGTGGACTCTATTTATATTGGGAACCCATTTCTCAGTCTCAAATTTACCAAGATTACTTCAAGTGGATGGTTGATCCGATTCTGAATTTGCTAGGAATCGAAACGGTTGAAGAAGCGGCCAATGGCGGCAATGGTGGTTAAGACAGGCGAAATTATTCATGGAAAGCCGAGAGCCTGGATTTTATACGAAGTCCAGGCTCTTTTTCGATTCATTTTTTATTCTTTCTCTTCAGAAAAGAAAATATCATCCTCCTCAATGTCTGGGACGCCGCAAACCAACACTAAATGGTCACCATAACTGCGATGAACGCTCAATGGGTCCAGTTTTACCATGGTTCCCGGACCGATGGGGAAGGTTTCTCCATCGACTGTCATCTCACCCTCCCCCTCCAGCACATAATAATATTCCGTCGCTCGTTTGTGGTAGTGCAGCTTGGAATCATTGATTCTCACCACATGAAAATAGGCTTTGGTATCATCACCGGTGCTAAAGAGTCGTTGGCGGTAACCGCAAGTACTTCGTTCTTTCTCGATTGTCTCTAACCGTTTTACTTCGAATCGTTTTTTTTTGCTTGCCATCATGTCTCCTTTTCTTTACGATATGAGTGAAGTTAAGTTGCCCTCACATGGGAAATTTCTTTTTTGTCGGTTGATAGAAAATCTGATCTTTCAACCTTTGGGAAATGAATGGAGCCTCCTAAAATAAAGTAATTCATTCTACACCAAGATTTTTAAATACATCGATGAAAGGGTTACATCCATGGCTGATTCTAACACACTTCCCACATATTGTCTTTTAGGAGCCCCAGGTACAGGAAAAGGAACGCAAGCGAAATTGTTGCAAGAGAACGAAGGGTTTCTCCACATTAGTTCAGGTGATATCTTTCGTGAAGCCGTGGCAAAAGGAGATCCGAATGCTTTAAAAGTAAAAGAGTTAATGGAAAAAGGCGAATTAATCCCGGATGATACCATCCGGGATATGATGGCCAAGCAATTGGCCGAAAAGTTGAAAGAAAATCAGGACGCCAAGGGCGTGATTCTGGATGGGTTTCCTCGTACGGTAGGACAGGCAGCCCTGTTAGATGAACTTTTGCAATCGGTCAATCTTCATTTTGAAGGTACAATTAATATAGAGGTTCCTGAGGAATTGCTGATCGAACGTCTCTTGAACCGAAAAGCGGAAGATGGTTCTCAACGTGCCGATGATAATGAAGAGGTCATCCGTGAACGTATGCGCGTGTGGCGTGAAAAAACTCAGCCACTTGAAGATTATTACAAGCAAAGAGGCCTTTTAATTAATGTGGATGGAGTCGGTAACATTGAGGAGGTCTATGAGCGCCTTCTTAAGGTGTTCAAAAAAAACTAATACCTCATTGGCTGAGACGGCTTTGATTCCCGGCGCCATCCGTTGAAAAAAGATTTGTCCCTCGTAAGACGTAAAAACTTGAAAGGACAAAAAATGACAAAAAGAATTTTTCTTATTCTTATTGCGCTAATTCTTTGTGGAACATTTCAAACGGTTTGCGTCGCGGATAATGGCGATGTGGCTTGGTTACAGGGTACCTTCGAAGAAGTGAATTCTGCCTCTCCGGTGATTGGCAAGGCGACGATGCCTTTGTCGTTGGTACAATCCATTGTTGAAGCAACACCCAATAAATATCTGGAAGAAGCAAAGGAAAGTGGATTTGATATCTCCGCCATCCTTCTTTCTGTCGAGGCGATGCAAGAAGAAGATCACTTTGAATTGGTCAAAGGAGATTATCGCCTTGCCATTCATAAATATACCCAACCGGCACAAAGTTCCAACGTTCGCTATCTCTATGTGCGGAGTGAGAATTTTTCTGTGCCAATACCTTTATCTGTGACCAAGGTCGCGGTTTCAGTTTTACAATATGCTTTCAGTGAGTTGGATATTGATAAAAATGCCTTATCGACCATGATTGAAGAGATCAAAAAAACCCCCTCCGGAATGATTTTGGATGGCGAAGATAAACTCATGGAAGCGTGGTTGAAAGTAAGATTGGAATGAATGATATCCTGCAGCGATGTTTACGGCATCAGTTCGGGGATACACTCCAGGAGAATATCCCGCTAGCCGCTTTTACCAGTATAAAGATCGGAGGTTCCGCTGAATTTTTAGTCGAAGCCCATACCACCGATCAACTTTTGAAAGCCTTCTATGTTGCACGCGAGTTACAGCTTCCTTTTTATTTTCTTGCTGGTTGCTCCAATGTGCTGATTGACGATCATGGACTCAAAGGCCTTGTTCTCATCAATAAAACCTCTCAAATCCAATGGAATGATCAAGCCCGTACAGTTACTGTGGAAAGTGGTTATAATCTCGACCGTTTCGTTGAGGATGTGTCCAAGCGTGGATGGGCGGATCTAACCTTTGCCGCGGGAATCCCGGGTTCTTTAGGTGGGGCTTTGATGGGTGGCGCAGGAGCGTTTGGGCATTTGCTATGCGAATATTTACTTCAAGCCCGAGTCTTACGACGGGATGGCGGGGTTCAAACCATGACGGTATATGACTTGGGAATAGAATACCGCACTAGCAAAGCGCGTGAACGGGGTGATATTCTCCTCGACGCGGTTATGGGCCCATTTCGTGAAGGAGACTGTGAGCCGCTTTTGGCTGAAATTCGTCGCATAAAAGCCGAGCGCGAACAAAAACACCCCAGTATCGAATATCCTTCTGCTGGATCGTTTTTTAAAAATTTACCCCCACAAGAACCCGGAGGGCGACGTATTCCCGCAGGAAAATATCTTGACGAAGCGGGGTGTAAGGGAATGCGGGTGGGTGATGCGGGAGTTTATCCCATGCACGCCAATATTATTGTCAATTATGGCCAGGCTACAGCTCGCGAGGTCAATGAACTTGCCAATCAAATGGCGCAACAGGTCAAGGACAAATTCGGCATCGAACTCGAAAGGGAAGTGCAATACTTATACTGATGGAAACAAAAAAAAATACTCCACGCATTATAGAAGCATCCTTTGTTATTAGCGCTCCCGATCTACGTCATTGCCCTGAGCCAACAATCCCAGAGATCGCCATCGCGGGACGCTCTAATGTGGGGAAATCGAGTCTAATCAATCAAATGTGCAACCGGAAGAACTTGGCGAAAACTTCTTCGACTCCCGGCAAAACCCGCCTGATTAACTTTTTTCATCTCGTTATCCGTCCTGGTGATTTATCTTTTCATTTGGTTGATTTACCTGGTTATGGTTTTTCTAAAGCCGACAAGAAAACCCAAGCTCATTGGAGCAAAGCCTTAGGCGAATTCATGGAGCAACGTCCCTTGCATGGCATCCTTCATCTCGTGGATGCCCGCCACAAACCCAGTCTGGAAGATTTACAGATGCGTGAATGGATTGATTTTCAACACATCCCCGCCATCACGGTTATCACCAAGATGGATAAAGTCGGCAAGAACAAAAGAAAACAAGCCGTCTCCATGATACGCCAGGAAATGGCTCTCACGGAGGACGAAATTTGCGTTCCTACCTCCACCCAAACCAAAATGGGCACCCAAGAACTCATCCAAGAGATTCTGGGGTTATTACCAAAACCCGAATAATCCATACTCCCGGCTGTTGATTATAAGTGGCTGTCGATTTCAATACGATTCACTCCCGGATACAATCGAATCGAGCCAAAAGTTGGGTTTACCGTTTTGCCGTTGAGAGTAATGTTTACCTCGGTAGAACTCGGAATAGAAAACTCGGCGGCCATATTCGCGGGGACTGCGATCTCATATTTGCGAAGATGATCATTTTCTCGCTGATACTTTCCTTTAATGAGTCCAAGCAACGTAGGAACAACAATGCTGCTATGCTCCAAATCAGCCATTTGAGGTTGAATGGTGGCTGTTTCAAAGCCCGGAGTTTTGGGTTGAATTCCCCAGAGGTACCGAGAAATTATGTTGGCAGGAACTGCGCCCCAGGCATGATTCCAATCGGCATTCGGTTTATATTTCATGTCCCACGCTTCCATCGTGATTGTGGAACCGACTTTGATCATATTCCACCAACTGCGATCGTGTTTGGCTCGCATTAAATCAAGGGCGTACTGCTCTTCTCCGGCTTTGTACAATCCTTCTAACAGGTATTGAGCGCCATACACACTACAGGCCATTCCCTTCGATTTAATAAAATCAACAACAGAAGGAATATACTTTTCTGGCACTAAATCAAACGCCAAGGGAATCATATTGGCATGCAAAGAGGCGTGAGAAGAACTTTCACCGTCTACATAAATCCCCCGTGAAGTATCAAAGAGCTTTGAGTTGATGGAATGCTTGACTTTGGCTGCCATGAAGTTGAAATAGTCGACCTCTTCTGGTTTATTCAAAACTTCGGCAAGTTCGGCCATAATGACCATGTTATGGTAAAAGAAACAATTCACCACGGTATTGATAGGCACCATCTCATATCCATCCCGTTCTCCTGGAGGCCAATCCACCACGTCTCGGATGGGATTCGCACCTTCGGGAAAGCCTAACTTTTGCATATATGCATCTGTCACCTTCTCGGAGGAGGAACTGATAAGACCATCTTCTCGAGTCAATTGTAATAGCGTTTTATATTTGAGGGATTCATAATAAGCGTCCGCTAACTCTGTATCTCCGGTGTAATAATAGTCTTGATAGACCATCATGACGGTATGCAGCAACCATTCCGTAGGCCAGGTGGGATGATCCATGAAATATTCGATGGTCTGTTTAGCCATGGCATATTCACGATCTACACGATAATGACTGAGTTGATTGATATAGGCATCTCCTTCATAGGCGATTCGTTCACGATCCCCGTCTATGTAAATGCCGGTAAAGGAGGTTGCTTTTATACTGTATTTACAGAGATCCCATACTTGATTCAAGATGGAATCGGAGCAACGAAAATGGCTTTGGTCATTTTTGAAATAGTGGAAAAACGCCTTTTGTCGAACATCAGCCGCAGATACTTCTTGTTTGGCGTTATCGATTTCACAATAGCGGAACGGCATAATCACCCCGAAAGACTCGGGCAAAGGTACCGCTTGTTCATTTGTATTCCGCGTGTCTGGCGGGAGTTCCAATTCATAGTGAGTTTGATCAGGAGTGACCTCCAATTCTACTTCCTGAAAGCGGATGGTGCCACCAGGTTCACGGTCAATTTTTCCATCCTGCAATTTTTCACCCAGGCGGATGGTTAAGGTTTCTGATTCATTCGTTTTATAAGTCAATTCTAAAGTACCGAAGGCATCTTTTCCAAAATCGATGAAATAGCTTTCTTCGGAAGTTTGCTCGAAAGAAACAGGAGCGATTCTCTCGATTTGGAAACGATTCTTTGTAGATACGGTTTCCTTAAAATCTCCGGTTTTAAAAGTTTGCACATGTGAATACTCAGACGGCTGGTTGTCCTGATCCCAAATACGCACTTTCCAGTGATAGGTTTTATGTGGCTGAAAAGAATCGCCGCCATGTTTAATATTGGCCGCTTGACGGCTTCGCACTTGATTACTGTCCCAAACATCTCCAATGTTTTGATCGATCTTGTCACGGCTAGAGGAGACAAGGATTTGATACGCTTTTTGAAATACCGCTTTATCAGGCACGATCCAACTATATTCAGGTAAAGGATCCGATATTGTTACTTGCTCGGGATCACGGATATATTCTACCATCAGGCCTTGGGGGACACTTTTGCTAGCCAAAGAGGTTGGAACGACCATAGATAATAGAGAAAGTATAATAAGAACATGCCGAAGATAGGTCTTCAACATTATGGTATGATTCAAAATCGGATTAAAAGGGTATACAAACATTTTTTCTCCAATCCTTACAGAAACGCCGAGTATGAGAATGATCTTTAGTTTACAACGTATCATTCTTCCTCATCTTTGTATATAGAAATACTCTTAGAAATAATCTGTCTTCTCTCAAACCATTTCATTTTTTTGAGTTCTTATTGATAAAACCATGCTCTCCGACATGGGTTTTGCACCAGAAAGAACAATCGATTAATTATTCTCCCTTAAAAAAAACTAGTGCAAGCGGCAAATTTTTCCTTGATTCCCTCTTTTTTCTAACCTATACTGCAACATAAAGATAGATTCGTCTTCCTCATTCTATTTCTAATGAGGAAGGAGTTTTTCTTTGGAATACGAATAGATGTATTGGATTATCATTACTTTTTTCTTTTTTTAATCTGGGTTTGAGGGCTTAATAATTCAATGACGAATGCAGAATTGATTCAAAAGATGGAGTCGGTTTTAGAAGAGGAATGTCGTCAGTACGAACAAATGCTGGAGATTTCTCGTGAGCAAATACGTTTGCTCGAAGAAGACGAAACCGATGTCGACCGCCTCGCTCATCTAATGGAGAAGAAGGTTCTCCTTGTTGAAAAAATCAAGCATCTTGAAGCCGAGAATGTTTCGATTAAAGAAACATGGGCCAAAATGCATTCCAACTTCCCCCAAAAAGAAAAGCAAAATATCGCGGCTTTAAAACAACGCTATCTAGATACGGTGGAGAATCTTGCTCAGCAAGAAGGACAAATTGCACTCGGTATTCAAGGGCAGGAGAATTTAATCAGCCAGCGTTTGCAATCGATTCGTAGGGGGAAAGAGGTCAATCAAGCTTATTTTAAGCAAGAAGGTGGACCGCCGAAGTTTTTTGATAAGAAAAAATAAGACCGTATTATTTTTATATCCATGGGGTTTTTGTGGGTAAGCGAATAGGAATCCCTGCAATTCTTTTTATATTTTGTTTTAATCAAACCGTTTAGGTTGAGGGCTTACACAGTGAATAGTGAAAAAGATCTGGACACCATAGCCTCATTGCAAATGGCGGATCCCAAGGCTTTGCATGAGCTTTATACCCTATACAACGAGAATACGAAGAAACTGCGCGAAGCCTTTGAGCGTTTGGAACAGCGCTTTCGTGAGATCGATCCCTATAACATTTATGGATCCATCAACGAGGCGCTAATCACCCTCGATGCCTCAGAAAATGTTCTTACCTTTAATAAGGCCGCCGAACGGATCTTTAATGTTCGTGAACAAGATGTCGCGGGCAAGCCCTTTCGCCAAATCGTGCCTCCATGCGAAAAGGCTTATGATGAATATTTGCAAGACAATGCCAGTGAAAAGCATCACGAAATTACATTTAAAAAAGAGGATGGCGAGCGCGTCTTTTTGCGGGGGCGTTTTTCTCCCTTACTTGATCGTCATGGCGAAGAAATTGGTACCACCTGTTTGTTTACCGATTTAAGCGTTGAGCGGATTTTGGAAGAAAAAGCGCGACGGTCTGATCGACTCACGGCGTTGGGTGAGCTTGCCGCTGGAGTTGCCCATGAGATGCGAAATCCTCTCACCACCATTCGCGGCTATCTTCAGATTTTACCCGATAACAAAGACGATGAAGCTTTTATCTCTGAATTTACGCATAATCTTATCCGAGAAATCGACCGCTTAACGCGTCTCACTGAAAATCTACTCAATATGGCCAAACCGATCTCTCCTGAATTACAACAGGTCTCTCTTTCGGATTTGGTCCAATCGGTCGCATTGTTCTTAATGGAGAAATTTGAGCAGGCGAATGTGCGTTTTTCCATGGATGATCAAGCCCCTTCAACGCGTGTTTTCATCGATAAAGATCGTATGAAACAGGTGTTTATTAACTTGTTTATGAATGCCATCGAGGCGATGGAAGGCGGCGGGGAAGTGAAGGTACGCTTTACCCATCGCAAAGAACGGCTTTCCGAATCGGATGAACCCTGGGATTATGTGGTTACTGAAATCTCCGATACCGGTCCCGGGATCCCCGCTAAAGTGTTAGAACGCCTATTCGATCCCTTCTTCACTACGAAAGATTCTGGTACGGGATTGGGGCTTTCTTTGTCTAATCGGATTGTTGAAGAGCATGGAGGATTTTTACGCGTGGATAGCACCGAGGGAGAAGGAACCCAATTTTGGGTTTTACTTCCGGTGCCAGACCAAATGGAAATAAGTTGAGGTTGAAAGGGATGCCACAGAAAAAACTATTAATCGTTGACGACGAAATGGGAATCCAAAATCTCTTGAGTCGGGTGCTCAAGGGGGAAGGCTATGATGTTCGGGTGGCCAGCAATGGTGATGATGCGATTGCCATGGCGAAGGAAGATATCCCGGATTTAGTTTTATGCGATATCAAAATGCCGGGCAAAGACGGTATCGAGACCTTGGCCGAGTTGAAGGAGTATTCTTCCAGTATCGAAGTGATTATGCTCACGGCCCATTCCACTGTAGAAAGTGCGGTCGAAGCCATGAAGCTGGGGGCGGCGGACTATCTCAAAAAGCCTTTCGACGTGGATGAACTAAAAATTGTCATCGAGAAAACGCTTGGTGTCGCCGATATAAAACGAGAAAATTCCGACCTGCGAGAAGAAGTGGGGCTTAAATATGGCATCGACTCTATTATCGGTTCTTCCTCCGGAATGCAAGAAATCTTCGAATTAATACGAACTGTGGCCGTTACTCCAAGCACCGTCTTGATTCATGGCGAAAGCGGTACAGGAAAAGAGCTCATCGCCGGCGCGATTCATTATCACAGCCCCCGACGGCATAAGCGTTTTGTCAAAGTGAACTGTGCTGCTATCTCTGAGGAACTTTTAGAAAGTGAACTTTTTGGCCATGAAAAAGGAGCGTTTACGGGGGCCGTGCGTGCGAACGAGGGGAAATTTGTTCTCGCTGATGGAGGATCCATTTTGCTTGATGAAGTTAGTGAAATGAGTCCCAAACTCCAGGCAAAATTATTGCGCGTATTACAAGAAAAAGAGGTCGATAAAGTCGGCGGCCGGGAACCGGTTCCTGTGGATGTACGGGTTATGGCGACCACCAATAGAGATTTGGAGGAACAAATTAGAAAAGGGAACTTTCGGGAGGATCTCTATTATCGATTAAATGTTGTTACGGTCTCTTTCCCGCCTTTGCGTGAAAGGAAAGAAGATATTCCTGAATTGGTCCAATTTTTTGTCGAGAAGTATAATAAGGAAATGAATAAAAAAATTCAGGGGGTCGAGAAAGAGGCGGAACAAGCGCTATTAAAATTTAACTGGCCTGGCAATGTTCGCCAATTGGAAAACTGCATCGAACGCGCCATTGTACTTGCTCAAGGCTCGATGATTGAAAAGAAACATCTTCCTTTGGAAATACTCAATGCTTCTTCTTCCCCTGAAGAAAACCAAGAATCAGGTCTCCAGGTCGGCATGACAGTTTCTGAAATGGAACGTCAGTTGATCTATAAGACCTTGGATTTCACCAAGAACAATCGCACTCGGGCGGCGGAGATGTTGGGAATCAGCATCCGGACGTTGCGTAATAAACTTAATGAATATTCAAAGCATGGAGCTGAAGAACTTACAGAAGCAAAATGATTTCACTTTATGAGTGGATGAATTATGGATCTGAGAAATGGCTGCTAACGAATCAGAAAAAACGGCCTTGGAACTTGCCCTCGAGTTAGGGATCCGCTCCGACACGGTGGTGGAAGGACTCCGTAAAATGGGTCTTGATGCGCAAGATGCAACCGACACCATCGACACGGACACGGAGTCTATGCTCGTGTCTCAACTGGCCGATGAAGGCGCCATTTCTTCCAAATTGGCTAAAGGCAAGGGGCGCCGAAAGCCCAGTGAGGATCCTTATGTTGATGATGATTTATTGACTCAGGCTTTAGGGGCGAGTGCTACCGGTTTCCAAGAGTCGCAAATCCCTCGTCAAATTACGCTGGAATCTGGTTTTGAAAAACAACCTAATTTTTTCCAACGTTTGTTTGGGAAAACCAAAAATCTTGCCAATAATCTCAAGAAAAATCCCTTGAGCGATGAAGACCTTAACTCGCTTTTCCAATCTCGGGTTCAACGTCAAGATCAACTGGGGCGTTCCCCCTTCCAAGAGATTGATCAAGATGTGCATTCTCAACCCCCTTTAGAAGAAACCTCGGAAGAAGAACTTGAAGAATCTTCCTCCACCGCTCCTGAAGAAAAATTGGATGAGGAGATGGATTTAGAAGATTTGGAATTGGATGAAGACCTAATGGAAGATTTGGATAGCGAGGGCAGCGAGGATTTAGAAGAACTAGATTCAGAAGATCTTGCCGACTTAGAAGATTTGGATATTGATGATCTCGAAGAACCTGCCGAGGAAGATTCTTCCGAAATGGATGAGGAACTGGAAGATTTCGAAGATGAACTTGGAGAGGAAGAATCAGAAGAGGGTGAAGCCGAGGGTACTGAAGAAGAAGAGGAAGAAGAGCAATCGGATGAGGAAGAAGAACCTCAAGGACGAATTGAGCGATGGCTTAGTCGTATCCAACTTTCACCCGCAGAAATGTGGACGCTCATGGGTGGGTCGATTATCACCATGCTTCTCCTTTTGGGGATCACGATTTATTGGTGGCTTAACATAAGCCCCAAAGCTCAGGAGAGCTTGTGGCAAAAAGCCATGAATCACTATGATACCGCCCAGTCTCATCAAGAAGCCGGTGATTGGTCACAAGCACGATCCAGCTATCAAGATGCGATTGAATTGTTAGAAAGGATCCCAGAACAGTTTCCTGATCATCCCCATATCAAGGAGGCCTATAAATATTTATCCGATGCTTATTATGAAGTCGCCCAAGGGATCGAGAACCATGAATCGTTGGATGCAGCCCACGAACCGTATCGTCAGACGATCCAGTGGACAGAAGATTATCTCAAACTTTTAGAGAATTTGGCCATGCAGCAGGCCCGAGAGAATCAAAATCTTCCTCCCGAAGAAAGGAAAGTTTCAGAAAGTTATGTAAACCCGGATGAGCAACGTGAAGGATTAAGGCGAATTGCTGAAGCGCATCGTAAACTCAATGAGTATGATGCTGCGATTGATCTATTGGGAAAAATTGCGGATCGGTATTCGGGTTCTAATTATGCTTATCAAGCCATGGTGGATATTGGAGATACCTATCGCGCGCGTGCCGAGGTGGATACAGAACGGAAGCGTGAATATCTCAACGAAGCCGTAAATGCCTATAAGAATGCCCTGCAAAACCCCGATGTGAATCATAGTAATAAAATGAAACTTTATCAGGGGCTTGGTGATACAGAGCATGTTCTGTATCAAGATAATGTCAAAAACAATCGAGATGAAGATGCAAAATCTCATTTAATTGAATCGATCGGCTATTATGAAAAAGCCCGGGATGAAGCGAAGCAAATCTCGATCTCCCGCGATGATCCTCAATATACTGCGATTTCTAAACAAGTGAAAAATATCTATAAAAACCTTGCCGATCTCTATTTGGTGCGTGGTGAAGAAGCCGGGGAAAACTGGGATAAATTTGAAAGACAAGCAACAGCGTTTCCAAAAGGCATGCCTCCCAAAAAACAATTGGAAGACGAAGCTCAGCGCCAAGAAGAAATTGCCCGAGAATTTCTCCAAAAAGCCACCGATTTATATGATGATATTCTTGATTCGGAAGAGGTCATCGAGCCTGATCTCTATCATGATATTCTTTACAATAAAGCGCTTTCCTATCATATTTTACGCGACTATCCCACCACCATCGCTGCGGGTAAACAAATTATTGATAGTACGATGAGTCCTAACGAGGAAATTGAAACCAAAACCTACTACCTCTTGGGTGATGCTGCATGGAAACAAGCCAAAAGCAACAACAGTGAAGATTATTCCCTCGTGAAAAAGTACTATCTTGAAGCCCTCGATTTGAATCCTTTCTATCCTCGTGATCAGAAAGGAGAAACCAGTAACCTGGCTGAAATTCGCTTGACCAATATTTACTTCCAAAATGAAAAGGACTATGAACAAGCGATTCAGCGTTATGAAATCGCCGAAGGGAACTATACCGATACGGCCTATACTTATCTAACCATGTATTATTACGCCAATGCCTTGGAAGAATACGGCGATGAACTGATGGATCAGGCTAGGCAAAAGGAAGCCGAGGCGGAGGAAATAGGAGGAGCCGTTACACTCGAAGAAGAAGCCCAGCAGTTGCGTCAACAAGCGAAAGATTTGTATCAACAGGCTGTGAATAAATATTCACGTGCCATTGAGACGAGGGATGATTCACGCTATGGAGACCCTATTAATAAAACGTATCTCATCGAAATTATGTTTGATCGCGGCCATAGTGCTTATAAAGCAGGGGATTACGATCAGGCTATCCAATATTTAAATCGTGCTCTTGATGAATATGAGGATGATCCGGTTGCGCAACAGTATATTCCTAAGGCCTTGGAACGTTTAGGTGATGCCAATATTCGTATTGCCAATTATGACCAAGCGATTCGCTATTATAATCGTTACCTTGATCGATCTTATGAAGATAAAGACGCACGAGTCAGCATGAAATTGGGAGATGCTTACTTGCGTGAATTATCGTACCCTCAGGCGCGCAAAATTTATCGCAAAATTGTGAAAGATTATCCTTTGCCTTCAGAAAATGAAGTCCAACGTCGCTTGCGTATCAATCTTCCCGTGGAAAAAGGGCCTGGTTTTGAAGCATTGAAAAAAATTGCCGAGTCTTATTACAAAGAAGTGGGCGGTATCGCTGATCTAGAAAAACGTGAAGAAAAGTTACAACAAGCCATGGAGGCCTACCAGACGTTGGTCGACCATTTTCCTTTGGATTCCGATTATCCAGAACTGCCGAATGATGCTGATTCTCTCCGGATGGTGGGGAATATTCATTGGGAACTCGAAAATTTTCAAAACGCCGCGGAGAGTTATCAACAGTTTTTAAGCGTTGCTGATGATTATCCCCGTCGGGGTTTTATCCTATGGCGTATTGGCAATTGTTACATGTATAAGCCTGATCGAACCATCCAGGATATCGATGAAGCCATCGATGCTCTAAGCAATATTACCCAAGAATCTATGGATACCCCTCAATCCTACGCCGATTCGCTTTTACTCTTGGGGCGTGCTTATGAGGCAAAAGCCATGGCTTTGTTACAAGAAGATGAAAATAATAACGCTGAACTTTATGAGGTTAATATGGAACGTGCGGCGCAAACGTATGAACAAGCGATGAATGCGAATGCACCGAATAAAGTTCAAGTCGCTCGAAACCGTCGTCAAGAGGTGTTGCAGGATATACAAAATCATAGAAAACTCGCGACCGCGCCTTAGGAGGAAAAGGGGGGAGATTTTTTCACCCAAAGCGGAAAGAAATTCCCCCTCTTTTAAGAAAGAACAGAGAAATAACGCAGTAAGTTAAGTAATTTGAGGTATTTGTTTGATGGTATAATTATTGCATTTATTATCTTTGTCATAGACGAATCGAGCAAAACCGTTGGTCGATTCGTTTGGTTAATTAGAAACGGAATATCCTCAATTTGTGAGAGTTAGAGCAATGTTTATAAGTTCTTTTTTACAAAACCCTACGATCGATGTTCTCAAAAAAGGCATCGAAGGCACCAATCAGCGCCACCAAGCGATTACCAACAATATCGCCAATGTGGATACCCCTAAATACCAACGTGCTACGGTTTCCTTTGAGGACCAGTTGAAGCGTGCCATCAGCGGCCAGGGCTTTATTGGGAGACGTACTTATCCTGCTCATTTTGTTATTGGTGGACCTGATACGATCGGTATGGTTCGTCCTCGTACGGATATCGACAATATGACCCGTTTTCGTCCTGATAAGAATAATATTAATATTGATCAAGAGATGGCTGATCTTGCGCAAAACACCCAAAAAAATCTACAATTTACCGAGTTGTTAAACCGTCGCTATTCGTCTATTCGGCGGGTCATGCAGGAAGCCGGGAGATCGTAAAGGAGTAAAATAATATGAGTTATGGAATTTGTTCCTCCGGTATGACCGCACAACGCATCCGGATGGATGTCATTTCGAACAATATCGCCAATGCGAACACGATGGTAACTGCTGAAGGTTCGCCTTATCGTCGGCGTGAGGTGGTTTTCGAAGCGACAGGAAAAAATTTCGCTGAGTCTTTATCAACGGCACGTCGTCGCCTCAATCGTACCATCGGCAGTGGCGTTAAAGTCCAAAAAATCATCGAGGATCAATCCGAGCAAGCCTTTATCAAAGTTTATGATCCAGGGCATCCCTTTGCGGATCCCGATGGGATGGTTCTCCGTCCCAATATTAATGTTACCATGGAGATGGTGAACATGATCGATGCATCACGCGCTTATGAAGCTAACGTGACCGCGTTGAATGCGTACAAACAGATGGAACAACGTGCGCTGCAAATCGGTGGAGGCCGTTAACCGGGAAAGTAAATAAATCATGGAAGACTTCTCCTCTTTCCGCATACCACCACGGGATGTAAACCAGGTTGACCAGGTTCAACCGGGCTCGAGTCCAAAAACCCAAAAGCCCCAAGAGGGGGGTGAGAAGTTTAAAGACCAACTCCTCCAGGCCTTGGGACAGATTGGTGAGGATGCCGAACAGATGTCCAAAACGCCCCCCACCAACGTAAACGAGGTCGATCAGGCGATGGACAAGGCTAAGGATGCGTTTCAAGATACTATGCAGGCGCATCAACTTATGCAGAATTTGATGCAAAATCTTGATCCCAATTCTTCGACGGAAGAGGAGTCGAACAAAGAGTGATGAGGCTTTATGGTTGATCCACTGGGAGGTTCCCCTTTAGGCCCGAAAGGTCCCGGGCCAGCGGAACAAGGAATGCCGGGAGCGTTCAAAACAAAAGAACCTTCTGAGCCGGGGCAATCGTTTGTCGATTTGCTCAAAAGTTCGATTAATGAAGTGAATAATATGCAGTCCGCCGCGGGTTCCAAAATGCAAAAATTGGTGACCGGTGAGATTAGCAGTATCCATGAAGTGATGGCCGCTACCGAGGAAGCGGGAATCGCTTTTAACTTGCTTATGCAGGTACGCAACCAGTTAATGCGTGCGTGGGATGAAATTCGTCGTATGCCTGTGTAAGAATGGAAGGCTTTTGTCGTTTACTTGTCCTTAAGAATGTAAAAAGAAAATTAGTAGTTTAAAGTGTATTTGTTGATATTGTTTTGAGGTTGAGGGATACAAAGTATTTTTAGGTGAATGCCTGGCTTTGTCTCCCGTAAGTTATTTGTAAACTCGTTTCAAAAAGAATTGGGAGGACATAGCCATGAATAAAAAAACTGGTACTTCATCACAGTCGAATCCGATCTCCTCACCTCGTTTGACCTATATTCTCTGGCTTATTCCTATCGTTACGGCTTTATCTTTATTCTTTGTGTTGAGTATGATGAAAAACAGCCCAAACGTGGAGAATATCTCTTCCTCTACACAAAATGAGAATCCAATAGAAATACATTTTTCTGAAAATGATCGTGCAGACTATTCAAAAGAGTATCAAACCGTTCAAGATGAGGATATTACAGAGTAAAGGATGACCTCCTGATCTAATAAACAAGGAGTTTCGCTTAGACTTTCCTTAAGCGATAAATAGAGGAGATCCAAATCATGCAGGAATTTTTCCAACAACTGCGTGAACAAATTGGCCGGGTTTGGGGTGATCTTTCACTTCAACAAAGGATCTTGTTTTTTGCTGCTCCCGTGATTTTGTTGATTGCTATGGGGATCGCAGTGTACTACGCCAGCCGTCCCGAAATGGTTCAACTCGTAAGCATGGAAGATCTAACTCGTCTGAACCAGATCAAAGAGCATCTTGATCTGAATAATATTCGCTACGATATCCGCGATCAAAACACCATCCTTGTCGATAAATCCATGCGGAACAAAATTGCATTGGATCTTGCGGGAGAAAATCTCATCGGTCCCGATACCGGTCCGGGTCTTGAATTGTTCGATCAGGTTCGATTAGGAATGACCGAGTCTATGTTCGAGGTGCAGTACAAACGGGCGTTAGAAAATGAGTTGGAATATGCGATTAGTGACGGCTCACGAGCTATCAGTAAGGCCTTTGTTCGCATTGTCATTCCTAAAGATCGACTCTTTAAAGATCAGCAACAGGAACCAACCGCAACAGTAAAAGTTCATCTTCGAGGCTCTATCTCGCAGCAAGTGGTGAATGGTGTTCAACGCATGGTGGCTGCGAGTGTGGAGGGCATGGATCCTCAAAAAGTAGTGGTTACTGATGGTCAGAATAAATTGCTGAGCGAGGATACTGAAGTTCAACCGGGTGTGGCTCGGGCTACTAAACATTATCAATATCAGAAAATAATTGAATCGGATTATACTCAAAAAGTAGAACGGGCTTTGGAGGATATCGTAGGACCAGGGAATTATAACGTTAATGTCACTGTGAAACTGGATTGGCGTGAAGAAGAATCCCGTAAAATCGATATCGATACCAAATCCAAGGCCCCTGTAAGCACCAAAACCTACGAAGAAGAATCCAAAACCACCGGGATTGCGGGACAACCGGGAGTGGGGGCGAATGTACAAGATACAGGAATCGGTGCTGAAGAAACCCTCCAATCCAGCAATATCACTGAAGACATCGTCAACAACCAGTACCCTTGGGCTGAAACCTTCATTAAGGAAGAGCAAGGTGAGGTAGATTCTATCTCCGTCGGTGTTGCATTGAATTATAACAATGTCGATGATGAGGGGAATCCCATTCCGCGGGACCCACAACTCCTGGATAACATAGAACGTAAGTTGCGGATGGATATTGGTATGCCCGTAGCCTCTCAACCTAACGATCCTTATCAGATGTTCCTTTTCGAAACGGAATTCGACACCTCTTATGCTGATCAACTTGCTTCGGAACGTTTTTGGAACAATGTATATAACGTATTCCAAACTCTAATTCCTTTGCTGCTGCTTCTCGCATTGGGGTACTTTGCTTATATTTTCTTCCAACGAGCTTTTGCCCCTCCCGAAGTGGAGGAAGAAGAATTGGAAGAGGAAGTGCCTATCGAACCGGTGACCGAAGCCAAAGAACTTACCTTGTCTCAATTAGGGCTGGCCGAGTTTGGGGATATTGCGAGTTTGCCTGCAGAGGAGCAGCGCCGTCTTAAGATGCAGGAACATGTCATCAATTATGCTGCAGAAAAACCAGAGGAAGTGGCAGCGATTATTAAGGCCTGGTTAAGCAGCTAGATTGCAAGTTAAGATTGTTTGAAGAGTTGGTTTTAAGAAATCAAAGTCTTATCTTCGATTGTCAAAGATCGTCTTGCATCTTTGGGGTAAATAATTCTTATTGAGGGAAGGTGAAAAATCGTGCGTGGGCCGAATCCTTTGAGTGACAAAGATGTTGACCAACTGAGCGGACGGAAGAAGGCGGCGATTTTAATGCTCACCTTGGGTCCTGAGGTCGCTTCCGAAATCTACCGTGGATTGTCCGATCAGGAAATTGAACAGCTCACCCTTGAAATTGCCAATGTGGGGAATATTCCTGCTGAAGTTTCCTCGCGGGTGATCGAGGAATTCTACCACATGGCCATGGCAAAGCAGTATATCAGCTATGGGGGGATTAACACCGCCCGCGAAATTTTAGAAAAAGCCTTGGGTCCCGGCAAAGCCATGGAAATTGTCGAGCGACTTCAGGGCATTCTTACCGGCTCTCCCTTTGATTTTCTCAAGAATGTCGATCCTGACAACCTTCTCAATTTTGTTCTCAACGAGCATCCACAAACCATCGCTTTGGTTCTTTCGAATTTGAATGAAGACCAAGCCGCTATGATTTTATCTTCCTTACCGCCTGATTTGCAGCAAGAAGTCGCGGTTCGCATTGCTACGATGGAGCATACCAGTCCAGAAATTATTTCGGATGTGGAACGTATTCTTGAAAAGAAACTATCCAATCTTCTCTCTCAAGAATTTGCAACGACCGGAGGCGTGGATTCCTTGGCTGATATGCTAAACCGACTTGACCAGAATTCTAGTAAAGGAATTCTCGAAGGTCTTGAAGCGGAGAATCAAGAACTGGCTTCAGAAATCAAAAAACAAATGTTTACCTTCGATGATATTGTCACCCTCGATGATCGTACGTTACAAAAAGTGTTGCAACGCATTGATAGCAAAGAATTGGTGACTGCTTTAAAAGGGGCTTCGGATGAAGTAAAATCTTCGATTCTTAGAAATATGTCGACTCGCGCGGCTGAAATGATCAAGGATGATATGGAAACCATGGGGCCGGTACGAATCAAATCCGTAGAAGAATCTCAACTTAAAATTATTGAGATGATGCGTGCCATGGAACAAAATGGGGAGATTGAGCTCATGCATTCCAATAATGAAGAATATTTAGATTAAGCTTTTATAAAGGACGAATGATCAAGTACCATGAAAATCTTTCTCGCTTCTCCTCTCGGGTTTGCCGAAAGTACACGTGCGTTCATTGGCCAAATGGTCTCCAAACTTCAGAACCGCGGCTATGAAGCCATTGATCCTTGGTCTTCCTCGCGGGATTTGGAAGCGGAACTTCAGCGGCTTGAATCGATTGATGATTATACTCTACGGGAACACGAATACCACCGTATTTCCATGAAAATTGCCGAGCGCAACGCTCGAATGCTTCGTTCTTGCGAGGGGATGTTGGCCGTGTTGGACGGGGTGGATGTTGATTCCGGTACGGCTTCGGAAATCGGATATGCTTATGGACTGGGGGGAAAGGTCATCAATGGTTATCGGGGAGATTTTCGCCAAAGTGGAGAAAATAATGGTGTCTTGGTCAATCTCCAGGTACAATATTGGATTGAACACAGTGGTGGAATTATCATTACGTCTCTGGATGAGATCGACAGATTGACTTTTGAATCCTAGAAATTTCTACTTCAGGAAAAAAGTATGCTTTAGGATAGTGAAGTAAGAATACCAATAAATCATTATAATTTTCACGATATTTTTTACTCAACAAGGCAGGTTGTTTAAACGATGGCACGAATTATTAAAGCGCCCAATGTACGTGAAGAAAAACCGTATCGTGTGGTCGAACGGCATAAGGTGCTAAAACATGCCGACGAGGAAGCCGCTGAAATTCTCTCCAAAGCCCAACAGCAAGAGCAGAATATACTTCAAGGTGCTTCCCAACAAGCAGATGAAATCATCGCGAATACTCAAAATGAAGCGCAAACTATAATCTCTGAAGCCCAAACTGAAGCGGAGAATATTAAAGAACAAGCTCGCCAGGAAGGCCATCAGGAAGGGGTTCAGCAAGGGATCCAGGATGCCAAAAATCAAGCCTTCGAAGTGTTACACGAGTTGCAAAATATGGTCAGCGAAGGCAAGCAAATCCTTGAAGAAATGTTTGTCGATCAGGAACAGGAAATACGTAAACTCGTTTCGAATATCGTCTCTCAAGTCATTAAAAAGAAAGTGGAGGAAGATGACGAGGTGGTCGTTCGTATCGCTAAAGAATGCATCTCTCTTGCCGCCGACCGCCAATCCCTGCGTATTTTAGTTCATCCCGATGAAAAGGAGAAAATTGAGCAGTGGTGTCCTCATTTTGTCCAAATGTTTGATGAAATTGAAAAAGTCACGGTGGATACGGATCCACGCGTGAATCGCGGCGGTGTCATTATCGAATCCGGCACCGGCGGAATCGATGGCCGCATCGATAAACAAACGGAAATTTACCATAACACGGTTACGAATCAATGACTTTAAAGCGTCATTCTATAGATTGGGATTCTATCCATTGGTCAATTGAAAATGTTCAAGCCATTCGCCAACGTGGGTATGTCGATGAATTAATCGGCGTGGTTATTCTTTCGAGAGGACCTGGCGGAGCCGTTGGGGATCTCGTTTACATTTATCCCTCCAACGGCAAAGAACCCATCGCTGCTGAAATTGTAGGTTTTCGCTCCGGTCGAGTGATTCTCATGGCTTTTGGTGATATGACCGGAATCCGCCCCGGTTGTGAAGTGGTCTCCTCCGGCGGTCCTTTGCGCATTCGTTGTGGTGAAGGATTAGTGGGGCGTATTTTTGACGGATTGGGTAATTCGGTTGACGAAAAAGGTCCTTTCCGAATTCAAGAACTACGTTCTATCTACAGTCCTCCACCAAGCGCAGTTAATCGGAAACGCATTGAAAAGCCCCTTTCCACTGGCGTGAAGGTAATCGATTCCTGCTTGACATGGGGACAAGGGCAGCGGATCGGTATTTTTTCGGGCAGTGGTGTAGGAAAATCTACCCTGATGGGAATGATTGCTCGTTCCAGCGAAGCCGATGTCAATGTTATCGGCTTGATTGGTGAACGTGGACGCGAAGTGCGCGAATTTATTGAAAAAGATTTAGGAGAAGAAGGAGCCGCCCGGAGTGTCTTAGTTGTTGCAACGGGGGATACTCCCCCTCTGACGCGGGTTAAAGGGGCACTCACTGCGATGACCATCGCGGAATATTTCCGGGATCAGGGTAAAAATGTTTTGTTTATGATGGATTCTGTTACTCGGATGGCGATGGCCCAGCGTGAAGTTGGCTTAGCTGCAGGCGAACCACCGACCACCCGTGGCTATACTCCCTCCGTTTTCGCAATGCTTCCTGCGTATCTTGAACGTGCGGGAACTTCTCCCGGAGAAGGGTCAATCACTGGCCTCATCACGGTGCTGGTCGAAGGCGATGATATGAATGAACCAATTGCGGATGCTGTACGTGGTATTCTTGATGGGCACATTGTGCTTTCGCGCGAACTAGCTCACAAAAATCATTATCCTTCTGCCGATATTTTACAGAGTATCAGCCGGGTGATGGTCGATATCGTTCCCGAAGAACAAGTGATGGCGGCTCGCCGCATAAACCAGGTGGTCTCTGTTTATCGTGATGCCGAGGATTTAATTAACATTGGGGCTTACCAACGGGGCTCCAATGCCGAGATTGACCTCGCTATCGACATGATCGATACGATTAATGCGTTTCTTCAACAGGGCATTCGCGAACGGGTGGCTTATGAAGAAGCGGTAAAACAAATGATTGATATTGCACAGCAATGTATGCGAACCAAGAAAGCCGCTCCCAAACAACAAGGAGAGGCTCGATGAGACAATTTCGTTTTCGCCTTGATCCTGTTATTCGTTTAAAGGAATATGAGATTGAACGCAAGGAAGAGGAAATTGCCAATCTTGAAGATCAAATCCAACAACGTTTGCGTGAAATTGAGGAAGGACGCCAGGCGGTTGAAAATCTACGTATTCGCTTATTAGAACAAACTCCTGACCATGAATTAGTGAATGCTGAGAGAAATTTGGATATGTTTCGTGCGTATACCTGGAAAGTGGAGCATGAAAAACGTAATGAAATCGGGCAATTACGCCAAGAACAAGAACAGAAACGCCGTGAACTGATAAAATTATACCAAGAAGAAAAAACCCTGAATCGCCTTAAAGAGCGCCGCAAAAAAGAATGGGAAAAAGCCATGCGTAAAGAGGAGTCAGCCATTATGGACGAAATTGGAACCCAAAAATATGTGCGTCGCGAACGAGAACGTGGTGGTGTCATTCTTTATCTGCTAGTCCCGATACTTTTGGCGGGTATTGCTGCTGGTGCCGCTTTTATGACAGGCGCTATTGATAAAAGTATGTTGGAGAAGATCCCTTACTTAAACCTTGAAACCCGCAGCGCGACCGAACCGGTCCAAGTTGAGTCCGCCACCGAATCTCAATATATCACCCCTGAAGATCTCTTTGGTCCTATTGATGAACCAATGCCCCAGGCTTTGCAAAATCTTTATCAAATGCGTGAGCAGCTGGCAGAAACCCAGCGCCAATTGCAAGAACGGGAAAAAGAACTCGATATGCGTGAATCGATGATCGCGCAACGGGAGCAAATGGTAAGCGATCAAATTAAACAAGTTTCTCAAAATTTAACTGAATTGAAAGAGCTAGAGCGCAAACGTGAAGAACGCATGCAAAGTGAACTTAGTGAACGTGAACAACAAATGGCGGATGCCCTTGCGGCTGGCAATGAAAAGAATTCTGCCCAGTTAGCCATCTCTCTGTTTGATGTCCAAGGTGCGCAAACCCCCGAGGAAGCAGAAGAAAACCAGCTGGTTCTCATTCGCATTTTGGATAAACTACCGGAGGATATGCGAGCCACTCTTATCGATGCTATTGTCAAACAAGACCCCATTGCCGGGTCAGAGATTGTTAAGAAATTTATCAATACGGATACGTCTGAACTTTACGGCTTAAAACAACCCGAGCCGGAGCCGATCGACCAAAATATCGGTCCCGACGAGGTTACCACGGAACCAGGTGCAGAAGAACAACTTCCGCCTCCCCGTGAAGTTAACTTAGACAACAATAACGCGCAAGCTGGCGGTGGATGACCTTATCCCAATCGTAGACTTCTTCCACCAGCCTTCGGGCATTCTCGCGCAGACAAGTTCGTTTTTTATTGTCTTCGATTAATTCCACGATCGCTTGAGCAAAAGGTTCATCTATTTCGCCAATGCGTATGTGTTTTTGATCTTCGCCTTGTAAACCTTCACTTCCAATAGGGGTGCTGACGATCGCCCGTCCTGAAGCCATCGCTTCGAGAATCTTCAATCGTATCCCCCCACCCATGGTTAGAGGCACAATGTAAATCTGTGCCTTCCGGATATAGTCCTGAACCTGTTCGACCCATCCGGTCACGTTGACGCCTTCTTTCCCGTGAAATTTCCGTACCGCGGGCGGTGGATTGGCTCCCACAATGTCACATTCTAATTCTGGGAGCTGCTTTCGTACTAATGGCCAGGTAGTGCGTAAGAAATGTATGATGCCATACACATTAGGGTAGTAGGACATAGTACCGGTAAACACAATTCGGGGAGGAATCTTTGCTTCTTCTAGATAGGGATAGTCTCGCAAATCGACACCCGGTTCCTGATGATCGACCGTGAGAGAAGGATCGATTTTTTTTAAATGATCCCGGTCAATCGGGGATATACAAAGAACTTGATCGAATTTTCTGCAAGAATGTAGCTCATAATTCTTTGTCCTTTGTCCTTCCAAAAAAGCCAACGTTTTAAATATAGGATTCTTCGTATATTTCGCCAGTTGCAGCAAAAGATTCCCTTCGATATTCTCCTTATAATGAACTTTCGTACATTCTTCCTTCCCGGTGAGGTAAGCCGCGGTATAAAAATTTTGCGCATGGACAATATCGAATTTTTCCCGTTGGATTTTTTCTTGTACATAATGAAACATCGCCGGGTTAAAAAAACGGTGTGCTTTATAAGGCCAACGAGAGGCTATCGATTTTAGCATGGGTAGGGGAGCCCATTTCCCATAGGCGGGAAAAACCTCGATATCTTCAGTATACTCTTTTATCTTGTTTAACGCTTCCAACTCCTTTGGATGGTGATAAAGGCACACGGCGCTAACTTGCGCTTTTTTAGCGAAGCGTTTGAAGGTGTTCCAAGTTACGATGCGTCCACCGCTATGGGGAGGAAAGGGAATCTGGGGAAAGAGAAAGAAAATACGCACGATCGATTCGTTTTTATACCAATTGACTCACGAGCGAGAGACAGGTAAAGGAGGTTTGCCGCACGGATTCTGTCTTTTCTCGCTCATTGAATTCGGGATGAATAAAAGGATTACGCAGGTGTTGCAGCAAAATCAATTGACTGGCCAACTGTGTTGTTTCTTCATCGGTGAGTCCTTTAATGTTGAGAGGGTTTCGAACTTCGACTTTGCCTTCACGGTTGCTAAATTCGTGTTTGCGTCCCCAACAAAAGAGAATGACCCCAAGGGCTTTCAATCCATCGGGTTTGTATTTGGATCCATGCTGTAGAATCCGCTCCATCACCTGACGGGTTATATCCGAATTCAATTCCATTTGGTATTGTTGAATCGTACGGATCAAATATTGATTAAAGAAAATATCCAAATTCCCTAATTTCTCATCGTAAAATTGAGTGGCTAGTTTCCCGATGTTTTCTTGGATTAGCAGCCGTGAGACTTTACGCCCTATACGTAATTTCACTTCATGCTCTACCGCGAATGAATAAGAAAAACTAATGTTGCGTGCAACCGATAAACTGCCAGAGGAAGGAGAATGAAAAAGACTTTCTGCTACTGAGAGCATCGTTTGGGTTTCTTCATCCAACTTTTTGGCTTCTGGTAGTTCCTTTTGTATATCTTGTAAGGTGGTATTCGCATCCAGGCTTTCTAACCACCCTGCCGGTTTGGTGGCTTGCCGCTCCAATCGATCGTGCATTTCATAGATTTCGCTCTTAAATCCTGGGTCTAAATCGCTATTATGAAGCAATTCTTGTAGTTCTTCTTGGAATGCTTTTATTGTAGTTTCATCTTCTTCCAAGATGGTATCCAATCGTTTCTGGAGTGATTCAATGGTTTCCAAATGCTTAAAAATGGTCTCCAAACGTGAATAAAGAGTCTCGATTTCTTCTTCAATACGGGATTTACTCAAGACAAACATGGCTCCGTATTGACGGGCGAGGGCTCCCTCATCAAAAGTACCTACAGCCGAAATCATTATAATTGGCAGGGTTGGGAAGCGCTCTTTTACGTTTTGGATGAAATTCAATCCTTCATCGTGAGTTCGCATGTCCAGATCGGTGATGATCACTTGGGGATCTTCCAACTGAATCTTTTCCATCCCCTCGTCGGAATCTTCCGCTTCCGTAATATCGTAGCCCGCCATGGTTAAATTACGCACCACCGCGGAGCGGTATTGCGGGTTATCATCTACGACAAGAATTTTCTTTTGCCTGCCCATGAATATTTCTTTCCTTTTCTTTTATGGGGTTAGCGGCAAAGAAACCGGTTCGCCACGATCCACAGATTGATAAGCCCCCAAAGCCACTTCCATCGCTTTTAACCCGTCTTGGCCTGGGACCGGCGATGATTTTTTCTCTTGGATCATTTGAACAAAACCTTGCACCATATAAAAGTTAATATCGTCTGTCCAAGGGATCCACTGGGCTTTTTTTACTTTATTATTATACACTTCAATTTTCTGTTTAAACGCATCCAAAGTGATAGAGCCTCGCTCACCCAAGATTTCCATGGTCACATCACCCCACGTAGGATAGGCTTCATTAGGACGTGACCAGGAAGTATCCAGGGTAGCGAAAACGCCGTTATCGAACTCTAACGACAAGAGACCCGTGTCATCGATTTGAATATCGGGATAAAACCGCTGATCCACTTCGGCATACACCTTTGAAACTTCGGATTCCATCATCCAGCGCCAAACGTCGACCACGTGTACCGTGTGATCCAACACCGCGCCGCCTCCGGATAGATTTTTATCAACAAACCATCCACCTGGCATGGTGCCACGGTTGGTTCCTTTCAGCGCTAAAATCTTCCCGAGGTGTCCTTCTTTCACGACTTGCACCGCACGCCGGATCACCGTGCTGAAGCGGCATGGGAAAGCGATCATCAATTCTACACCGTTCTTTTTACACGCACCAATCATCGCTTGAGCGTCTTCAATAGAAACTGAAATCGGCTTTTCACAGAGGATCGGTTTGCCTGCGTTCGCGGCTTGAATTGTATAATCTTTATGTTTGGCGTTTTCGCTGCATATCACCACGCCATCGACCGAGGAAAGTAATTGATCGCATGATTCAATAAAGGGTTTTCCTAATTCCTGGGCGACTTTTTTCCCACGTTCGCTGTCGTCATCATAAATTCCCGTTATGTCGACTTGATCGCCCAATTGCTGTAAACAGCCAGCATAGGCATGCGCATGAAGGTGGGCGAACGAGATCATTCCAATTCGTGTTACCATGATTGTTTCCTTTCTTTCCTTATCCACATATTACCCGAGTATGATCGGCTTCTTGGTTCTTGCTGACTCCAACAAAGCCAAGGCGGCTTTCACCGCGTGCGCACCTTCTTCTATGGGTACGGGATTCTCTCCATTCCCTTCCACGGCTTTTATAAATTCCTCCAGGAGCCGAAAATGCGCAGGATACAATACGGGGCTTTCATTCGAATACTGTCGTTTTCCTGACGCGCTTTCTACAATGGAAATTTTCAGAGGAATGCTCTCTTGATTATCGAAATGAATCATTCCTTCATCCCCCGCGATTTCCGCGTCGATAGCAAATTGTCCATAGTGGCACCACGATGATTCCACATGGGCAATGGTTCCGCTTTTTAAACGTAAGGAAGCCAGCGCGTAATCCTTATTCTCCGACGATTTTTGTTGATTCAAGGTTTGGCAATAAACACGTTGAATCGGTCCAAAACTCCATAGCAGAAAGTCTAGCTCATGAATCATCGCATCGAGAACAACCCCGCCACTTTGTTCGTGATCCGCAAACCAACTTTGAGGATGCGGGGTTCTTCGTCCCAGACGAATCATCCCCGGTTTTCCGACGGCTCCTGCTTCTACTTGGGCTTTTAGACTCTCCATCTCCGGGAAGCGTCGCTGGGTTTGTCCTACGGTCACGATGCGTTGTTTTTCCTTGGCTAACTGAACTAATTCATCCACTTCTTCTGCCGTTCGCGCCATCGGTGATTCAAGATAAACGGGTTTTCCTTGGTTCAGGGCTTCCTTCGCATGTGAATAGTGTAATGGGGTGGGGCTTGCCACGATGACCGCATCTACATCCTCTCGTTGCAGTAATTCTTGGCTCTCCTTGAGAGCCACGCACTTGGGATGTTTGTTGAGAATCGGCTGCATTCGTTTTTCATTGGGATCAGCGGCAGCAATCAATTCCGCATTTTCTATCTCTTCAATCGATTCTGCATGGGCGCTGCCTACGTTTCCAACGCCGATCAAGCCTAATCGGATCATGATCTTACTCCTCTCTTTGGTTCGTTATAAAGTGACCACTTCTCGCTTTTCTGCTGATTGAATTTCTCTTTCCACCGTTTGAATCGCTTTGAGACCCACTTCAAACGAGGCACGGCTCGGCGCTTTGTTCTCTGCCAATTGTTGGAAGAAATAGGTATCTTGTAAGAGATAACCACCTAAATCGGTTACGTTAATTCCTTCTACAGGTTTGGTTTTTGGAACTTCCGGCAAGGCAGGTACTTGCTCATCCCCTTCTTTTGGATAAAAAATGAAGGGTTGAGGACGGCTGCAATCGTAATCCAAGACGCCTTCTTCAAAATGGGCGACAAATCCCATGCGGAAAGGATACTTTTCGCCTTCATACCATCCCCCTTCCGCGGTGATTGCTGGACTGTCTCCCTCGTAGAAATAATGGGTGGTAATATGGCGCCATCCAGCATAATCCTTTACCCCCGCTGAGAAGACGGATTTCGGTTCACCAAAAAGATACAAGACCATATCGGTATCGTGCAAATGCAAATCGAAGGCCGCTCCTCCGCTCAATTCGGGATCCAAAAGCCAATTGCCGACTGACCAAGCCGGTTGATTACTCCAACGGATAAAACGAGCCGCTTTTAATTTTCCCCAGCGTTGATCCTCCAACGCTTCACGAAGAATGGTGTATTCAGGCCAAAAGCGAAGCACATGCCCCACCATGGTATATACGCCTTGCTTCTCTGCTTCTTGCACCAATTCTCTGGCACGGTCGGATTTTCTCGCAAGCGGTTTTTCAATAAAAGTATGCTTTTTCGCTGCTAAAGCCTCCATTCCCAGGGAATAATGCGATGGAGTTGGTGTACAGATCATAACCACATCCACGTCCCCGCGTGAAAGCAGATCTTTGTAGTTTGTGTGATAATCACAATTTGCGGTCTGAGCTAATTTTTTGGCATTCTCTTCATAGTCATCCGCGACCGCCGTAAGAGTCGCCGCACCGCTTACCAAACAAGCTTGGGCGTGCATATTCCCCATGCCGCCGCATCCGATAATACCTAATCGTACCATGATTGATCTCCTTTTCCCATATAATTTAAAGCGGGTTTATGTTGTTCCCCAACGAGACTTACTATTTTAATTTACATACGTTCCGGTGCGTTGACTTTTAGCAAATCAAGACCATTGCGCATCACCTGCCGTACGGCCGTCATTAAGTGAAACCGTGCCTTGGTACCCACGGGATCATCCTGATCCAATACCCGCTGCACCTGATAATAGGTATGAAAGGTTTTGGCCAAATCTTCAAGATATGCGGGAATCATATGGGCTTCAAATCGTTCCGCCGCCTCCATGACATGGAGTGGGTAATAAAATAATTTAAGCAGCAACAACCGTTCACGCTCACCTTGCAAAGGCGAAGTGTCGAAGTCTAAATCCGATTGTAAGGTTACCCCGCGTTCATTCGCTTTCTTTTCCATACTGCAAATACGCGCGTGCACGTATTGCAAATAATAAACGGGGTTCTCCATGGATTGTTGTTTCGCCAAGTCCCAATCAAATACCATTTGCGCTGAATAACTACGTTGGGCAAAGAAATAGCGGGTTACATCCGCCCCCAGTTCATAGATCATATCGGCCATGGTCATGAATTGGCCTTCCCGGGTAGAGAGTTTAATCTTTTCACCACCGCGTTTGATGCTCACCATTTGATTAAGCAAATAATGCAGCCCCGCGAGTTCATAGCCAAAGAGTTTTAAAGCGATTTTCACTCGTTCCACTTGGCTGTGATGGTCGTGCCCCATGACATTAACCATGAGGTCATAGCCTCGATCGAATTTATCGCAATGATAAGCAATATCAGGGGTTACATAAGTTGGCTCCCCGTCGCTCTTTACCAGTACCCGGTCTTTTTCATCTCCAAACTTTGTCGTACGCAGCCAAACCGCCCCTTCCTGTTCATAGGTTGCATCTTTTTCTCGTAAACGCTCCAACGTTTTATTCACGGCCCCCGAGGTGTGCAGCGAGCGTTCGCTAAAGGTGGTATCAAATTGCACCCGCAAATGCCGCAAATCATCCATAATAATATCCATCAACACCGCGGCAGCAAATTCGGTAAACGGCTCCCAGCGTTCTTCTTGCAGCAACGCCTCCCCCCGTGCGCTTTTTAATCCTGCCGCAATGTATCGGATATAGTCACCCCGGTAGCCATTTTCGGGCAAGGGATACTCTTCACCAAAGAGTTGATGATAGCGCGCCTGAACTGAGCGCCCCAGCATCTGCATTTGTACCCCAGCGTCATTGTAGTAATATTCGCGCACCACTTCATAGCCAATCGCTTCCAAGAGTTCTGCGGCTGTATCTCCCACAATCGCCCCACGAACATGTCCCACATGCAGCGGTCCGGTGGGATTGGCGCTAACAAATTCGACTAGTGCCTTTTTCCCTTTGTTCTTGTTTGAGCGGCCATAATCGGTACCTTGCTGAAAGATTTGTTTCATTGTTTGAATCAGAACCATATGGCTTAAGGTTACGTTTACGAAACCGGGGCCCGCCACGGTGGCTTCTTCTACCGCGTCCAGTGGATTCAGTGCTTCAACAAAAGTGAGTGCAATGTCTTGTGGTGCTTTTCTCAAAGGCTTGGCTAGCATCATGGCGGCATTGGTGGCTAAATCCCCGTGGGCAGGATCTTTTGTAGGGGTAAAGGTATACTGAGTGGAATCCGCTTTCTCGCCGGTCAGGGTTTCCACGGTATCGCATAAGATTTGATTTAATTGCTGAACCATCTCGTAATACATGAAGCGGCCTTTCCAAATGTTGGTTTAATTAGAACGAGAAAAACAAACTCATCGTGGATTGGGAGGAAATTCCCATGAATGATTTATGTGTCGACAATATTTCTATGGTTCTATTGTATCCGGCTTTTCATTTCTTGCGGATAGCCACACACGCTAGGCTAGTTCAAAAAAGCCAGTGCGGATCATTTCATTTGCACAATATTCAAAATTACCGTACCGACTATACCCGAAGCACGATTTTCTCCAGTAAAGCGATTCACCAAAGTGTTGGTCACATGAAACTCAAAGAGATTCTTGCCTTCACATAAATGCTCGGTTACATCGAGTTGCCATGGGGCTTTCCACAATACCCCCGCCTCATTGCCGTTCACTGTGACTTCTACCAAATCCCGTACTTCCTCAAATTGCACGAACGCCCGTTGTTTTTCTCCTAGAGCATCGATCATCATCTCTTGTCGATACACCCCAGTTCCTGAATAAAAGGGATACCCTTGGGTTGTCCAACTGCCTTGGTGGATTTTCATGCTTGGCGTAGTTAACACATAATGCCTTTCGCAGAGAACGAGAGCGAATTCCCCGCGCAGCATCAACGCATGCTGTACGGCCAACGGTTCATGTTGGCGGGCTTGTGTACGTATCTCGAGCATATTCTCTCCACGCAGCACATACGGTTGAATATTGTAGGCCTTGAGAAGACGATCGTCATTGGGTTGGAAATCGACTTCTTGGGTAATCTCAAAGCCATTCAGTATTACTTGAAATTTCTTCGCCGCACGTCCATTATCAATCGTTTGATGGTGCAGCCCATCGCAAATGAGATGCAAGTATCCACGATAGCGATCTACCCAAAAAGTCGTTTGGTAAACGAGCTCTTGCTCTCTCTCTTTAGGTGAAACCGTCAGGTTCCAGGTACACAAGGGAAGTTCGTTTCCATCCTGCGTAAAGAAGAAATAGGTCTTGTCAAACGGCTGCGACCGGATCAATTCACTTTCTTCTACCTCCGCTGGCATGGCATTCTCGACAGGATTACAGGTCATTACGAACAAGCGCGCTTGTCCTGGCGCGAGTTGTACTTCCCATTCTGGCTCAGGACCTTCCACGGGGAGTGCATGGAAGCTTCCACCTTCCATCTCGGCTTCATATGCATACTGGGCTGAAGTGGGAAAACGAACTTTTTCTCTTGTTTCTTTTTCAGAGACGTTATATAGCAAAAAGAGATCGCCTTCTTTAAATAATCGATGTTGATAGAGAAGGCTGGGATTCTCACGCTTAAGTCTTATACCCGCTTCAACGCGTTCAAACATTGTAGCCAAGTCATTGAACGAAACAAAATGTACGTTTTCGTCTTCATGGATCCAAGATTGGATTCTCTCGCGAATGCTTTCGTCAAGTCCGGTTTCTGAGGTTGCGTCCGGAAGTGTTTCTATGAAATGAATAACCGCCCCTGCTACTATCAAACGTTGCAATTGGTCTAAGGTTTCGTTACGTAAAACTTGGCAAAGGGGAAGGATCAGCGTTTGATAATGTTTAATCTTCTCTTTAGGTGAGGTGTAGGTGATTTCTCCCTTTTCTCCTACACTTAAACGCGCTAACCATTCTTCTGCAATAAAATCAAAATCACGCTGATTTCGTAATAGCGTTACGCAGCATTCATTTAATTGCTGTTCCCACACTTCGGCTGGCTGTTGATTTTCTTCATGGAGGGAAAACATTCCCCAGATGGTTCGTGTGGGGTAAAGCACAAGGGCTCGCGAAATTGGCTCTCCCACTCTCATTAATGAACCGACACGGCTTAAGCTATTAACGAACCGCTGATAATGGGGCCAAAACGTTTGTTGATACGAGTGGACAGAGGAACCGTGCCTCTTACGAAAGCCTTCAAGTGAGTAATACGCGGCCTTTGGAATAAACGCATTTACTCCAATAGCGGCTTGCAATCCAGCGTCACGGTTCATCTCCTGTAGCGTGATTCCCAATCCCTTTTCTCTGCTGAAGCCTTCACTCATTACCTGGGGATGATCAAACAAGCGCTGTCCAGAAATTACAAATTTTGCTCCCAACAGAGAAGTAAATAATTGTTCAGGCGAGGCTTTTATTTTCTCCTTTCCGCAGCTCAGGGAATCGGTCTCTTCCATTACCCGCGAAACATCTCCTAGGCTCCACGCTTGTTTTCTTATCTCACCTTCGAAGGCCAAGTGGCCTATCCAATGCCACCCCTGTTGGTGGCAATAGTCCTTAATTGCCTTGTAATAAGCCTCTATATATAAATCCGTTAGACATTGTAGGAAGTGGCATCGATGTGCGATCTTTTCTTTCTCTCCCGACGAGATTAAGCTGGGTAGCACTTCCCATAGTTCATGCCCGTGTTGCTCATGAAACCGTCGCGGGAGATCATCTGTCCAGGGAATCTCATTCGCCTCAACATTACCAAATTGGCGGTACGTACTATAAAATCCTTTTATTTCTTTCGCTTGTTCTCCTAATCCAACGCGATAGCGTTCATACGTCATATTCACCAAAGCTTGGACGGCTTCGGGATTCAGTACATCCAATTTATATTGATAGAAATCATCCAAAACTGTGCGCTTTGCAAAGAAATATAATTTCTTAATGTCCGAGGGAACATCCAACGTGTTGTTTTCTAAAGCCTCGCTATCGAGTTTTCGCACATCCCCCAGTTCAGTCACTCCAACGATATAAGAGATTTCATCATTGATATCATCCAAATGCACAACACGGCCCGGTGCGGCTTCAATCACTTTTACCACCGCCAGGGTTTGCTGTCGGTATTCGGGATACTCGCGTGTGAGTTCACTCTCCTCAGTCCCCTCTTCAGAAAGCCAGACCTGCAGTCCCTGCTTTCTTGCTTCCTCCACGCAAAAGCGAACCCATGCCAACCCTTCTTCGCTTCTAGACTCCGGTGTTAATCCGCGATGCGCCTGAAGTACTATGCCTCTTAAGCCTTTTTCTTTAAATGAATGAATTTGGTGGGTTACATGCTCTCGCTCCATCCTGTGGTTCAATAACCAGAACAGCATGGGACGATCTTCAACCCGTGGAGATTGAAACAATTCCTTCCAGTTCATAAGTCGACTTTCTAAAGTAGATTGGTATATGTAAATTGTAATGGTATCCGCGACATAAAACCACAAGAAGGGTTGATTTGCGTATTTTTTTTCTCTTGACTATCGATGGAATTTAGAATCAGATATATTATTCAAGATCTGTGTGATCGTTATTAATAAGAGGATACTGGTTTTATTATGAGACGTTTTTCTTCTTTTCATTATCTCCTCATCATTATCCTTACTTCATGCCTTTATTCATTTTCCTTATCCAGTTTAGCACAAGAACTTAATCCTGGCTTTCAGTCTATTTACGAATCGTTTGATACTTCCGAGCATCCCGGGTATGATTTAGCCCGCGCTTCTCTGGTTTTGGTGCAAGAAGCCTCGCCTGAACTTGACACCGAATCGCCTCTCCAAAGACTCCAAACCATGGTCGAAGAACTGCGCCAACGGCTCCGGGGTGATCAATCAGCAGTAGCCAAGCTCGAAGCCATGGGACGCTACCTCTTCAAAGAAAAGGGGTTTCATTATGGCGGAGAGAGTGAGCAAAACATTCACTTCGAAACCACACTGTTTGAGCGTGAAGGAAATTGCTTCCGCTTAACCATGCTCTACCTTATCCTTGGTTGGGAACTGGAACTTCCGATGCGTATGGTCTTCATTTATGATCCTGATCATACCCTAATTCATTATGACGATGGTGCGTATGAGTGTTTTGTTGAGACCACCCTTAAAGGCTATATCATCCATTCATTGGAAGGATTGTCTATCTTTTACGAAAAGATGCCCTACGACATTCTCGAACCCAAACAAACACTTCCTAAACTTCTCTCTCAAATGGGAACGAGTTTTTACAATCAAAAACGCTTGGATGAGTCGGTCCAAGCCTTTCGGCGTTCTATGCATTACGATTCAGAATTTCCGGTGGTGCTTAATTATTTAGGTATGATTCTCCATTTTCAGGGGGAGAGCGAAGAGGGGATTGAACTTCTTCAACGTGCTATCGATAAAACCCCCAATTACTCCCGGGCCCATTATCACTTAGGAAATATTTATCTTGCATTGGAGGATTATGAAAAAGCCCAATCCTGTTTTCAAAAAAGCATTAAGTTAAAACCTGATTTCGCTAATGCTCTTTGTAATATGGGCATTATCCATGAAAAGAAAGATGATCTGCAAAAAGCCAAGCAATCTTACCTCAAGGCCTTAGAATTAAATCCCACCATGAATGAACCGCTTTACAATCTTGCTTTAATCAACGCAAAACTGAAGAACTATGCCGAAGCCTTGAAATATGCCCGCAAAGCCATAGAGCAGGGCATTAAATTCCCAGAAGATTTTCTTGTCATCATCGAACAACAATCCGCCTTGGACTCCTAACCACTCATTTCAGCTCAAATACAAGCCCTTCGATTCAATATAGTTATATACCGCTTCCGGCACTCGATAGCGGATCGATTGCCCTTTTCTGCGTCTCTCGCGTAAGTTGGAAGAAGATATTTCCATGAGCGGCATATCAATGTAATGAATTTCTCTTTCTCCATTCTTTTCTACACCTTCTTTATGCTGAAAACCCGGGCGTGAGAAAATCGCAATAGGAAACTCTCGCATCAACTGTTCCCCTTCTTTCCAAGTAGGAATCTTATCTATCCAATCTCCTCCCGCTAGTAAAAAGATCTCTGCATCGTAATAGACTTCATCTCGGAGATACCGCATTGTATTAATGGTATAGCAGAACCTTTGCTGATCGATTTCATAGGAACTAATGACCAATCGATCATGCTCTCCAATGGCTAAACGCAGCATTTCCAACCGGTCGGCTCCGCTGGCGACATTGGATTCATCCTTATAATGCGCGACTCCTCCCGAGGGCATGAATATGATCTTATCCAGGGGAATCGATTCCAACGCTGTTTCCGCTAAAATCAAATGGGCGGTATGAACAGGATCAAAACCGCCCCCATAAAAGCCAATTTGTTGATTTCTCTCTTTCACGATGTTGTGTTCACTTCTCCTATTCGCGAATATGGCCTTCACCCAGTACTACGAATTTTTTACATGTTAACTCAACCAATCCCATGGGACCGCGGGCGTGCAATTTATCCGTGGAAATTCCCATCTCTGCGCCCAGGCCGTACTGCCCGCCATCGGAAAAGCGGGTGGAAGCATTCACCATCACTGAGGAAGAATCCACTTCTCGTAAGAAACGCTGCGCCGTGAAATAGTTATCGGTCACAATGGCATCGGTGTGATTCGAGGAATATTTGTCCAAATGGTCGAGCGCTTCATCCAAGTTTTCCACGATCTTAACCGCAATGATCAAATCGAGGTATTCCTCATACCAGTCTTTTTCCGTAGCGGCCTTGATATTCGCATTGACGTTCATGGTTTTTTCACAGCCTCGGATTTCCACTTCATGCTTTTGCAAATCTGCAATTAATCGCTTAAGAAAATCCCCGGCCATCTCTTGATGAATCAAAAAAGTCTCCGCCGCATTACAGACTCCGGAACGTTGAAGTTTTGCGTTGATACATATCTTATGCGCCAACTCTGGATCGGCATTCTTATCCACATATACATGACAATTGCCGTCATAATGTTTCAACACCGGGATCGTGGCCATATCGACCACCGCTTCAATCAGTGATTTACCCCCGCGGGGAATAATCACATCCACTTTCCCTTTAAGACGACACATATATTTCACTGCTTCCCGATCCGTGGTTTCCACGAACGATACTGCGGCTTTGGGGAGTCCACAATCGGTCAGGGTTGCTTGGAGAATGTGTGCTAGCGCCATATTGGAGTGGATTGCTTCTTTGCCTCCCCGTAGCAAAACTGAATTTCCTGATTTCAAACACAAGGCCGCCGCATCGGCGGTCACATTGGGACGAGATTCATAAATCAAACCTACTACGCCCAGCGGCACTCGCATTTGTCCCACTTGCAATCCGTTGGGACGAACTCGCATCTGAGTGATCTCGCCTACTGGATCGGGCAGAGCCGCGACTTCTTCGAGCATGGTCGCGATGCCTTCTAAGCGCTTATCGTTCAACTCAAGCCGGTCGAGCATGGCCTTGCTCAACCCATTTTCTTTTCCCGCGTCCAGATCCAATTGATTTTGTTTTTGGATGGTTTCTTTTTGATCGCGAATCCGGCGCGCAGCCTCAATAAGCACCTGGTTTTTCTTATCCGAAGAAAGCCGGGTTAGTACCCGGGAAGCCTCACGTGCCTCTTCTGCGATTTGATCTACATACGCTTCGACATTGTCTATTTGGGGTAAATTCGTGGTTACCATGATCAATCACCAATACAATGAATTGTTTTACGAATACTTTTACCTTCATACCCTGGTTCGTCAAGATAAAACGATTCTTTTTCATCTCTATTCTGTTTTAATAAGCCAAATCATGGTTTAATCCGCTTGACGCGGGGCACTCTTTTTTAGATCATCAAAGAAAGTGAATTTAGATTGAAAAAACTGGGGGTAAAATCAATGGTGCGAAATCATCTTCGACGCCGAGCCTTTCGCGCCTCGGCAGTCATACCTGCTATAAGCCTTGCCGTGAGTTCAACCCGCCGCGCACGGGGCGCCAACGACAAAATTAACCTGGGCGTGATCGGTTGTGGAGGGCGGGGAACTCGATTGCTCAAAGCGATCACAAATATCTCCGATTTCCATGTCGTCTCTCTATGCGATTTACGACCCGAGGCTATGGCAATCGCTGCCAATGTTTGTGAGCAGTACAAACCCACACCTACACAGTACATCAACTTCCGCGAGATGCTTCAAAATGAAAATTTGGACGCTTGCATCGTCGCGACCGAAGAAGCCAATCATGCCAAGTGTGTAGTGCCGGTGCTGGAAGCCGGTTTGCATTGTTTCAGCGAGAAACCCATGGATATCACGGTGGAAAGAGTCGACCAGGTGGTGCGTGCTGCCCGGGCGGCCAAGGGGATTTATCAAATAGGCTTCCAACGCCACTATGTTCCTACGTTCCAGAAATGCATGGACTTCATCCATAGCGGTGAATTGGGCGAGGTTCATTTTCTCCAAGGGATGTGGCAGTGGACGGGCGGCGTTGGTGGACGTTACACCAATATGGAAATTGCCGGTACCTGGTTCCACGCTCAAGCCTGTCATCACGTCGATGCGATGATGTGGGTTATGCAGGGACAATACCCCCTCCATTGTTCCGCCATGGCTCAAAGTACCCAAAGCCGCGAAAATCCACCCAAGCATTGCGCTGAGGATCATTCCATGGTCATGTATGAATTTCCAGAAGATATCGTCTTCTCTTATACCCACTTGATGAATTGTCCCGAACCCTTCACGGGCGAAAAACTGTGGGTTTATGGTGAAAAGGGCGGCATCGATCTTCCCGCCGGTATGTTTTACCCCCGTCCTGAACAAGGAGAACCCAAGCGCTTGCATGAAGCGGTCTCCACTTGGGATGATGGTACCTACGAAGAACTCGAAGCCTTCGCACGCCATATTCGCAACAACGAAATCCCACGCGCCGATGTTGAAGTTGGCCGGCGCTCTACACTTATGGGCATTATGGGCGGAGAAGCGATGTATAACTGGAAACAGGCCGAGTTTGAACCTTCACTCATCACTTGGGAAGACCTTGGCTCTACCACATGAAATTGAATTAAATAAATGGAGGATCAATAATGTCCAATCAACATATTTCCCGTAGAAAGTTTGTCCATACCACCGGTGCCGCTTCCGCCCTGGCGATAGGCCTTCCAAAACGAGTTTTTGGTGCAAATGATAAAATCGTTCTCGCGATGATCGGTACGGGCGGTCGAGGCCAAGCCCTGCTACGCACATTATCCAACATAGCAGGTCACCGCATAGCGGCTCTATGCGACATACGCGATGAGCGCCTTGATCAAGCCATGCGTTACTGCGAACAATACACTCCCGCGACGAAGCGGTACAACGATTTCCGCCAAATGTTGGAAAAGGAAAATCTCGATGCCTGTATTGTCGCCACGGAAGTGGGCAATCATGCTCAATGTGTAGTTCCCGTATTGGAGGCTGGTCTGCATTGCTTCAGTGAAAAACCGATGGATTGTACTGTCGAGAAGGTCGACGCTATCGTCAAAGCGGCCCGTGAAGCCAAAGGTATTTATCAGGTCGGTTTTCAACGGCGTTATGCTCCCGGCATCCAAGATGCCGTCAGTGCCGTACATGAGGGCATCATCGGCGATGTTACTTTCTTACAAGGTCAATGGCATTGGACCTGGTCGGTTGGAGGTTGGGTCGCCAATGTAGATATGTCCGGCGGCGAGTTGGTTGAACAAGCCTGTCATCATATGGATGTGATGCAATGGGTCATGAAAGGACAGCATCCGCTCCGATGCTGCGCTATGGGGTGCATAACCCGTGCCATCAGTACGCCTCCCGAACATCATTCTGAAGATCATTCCGCGGTTATGTTTGAGTTTCCCGGTGATGTTACGTGTTCGTATACCCATCTCTTCTATTGCCCAGAACAATTTACCGGCGAGAAACTGTGGGTTTACGGTCAAAGCGGTGGAGTCGATATTGTCAAAAGCGTGAAATATCCCCGTCCGGAAATGGGCGAGGTCGAACAACTCGGCGAAAGTGCTCCCAGTTGGAACTACGGAACCCCTCACGAACTCGAGGCTTTTATTACTCACATTCACAACAACGAAAAACCGCTTAGCAACGAAGAAACCGGCCGTATTTCGACCCTCATGTCACTTATGGGACGCAAAGCCATGTACAAACGCAAAACCAAATCTTTCGAACCTTCGATGGTGACTTGGGAGGAACTGGGCTCGACGACATAAGAAGCCATCTTTTTTTTATACTGCAGGGAGCGGAGTTTTTCCGCTCCTTGTTTTATTATAAAGAAGGTATTGTAATAAGGTTGGAAACATAAAGATAAAAATTACTTTGTAAGAATCTTTGAATTGATAAAGGTTATTTATGAAAATCGGAATTGTATGTTATCCCTCGATTGGTGGCAGCGGCATCGTCGCTACCGAACTCGGCACATCGCTTTCACACCGGGGACATGATATTCATTTCTTTAGTTATGATCTTCCCAAAAAATTAGAGGGGGTCACGGGCCAATTCAACTTCCATCATGTCAATGTTCCTATCTATCCCTTGTTTCGTTTTCCCCCTTATACTTTAGCCTTGGCCTCCGCGATTTATGAAACGGCGAAATCGAATCCATTCGATATTCTCCATGTTCATTACGCGGTTCCCCATTCGACTTCTGCCTTGTTAGCGAAGCAGATGCTTTGTAGCTGCGGCGAAAATCGGTTGAAAGTGGTTACCACGCTCCATGGCACCGATACTGAACTCGTGGGGCAAATGCCGTCTTACAAACCTGTGGTTGAATTTAGCATTGATTCTAGCAATATCGTCACGGCGGTTAGCCATTATTTAAAAGAAGCCACGTTAAAACAATTTGAGATCCATCGTGACATTCATGTCATCTACAATCCCATCGATACGAATGTGTTCAAACCGTTGCCAGAAGAGAAACGATCTTCACGCTGGGAGAAAACTCTTGTCCATGTGAGCAATTTTCGCCCGGTGAAGCGAGTCGAAGATGTGATTAAAGTCTTCGACCTGGTTTCATCGGCTATCCCTTCACGACTATTGTTGGTTGGTGACGGCCCTGAACGCCATGCCGCCGAAATGCTTGCCAAGCACCTGGGCTTGATAGACAAAGTCGAATTTCTCGGACCGCAACCCAATGTCGCCGCCGTATTGCGCCAGGCTGATCTCCTTATTTCTACTTCTGAATCTGAATCGTTTGGTATGACCATCGCCGAAGCTATGGCCAGCGAAGTTCCTGTGGTGGCATCCCGAATCGGCGGGGTTCCCGAGGTGGTTGAGGATGGCGTTACGGGGTTCCTCGTGCCGGTTGGATGTATTCAAAGTTTCGCCGAAGCGGCCATTACAATTCTTACCAACAATGATTTACAAAGAAAAATTGGCAACGCCGCTCGCCGTCGGATTTTGGATCATTTTCAAGTCGATCTTATCACGGCTCAGTACGAAAAACTCTATGAATACGCATTCCAAATGAAAGATGATGAGTGTCCTCGCGAAATGCGCGTTGCTCAATTAGAAAACCCTGAGCAAGAGAATTCATAATTCACGTTCAGTATAAAAATTTATCGAAAGAGGTCTACGCATCTTGATTTTTTTTCAAAACCGTCCAATCTTCCTTAGTTCAGGCTTCACATATTTAGTTTGTCGATCATTTTTCTTTATTTTATAGCCCTTACTCGAGGCAAGGATTAGCGTGCCTGAACCATTAAATAATAGAATTTTGTTCTACAAGAACAATCAAGAGCCAAGATTAACCATAGGGAGGTCTTCATGAATACGTACAAAATCGCAATCCTCGGCGGTGATGGAACTGGACCTGAGGTCATCCGTGAAGGGGTAAAGATTCTACGGGTGTTAGAGCAAAAAGTAGGTTTCAAATGCGAGTACACTGAGTTTGATTTCGGTGGTGAACGCTACATGAGAACCGGGGAAACCCTTCCCGACAGCGCCGTAGATGAACTTCGCCAATTCGATGCCATCTATTTGGGGGCGATCGGACATCCCGATGTCAAACCGGGCATTTTGGAAAAAGGAATATTGCTGAAGGCTCGCTTCGAGTTGGATCAATACATCAACCTGCGCCCGGTCAAACTCTATCCCGGGGTTTGGACTCCGGTCAAGGATAAAGGTCCTGAAGATATTGATTTTGTGGTCGTTCGTGAAAATAGCGCGGGTCTTTATACCGGCAATGGTGGTATCGTGAAAAAAGGAACGCCCAACGAAGTCGCCGTTCAGGAAATGATTTATACTCGCTTTGATGTTGATCGCTGCTTGAAATATGCTTTCGAATATACCAAAAAGCGTAATAAAGAAAAAACGCTTACCCTATGTGGTAAAACGAACGTATTGACCTACGTCTATGATCTTTGGGAACGCGCTTTTCACGAAATGGGAGAAAAACATTATCCTGAGATCAGCCGCGATTATGCCCACGTGGACGCCATCACCATGTGGATGGTCAAAAATCCCGAGTGGTTTGATGTAATCGTCACCGGGAATATGTTCGGCGATATTATTACCGATCTCGGTGCCATGGTCCAAGGTGGGATGGGGGTCGCCGCTGGTGGGAATATTAACCCCGAAGGCACTTCAATGTTCGAACCTATTGGCGGTTCAGCCCCCAAATACACCGGCCAGAACCTTATTAATCCGATCGCATGCATCAGTGCGGGGCAAATGATGCTCGAGCATCTGGGCGAAACCAAGGCTGCGACCATGATGGATCAGGCCCTCTCCGATTTCCTCGCCAGCGGAGCCTTGGCTGGTCTTTCTGTGAAACATATTCAGGAAGCGGGATACTCGACCTCTAAGATTGGCGATGATATCGCCCAACGCATTCAAAACATGTAATCCTTGCTTTCTAATGTGTATGGATACTCACATACATTATAGGCCTGCCGGACTCGGCAGGCCTTCGTAATTTACTTAACCGAGTAGCCAGTTCTAAAGAGGAATAATGTTGAGCAAGTTTATCTAAAAGATAAAATAAACTACCCCCCCCACACAATTCGTTTTCAGTCTTAAAGATTTACTACATAGATCAGATTAGTACGTTTTATGAATTGGCATATTGGGAAAGATAGGCACGCTCTTGGATGTGCTGTAAATGTTCTTTCATCGATTTGCACATGAACTCACAAAAATCCTGCAGTCCTTCATGGGCTACAGAATAAAATGTTTGCACCCCCACTTTCCGTTGTTGGATAAACCCATGCCGGTGAAGAATGGACAAATGTTTTGAAACCGTGGCTTGGCTTTTGCCAACCACTTTTGTTAATTCATTCACCGAGCACTCTTTCTCCATTAGATGATGAAGTAGCTGAATGCGGGTTGCTTCACCAAGCGCACGAATTCTTTCGGCCAACATTTCCCGAAATTCAGGATTTGTCAATTCAGGATAGGAGTCTTGATTCAACGATGTCATGATGTAAATTCACTTTCGATGGTTAAATATTTAAGTAGGAAACCCTCAAGCCTTCTATTATATACAATACTACAAAAATCAATAAATTCAATTTCTTTTTACTAATTTAGTTATATTTTTTTATCGAGAAACAACTTTTGATTCGACATTTAGGGGATTTAAACTATTTTTTGGGTTTTTGTAAACAATTTTTATTGGTAGGATGAGTTTCTTCTTGAAAAATCTTCTCGGATGGATGAGTAAGACTTTTTAGGTTAGAAAAATGACTATATGAGAATATTGTTAGAAATAAGATCGTGTTTTTTGGATAAATGTTATGTGCCTATACTTACCTCCCATAAAACAAGAAATCAAATTTTCATCCTCTGTTTTTGTGTATCAACAAGATATGCGTGACGTATTGCGTGTTTGTTTTTGTAAACGCAATATTACCGCAGATACCACCTTGCGGCTTGGCCGGTATTTTGGAACCTCTCTTGATTTGTGGATGAATCTTCAGAAGACATATAAGTTGGATTGGCATGGAGTAATCTCGATTCTACCCTGGAACATCTTCCGCTACAAACTATTACTTCTCCAAAAGTATTTGCGCCATCTTTAATAAAAAAGCGGAAGAGAGAAATCTCTTCCGCCTCGTACTCATTATTCGGCGATCTGACTTATTTGAAAACGTATTTCCCGTTCTCCTCATTCTTTCCCGTGTTATTCCCTTCAAGTTTAAATTTCACTTCTTCGTATTCAAGCGGATGGCGTTTCTTCAATTGATCAACAGGCATATTCCCGGTGAGCCATGTCACGCTCATGGGATATTCCTCAGGATGGAAGATCACAAAGAAGAAATGCCATACCACAATCGCCAAAGTGGCCAATACTGCTTCATAGTAGTGGATTAACTCAGCGATATCGATCGCCCATTTCGGTAGATACTGGAAGGAGAGAATCGGGAACCACAAGATAAAGCCGGTGACTGCCATGATGATCACGCCCCAGACCAGGGCCCAAAACTCCATCTTTTCTGTATAATCATAGCGGCCGAACTTTGGAGGTTCTTTTCTCTTACCCCGGTAATATTGAAAGTTTTGCCACACATGAACCAGATCACGAGGACGAGCCATGAACTCGACGAATTCTCGCCGACCGCGAGGATGAAATACCATGTAGAATGCATAAATGATAGAAGTGCCAATCAGCATAACCCCGGCAATACGGTGTAAAAGCGCTCGAACTTCTTCTGTAAATTGGAGGTAAGAGAGCATCACCACCCACCAGGATCTGGGATTGACTAACGCAAACCCCGTAATCACGAGGAGAATAAAACTGATAGTGAGCAAAATGTGGCAAATAATTTCGAAAGTGGTGAAGCGTTGGTATTTGGGTAGCTCTTCTTCCCGGCGAAATTTTTCTTTCATCAAGGCCCATAGAATCATACCATTGTGAATCAACATCCCGCCAATAATGATGATGATCAGAGGAATATAGATTCGCGGAACCCATGCCACGATGGTATCCGAACGAATGGTGACTTCCGAATGAATTGGAGCTGCAAGGACATTCGCACTGATTCCCGGATGACAATTCCCACATGTTTCCACGAGTCGCTCGGGACTAACCGTCGAGCGGGGATCGGAGGAAGGCAGGATTAAGTGATTCCCATGACAACTCCCGCAGTTAGCCACTTTTTTCGAGCCTCGCTGTAAGGCCAGTCCATGGTAACTGCGTAAAAAATTATTCACTTTCCCCGATTTAATATCAAACTTTTCGTTGATGACAATCGAACTATGGCAACGTCCACATGTGTTTTCCGAAAGATTGAAAAAGGAAACAGGGGAACGTTCATCCTCGGTACGGAAAATGGCGTGTTCTCCGTGGCAGTCCGTACAAACGGGTGCGTCTTTATGCCCGGACATGGCAGATTTCCCATGCACACTTTCCATATACTGAATTTTTTGAGACTTATGACATTCACCGCAGGAATTAGCAACATTCATAAAATTCGTTGGGGATTCAGGATTACGCAGGGGTAGGATTTCATGATAACCATGGCAGCTGACACATGTGGGTGCGTTCTCGTTACCCGCCATCACTTCGGCCGCATGAACCCCCTGGCGGTATAAATCCTCTTTGAGAGAATCCGCAAGATTGTATTTCCCCATAATATTTGGGTCAGAATGACATTCCCCGCATAGGTTGGCAATGTTCATTCGGTGAACGGGAGAATCAGGGTCAGAGGCTGATAATAGATTATCCGAACCATGACAACGCTGACAGGTAGGTGCATCTTCTTTCCCCTCAGCAAGAGCCTGACCATGAATGCTATTATCGTACTCTTCCTGCGCGGCTCCATGACACATGCCACATTCGACTTTCTGCAGGTCAGGTTTGTGGGGAAGCTCCTCAATATCCGAATGGCAATCGATGCACATGAACTCCAACTCTAGGTGCGCGGTTCGACCGCATGTTCCCATATCGACTAACGGCCATTCGGTGTCTTCCGGTGCGCCATGATCAACGGAGTGGCAGCCCAGACATTCCTCATTCTCTTGGGCTATCGCATGGGGGGAGAAAATCCAGAAGGGGCTTAAGATTACCAAAAAAGGGATGAAATATATATAAAACGTAAATAATATATTTGCTTTTCTATGTAAGTTTTTCTTCGTTTTTCCGAAAAGGTTTATAGTGCTTTTGATGAGATTAGACGATGAAGTTGTTTCAAATGGTCTTCTTGTTTCTGCCATTGAGGGACTCCTGAAGATGAGTATGAATTTTTTTTTAATAAAAAGTCGTTGTTTCGTCTTGATTCTTTATAGTTCTTTTTGATAGTATATCGCTATATATCTAACTATGTGAAGGTGCAGAAATTCACTTAGTGAAGGTAAGAATATAAAGTTGATTTACTTTATTGACTTAATAAAGATTGAAATTTGTTAGAATTGTCTACTTGATTTTATTCCAAAATTCCGATAAATGTAAATGCAACCGGAATTTAATTGTTTAAACTTTTTTAAACTTTTTTGTCTCAGGGCATTAAATTTCTTACAAGAGTAGGATGAGCATGAGAAAAAAATACCGAGTCATTTTAACCGTTCTCGCTCCTTTTCTTCTGTTGTTTTGTTTCACCATGGCTACAGGAGCCCAGGAGATTGAGATTATCCGTGTCACTCCACGTATGATGGAGTTAGATCAAGAGGATTTTTTTGAACGCGTGTCGACTGGCCATCATGTGGTCGCGATCGGAGAGCCGATTTACGTGCAAGTCGGTGAGGATTTAGGATCATCTTTTACCGATATGAACTGGGCGTTTACTAGTCAACCCAGCGATTCTGAAACTTCTTTTGTCATTACCAATGCCACTAAAACTGCATTTCGTCCCGACAAGGAAGGGAAATACGAACTCAAGTTTGTAGCCAGCGATGGTGAGAATGAGATCGTGTTGACAAGAACGATTCTTGCCGCTGTTTATGTCGGTTCCGGTGCGGTCGTCGAAGAAGAGGCGGAGTTTCCGCAATGCATGATTTGTCATACAGAAAATGCCGAAGGCTGGCAACAGACGGCTCATGCCCAAGTGTTTAGAAAGGTATTACGTGGGGAAGCCTTTGATGATTATGAGGCTTCGTTTTTCCAATGGCATACTGTAGGCTTTCATCAAGACCCCCGGGCTGTCAACAGTGGCTTTGATGATGTATCTGAGGCGAACGGGGTTGATCTGGATGGCTTGGTGGAAGATATACGTGAGGCGCGGCATGTGCGTTTGGAAGACCCCGACAACGAGATTGATTTGTTTCCGTCTCTACCCAATCAAGTCAAAGAGCGTACTGCTGTGCAATGTGAAGAATGCCACGGCCCCGGCTCACAACACTTCGCCCAGCCGGATCAAATCGGTTTTACATGGACGGCACGTTTCTGCGTAAAATGCCACGATGATCCCGATGATCCGGCAAAACAATATGCCTATGATTCTTCTGTCCATGGAAAGATGAATCCTTTGTTTGAGGAATTTCCACTTTTGCAGCGATTTGATTGCGCGAAATGCCACTCGACCGAAGGGTTTGTCAATATCGCGGTGGAGGATACCCCGGAAAATATTATCGGCAGCGATGAGCCGATTGAAATGCATTCGGTCTCATGCGCAGCCTGCCATGATCCTCATCATGGAAGCGAAGAGGGGCTCTTGCGCACCCAGGGCGATATGACTTTGGAAAGCGGAGCGGTTTTCGCGGATGGAGGAAAAGGGTCACTTTGCGTGATTTGTCATGATTCCCGCATTGGGGAGGATTTAGAAAACTATATTGATGTTAACCGGGCTGGCCCCCATTATGGTCCTCAAGCGGATGTGATGCTGGGCATCAACGCTTGGGATTATGGCATGGAATATTCCTCCGGTGAGTCTATCCATAAGCTGGTTGTAGAAGATACCTGCGTAGCATGTCATATGGCTGAAACCCCGCATGAGGCTTTTTCTATGGAAGAAGGCCCTTTGCTGGGTGGACATAGCTTTAAATTGCGTAATGATCGGGGTACACCCACGCATGAAGATGATATTGATAATGTTCGGAATTCATGTTTCCCCTGTCATTTGACGTTGGATACGCTTGATCGCCCCACTCCTCCAAGGACGGATTATGATGGGAATGGTCGTTCAGAAGGGATTCAAACTGAAGTGATGGGATTAATGGATCAAATTGTTTCTCTATTGAAACAACGCTATCCCCGGTTGGAAATCATGATGAATGGGGATCTCAATGTGCCCACTTCCACATTTCAGCAAATGACATTTGAGGAAAAGGCCGCCGTGCATAATTATCAACTGATTTTTCGGGATGGCAGTTGGGGAATTCATAATCCCGCGTTTGTTGTTGAAGTTTTGCAACGCACGTTGAACTCACTGTAAGAACGAAACTTCGATATTTGGGATAAATCTTATGAAAAACACACTCATTACATTGACAACGTTCGCCGTAATAAGCATGGGAGGGATGACTTTCTCCTCGGGGGTTTTCGCGCAAGAGGAATCGGGAGAGGTGGAAGAAGCGACAAGGCCTATGGCTTTTTCCTCCACCAGCCTTTCAGGCAGTCTGTATTCCACGTATGAATTTCGGAATTATGACGGAAGAGATGACCATGATTTGTATGAGTATCTTTCGTTATCCTTCAAGGATATCGTAGAAGATACCGTGGATGGGCATTTCTCGATGTCTTGGCATGAAGACTTGGATGGCAGAACAAGTCTTTACGGGATAGAGAGTTATGATCCCTTCGCCGATTTGTACCTTTCGAAAAGCGATCGCTTTCGTTATTACACCGGCTATATTGATGTCAAAAATACGTTTTTTGATAACAGCCGGTTGCGATTGGGGCGTCAGTATTTAGAAGAAATTGAGCACTTTCATTTTGATGGCGCCTCCTACCAATTTTCACCTGTTTCTCCGGTCGAAATCGATCTCTTTGGGGGAAAACCTATCGCTTATTACTCTTCCACGAGCGGAGAAGAGATTTACGGAAGCCGGGTGATGACACGTATCACGCGAAACACCAAGGCGGGTGTACGCTACTATCGCTACGATGCGGATCAATTCCAAGATGATTTACTAGGGGCTGAACTGTGGCACATGTTTGCTCCCCAAGCCCAGGTACGCGCTGATTTTTCGATGCTTGAAGGAGACCCCTACTTGTTACAGGGTGATTTTTATGGGCGCATCGATGAATGGGATTTCGATACTGTCATGCGGGTGATCCACTTGTTTGAAGAAATTGGCGACCATACCATCAATTTTAACCCCTATTTCCCTTTGCTCTATAGTTATCAACCGTTTACTTATGGCTCCATGAACATGACCAAAGGTCTTGGGCAGTATTTAAGCCTTATTGGCGGTTTTAGCGTGAAAGAATACGAAAACATCCGTAACGATGTAGCCAAGGATACGAATGAAAATTACTACCGTCTTTTTGCTGGATTTGAAGTGTATCCCACAGAACAATTGACCTTGAGTGTTAATGGAGAATATTGGGACGTAGGAGCAGATAATCGATTCACTGGCGTTACGGGTGAAATTGAATATGATATCAACAAGCAGTGGGAAGTTGCCCTTGGTGTTGATTATGGTGAATATGTCCATGTTTACCGCGATGAATACCAATTTCAATTTGGACGGGATGAGCGCTTCCGTGAATCCCCCTACGCGATTACGTACTATTCCAAGGTTCGTTGGCGTCCCACCTCGAAACTGTATACAGGTATGTCGTTCGAGGTAGAAGACAACGAGATGGATGAAGATCACTGGTACACATTGCGACTCGAAATAGGGAGCCATTTCTAATGAAAAGGATACTTAACCATTACACAATTTTGAGCCTAATCGCCATTTCTCTTTTTTTGGCGGGATGCGAGCCAGAGGAAATCGAAGGTACTTTCCCCCATGACATCCATGTGGAAAGCGGTTTGACTTGCGATATTTGCCACGAATTTGAAGAAGTGACAGTCAGTATGCCCGAATTGGGATTGTGCATGGAATGTCATTTACCGGATGATGAAACGTTCTTCGGTGATTGTAATTCATGCCACCAAGATTATGGGGTAGAAATGGAAGAAGATTCAATTATTGCCCATAAATATTCGGTGGATGGTGCGATACCCCAAGGTTGGGAAGACGTGCGCTATAAACACGCTGAATTCCTGGATGTGGATGCGGATTGTTTTGCTTGTCACGAAAACATCGAGACTTCCGAAGCGGCCGGTTTACAGAATTATCCCTCAATGGAAAAAGCCATGGATGTGCATGAAGAGTGGGGATTAAGCAATGAATGCAGCGCTTGTCACCTTGAATTAAATGAAATCACCGCCCCTGTGAGTCATGATTCTAGTTGGGAACGGAATCATGGGAAGATGGCAGAATTTCAGGATAGGTCCCGTTGTCTCCTGTGTCACGAAGAAAAAACCTGCTCCATGTGCCATCAACTCCAAAAGCCGCGTGATCATACGAACATGTTCCGGCGTAAGACTCATGGTATTCAAGCCTCCTTTGATCGGGCACGGTGTCTCGTATGCCATCGTAATGATGAGTGTGAGGCATGTCATGTGTCGACAGCCGATCCGGTTCCTCCCGCACCCTATCATACGGAAGGCTCCTCTTGTCTTTCTTGTCACAGCCGTTTGGCTTCTGAAGGTCCTGAACCACGTCCACCCAAACGCTTCTTCAAACCCATGCCCCACACCATGATGATGGGGGTGACCTCTCAGAAATGCTTGCAATGTCACCGCTTTGGCGGCTGATTAAACTTGCAAGAAGTTATTAATCGTTCAATTAAGCAATGGCCTGGAATTCCCTCCAGGCCATTGTTGCTACTCTCACCCATTGCAAGTTCGAAGAAATCACCGCTCTCGAATTAGCCCTGCAACACAAAGGGGATCTCACTGCCTTGGCCTCATTGAACCAATCTGTTTCTCTGCGAGAAGGATTGTCGGTCGGCGCGGTGTATTCGGTTTATCAAATCGCTAAAAAAATGACTAGGAATCGAAAAAGCCTTAGGGAATACCTTCGCGGACAAGGTGGACACTTTGGTGCAGTTAAATGCCGATGGACTCATGGTGCTGGACCTGGATGGGATAATCCTCTTTCTCAATCCGGCGGCTGTTGAAATGCTGGGGCGGGAGCAGGACGAACTTTTGGGAGAGCACTTTGGCCCCCCCTCATTCCAGGCTCAGACACTGAGATAGAGTTTCTATCCAACTCCGGGAAAGCCAGAGTGGTGGAACTTCGGGGCTGGGAAACGGTGTGGAGCGGGAAGACCGCCCTTTTGGTATCATTTCGGGATATAACTGAACGTGAGCGAGCCGAAGAAAGAATCTATTACCTGGCCTATTACGACGAAATGACAGATCTGAGGTCAAAATCTTCAATATAATAAGCACGGCACTGTTCAAAGATTCGCAAATATTGCCCATAATAAACCACACCTCCAGCGTCGGTATCGGCATAATATACACGGTACGAATAGGTGCGGACAGGAAACGAAATGCTATTACGTTTTTCATTCATAAAAACAATCCATCCTTTGCTGATTTTTTTTCTTCTGGGAATGCTGGTGCGCATTCCCTGGATGCCTTTCATAGGGTTTGAACAGGATTATCTATTTTTTACCTCTTGGGCTGAATATGGAACCGATGAAGGGCTGCTCACAATCTACGATGATTCGGATGTTTTTGATCACGGCTTGATCAACTATCCGCCTGTTTATTTATACATGTTATGGGGGCTTGGAAAAGTCTACCGGCTCTTTACTTCTGCCTCTTTGGAAAGTCGTACATTTCTTATTCTTCTCAAAACCCTTACCATATTTTTTGAAGCCATATTAGCTTATGGTATTTACCGCTGGCTAAAAGAACGTGAAGGAGAACGGGCGGGCTTATGGGGATTTGCTCTGATTTTTCTCAACCCCGCAATTTTTTATGTGAGTGTCTATTACGGCCAAGTGGATGTTATCTTTGCCGTTTTTTTACTTGCGGCTATAGGGTTGACCAGCCTAGAACGATATTTTTGGGGAGGAATCTTTGCCGCTACAGCTTTGATGATGAAAATCCAGGCGATTCCATTTATGCCTTTGCTTTTTCTCGTTCCTTTGGCACGAAGAAAATTTGTTTCTTTTTTCCCAATGTTCGGCGGGTTTGTGTTAGGAGCATCAATTCTCGTTGCACCATTTGCTTTTGCAGGGAAATTGCCTTTAATGTTGCAGCGTTGTTTATTTGAAAGCATTGAATGGGGCAAGTTTGTCTCTGTGGGAGCCTTCAATCTTTGGTACTTGCATATCGAACCCTCGACCTATGATGAACGACTATGGGGGTGGCTTTTTGGTTCGGATGGGAAACTTTACGCCTATCCTGGTATTCAATTATTGACGTACAAGAATGTGGGCTTGGTCCTGTTGGGAGCAGCCTTCTTCCTTAATGTTTACACGATATGGCGCAAGCCTACTTTCACGCATATTTACTTGGCCATGGCCAATATGGCGCTCGCGTTTTACATGCTGCCCACCAAAGTCCATGAACGGTATCTTTTTCCATTTTTTGTGATTTATGTAATGCTTGCCGCGAATTACTTGGTTCGACGCTTTTTCTTTATTACGTTTAGTATAACTTATCTCATCAATGTCATGATCATCTGCCCTTTTTGGGCTGCCTCGCGGGATGTCTCAGAAATCGATTCTTCGCTTGGAGTGATGATCGCCGCATTGAATGTATTTCTCTATTTGGTGTGGATGGTTTATGAATTCGTTCCCAAAGAGGCGGGTCAACGCGCTCTTTTAATGGCCAAAACTGTTGGTTTTTCATTGGCTCTGCTTCTTTTTATCTTCCTGCTTAGAGGCATTTCACAGTATACGCCTGAGCCTATACTTTATCTTAGTGAATTGACTCCAATCTCATCTCAGCAAGACTGGCCCCCCGTTCCCCCGGAACTCACAGATGATCTTGCCGTAGGCTATGGTATCGGTCTCGATCTCTCCACGGATAAAAATATGCTGCGTATTGGAGATTGGTATTATCGTTATGGCCTCGGGGCCCATGCCCAATCACGAATTGAATACGAAATCCCGGCAGGGTTTGATCTGTTTCTTTGTGATGTTGGGGTGGATTACGAAGTGATGCCTTTTTATGAGGAGTATCCCGGTTGGGGAACCGTGGCTTTCCGAGTTTGGGTGAATGGAGAAGAAAAACAATCTACGCCATTAATGATTCCCACTTCGAACGCTCGTCGAATTCGGGTTAATCTTCCCAAAAACGGCCAACCGAATCGTTTGACCTTAATTGTGGATAATTATGATCAGGATTCTAAGGCTGACCACGCCGATTGGGCCTTAGCCCGTGTAGTTCGCACTGAAAATGAAAATTAGCTTTCCATACTACTTTCATCCATCCTTTGATGTGCAAGAAAAAGATATCTTTATTCTTCATAACGACACATTTGATTATGATTTTTGGATTGTTTTTCATAGAAACTTCAGAATTAGGGTGTAATTCAAAAAGATACATCTTTTCTTTTTCGAAAATACAATAGCAAAGAAAATAAAAAAAATGATACCTACTTCTGACTGATTTTTAAGGAATTATGCAAATATATCAACCCCTGAATTGTTATTCGGCATACATATTGCTCTATAACTTACAAGAAGATCATCAATAGAATCGGGGGAGATTTTTATAATGAAGCTAAAAATGAACGATATTCGTATGAAACCGAAACTTATAGGGCTGTTTCTTCTAACTGGTCTTATTCCTCTTTTGATCGCAATGGCAATTAGTTATCAGAATACCAGCAAGGAATTGAGAACACAATCTTTCAATCAATTGGAAAGTGTCCGCGATATTAAGCAATCTCAATTGGATCGTTTTTTTAGTGAAAGACAAGGAGATGTGGGAGTTCTGGCCGAAACGGTTGATGTATTGCGGGAAGAAGCTTTCCAGAAATTAGAGTCGGTTCAAGAACTCAAGAGGAACCAGATAGAAGATTATTTTGAGGAACGATATGCCGATATTGAGGTTTACCGAAATAATAGTGCGGTAGAAACGGCTTTTGAACGTTTTAGTGAGGCTTTCCATGAAGAGGGCATTGAAGGAAAAGCATGGAAGGAATGGGATGAATACCATGGCCCCAAATTAAAGACCTATGTTGAGAAATATGGATACTATGATTTGTTTATGATTTCTTCCTCTGGGGATGTTGTATGGACGGCGGCTCAGGAGGATGACTTGGCGACCAATTTGGAGACGGGCCCTTATGCCGATTCAGGTTTGGCGGAAGCTTTTAAGCAGGGAAAAGAAAAAGTTGTGCTCCAAGATTATGAGTATTATGAACCCTCCAAAGAAGAAGCGGCTTTTATTGCCGGACCGGTACATAATTCTACAGGTGAATTATTGGGGGTATTGGCGTATCAATTATCTTCAGATAAAACTAATAACATAGTTCAACAGCGCCAAGGAATGGGACAAACAGGTGAAACCTATCTCGTGGGACGTGATCAGGGAGTAAGCGAATTCCGTAGTGATATGCTCACGATGGGAGATGGAGAATATGTTATTGGTTATGAAATATCGACTCCATACATAGATAAAGCTTTAAACGGAGATGAGGGACAAGAAGTCTATACGGATTCTTCGGGTCGATTGGTTATAGTTGCTTATGATCCATTAGCGATCGAAGGCCTGAATTGGGCGATGGTTTCGAAAATTGATATGGAAGAGGCAATCGCACCGAAAGTTAAGGGTAAAGATCAGGATTATTTTACAGATTACAAAGAACGCTATGGGTATTATGATTTATTTTTGATTCATCCTGAGGGGATGGTTTTTTATACCGTTGAACAAGAAGCCGATTATCAAACAAACATTCTAAACGGTACCTACAAAGATTCAAATTTGGGAGATTTAACCCGCCAAATATTACAGAATAAATCGTATGGCATTGTAGATTTTGCTCCTTATGCCCCAAGTGACGGTGCCCCTGCTGCTTTTATTGGACAACCCATTATTCATAATGGGGAAGTGGAAGTGATTGTGGCACTCCAACTATCCTTAGAAGCAATCAATAACATCATGCAAGACCGCAACGGGATGGGACAAACGGGTGAGACCTATCTTGTCGGTAGCGATCTGTTAATGCGTTCGGATTCCTATCTAGATCCAGAAAACCATTCGGTTGTCGCGTCGTTCAGTAATCCTAGCAAAGGAAAAGTTGATACAGAAGCCGCTCGTTCTGCGTTTTCTGGAGTGAAAGATGAAAAAATCATCACGGATTATAATGGAAATCCAGTTTTATCTGCGTTTGCTCCCATGCAAATTGGAGATTTTGAGTGGGCAATTTTGGCTGAAATAGATCAAGCAGAAGCGTTTTCAAATTTAGGATTTTATGATGATTATGCTGAACAATTGGGGATGCTTGGATGGGCTATGTTAATTCTCGTGTTTATTTCGGTCTGTGTTATTGTATTCGCTCTATTTCTTGCGAATTCAATTGCCAATCCATTAATACGGGGAGTTGAATTCGCTGAAATTATTGGGAACGGTGATTTTACCCATCATATTCAGGAAAATCGGCAAGATGAGATTGGGATTCTCGTCCGCTCATTGAACCAGATGAGGGAGAGACTGAATGATGTTATGAGCCGTATCGGCCAGGCGTCGGAACAGGTCGCTTCGAGTTCAGAAGAACTCTCCGCCTCTTCGCAGAATTTAGCGAATGCGGCATCCGAGCAAGCCGCTAGTCTGGAAGAAACCTCGGCTTCGATTGAAGAATTAACGTCTTCAATCGAACAAAGTGCGAATAATGCCAATGAAACCGAGGGCGTTTCTTCTCGTGCTGCGGTTGATGCGGATAATGGCGGTCAAGCCGTCGTAAAAACTGTGGATGCAATGAAACAGATTGCTGAGCAAATTACGATTATTAATGATATTGCAGAACAAACCAATTTGTTGGCATTGAATGCCGCCATTGAAGCCGCCCGGGCTGGTGAGATGGGGAAAGGCTTTGCTGTTGTTGCGGTCGAAGTGCGAAAATTAGCTGAACGGAGCCAGACGGCGGCCAAAGAAATCAGCGAAGTCGCGGAAAACAGCGTCCATCAAGCCGAAGAAGCAGGAAACTTAATTCAAGAAATAGTTCCTGGTATCAAGAATGCTTCTCAACTTGTCCAACAGATTAATTTAAATTGTAACGAACAGTCTGAAAATGCGGAACAAATTAGTAAATCGCTACAACAACTGGATGAAGTGACGCAACAAAATTCCTCCACCAGCGAAGAGTGTGCTTCTGCCAGTGAAGAACTTTCCGCCCAGGCGGTATCATTACAAGAGTTGATTAGTCAATTTAAGTTAGAGAAACAAAAGAATAGTGGGAGTGACAATTATGCTTCCACAAAAAAATCTATTCAGGCCAAAAAATCTTTACCTGAACCAGACGACGAATTCGAGGAGTTCAAGGGCTAATTTCTTTCGCTTGATTGTAATCATTTTTTCTCCATCTCCCTTGCCATTGTCTTTTAATAAGATGATGGTTTTTTTTTGAATAGGTACTGAATTTTAGCCTACTTGCCACGGTTGGAAACAGCGTTCGACTGCTCCATCAAAGCGCTGAGGCGGGAACAGGGTTCCTAAGGTTTTATGGGTAAAGTAATAAGCCCGTTTTTCAATGGTATTCCGTACTCCAAATAATTGATGCAGCCAGGTTCGCGGGACTTCGTAATCACCATTCATTTCTAAATGAAAATAAAAACGGTAAGCAATATGGAGGAAATACCAAGGCCCATAATATCCGGCATAATGCTGGCTCATAAGATTGAGCCAGTCCTCCATGGGAAGATAGCGGTAAATCGTGATCTGGGGTGGATCATAGTAATATTCAGAAAAAACTAGCGGTGGAGTAGGATAGCGATCCAGAGTTTGAATATCGATCTCCACTTCCATATCCTTTATCCAATCTAGGAGTGCTTCAGGTTTTTGCAAATCCGGATCATAAGGAAGTTTCATAGCCGATCGTAAAGTCTATAGGCTTTTTGTGATGATGTATCAACTTGGTCGTTATTGTATCATAGTGGAGGTTTCTCGTCTTCTTCTAACTCCTCTTGAATTTCTCTAGGTAAATGTTCCCTAACATGCGATATCTCCTTAAAAGAGACCCCCATGATTACCAAACAGATGAAGCCTAAAAGAATAACCGGGGGAACTTGGGATAGCCACAAAACCCAGGCAGCTGCTCCAGCGACATTGCTTTCTACAAAAAAGGTTCTGTGGAGGATAATCCATGTTGCGAATTGAAAGGTTCCAATATAGCCCGGCAGTTGTGGAAACATCACGGCAAAACATAGTCCAATCATAAGGAAAAGGGCTCCTCCCATGGATACCTTGGTGATCCCTAATGCCCATAAGACCACTAACTCTCCAAAGGCCATAGAGACCCATAAAAAGAGAGTTAGGAAAAGGCAATAAAACAGGGAAGATGGCCTTCGGAAGGTAGAAGCGCCTTTCTCAAACGAGACCACCGCTTGGAGTAATGGTTTGGAGATCTTTGTAGGCAAAGGAGATAGAATCTTGGTTGCTACTCGCAGGCTCCATATAGGGGCATAGGTCATTAATGAAATGAATGAAAATAGAACGAGGAACAATACGATCCCCATTAGTGCCACTCCCTGAACCCATTCGAGCGGATCGGAAGGTAAATCAATTTGCTCTTCTATCTCAGAGGTTGGAACATCGTTTTTTAACTCAACATCAGGTCCACTTTCCATGACGGGAAAGGGGGCAATCCATAATACCAAGGCTAAGATCAACAATAATCCCAATAAATCAAACACTCGCTCAACCACAATGGTTGCTACTGCGGTAGGAAAAGCATGTTGGGTATATCGCCATACGAGAAACGGACGAATCAGCTCGCCCATTCGAGCCGGTAATACTCCATTGGACATAAAGCCAATGTTTGTAATGAGATAGAGCCGAATTAGCGGAACCTTGGGATCCCCTAAAAAGGATTGCCAGCGCATGGCACGGATCAACATCGAAAGATATTGTACCATGACGGCTACAATTAAGTAGCGCCATTTTGCTTGTTTCATGGCCGCCCATACTTCTGACCAGTCTTCTACACTATTCCAAAATAGAACTAGACATAATGCTCCAAAAAGAATGGCAATGGTGATTTGGATTTTTTTTGATTTCATGGAGGCTTATCCCGTCTTTAGTTTTTGATAGGCTGATTGTGCTTCAAAGTAAAGACGCGCCATGGGGATTCCTGTGCGCTCATGAATGGCACGACACGATTCATATTCCGGTGTAAAGCGCTTTTCGACACCCCATCCCCAGCAGACTTTCCCTTTCACGCGTCCCCAAGGAGTTTCTACATCACAAGTTTCCCGTTGTAAAACTTTACGTTCACATGTGTATGAGCGAACCCCGATGGAGGTTGTATCCTGGAGTAAAATTTGGCTAATCGTCTCGTTATGTTCTGGGGGGGTCAACACAGTGATCAAATGCCCCGGCCGATTTTTCTTCATCATTACCGGGGTAATAAACACATCCACCGCCCCTTTTTGGAGCAGTCGTTGTAATAAAGGATCAAAATGTTCTGGGTTCATATCATCAATATTGGTTTCTATGACGCTTATAGTTTGGGTGGCTTGTCCGGGTGATTCGCCGAGAAACACCCGTAATAGGTTGGAAATTTCTTTGAGATCACGGGTTCCTGCCCCATAACCTACCCGTTGAATATTCATTTCGGGAAGGGAAGAAGATTGTCTTGCCAATGTGTGTATCAAAGCGGCACCGGTTGGGGTCACCATTTCCATAGGGACACCGCGAGTGAAGAGGGTAAATCCCTGCAATAATTCGGCTGCAGCCGGTACAGGTAAGGGAAGATGTCCATGACGCGTTTTTCCTGAAAACCCTTCGCCCACGTGGATTTTTGAGCATGTTACTTTTTCGATGCCTAGATTATGAAGAGCGAGCAAAGTTCCCGAAATATCTATAATTGCATCGTAACTGCCGACTTCATGGAAGTGTATTTCTTCGATAGAGCGATTATGAACTTTGGCTTCAGCGGAGGCCAGGGCAGTAAAGACCTCCTCGATTTGTTCTCGCACTCGACCTGGCCAAGAAATGCGATCTACGATTTCCAATACATCTTTAAGTTTTCGATGCACGTGCTGTTCTTCTTCTACGGTAACATCGATTTTCGTTCCGCTCAGCGAGGCGCGTTGAACCCGTTCTGCTTGTAAGGAAAAACCGGGAATTTCAAGCTGCGAGAGTGTTTGGGTTAAGATTTCAAGCGGGCATCCAACATCTACTAATGCACCTAAGCACATATCACCGCTAATTCCCGCGAAAACGTCAAAATGGATGGAACTCATCGAATATGACTCCTGATGTAAAAATACTCTATATTTCTTCTTTGTTTTAGATAATACTTAATTTACTTGCTTTTTTGCTATCAACACTGTTTCCTTCTGAACTTCTTTATAAAACGTCTTGACTACTAAAAGATAAACGGCCTTGCAGTCAATCATAAACTTGTGGTTTAGTTCACAAGGTACCGGAATATAGGTCAAGTGCTTCTTTTATAAAAGCATCTTATCTGATTTAATTAATGCAAAGTAATATCGAGAAATAGTAGAAGCGTATGCGGAGAACGTCCAGGGTTGAAACCTTGCCACAAATCGAGTTTCGCTTTTCAATACCTAGAAAATAGCGGACAATATATCATTGAAGATGATTCACTTGTATAAAAAAAGGAATACAGAGCCTAGTAAAAAAGGGATAATGATTTTATGGATTTCCATTTTTATGCTCCAACCCGCCTTGTGGTAGGTCTTGAAAAACGATTTACCGTGAAAGATTGGATACAAGGCTTAGGAAAACGTATTTTTTTTGTCGTAGGAGAATCGCAGCATAAATCAGATTCTTTCCAGTCCGTGTATCATTCACTCCATTCACAGGGGTATGAAGTCAACGAGTATGTTAAGCCTACGGGGGAACCGACGGTTTCTATGGTCAATCAGGCGACTAAAGCGGCTCTTGAGTGGAAATCTGAAATTGTGCTTTCCTTAGGAGGGGGATCAGTCATTGATCTCGGCAAGGCGGTTGCCGGATTGGTCACCAATGGCGGGGAGATTCTCGATTATCTTGAGGGAGTGGGTGCGGGAAAACCGGTTACCAAAGCAGGACTGCATCATGTTGCTATTCCCACGACCGCGGGAACCGGAGCTGAAGTGACCCGGAATGCCGTTATTACTTCACCCCAAGAAAAGTTTAAGAAAAGTTTTCGTAGTCCCTACCTCTATCCCAATACTGCGATCCTGGATGGTGAATTAATCGCCCAAGTGCCTCCTCAACAGGCTGCTTACAGCGGTATGGATGCTATTACCCAGTTAATGGAATCTTATATCTCTCACAAGGCTACCCCTTATACGGATCGCTTGGCGATTTGGGGATTGGAAATGGCCTTACGATCTATCCGGCCGGTGGTTAATCAAGAGGCCAATGCTGAAGTTCGGCAACAAATGCTGCTTGCCAGTACTTTGAGCGGCTTATGCCTCGCCAACGCGGGACTCGGGTTAGCCCATGGCTTCGCTTCCGGTTTAGGCGCCATGTATGAAATTCCCCATGGTAAGGCTTGTGCGATTTTGTTGCCCTATGCTTTAAGTTTTAATCGTGATGCGGTGGCGGATAAATTAATTTACTTAGGTAAACTTTTAAATCCTGATGTGTCTATGTCTAAGCAAGGGTATGCCGATTGGGTGGTCAATGAAATCATCATGTTAAATAAAGAACTCAGCATCCCCAGTAACTTTAAAGAATACTCGATCCCCGAGTCCGACCATGAACAGTTGGTGGAAAAGTCGATGGGTAATAGCATGTGGGGGAATCCCATCGAAATTACGCCCGAAATTGGGTTAAACTTGGTGCGTACCTTCGCATGAACGAACGCTTACGAAATGCTATTGAATGGTTCCTTTTTATCGTATTAGTGATACGTCCTTCGTTGGATATTACCACCGACGAAACGTTTTTCTTGGAATCGTTGAGGTTCAATCCAGCGAGTGTATTGAGCCTTTTGGTGCTCGTGGCTGGAGGGGTGTGGTTTTATTTACTCCCTCATACTGAACGGATAAAAATAAAACATATCCCGCTGATTAGAGTAACGGTACTTTGGCTTGCTATTATTGGTTTGTGGGCAATTGTACCTGTGCTCAAACATGGGGCTGATTATCTCTATTGCCTGCGTGAATGGCTGCGTCTTTTGAGTTATTTACCCATCGTTGGGATCCTCTTTCATTATGCCTGGAAGAAAGATGGACAGCGGATCTTTCTGTTCTTATCTCTCTCTTTTGTTATTCCAGCGATGGTAGGTTTATTCCAATTACTCTTCCATCAAGGGGCGATCGTTCGTGGTGATCACCGGATTCAAGGAACCTTCGTTCATCCCAATCCTTTTGCTTTTTACGTAATTTTGGTGATGGGTGTGTTTTATTGGAATTGGCGTTGGCGTTCGTATAAATACGCTTGGGCTATCTTATTTTTTCTCGCCATGATTCTACTGATAGGTACGTTTAGTTTTACCGGTGTAGCCATGTTAGGGGGGGCTGGACTATTTTTACTCTTTACGGAAAGTCGAACTATTCGTTGGTTTGTTTTAGCGCTCGGAATCGTGTTTATCGTGGGGTTTGTAGCAACTCCAACGGGTCGAGATCGCATTAAAGAAGAATTGAAGATCGAGGATTTGGATGAGATCGAGCGAACTGGACGGATCACCAATTCCGTGACTTGGCGGCTGCTAAATTGGCGATTTCTTTTAAGTGAATGGAAGGATCGTCCCTGGTTTGGCTATGGACTTCGCACGTCACCCCGCATTAACGACATGAAAACGCCGGAGGGAATCGGCCATGATCCCCATAACGATTACGTGCGTTTCTTAACTGAAACCGGCGTTTTTGGATTGCTGACTTTCTTGGCTTGGCTTATTGGCATCGGTTATGCTTTAACACGAGCTTATCGTCAAGCAGAAACTCATCCTACCCGTCATTTGGTACTAGTCGCAATAGCATTATATTGTGCATGGCTGATCGGAAGCATGAATGACAATCTGATCACGGCCACCGCTTATCAATATGCGCTGTGGGCGGTTATTGCTGCTGCCTGCGGCGCTGCTTTCCGTGAATCTAAAAGACATGAACCGCGGGATTTGATTCAACCATGAGGCGGCGTTTCGTAACCGTACATCCTTTTGATCCATGGGGAGACAAAATTGGCGGTATCGAATCAGCGGTGCGTTCGATGTTGCGCTATGCTCCTGAAGAATACGAAAACTGTTTGATCGGCACGTCCCAAACCCCCAAAGAACACAGCCTAGGCCAATGGCATATTTTAACTTTTCGGGAACGAACGCTCCATTTTTATCCTACCCTTGCTGATGTGGAACCTAATCGGCGCCGCTGGTTTCCCTTGTTTCTTCGGTTTCCATTGAGCCTAAGAGAACATGATTTTGTATTTCATGATGATATTTTGATCTATCATCGTATCGAGCCTCTGGCATTAACCTCGATTCCTGCGGCTAGAAATATCCTCTGTATCCATGGCAATCCCGATGAGATCGTAAGTTCTAAATCTGAAGTCCGTTGGCGTTACCTTCCTTTTGTCTATCGCTACTTCGAAGCCCTGGCGATCAATAGGGCGGATCAAATATTCGTTGTGAATCGTAAGGGAGTTGAGAGTTTGCAGGCAAGATATCCCGCCAGAACAGAGAATATTCACTTTTTACCTACTTGGTTTCAGGATGAATACTTTCATTACCCTCGTGGGGAGGAGATGGATTGGAAGCGTAACATGAAACAATACGGCTTAGATTCTGAGAATGAGTATATATTATTCGCCGGGCGTTTGGAATATCAAAAGAATCCAGAACTGGCGTTGGATACTCTCTACGAACTTCGTCGAGAAAGGGATATCCACCTGTTAATTGCTGGAGATGGAAATTTGCGCCACTCAATATTGGAAAAAGCCCAGAGGATGAATATGGAATATGCTGTTCATTGGTTGGGCTCCTTAAGCCCATGGAAATTAGCCGACTTGATGGCGGGTAGTCGAGCACTTTTGATGACGTCCCGTTATGAGGGGATGCCAATCCTTGCCATGGAAGCTCATGCCTGTGGCTTGCCAGTTGTTTCTACCGCGAGTGGAGAAATCCGTGAGATTGTGCGTGAGGGGTATTCGGGAAAAATCGTTGAAGCTAATCCCCACGCCTTGGCGGAAGCTTTAAAAGCGATACTCACGCAGCTTCAAGTTTACCGACCCGAGCATGCGGTCGAAAGCGTTGCTCGTTTTCGGCCGCATGTTATCCTTCCTGACTTTTACCGAAAGATCACCCACGGCCTATGAAGAAACCGATCGTTACTTTATTCGATATCCCCATTTGTAATGTCACCCTGCAAGAAGCTGCTGAGATGATCCTAGAATGTTCCCGTAAGGAAGGCACTACCCAAGTTTTTTTCGTTAATGCTCATTGCGTTAATGTCGCAAGGCGGGATACAGAATATTTGCGTATCTTACAAAACGCCGATCTGGTATTCGGTGATGGAGCCGGGATTCAATGGGCGTCGCGGGTTTTAGGAACGCCGTTGATTGATAATGTCAACGGGACCGATCTTTACCCTTGGTTATGTCAATTAAGTCAAGAGCATAAGTGCTGCTTCTTTTTGTTGGGAGCGGAGCCAGGGGTCGCTGAAAAAATGATAGAAGCCAGTTTGTCGGTATATCCCGGTATGATTTTCGCCGGATATCAACATGGCTACTATCAAGAGCAAGAAGAAATGAACGTACTAGAATTCATCCGGAACTCGCATCCGGATATACTCTTCGTCGCGTTGGGAGTTCCCAAGCAGGAAAAATGGATCGAGGAGCACGCTTCTGTGACGGGGGCGAAGGTATGCGTAGGGGTTGGCGGTTTATTTCGTTTTTATTCCAAGCAAATTCCACGCGCACCTCTGTGGATGCGCCGCATGGGAGTGGAATGGTTCCATCGGTTATGCAAAGAACCCCGCCGTTTATGGAAGCGTTATCTCCTTGGTAATTTGATTTTCATATTGCGTACCTATTATTATAAATGGGTAAAAAGATAACTGCGGTGTATCTGCTTGACGACAAAATGGCTTCATGGGATGATAATGCGATAAGATTTTAAGACTTCTGAATGGGAAAATGGGGCCTTTTGACCTCCTAATTCTAGTATGGGTGAAAGGTTTAGAAATTGGCTTAAAGCCAATTTGAATCGTTAATGGGAGACAACATGAGACAATGGACTTTAGCGGATCGCGCCTATGTTAAGTACGAACGTCATGAACGATTGGTTGCCCCATTACTCGGATTTCCTGGAGTCAATATTGCTGATACAGAAATTAAATTGGCTCAACAAAACTACCTCGAACACTTTCGAGTCATCAAAACCAATGTCGAAACTTTTCATCCTGATTTGGTTTTTCCATTAATGGATTTATCCATTGAAGCCAACGCTTTGGGACGTTATACCGTCTTTCCTCGTCGCGATACGGCTACGGTGCCCAAGGATCTATTTGATTTTGGTGAAATCGAGCGTATGAAGCGGATCAACATCGCGGCTGATGCGCGGGTGTTGGGTTATGTTGAAACCGCCAAGTTGATGGTACGTGAATTACCGCGGATGATTCTAAAAGGAGCCTACATCACTGGCCCTTACACGCTGGCTGCACTGATTATGGGGGCGGATGATGCCGCTATGGCGACTATCCTTCATCCCGATGATCTTGCGCACCTGTGTGAGTTCACCACAAAAGTCATCATGCAATACAATGACCTCTTGGTCTCCGCAGGCGTGGATATAATCTGTGTGCTTGAACCTACGGCTGTCATGCTTGGTCCTCAGCAGTTCAACCAGTTTTCCTCCCACTACATTCGCCGCATTGTTGAACGTAATACTGAACGCGGGGTTGGCAGCATTTATCATACGTGTGGTAATACCATGCACCTCGTCAAACTCATGGTCGAATCCAATGTGCATGGAATCAGCCTTGATTCCAGCGAGGTCGGCGTAGACATGAAAAAAGTAGCAGAATCGATTCCCGTCTCTGTGGCTTTGATTGGAAATATCAACCCCACTCAAACCTTGCTACGGGGCGAACCGCATGAAGTGAAGCACGAAGTCAAGGAATTACTAAAGGCAATGCGTCCTTATCCTAATTTTATCCTCAGTACAGGATGTGACTTACCGCAAGAAACCCCTATCGAGAATATCAAGGCCTTCATGGAAGCCAGCCGGGAAAACTCTCATCCTTGATTTACTTTGAGGCTTTGGGTTTTTCTTGAGAAAACAATTCATCCATGTCGAGCCTTACAAATGCACGTTGATAAGCGTTCAGGGGACCTTCTTCTTTTTGGGCTCTAGCATTTGCGGTCCATAAGATCATATTCGTTAAATCATAGATACATACTTGTAAGTTGCCTGTGCCTACGGTCGGGAGAATTTCACGAATGGTCACTTCGCCGGTTAAACTCCCATAATGCTTCAATAACATATCATGCAGTGGTTTATCAAAGGCGGGTACATCCCAGCTCATGCCCCAATAAACGATATCATCAATCCGGGGATGGGCAGGAGTCATCGGTTCTAGATTGCTCGGATCAAACACATTACATAAGGTGCGTGAGGTTTGTAACGAGCGCGCTTCGCCTTTCTTTCCATCTCCTACCGCATAGAGCAGCGAGGTATTTCTCGTCGCACCGCAAATACGGTCGATAGCTTGTTCCAAGGAGTTGTCATATTGGAGAACCTGGCGCAGAAGAAAAACAAAGGGAATCGCTTCGAACGAGTCATTTTCCTTATCATAATCATCACCGATTTCGCTGACCGCTATTTGTGCCGAGGACATACCACTTACCACACCTATCATTCCAATCCAGCCGATATTGGCAAAGGCGTGTCTACGGTCAGGATGATATATGGTAATTAAAGGATAACGCTGGATTCCGGCGTGGACCTCGTAATCCAACGCCCGCAATTGCAAAAGCGAATTTGTAGACTGAGTCGCTTTCCCCCAAGCGCCGAAAAGGGAACAATGCCATTCGGAGGCGTCACCAATCAAATTAACACGCATCAAGGTTTGAAAATCGATCCCGCTTCCTTCGGCCATGCCATGAAGTTCTTCTTCAATTTCCTCGGGGATATAAGGCTTGGCGTGCTGGTAAACCTTGTCCAAGAGTTCTTCTCCACCCTCGATTTCACTCATCATTCGCTGCATCACCAAACCAACAAAATCATGAATCTCGTCTTTCAAGAGCGTACCTGCCGCTTTTCCCATCTCACGCGGGCTTCCCCATACATGAAGAATCTGAATGGTGTCGTCGCCTTCTCCTACTTTTTGCAGGATCGCATTGTCGGTTTCTTTTATGGTTTTTGGGGCTTGCTCATAAATGGGATTTTCATTCGTTTGGATTTCTAATCCCCAAGCCGGAAGGAAAAATATAAAGAAGGATAGCGTAATGAGTACTCTTTGTTTTTTCATGATGTAGCCTTTCATCAAGAATTCGTTTTCGAGTGATATCTTAATCGATTTTACCGTCTAAAGCGATAGAGGATTTATATAAAACTGAATTGGTATTACAAAAAAATAATTTGTAATAATGAGTGGGTTTTCTTCTTGTTTTCTCTTCAAGGCAAGGAAATTATGATAGGATTATTCTGGGTAAAGTCTGTTTTTTCGAATTATAAAATCCAAGCAGGAGGATATGGGTCTCATGGCGAGCACAAGAAGGCATTTTCTTAAAACTTCTATTTTAGGAGGGCTAGCAGGCCCTACCTTGATTCGAAATCCAATTCTTTCTCATGCCGAGGCAGAAAAGAGTGATAAAACAAGTCAAGTGACTCTCACGGCAGGAGACGATCGTGCGGAAAACATATTCAAGGGATTAAAATCCTTCGAGAAGCGTATCAAGAAAGACATCGGTGATCGTCGTGTGATCATTAAACCGAACAATGTCTCGATCGATCGCCAACTTTCTGCGACTCATGTGGACAGTCTTGAAGCCATCCTTGAATTCATGAAATCGATCGGCAAGATTGAAAACTGTGTAATAGCAGAATCAGCGGCTAGTGGACCTACTTTTGATGGTTTCAACAATTACAACTATTTCAAGTTGGCGGATAAGTACCCTATTCAATTGATTGATTTAGACAAAAAACCGATTGATATTGTCCATGTCGTGAGTGATAGGGATTTTAAACCGCATGCGGTGCGTATGTCTTCAATGCTCCTCAATCCCGACAACTATGTTATTTCAGCGGCCGTGATGAAAACCCATGATCGTGTTGTGACGACCTTATCACTCAAGAATATCGTCTTTGGAGCGCCCATCAAAGATGAGGGATTTCGTTGGGGAAGCGGCCGAAAAGAAGGCGCGGTGAACGATAAACCGATCGCCCATGGCGGCGGTTTTCGTGGCGTGAATTATAACCTTTTTGCTCTTGGCTCTAAACTTCATCCTGATTTGGCGGTTATCGATGGTTACGAAGGAATGGAGGGGAATGGCCCAGTCGGTGGCACTCCCGTGGATCACAAAGTGGCTGTGGTCTCTCCTGATTGGCTGGCGGCTGACCGGGTGGCTTTAGAACTCATGGGGATTGATTTCGAGGATGTGGGGTATTTGAATTACTGTCACAAAGCCAAAATGGGAGAAGCGGATTTGGATAAAATCGAAGTGCGGGGAGAAAAGATTGCCGACCATATCAAAAAATACAAACTGCACGATCGGGTGGAACAACAATTGATTTGGAAACAGCCACTGGGGTGATGGTTAAAACTGAAAGGAATAGGCTTATAGATAAGAAAAGGGACGGTGAGAACCGCCCCTTTTCTTTAAGATTCATCTTCTTTTTCTTCTTCTCTCTCCTCTTTTTCTGTAGAGGAATCTTCCTCTTCAGGAATCGGCATATTCTCTGTATGTTGTTTAAATCGCAATTCCAATATTTTCTCTTTGGCTTTACGAAAGCGTTTCATCAATTCTTTGACTCGTTCAATTTGCCGTTCAAGATACTCAATTTCGGCTTGTTGTCTTTGGATTTCCAATTCATATTCTTTTTCTAGCAAATCTTGGATCTTTTTTTTCTCCTTGGCTTTTTCTTCTTCAGAATCACAGTGATGATAATGGATTGAGGCCTCAAAGAGTTTCGCTTTCACTCGATGAATTTGTTCAATGATTTCAGCCAGTTCTGGAAACTCTTTTCTTAATCGATTGATACGTTCAGGCGCATGTAAAGGTCCTTGAGGACCACGTCGTCCCATTCCCATCCCATGGCCTGGAGCAAAAGGTGGAGCAGGACGATCACGATTCATCTGTCCGCGGCGGGGAGGCCCTTGGCGATCCTTCGGCTCTTGATTGGCCTCTTCTTTGCGCTTTTCGTCCTTCTTTTGCTCGCTGATCGAGGTGTCCTCTTTTTCTTCATCACTTATGAAAGTGACACCCCAAGCCAAGGGGAAAGCCAAAGCAATTATGAACAGTGTGAGTAGAATGTATCTTTTTCGTAAATTTGTCATGATACTTATGCCGTTTCTTCATTTTCATTATCGATTTCTAAAACAAGGTCTTCTCGTAACCACTCTAATTCTTCGTAAATAGAGGAGATCTCGTTTTCCAATTGTTGAATTTCGGTTGTAGAAATTTCTTGTTGCTGAAAATGACCGTAGGTTCCCCAGCTCATAATCAAAAACAGAGCTGCCCAGGCCCAGCGCCATCCGCTAAGGCTGCGTTTATAAGAGTAGAAATGGCTCTTTGTGGCCGCAGGTGAAAAGTCTCTCTCCGCGTATGCGTTTTCAAGAATTCGTGCGCGCAGGCTTGGTTCAGGATTATGGCTGGGAAGATGTTTCCCTAATTCGGCACAGGTATTCAAATCCTCCCAATCCTTTTTTTGGCTTGGATCAATGGCACACTGATTCAAAAACGCACGTTTTTTTGGGTTTTCATCGGCAATATCCATCATCTCCAGCATTTGTTCTGGAGCGAGGGGTTCCTCCAAATTGCTATCTTGGAATAAAGGTTTAATCTTCATGGTTCTATTACCTCGTCTTCAGGCCATTTTTACCGATGTTTCGCTTTGTTGTAAATAATTTTCGATTTCTGGCTGAATTCGTTTAATCGCCTGATTCATTCGTGAAAGCACGGTTCCCAAGGGTGCGTCTTGAATTTCGGCGATTTCTTTAAAAGGCATCTGATGATACGTTCTCAGGAGATACACTTCTCGAATCGCCATAGGGAGTTGCTTTAGTGTCCTTTCCACCAATTGGATCAGTTCCTTTTCCTCGATGTGGTCATAGGGAGACGGGCTATCGCCGGAAATTCGATCTAAATAAGCATTTCCTTTCTCATCTTCCGCATCCTCTTTCGAATCGGCGCGACAATTTTGTTTACGAAAATAATCCAAACAGTAGTTATGCGCGATTCGATAGGCCCACGAGGAAAATTTCCCTTGATCTTTGTATTGTTCCTTTTGCCGAATTATTTTGATCCATACTTCTTGTAACGCGTCTTCCGCCGTTTCTTTATTATGTAGAATTCGTAATAAATAGTTAAATAAAGGCTTATGATACACATCCATTAGATGTTCGAAAGCCCGGATATCGCCCTTATCGCGATATCGAATGAACCATTGCCCATGTTCGTGGATCTCGTTCGAATTCTTCATCATGCCTTCTCTAAAAAAATAACGTATAATTTTATAATTTATTGATAAATTCATTCTTAAAGAAGAAAGAATTTACCGGCTTTCTTTCCCCTTGTCAGCCACGAGAGATTACGATTGGATATGGTGCGACTTATAGAACAAGTAAAATAAAAGATATCCCATTCTGAAATTGATTGAATAGAAAGGATAGTCTCGATTGATCCTTCTCACAATTCTTGTCTTATGTGTTATAGTCTATCTTTATTCGCTTCGGTGTTTGGATGCGCCGATTTCTTCTGGTATGCGCACCGGCTTGATGGTTTGTCGTCTCGTTTTTCTGGGATTACTATTGGTTTTGATGACCAATCCTCAAATACGAGAAATGCTACAGATGACCACCGCACCCACATTGTATATCGCTCTTGACGATTCCAAAAGTATGTCCTTTCCCATTGATCCTTCTCAATCCTCCAACGAGGATTTATCGCGTTGGCAGCAAACTTTGGATCGCCTGCAATCCGATGGATTGTTGGATGAATGGGAATCTGAGGGGTTTCATACCCGCTTCATGGTATTTTCGGATGCCTTTCAGGCTCGCGGGGATTCATCGACTTGGAGTTCACAGATTCCCCGGAATGCTACTCCTGCATTTCATCTTACCGATCTTTCTTCCGTGATTGATTTTTTTGAAGACTCGCATAAATCTCAGGCAGCATCGTATTTATTATTGTTTACAGATGGCCGTTGGAACTATGGAAATAATCCTGTAGCCACAGCCGATGGAGTGCTTTCGGCCGCCCAAGAAGAAGGGCAAATTGCCAATCAGCGGATCTATACTTTTGGCCTTGGTTCTACGCAGGAAACGGCAGATTTGATTGTGGATCATGTGGTTTTACCCGAGCAAGCTCGTTCTGATGAATCAATTCCCCTTCGGGCTCATGTCATCGCGCGGGGAATGACTCCTTCGGGGACCTATCCATTGGAGATTCGGGGTGAGAGCCAAGATGATGAAGAAGTGTTTTATGATGAGGTTGATTTTACTTTCAATCCTGATACTCAGGAAGCCACTGTCGAGACCGATCTCCCTTCTCTTCCGGAGGGACAATATATTTTTACTGTACGGGTTCCACCGCTTCAGGAAGAGTTGTTCACTGATAACAACCGTATACGCCGAGGTATTCAAGTTCGGGAAGCCAAAGATGATATTCTTTTACTCACCTCAGCCCCGGATTGGGAGTTTAAGTTCATGAAGCGCGCTTTTGAGGAGCAGGATCATCTCTTGGTTGCTCCCTTTCTTGTGCATCAGAATGGCTTATCCCTCTTGGGAGATCGCAATTGGGTCGAGCGTCATTTACAAGATTCTTCGGAAGAAGAATTCGAGGAAATACCCGATTTTGAATCGTTACAAGAAATAGGCTTACGCTTGGATCGGTGGGCGGTGGTCGTACTTCATAACTTCCATCTTGATATGGAAAGGGTGGAATTTTCCCAGTCCTTGCGCGAATATGTTGAAAACGGGGGGGGAGTCTTGCTGGTGCCAGGCCCGATGAATGAAAATCCTTATTCACCTCAATTGCAAGACATTTTACCTGCGCCGATCCGCCAAACCTATCGTCCTGCAATGCAACCTGTTCAGGTGGTTACCGAAGACAATGAATATTCTTCTGTTTTTCGAAGAAATAGCGATGGAAACTTACCTCCTCTTAACCCCTATTTTCAATCGGGAAGCCAGAGTATCACGGGGAGAACTTTACTTACGGGGATCTCATCGACGAACGAGGAATTGCCTCTTTTGGTCGAACATCGCTTTGGCTTGGGGCGTATATTGACCACCCGCGCCAATACTTTTTGGCGCTGGAGAATGATGGTTGATAATGATATTGTTACGCCTTTCTGGCTGAAAACTTTATACCAATGCAAACCGGGATTGCGTACGAATGAAGCTCAACTGTTTACAAACAAATATCTTTATGAAGAATATGAAACCGTCGAAGTCAATTATGTCGCTTCTCCCGAGGTTTCTAACAGCACTCTTGCTGGAGTGCCGGTGACTATTCAGGGACCAGATCGTTCTCATTCTTTGTGGCTCTCACCGGAAGAACATGGAGCGAACCGTTTTCGCGAGCGTTTTACTCCGACTCAGACTGGTACGTATCGCATTGAAAGCCGTATTGATGAATCAACGACTACGTTTCAAGTTGAGGCCAATCTTCTTGAATCTTATCAACTTTCACAGAATGTAAGGGATCTACGCTCCATTGCCCAATCGACTGGCGGTGAGTATGCCAATTTCCCTGCATGGGATGAACTTGCCGATAATTTACCCGTTTCCTCTTTGGTGCGTGAGGAAATGCAAAGCCGTTTCCTGGGTGAAAAATGGTGGATTGCCGTTATCTTGTTTTTCTTCCTAATTTTGGAATGGTATATGCGCTGGCTGAAGGGATTACCTTAGCAATAATTTTTTCTCTACTTTTGTAGAAATAATTAGTTTTAAAGCAGTTGTATGACAGGAAAACTCAAGTAGATAAAGCCTGAACTTTTAGGAAATTTGATGAGGTAAGTTAAATGGATTCAATAATAAAGAAAATTACGCCTAACGTGGATGAGAGCATGATCCGCGAATTGTTAAAGCAAATTGTCATCAATCAATCGCTGCGGTTGGCGCCGCCGGATCAACCTTTTATTCTTGCCTCGGGCAAAAAATCTACCTATTACATCGATGGCAAAAAAACTACATGCGATCCCAGAGGGCTGTTTTACTTCTCCTTGCTTTTGCTGGAACGATGCCGAGAACTAAATCTCGATGCCCTTGGTGGGCCTACATTGGGTGCCGATCCCATTGGCGGAGGGGTTGCAAACCTCAGTTTTACCACCGAGCAAAACCTTCCGTGTTTTATGGTACGTAAAGAAGCCAAAAAGCATGGTACCCAAAACAGGGTCGAGGGAGCCGAAGTAAAAGGGAAACGGGTGGCAGTGGTCGACGATGTCATAACCACAGGTGGTTCCGCCATTAAGGCGATACAAACGCTGCGCGAACTAGACGCTGAGGTAGTGAAAGTGTTTGCCCTGGTAGATCGTCAGCAGGGCGGGCGAGAAGCCTTCGCTGAAATCGGCGTTGATTATGACCCTATTTTCTCCATCGATGAATTACTTCCACCGGAAAACCGTCAAACCAATGACTCTTGAAGAAATACAACCGTGCAAGTAGTAAATATCTCTCCGCAATAAACTTACAAATTCTTACATCTCTTTTTTGTCACTTCTACTAAACAGGGATATTGTATTAATACTTCTTGGTTTGATTTGAAATGTATTGTAAGTCCAATTCAAAAAGTATTACAATTCATTAAAACACGTTTGGTTATTTTGCGCGCGTTTTATGGGCGAGGTTAATCATGATCACAAACTTGAATGAGGATAATACTATCCATAATAGAATATCTATACGTTGGCTAATAAGCCTCTTTTTCCTGTTCATCATTCTTCCCTGGGCTCTGGCGCAGGAAGAAGAGGAATTAGACATTGATCCTATCGATAATACTCCGACCAAAATCATTCGTGGTTTGGGGCGGCTTGAAGCGGCCGACTGGTCGAACGACGGAGCCTTTATCGTCACGGGAGGTGATATCGGTGCGATCCTATGGGAGGTTTCCGACACCAGCGAGCCTTTGCAATGGTACAAAGGACACACCGATACCGTGAAAACCGTTGCTTTTTCCCCGGATGGCTATCAATTATTAACCGGGGGAGCAGGGCAGAATTTACGTCTCTGGTATACGGAAACAGGCGAGGAAGTCACTTCGCTCACAGGCCATCTCTCGCATATTGCTGCGGCTGCTTTTTTACCCGATGGTAGCACTGCTGTTACCGCCAGTTTGGATAACACTTCGAAATTGTGGGACTTAGAAGGCGAGGAATTGCTGCAAACCTATTTTGGCCATCGTTCGGATGTAAAAAATGTTGCGGCCTCTCCTCAGGGGGATGTTTTTGTTACTGTTAGCAATGATCGGGAGGCCATCCTCTGGTCTACAGAAAGCCAGGCGCCCATACAGCGCTTTAAAGCCCACAATGCCTCTGTTAATGCTGTGGCTTTTTCTTCGGATGGGCAGTACTTTATTACCGGCAGCGATGATCGGAGCGCGATGTTATGGGAGGTACCTGAAGAACCTAATGGAGAAGACCCTCAGCCTGACATGACCTTCCAATCTCACACCGCAGGGATCACGGCGGTGGCGATCTCCCCTGATGAAAAATGGGTGGTGACGGCAGATAAAGGTGGAGAGGTCAAAATATGGGATATTGAAGAGGACGACTCCCCCTTACGCACTCTTGTGGGTCATACGGATAAAGTTCATACTCTGAAGTTTTTCTCCACTAGCCGCAGATTGATGACCGCCAGTCGTGATGGCCGAGTAATGATGTGGAGTCTCAACGATTTTTATCCAAGTGAAGATCCTGGCGAGGAACCTAAAGACCCCAAACTCGGCGGTGGCTCGATGGGAAGCCAACCCGGTGAAACCGTGTTGGTGCCAATACGGGTTCAGGATCTAGAGCCAACAAAGGCATTTAGTTTCAATTTAGAATATGATCCCGAGATCTTAACTTATATCAACGAGGTCTCTATCAGTAATAGCCTTATCTCTGATTGGGGGTTGGCGGATGGCTATGAATATGCCGAGGGGAAAATCAACGTTTCAGCGGTAGCGTTAGCTGGAGGAGAAGCCTCGGGTACGGGCTTCTTGCTGTTTGTCTCATTCGAAGTCAACGAGGAAATCACCTCAGGGAATTCCTTGGATATTACGCTTTCGAATCTTTCCGATGGGTTGGAAGGCCATTCCACAAGCCCGATACGGATCGCAGTCGGGTTCAAAGGCGATATTGATGGAAATGGTGAAGTTAGCCCCATGGATGTACAAACGGCTTTTGATATGACTTTGAATAAGGGGACTTTCACCCATTACCAACGGTGGGCGGCCGATGTCAACAGCGATTCTCGTATAACCCCAATTGACGTTCAAATCATATTTGAAGCTTCCTTGGGACGGATTGATCTATCCGGCAAAGTAAATTCCTACGCGACACGATCGGCTTCGGCACTTACCTTGGACATAGGCGAGATTGCGGCGGCCCCGGAAGAGGAAGTTCTCGTCCCAGTTTTTCTCCAAACCGATAAAGAGATCGAAACTTATATGCTTGAAGTCGAATATGACCGCACGAAATTAGACTATCTTGGAATGGAGACACAGGGCACCTTGTCGCAATCTTACGGCTTAGTAGGCGCAGAGGAGATCGAGCCGGCTTTGGTGCGTATTTCTGCCGCCCGTTTAAATGGGAATGCTATCATGGATTCGGGAATCTTGCTGCATCTGCGTTTTCGGCTTAAGTCTGACAGCCAAGGTAAAGCCCCTATCCACATCGTAAATACGCAAGACGGTCTTGAAGACGCAGAACCCCAGAGCGGTTCAATCACCACCGATACGAGCATTGATTGGATGGTTTATTAAGGTTAATAGTGATTTTGTATGTTTGCTAGTATTTACGAATGATGACCCCCTCCCCATTGTTTGGACAAAAAAGAGGGTGAGTTAAGAAGGGTCAGTTTGAACTGGAACCGAACACGGCCTATATTGTAGAAGATCATTGTAGTGGATGTAGAACTTGTGTTTCGGTGTGTCCATATGATGCTATATCTGATGAATCGGAGAAAAAGATTTCCGTCATCGATGAGGCTTTATGTAAAGGTTGTGGAACATGTGTAGCGGCTTGTCCTTCAGGGGCAGCTCGTCAAAATCTCTTTACGGATGAACAAGTTTTTGAAGAAATTGAAGGGATTTTGTCCTAATTGTTCTCTTTTTTCGTATTGGAAGAGCCTTCCATTCGTAAGGAAGGCTTTTTTCATGTGAACTTAGGTTTTATCGTATCGATAAATTGTGCCGACCTTCTTAGTAGGGTTAACGTGGGGCAAGGCGAAGGTGTTAAGGATCACTCGGCATCCTGGTTTGCATTGTGGCCATAGTTCTTGTTCGAAGCGGGCAAGAGTGCGTGGGTTTAAATAACAAAAAATAACATCAGCTTCCGACACATCGACTTTCCATAAATCTTTGAAACGTACATCCAAATTTTTTATAAAGCGGCCGAGAATAAAAAGATAGAGTGAGACCTCATATCCCTTCGCTTTCGCTCCCGCTGCTTGGGCGGCTTGGATCAATCTTCCATCACCACAACCTAGATCGATTACCCGCTCTCCAGGGACAATTTCTGCTAATTGAATCATGGATTGAACCGTCTTTGGATCCGTGGGAACATAGGGCGCTCCTGCGTAAGCAGCATAAAGAGTGGGAAGAGTGAGGACAATGATGCATAGCATCCACAAGGCGGTTGGCCAACCCATGGCCTGCATGATGATACTTCCCAAAATACATATCCCTAAAACTAAAGCATATTCGAGCATGACATGACTTTCCTTTCCACCTAGGCATAGTGTATGATGGGATGAAAGAGTGAAAAATAGGTCTAAACGATTTGGAGGATGAAAAGAATGGGTACATTATATGCTGGAATTAATATGGAATTCGTTCGTAGCCATGATAAATCCTTTGCTGAAGGGGTTAAAATCGCAGCGGAAATTGGTTATGAGTACGTTGAGCCGATGGTACATAACGGGCGGGAATTGCTCAGTGAAGCCGGGTATTTTCATTCATTTAGTATGGAAGAAGACCCTCTTCTAATGAAGGAAATTTGTGACAAACATGGCGTGCAAATCTCTGGACTCTCAGCCCATTGCCCCTTAATGCGACCCGAGATTAGTGTTCCATATTTACAACGGGCGATTCGTTTTGCTTCGGATGTAGGGACTTCGGTCGTCAATACCGATGAAGGGGTAAAACCCGATTGGATGGATGATGAAACCGCGTTTCAAATGATGAAATACACGCTGACGCAGGTTATGAAGACAGCGGAACGATATGGCATTTATGTAGGAGTGGAAAATCATCAGATTTATTCCAAGGAAATTGAAGGGCTGTTACGGATTGCGAATTTAGTTGATTCCCCTTATTTGCAAATTAATTATGATACCGGGAATGCGTATATTTCCGGAATTGATCCTTATATGAAGTTGGAGAAATTGAAGGATCGCCTGATTCATGTGCATGCTAAAGACATTGGTGGAGTGCAATTAGAAGAGCGAGGAAAGGTGACTGGGGTTCCAGTTGGAGTTGCCTGCGGCGAAGGTGTGATTGACTGGAAAAAAGTGGTAGACCTATTGAAACCTTTAAACCGGGATTTGGTGCTTTCGGTAGAGTGTGGGACCATTGAGCAAGCGCAGAAAAGTTTAGAACATCTAAACAATTTGATTTAATACAGAGGTGAATCATGAATCATAAACCCAATCGCAGAGATTTTATCAAAACCGGCGCGGCGGTGAGTTCAGCCGCGGTATGGAGCCAACTACAGCCTAAGCGGGTATATAGTGCGAATGAAAAAATACGAGTTGGGATTATAGGATGTGGGGGGCGAGGCAGTTTCCATATGGGATGGATTCACCGCGCTTCTCAAGAAGTTCCTGTAGAAATCGTAGCGGTATGCGATGTGTGGAAAGACAAAGTTGAATCGGCGGCCAATTTTGTGGAACAGCGATTCGAACTCCAGCCCACAATCTATCGTGATCATCAAGCGCTTCTGGAGGATCCTGAGGTTGACGCGGTTGTTATCGCTACACCTGATCATTTGCATTGCCCTCATTTAATAGATGCAGTACGGGCTGGAAAAGATGCCTATGTGGAAAAACCGATCGCCCTGGATTTGGAGATATTGAACCAAACCTATGATGTCGTGAAAGCCTCCGATTGCGTGGTTCAGCATGGAACCCAAGGACGCAGCAGCCAAGGAGCGGCAGGGACAAAAGCGTTTTTACAATCGGGACAATTAGGCAAGATTCTGCGTGTGGAGGAAAGCCGTAGTCATTACCTGCCTTATTGGAATCATTACCAAGGTCCCGAGAGTGAGAAGCAAACCCGCTGGCGGGAGTTTTTGTATAATCGAAATTATCGTCCTTTTAATCAAGATCAACATGGGGCTTGGATGGGGTATTTAGATTTTACCAACGGCACCGTTGGGGGATGGATGAGTCATTTCAGCGATTTTATTCATTATTGTTTGGAATGCGATTTTCCACGCTTTGCGGTTGGACATGCAGGGATTTTTTCACCGACTTCTGAATCGCAACGTACCGCACCCGATACCACCACAGTCATTTTAGAGTATCCAGAGGGATTTGTGACTTCTTACACCACCCATTTTGGGAACGCAGCCAATGACTATACGATGTTTTTTGGCAGCCAAGGCACCATGAGCATCGATATGCCCGATGGTAATGATCGGCTAGGGATTAATCCGCGGGTGTCCGGTGAGGGCAGCGAGCATCCCAATAAAGTGAAAGAAGGTACCGAGGTTGAAGATATTGAACAAGATGATCATATGGTGAATTGGCTAAAATGTATACGTGATCGGGAACAGCCTAATGCAGACATGGATAAAGGTTACAAACAAGGAGTCGCCGTGATTTTAGGAGATCGCGCTTGTGTAGAACGTCGAATGATGATGTTCGATCCTATCAAACGCGAGATTATTCCTGCTTAAGAGACTATATTTATTCCCTCCGCCCGTTTGTCTATTATTGATATACGAGACGACGGGCGGATTGTTATTTTTAACCATGTGATGACTTGATCAGAATTTCACGCATCATAACCTAATAGTCAACCAAACGTTAATCAAAGTAGGAATGGAATGGTCTCATGAAAGCACTCGTCGTTAGATCAACAGGCTTAGCCTTGGATACAAATTATCCTGAACCGGAAGGGAAAGAAAGTGAGTCGTTAATCCAAGTCCGAATGGCCGGTATTTGCCAAACGGATTTAGAGTTAACACAAGGTTATATGGGATACGAAGGCGTGTTGGGACATGAGTTTGTAGGGGAATTGGCAGAGAACAGCCCCGCGGGTTTGAAGGGAACCCGTGTTGTTGGCGAGATTAACGCTGGATGCGGTACTTGTCGCTGGTGCAAGAGTGATATGGAACGCCATTGTCCCAATCGCACGGTGTTGGGTATCCTGGGACGCGATGGATGTATGGCGGAGTATGTTACCCTGCCGCATAGAAATCTCTTTTCTGTACCCGAGGCGATCCCTGATGAAGAAGCGGTTTTTACTGAACCCTTGGCCGCCGCCTTGGAGATTTTTGAGCAATGCCAGGTTCAACCTCATGAGCGAGTATGTGTGCTGGGGGATGGAAAACTGGGATTGATGTGCCTTTTTGCGTTTGCCGGTCGTCATCAGGGTGAGTTAATGCTGGTGGGACATCATCGTGATAAATTAGAGTTAGCGGCAGATAAGGCCGAAATTGTGACTGAAAGTGAATTGCCAAAAGAACACTTTAAACAATGGGATTATGTGGTCGATGCCACTGGAAAAACTCAGGGGCTTATCAACGCGATGCAGTTAGTGCGACCACGAGGTGTGATTGTTTTGAAGAGCACCATGGCAAAAGCCGAAGCGGTGGATCTGACTCCAGCGGTAATTGATGAAGTGACGGTCGTGGGCTCGCGTTGCGGACGATTTCAACCTGCGTTAAAGATGCTAGCCAAACGTGCGGTTCCTGTCGAACGGCTTATCGAAAGTATCTATTCTATCGAAGAAGCAGAGAAAGCCTGGGAAAAAGCAAAGGAAAAAGGAAGCAAGAAAGTCATTTTACAGATGGCATAACTGTTTTCTAAAGTACATGATTTTATGGTATAATCTTTACCAATAATTATCTTTGATCGCTGGCGTTAAAACGTATGAAAAAGAATAAATCAGAATCCAAATCAAAATTGCCGCCTTTAAAAAGCGAGTTGGAAAATATCCAAAAAAAATTGGCCAAGAAGCAGAAGAAGCGTACTCAGGATTCACCGTATGGCTTTGAACATGATTTACCTGATATTTCCATGATGAACCAAGCCAACTCTTCAGAAGATAAATCCGTAGAAGATACCGCTTATGGGGCTAATGCCAAAGAGAGAAAAAAACGGTCGTTCTGGAAGCCGCTGGCGTTGATGCTTTGTCTTTTCTCTCTGTTGGCGGGAACCACTGCGGGTGTTGGCATCGGAATCCTTAATATTTATTTAGATCAATTACCCACGATACCCTATTTGGAAGATTATAGTCCTTGGATGCCTTCGCGCATGTTTTCAGGGGATGAGCAGAATGAATTAATCGCGGATTTTTTTAACCAAAGACAAAACCGGGAAATGGTGCCCCTGGCTGAAATGCCCAAGGATTTAATTGATGCTGTCATTACCTTGGAAGATATTCGTTTCTATAAGCATTTCGGCATTAGTCCCCGTGCGTTTATACGCGCTGCTTATCATGATCTTCGCACTGGCAGACGAGAGCAGGGAGGAAGCACCATCACGATGCAATTAGCAGAGGATTTAATCCTCAATGATCATCTCCCCTATCAGCTGCCGCAAACCGGATTAAAGACCTTTACCCAGAAAATCTTCGAAGTACTGCTTGCTTTACAAATCGAGAAACGCTACACCAAAGACGAAATATTGGAAATCTATTTAAATCAAGTCTTTCTGGGTGGGAATATTTATGGGGTGGCCAATGCAGCCGAATTTTATTTTGGGAAACATATTTCCGATTTATCATTGAAAGAATGTGCATTGTTTGCGGGGATGTTGCAACGTCCGAATGCTTATTCACCGGTACGTAAACCTGAGCAAGCCCAAAAACGCACCGAAGTGGTGCTCAAAGTCATGAGGCGCGAAGGAGTGATTACCCAAGAAGAATTTGATCATGCGGTTACCGAGCCGTTTGAAGTTAGGTCACGCAGTGTACGACGTCCCCAGATTGCCCGGTATCCCTACTTTTCTTCTGCGGTACGGCGACAGTTTGTCAGCAACAAATTTGACGATTTCAACGGAATGCCGATTGAACTTTATGGACAAGGAATTGATATCCATACCACCATGGATGTCGCGTTGCAAGAAGCCGCCGAGTCGAGTCTGCGAGAAGGAATCGAAAAACATGAACGGCGCCGTAGAGAATTTGGAGGAAAAAACTGGGGACATTCTTCTTATCGATGGGCGAATTATAACAGTCCAAATACCCTCCAAGCAGGTGGGGTCTATGATGCCAAAGCGGTGTCCGATTTTGATGAAGAAACAGGGACCATCGAGGTTAAATTGTTGAATGTGAACGGGGGAGAAAATCCTCTTCCTATGAAGGTAGATTTGCAAGAGACTTGGTACGATGAATTTGGATTGTTAAAGGAAGGGTTTTTTCTCCGCACCTTGGCCGTTGAAGAAGACGGTGAAATTCACCTGAGGGTCGCCGAGGATCAGTATGTCCAGGGTGCATTAATCGCAGTCCAACCTTCTACAGGAAAAGTGTTGGCTATGATGGGAGGGTATGATTACAATGATAATACGCATGGGGGACAATTTAATCGCGCTATGCAAGCGGTCACGGTCCAACCTGGGAGTGCTTTCAAACCTTTACTCTATACCGCCGCGCTGGCTGCTCCCGATCAAAATTGGACGCTGGCTTCTATGGTTAAAGATGAGAAAAAAGAATTTTGGCGGGGATGGACACCTAGGAACTTCGAAGGTGAATATTATGGTCGAGTGATGCTGCGGAATGCTTTGATTCATTCCATGAATGCGGCCAGCGTGTGGCTCTTGGATAACTACATGGGAAGCCGCAGCGAAGGGATTCAGCATTTGCGTAATTTCTGCCGCTATACCTTTGAATTACCTATTGATGAATCGAATTTATCGATTGCCTTGGGTACAGCGGGTGTCACTCCGATACAGTTGGCTCAGGCCTATTCGGTGTTGGCCAATGGAGGCGATTTTATCCCCTTACATATGGTAGAAAAAGTCTATCAACGACGCGAGGCGCATCGAGATACTCCAACTTTGCTTTATGAGTTCGATCCCCCTTCTTATCCTGTACATCGTCTCTCCCCTGAAAATGCCTATCTTACAACACATATGCTGCGTGGAGTTGTGGAGGAAGGAACTGCCCAAGACGCAACCGAGTTACCCTTCTGGTGTGTGGGGAAAACAGGGACGACGGATGATTGTGTCTATGCCTGGTTTGCGGGTTATACGAAGGATTTACTATGTATTGTTTATCTTGGGTATGATACGTTTGGGCAATCCTTGGGTAGAAAAATGACGGGTTCGAAAGTGGCTCTACCCGTCTGGATGGATTTTATGCAAAAGGCCTATGAGACGCATCCCGAATTATTTGGTGAAATTTCTCCACCCTCCAATATTGTTTTTGAGGATATTGATCCTAAAACCGGGAAGCTTGCTTCTGAAAATAAGAAAGATACTCAGAGGATTCCTTTTATCAAAGGAACAGAACCTACCGAAAGTTCATCTGAATCACAAGATGAGTTTCAACATTATCAACGTGAAGTTCATGAAATGCTTTCTTCGCGCATGATGGACTAGGCGTTGATTAAAACTCCTAATAAAGTTTGGCGTTGTGATACCGTTCGCCTATAAAAATCTTGGTATATAATAATAGTTTGTTCTATTGATCATCCCACACTCTATAATATTTTTAGTGAAGTATCAATCAATAATTGTTTATTATCCCCGTGTGTTTGGGAATGGAATCTAGGGATATAGTACAACAAATTTAAAGGATAAAACTTATTATGGCGCAAATTAAACCTTTTTCAGGAATCCGTTTTAATACAGAAAAGAAGAATTCATTGGCCGAGTTAATTTCGCCTCCCTATGACAAAATCACCTCTGAAGAACGCGAAGCCTTATGGGAACGCGATGAGCATAATGTGGTCAAACTCATTCTCCCCCCGCCAAGTGACAACGAAATCGATACAATGACCCAATCTACCGATACGATCTCTCAAGACTGGTATAGGGAAGCCGCTCAACTTTGGCGTATGTGGCGTAGAGATAATGTCTTGGTTGAGGATCCGCCTTGTTTTTATGTTTATCAGCAAACGTACACCTACAAAGGGGAAACATGGACACGTACCGGCTTGTTTGGGGCGTTACAATTGGAAGAACAGGGCGGCCCACATTCGCATGAGCATACCTTTGAAGGGCCAAAAGCGGATCGATTACGTTTGATTCGTGAGACTCAAGCCAATTTATCGCCGATTTTCTTATTTGGGGATGGAGAGGTAGATGCGTGGAATGAGATTTTCTCTCAGGCGACAGAGGAATTGTTCCGCTTTCGTGATGAAGAAGAGCAAGAACATGCGCTTTTGGCTATAAACGATGATACGGCCGTGAAGAAGGCTTCCAAGTTTATGGAACAATGCACGTTGGTCATCGCGGATGGTCATCATCGCCATGAAACCGCAAAGAATTATTGCCGGGAAATGCGCGATAAAACCGGCAAAGATCCTCAAAAGGAACCTTGGGGCAGCCAAATGGTCTTCATCGTCCCCTCCAAAAGTCCCGGCTTGCTGGTGCTTCCCACCCATCGGGTTGTTTCGGGATTGCCCAACGATTGGGTCAACAAAGTAACCGAGAAATGTTTAGATTTCTTTACGATTGAGTCTTTACCCGAACGCAGTGGTGCAATGGTCCGGAAGCAGCTGCAAGCGACGACGAATCAACAGGGAATCGTGGTTGTTGGGAAGGAGCAAGGTTGGGTGCTTTCTCCCAAAAAAGATGTAGAAATTCCTCCTTTGAAAGAGGTTCACCCCGCATTACGGGGGCTTAACGTAACCCTTTTACATCAATTATTGTTTGAACATTGTTTACAATTGGATAAAGAAACCATGCATTCCAATACTAAATACATTCGTGAGGAGGAAGAAGCGATTGAACTGGTCAATACAGGGGATTATGATGCGGCTTTTCTGCTGGCGGGAATCCCGCCGCAAACCGTTTTTGATGTTTCTCTTCATGGGGTGCGAATGCCGCAAAAGTCGACCGATTTTTATCCCAAAATTCCCACAGGCTTAGTTATGCGTTCGGTCGCGGATTCCAGTCAAGAATGATGAAAAAAAACGTTGTAACATTGGGACTGATTCTACTCTGCATGATTAAGGGTTGCCAGCGAAGTCACTCGCACGCTCTCGATCCTGAGAGTATCGATCGCTATGCCAATCTAACCATGACCCAAACCCATCTCATGATTTTATATGAGGTGATATTGGGATTAAAACCGACAGAGAAAGCGGCCCAACAGCTGGATGCCAATGATGATGGCAAAATTTCGGAAGAAGAACGGGATGCCTTCATCCAGCAGCGGGCCAAACAATATGCGGAGAATCAAACCATTCAGCTTGGAGACTTTACCTTGGAACCGCGTTTCAAGGTAGGAGATGCCTATAGTTTTATTGGGCATAATGGGATCAATGTGATCAAAATCGATCTGGGCTATTTATGCTCTTTACCGGATACCCTACCCATAGGAGAGCCTCTATCTTTTGTATATAAAGATGATAATTTCCCCCGGGTGGGTTGGAAACAAGTTAAATTCCAAACCAGCAGCGGGGTGACCTTTAATGGAAATATTCCGTATGAAGACTATGAACCATTCGATTATGAAAAAATGGTGGATTTGCAATATCCCGTAACGGATCGCATTGAACTTAGCGTCACTTTTCCTGAAAGTGGTAGTACCTCCTTTTCAAGTGGCAACGCATCCAACGAAGTCGAATTGCAGTTGCCGGAACGAGTGGTGGAACCCGAAGGGTGGGATTGGTTACAAGGGATTATCTTAGGCGCAGTGATCTTGTTTATTGCGGTTTTCGTGGTGGTGCTGGTGATTCGGATGCGGGGGTAATTGATTGAGAACCTATGAGACGGTTCTCAAATGCATTAAAGACGATCAATCCCCACGTGATCGCCGCGAGAAATACAAAGATGAATAAAAAAGAATAGCGATTAGGCAATTGAGCGGCTAAAACCGCCGACATCGAGAGTAAAAAACAAAGTCCATAAAGAAAGCATACGGCTTGTAAGTCACTAAACCCTAGGCGGATGATGCGATGATGAATATGTTCGCGGTCAGCCTTGAAAAAATGACGGCCTTTTCTACCACGGCGTACGATGGTCAAGAGTGCATCCAATAAAGGGATAGATAGAATGACGAGTGGGAGAGATAACGACATCACGGTGGAGGATTTCACATTGCTTTCCAGCGAACTTCCCGCTAGCCATACGCCCAGGTAGAGACTTCCAGCATCGCCCATGAAAATCTTTTTCTTGGAGGAAAAATTGAAGGGCAGAAAGCCCAATACTCCAGCCATAAGTAGTAGAGAAACCAAACAGATATAGTTCTGCCATTCGAACAAGGAAATAAGGAGATTGGCCAAAGCAGCGAAGAAAACCACGCCGCCTGCTAAGCCGTCTAATCCATCGATGAAATTAATCGCGTTAACAATAGTCAGTATCCAAAAAAACGATACAATGGTACCAAACCAGCCTAAAGGAATGATTCCCCCGAAGGGACTGGTCATTTGAGTGATGGAAAAACCGAAGGCTACTAGGATGATACACAATAGGCTTTGGATTACCAGTTTGATCGAAGCCGAAATGGAATAAATATCATCAATGATCCCCAGGATAAGAAAGGCGGTCGCGATAAGGTATAATAGTATCAAATGGTTTAGTGTATCGGTCTGGCCGAGGGTATAAGGCATGAAGAGAAAAAGGAATAGTAATCCGACACTAAACACACAATGAAAACTCAAACCACCCAGATAGGGAACCGGCTGGCGGTGGATTTTTCGATCGGATGGATGATCGGTAATATTGAGTGAAAGAGCCAGCTTGCGAAAGAAAGGCGTGGCGATGAAAGAGGTTATACTCCCAACGAGAAATAAATACACGTATTCGTAAGGCATGGTTCTTGGTTCCAGCACAATTTTTATTGCTAAGATTGTTATAATACTATATCTTTTCACATATATTACACGGAAAAAAGAAAAGGGCTAAAGCGTATTATGAAGAAAAGTACAGGAATTCTCATACTTTTGACGTTTTTCATTGTTATTATCATCTTGATTGGCTTGATTGTGACTCTTGCAGTGGTCGTGATGAAAGGCAGCACTCCCAATTTCCTTGGCGGTAAACGAGTGGCGTTAGTACGGATTGAAGGGGTCCTTTATGATGTCGAAGATTGGGTCGATCAAATTCGTGATTATGGGAAAGATTCGAGTATCGCGGCGATCGTAACTCGAGTCGATAGTCCTGGAGGTGCCGTAACCCCATCGCAGGAACTTTATGATGCACTGCGGGATGTGAGAGAGAAGCATAATAAGATTGTAGTGGCTTCGTTTGGTTCGGTTGCGGCTTCGGGGGGGTATTACGCAGTCTGTGATGCCGACAAAATCGTTTCTTCTCAGGGAACATTAACAGGTAGCATCGGGGTATATTCCAAATTTTTGCAGGCTAAAGAATTATTGGAAAAAATCGGTCTCGATTACGAGACGATTAAAGCCGGGAAATACAAGGACTTTGGCTCAATGGAACGTGAACTTGAACCCTATGAGCGGGAGATGATGCAAGGGGTGATCGATGATACCTACATGCAATTTATTGAAGCCGTGGTGGAGGGTAGAAAACAATCGTTCGAAAAGTTGCTGCTGGAAAAAAGTATCGATGAAATGAATGGATATCCCTTCACGGAAGATGTGGTCGATTTAATTAAAAGAGTCCAACAAAAGAAAGATTATTACAAAACCGAGCATCAGAGTGTTCAGTCAGAATCGGTTGACGAAGCCACCGGAGCTTTAGAGATTGCGGATGTTACCATGGCCGAAGCGACTCAAAGTGCTACTTCAGCCGGTGAAATTCAAAATGCTACCGAAATACGAGAAAAATTGAAAGATATCGAAAACCTTAATTTTGGTGTAAGTGAAGATACCATAGTCCTTTATGCTAAATCGATTGCTCAAGGGAAAATTTATACAGGGCGTCAAGCGCACTCGATCGGCCTGGTGGATGAAATTGGCACTCTGGAAGATGCGATCAAACTGGCCGCGAGTTTAGCCGGCCTTGAGGGAGAGCCCACCGTGGTTGAAAAAGTAAAACGAGAACTCAGCTGGTTTGATTTACTCACAAAAGGTTTAATGGCATTAACGGATCAAGGCAAAGTACGCTCCCCCTTACAGTATCGTTTTCCTTATTAATTTTTTCATGCGACCTATCACACCTCAGGAGGAGGTTAAGTCCTCCTCCTATATATGTGCACCTCTATAAACTTTCACCAATCGTTGTTTGTCTTTTTCGTAAATCTATCTAATCCTGCCAGGATGTAACGAAAAGATGCAATTATCTTTCTCTTGGATCCTGTAGACTGAAAATGAATTGCAAGATATATCATGATCCCTTGAAGTGATATTCCTACGATTTTGTAGGATTATTCATTACATAAATTTCATTAATTTCCCGATATATTTTTTCTAGAATTCGAGTATACTTCAAAGGAGGTTTGCTATATGTTAAATAATTTTAAAGATATTTTATTATTTGACTAAAGAAAAGGTTCGCTTTCGAAAAGCGAAGAAACGGATTGTTTTTAATCAGAAAGAGTAATGATTGTTGTGAGGCAACCATGGTAGAATAGAATTTTACACATATTACGGATAGGTATAATACATTGAAAGTTTCCAATATTCATGCGTTGTTTATTGAAAAGGATGAAAATTATGGCTATTTGATTCAGCCATTATTTCGTATTTCAGAAAAAGAGAATTCTACCCACTCGATTCAAGCGACTTGGGCAGAGAGTGTAGAACAGGCTAAGCAACATTTGGAAAATACTGCGTTTGATGTCATTTTGCTTGATTTAGAACAAGAGGATTCCGTTGGTGAAGAAGGGTTCGATCGCGTTTGTGAACTTCTCCCGGATATTCCTATTGTGCTTTTGGCCGAGGATGAGGATCAAGAGAGGGCTTTATCGCTCTTAAAGAAAGGCGCCCAAGATTATCTTATCAAAAGTGAAATTACGCGTCCTTTTCTCGAACGTCAACTACGTTATGCCATCGAGCGGCATGCTATGCTGCAGGAGATCACGATTCGAGATAACACTGAAACTCTAAAGATGGAAAAGGCGCTTAATGAAGGTGAGAGACGCTATCAACTCTTGCTAAACAGTCTTTATGAGGGAATTTGGTCGATTGATAAAGACGCCTATACCGATTTTGTTACCCCGCGGATGGCGGAAATGTTGGGGTATGAAGTCGATGAGATGATCGGAAAACATTTATTAGCGTTTATTGCTGAGGATGATATCGAGAAATGCAAAAAGAATATAGAACGACGCAAAGAAGGTGTGAAAGAAGTTCACGATATTCTCTTAAAGCGTAAAGATGGGACTACTTTCAGTGCTCTTATTGCCGCTTCTCCTGTAAGCGATAGTCGCGGTCAATTCAAAGGTGCTATTGCCGGCGTGCTCGATATCAGCGATCGGGTTGAGGCGGAAAAGAAACTCATCGAATCAGAATTTTTATATTTCTCTTTGGTAGAAAATTTACCCCAAAATATCTTTCGTAAAAATGAACGGGGAGAGTTTACCTTTGCGAATTCCCGCTTTTGCCAATTTGTCGGAAAAACGCAAGAGGAGATTTTTGGGAAAACCGACACGGATCTTTTTCCTCCATCTCTTTCAGTCAAGTTTCAGCAGGATGATCATAAAGTATTGCAAACCGGACAAACTTTAGAGGTGGAAGAAGAAAATATCACTAAAAGCGGAGAAAAATGCGTTGTCCATGTGACCAAAACCCCAATCTTCGATCATGAGGGGAATGCCACTGGGGTTCAAGGGATTTTTTGGGATATTACGGAAAAGAAGAAACTGCAAGAGCAGTTTTTGCAATCACAAAAGATGGAAGCCGTGGGACAATTAGCCGGCGGAGTCGCTCACGATTTTAATAACTTATTGATGGTGATCAACAGCTATAGCGATTTTTTGATTAAGAGAAGCCAAGGGGATTTACGATTAGCGCATGATATTGAAGTAATCAAAAAAGCCGCTGATCGTGCTGCAGTATTAATCCGGCAGTTACTGACTTTCAGCCGGCGTCAGGTGATGCAGCCTCAAGTGATTCGCCTGAGAGAAATATTCGAAAATATGGATAAAATGCTGCGGCGCTTGATTGGCGAAGATATCGAATTACTCACCGTCATTGAGAAAGATATTGGGTCGGTAAAAATTGATCCCGGGAACATGGAACAGATTGTTATGAATCTTGCGGTGAATGCTCGTGATGCCATGCCCCATGGAGGCAAATTGACCATTGATATTAAGAATGTAACCGTAAACAACCCCTTGGGAGAAACTCTGCCTGCGTTGAAAGAAGGGGAGTACGTGTTGATGACTGTCACCGATACCGGGGTGGGTATGGAGCCTGCGATCAAGCGGCGTATTTTCGAACCTTTCTTCACGACGAAGGGAAAAGCAGGAACCGGTTTGGGATTATCGACGGTGTATGGTATTGTACAACATAATAATGGGGTCATTCATGTTTATAGTGAACCGGGGTATGGAACGAGTTTTAAAATCTATTTTCCCCGCTGTGAACCTAAGGCTACAATGAAGGAAAAGAATTCAGATGATTTCTCTACTTTACAAGGCAATGAGACAATTCTCATTGTCGAGGATGATGCGGAAGTACGAAAACTACTACAACGTGGACTTGCTGCTTATGGGTATAGAATGAAAGTCGCTAAGGAAGGGGCAGAAGCAATTCAACTTTGCCAAACGGATGATTCCGTGGACTTGATTATCACCGATGTGGTCATGCCGGGTATGAGCGGGAGGCAATTGATGGAACGTATCCATAGCCTCCGACCCAACTTACCCGTCCTTTATATGTCCGGTTATACCAGTGAAGCGGTTATTCGCCATGGGATTTTAGAGAAGGAGATGCCATTCATCCAAAAACCGTTTACCCAAGATGATTTACTCAAAACAATTCGAACAATATTAAACCAGACTCAAGAATCCATTCACTAAACCATTCTCCGTAATGAGGTGTTATTTAACGGTATGAAACATGGTTCCAAGACAAAGAAAAAAGAACCGAACGAAAAAAAATCTATTTCTGTCCGCAACCAGTATTCTATGGAAGAGATTCATAAAATGCTTGGGGACATCGATGCCGCTGTATCCACCCATAAAGCCAAGCAGCAAGGGGTCAATCCTGAAAATATGGTAAAAACCATTCGCGGCGGTCGAGTGGTCTGGATCACAGTGGAAGAAATGAATGAGATTCTTTCCAAGCAGCGGAAATTGTCCGGGAAAAAATATCAAAAAAGGACTGTACGGGGAGAAGATAGCTTAACCAGCGAGATCAACCGGCGGGTGGAAGCATGCCGCTCCTTGATTCACACAATCCGCAAAGTTTCTCCTGAAGAAAGCGGGGCATTCACAGCCTTACTTCGCAATTTAGAGTGCATCCAAAATATGTCGGTCAGCCATGCGCGGGAGTATCGCATTTTGGAGAACGCAATTCAACGAAAAAAGCAACAGGATCCCATTCTACAAGAAATGGAAGATGCGACCTCCAATATGGTGGATTCATTAAATAAGGATAATTTGTCGAATGTGGATCTCTGTCAATCGTTTTGTGACCGCCACATGGATGAATACCTAGCGAAGCAGAAACGCTTGGAGCCGTATATACGTAAAGCCAAAGAGTATCGGCGGGAATTTTTGTTAAGTAAGCAACAGCTTTTTCAATTTCAGTTCAATCTCCTTGACCAAGGAGAACAAACGCTCACCCAGCATCTGGAAGAAATCTTGTATCATGACCAAGAAGGAGAAGTCTCAGAGAATTTAGTTCAATGTTCAAAAGAAATTCGTTCTCTCTTGAATAAAGGCAAACTTTATTTTGAAAAATTTGAGCATTATCCCCCTGATGAATTGTTGGAAAATAAGGATCTTTTCAAAGAAGCCGATCAAACCTATTTGACGCCGCTATTTAATAAAATCGTGGGATACGTGGATTTATTTAGAACCGCATGGACTGAATTTGTTGAATCAAAAGATAAAGAAAGTGCCCAATCGGAACAATCGAGTGAAATATCCTCATCTCATCGAATGGTTTATCAGGAGAAACAAGATAATGGGTAATAAAGCCAGGAGATGAAGTTCAATGGCAAGCCAAATGCAAACCGGACAGAACGTGGATTATGTACAGGTCTTTCAAATTTTGAGTGATGGGTTGGAAGAATTGCTTAAAGGACTGAAAGCGAGTCCTGAAGCGAAATTGAAATCTTACACGATGGAGATCGAAAATTTGTTATCTTTCTTGGATACATTGGGATTTATTCAAGAAACCATGTCCAACGAACGTTTACGCGAAACCTTACAAAATAGTATCCGTTCAATGCGAAAAACTTTTTTTCATATTCCTCGTAAGATATTGGTACAGCAATTGAATGTGGAGATGGATGCTAAATCCGGTCTGCCTCAATTCCTGGTTCAAGCGATCCAGTTATTAGGGCCGCATATCCGCGTAAGTTCTAATGGCATGACGGCTTATGTCATGATTGAAACCCAAGATGAAATGTTCTTCGATGAAGATCTTGTATTTCAATATTTAAACAATGTGGGCATCACTCATGGGATTAAGAAGGACGTTATACGTGATCTGTTTACCGAACGCCAATTTGATGAAGAAGTATGTGTAGCAAAGGGAAAATTACCGACCAAGGGAAAAGATGGACGGATTGAATATACGCTTCACGTGGATGATTTAAACTACAAGCCCAAAGAAGTCGATCAACATAAGGTTTCTTACAAGGATATTAATTTATATGAATATATCCAAGCGGGTGGGGTCTTGGCGAAAAAAATCCCACCAGTATCGGGGAAGTCAGGATATACGGTGTTGGGACGTGAGATTCCTGCCCGTGAACCGCAGGCAGCCCAGTTTCCCCAAATGAACTATACGAAGATTTCCGATGATGATTTACATCTGGTGGCCACTGAGGATTGTTGTATAACCAAGCGAGAGGGTGTGATTCATCTTGAACCGGCATTGAAAATATCGGAAAGCATCTCATATAAAACCGGGAATATTTCTACCAAAGTATCGGTTATTGTAAATGGTGATGTGCTAACGGGCTTTTCTATAAAAACGGAGAAGGATATTCATGTAGGGAAAATCGTCGAAGGGGCTTATTTAGAAGCCAAAGAAGCCATTACGGTGTTGGGTGGGGTTCAGGGGAAAGGGAAAGCGGTTCTAGAGGCCAATGGTGATATTACGGCGAAATTTATTGCCAATGCCACCGCCAATAGTTTAAATAGTATTACCGCTGAAACAGAAATTACCCATTCCCAGATTAATGCAGGCGAAGATGTGGTCGTGAGCGGCCATCCGGGAAACATTGTAGGAGGCGAGATAATCGCTGATTCAAATGTAATCGCTTCGAATATCGGCTCTGAACTCGGAGTAAAGACTGTGATTCGCTTGGGAGGACGTGCGGAGGATATTGCGTCTATGATCATCGAAACCCAAGAAAAAATCGCCGAACAGGAAGAAGCCCTGGACAAATGTCATCAAGTATTGGATATCTTAAAACAACGGCAAAGCCAATTTGATACGCCTCAAGACGATATTGAAGAATCCAGAAAGCGGGCGCAAGAAATGTTGGAAAAAGCCCAAAAAAATCTGGAAGAATTACACCAGGAAAATGACGGATTACAAGCGCAATATGATAATTGCTTGCGTAAATCCAGAACCGTCCGTGCGCGACACAATATTTTTCCGGGAACGATTGTTGAAATCCAAGGGGTGGAGTTTGAGGTTAAGAAACCCACCGGACCGGCAATCTTCGTAAAGCAGGGCGACGAGATTGTCCAATTTCCTTATCAAGAATTACCAAAAGATAAGAAAGCCCAAACGCGATGAACGATTCATCTCATTCTATCACCGATGCTCTTAAGGAAGATACTCTCGTATCGAGCGCTGATCTGCAGGAGTATCAGGATGATCTCCGGCGTGCCGAGAGAGAACGTTTGCAATCCGGGCAGAAGCGTACGGAATTATTGCAATCGCTGCGTAAATCGATTCAAACGGCCAGTCGCAAATCGGATGAACGCAAGGAATTTCAGCAAGAATTTAAGCGATTATGCCGGGATGGCTATGCCAATGAGATCGAGTCCCTCATAACGCGATATAATAATCAATTGTGTACTCTGCAAACCAAGCGGGTGATTTCTCAGAAAACTGAACAAATCATGCATACGTTCATGGAACGCATGCAAGTGTTTCTTGAGAAAAAAAAGTTGCTCCAAAAAATGGAAAAAACTCTGGATCATTTTTCCTCGGCCGAAGTGGAAGAAAAACTCGATCACCAAAATACGATATCCTTGGCTCGTATGCGCCAGGTAGCCTACAAAGTAAGGAATGATTTGGATTTCGTGATGGATGATCTTCTGGGGTATTTTGATACCATTGAAACCAATATTTCGAATGATTTGGAAAATGAGGAAAGTGTTCGTAACTTGTTTATGGCCTGTTTGACAACGTTAGAAGATCAACAAAAGCGCCAAATTATCCGGCTCAGCCAGGAAAGAACCAAAGATGGCAACCCGTATGAAAAACGTGTGGCTTTTTACAAAAATCTGATCGAAAAATTGGTGAGAGCCAACCGGGGAGCCGCACGGGTGGTCCATTCGCAGACTCGTAAAACAGCCCGTCAGTATTTCAAGCAGGGGAAATACAAACAGGCGGTTTCTGAACTTTGTTATGCCTTGTATTTATACAAAGAGGAACCAGAAACGTATCGCACTCTTGCCAATGTCTTCTTTCGTCAACGAGATGAAAAAAATGCTTACACGGCTTTGGCTGAAGTGTTACGATTATGTCCTGAGGATCATTCGTTGCGTAAACGCTTAGCCGATTATTGGTATAAGAATGGGAACCTGAAACAAGCCTCGAATGCGTATGAAGTATTGGTGCGTGCTTTTCCCGACCATGTATCCTACCGGAGAGAATGGGGAAGAATTCTTTTTGAACAAAAACTTTTTTCCCGTGTACCCGAAGCGTTGGAAAGTTATGTTCAAAAGCAAAAAGAAGATTGGGAGTGCGTCAAATCCCTTGCGCTCTCTTATGTACATTTAAAGGAATGGGATAAGGCCATTCCCTCACTCACACATTTGATGGAAAACGGAAATCCGGAGGTTTCAATTTTCCAATATTTAGCGATTACCTATCGGCAGTTGGAACTTCCTCATGAAGCGATCCAGGTTTTACAAGAGGGAATTAAGGCACAGCCCCAGTCCCTTTCCTTGATCATTTTGTTAGGAACTATTTATGTGGAGTTAGAACAGTGGCAGGAGGCGTTGGATACGTTGCAACCGGTTCTGGCTAAGAATCCTAAATCGGTTTCTCTTTTACTTTCTGTAAGTCAATCTCTACTGGCGTTGAACAAAACCAATGAAGCCATTGCCCAATTAGAGCAAGCGCGAAACATTAATCCCCAAGAGTTTCAAGTTCATCTTTTGTTGGCACGTGCTCATCGTAAAAAGCATCACAACGAAGAAGCCCAAGCAGCGTATGAACATGCCTTAGCCTTGCAGAAAGACAATTCTGCCTTGCTAGAAGAAATGGCGGCTTTCTATGCGGAGCAGGGGCTATGGGAAAAAGCCACAGAAATCATAACGAAACTAAAAAACAAAAAGTCCTAAGTATTGCATCCAAGAAATTTCATAAAGTCGATTGAGGTGGATTATGGACACTTATTCTGTACTCATTGCCGATGATGATGAGATGATTCGTGGATTATTATCGAGAATTTGTGAGGGGTTGCAATGGAACTATATGGAAGCTGAAGATGGAAAACAGGCACTCCAATTGCTTGAAAATCATCACTTCCAAATTTGTATTGTCGATGTTGTTATGCCAGGTCCGGCGGGGGTTGAACTAGCACAGCATATTTTACAAAAAGAACCCACCGCGGCGATTTTGATTCTCACAGGTTATGCCGAAGTGGAAGAAGCGGTAGAAGCGATCAAACAAGGTATTTTTGACTATGTTCAAAAGCACCAAATGACAATTGATTCAATTGAACAGAAATTAAGCAGAGCCGCAGGGTTTCATGAAAATCGTGAGATCCAAGTTCAAAGTCAGCTCGAACGTGAAAAAACGCTTAAAGATTTTGAACGCGCGAATAAAGAGTTTCAAGCCATTTTAGATTTGAGCCATGATCTTATTTTTATCATCAATGCTAGAGAAGGCACGATCGTTGATTGCAATCGTTCTGCCTATGAAAAGTTAGGGTTTTCGCGGGAAGCGCTTCTTTCGCTTCCTTTAAAGGAGATCGTCGCTGAATATCGCGGGATGAAATGGTATGATATTTATCAAAATATTTTGCTGAATAAAACGGTTACGGAAGAGAAAACCTTGATCGATACCTCCCAAAACCGATTGCATGTCGATCTTTCTTATGCCTATGTCTGTTTGGATACAGGGGAATATTTTGCGCTCATTGCAAGAGATATTACCGAGCGAAAGGAAAACGAAAAGAAAATCCGCGAACATCAACTGGCTTTGGAATCACAAACCGCGATTCTTCATTCGATTGTGAATCGTATGGATGAAGGGGTTATTCTTGCGGATCAAGAGGATCGGATTATTGAAATCAACCAATGGATCCTTGATTTGATGCAAACTCCGAAAGAATTTTTAAAAAATTATTCCCTCACACAATTGGTTAGAGAAATCTTTGGCCTTGATCTTTATGCCACTTTGTACGAACTTAAACATGTGGATCAAGATAATAAGCCCATACTTTATGCCAATATAGGCGATCGGCAGTGTATGATCAACATTCAGGCCATTTATAAAGGTGATGAATATCAAGGGGTGATCTTGAATTGTCATGATATTAGTTCCTTAATGGAAGAACAAAAAAAAGTCGAGGAAAATAACAGACAGCAATTAGAAGAATTGCAAAGTGTGTCGAGTGATATACAAACGCCGATTCATGGGATATTAGAAATGTCCAAACAATTGATGGATACTCCCTTGGAATATGAACAACGAATGATAATGGAAATGATCCATGAATTCGGAGGGAGTCTTTCAACCTTGGTTGAGTCTCGTATCAATCGTTTAAAGGAATAATCGGCAGGGACAATCCGGTGTTTTCCCACTGGGGATTTTTCCTGAAAACGCAGGTCTTGCCGCAGAATAGGCTAATTTTATTAGGAGAAGAGAATATGCAAAAGAAATATTCAATATTTGTAGGTGTCTTGGTTTTCGCTCTGATTTTTTCGGTTTCTTTGGGAACCTTCGCCAATGAAGAAGAGAAGGACTGGATCCCGCTTTTCAATGGCAAGGATTTGAAGGATTGGAAAGTTAAAATTCGTAACCACGAATTGGGCGACAATTACAAGAACACGTTCCGGGTTGAAGATGGTTTGTTGAAAGTGTCGTACGATGAGTATGATCAATTTAATAACCGTTTTGGCCATATTTTTTATAAGGAAAAATTTTCGCATTATTTATTGCGGGTAGAATATCGATTCATCGGTGAGCAAATGGAAGATGGCGCGGGATGGGCGTTTCGCAACAGCGGGATCATGCTTCATTGCCAGCCGCCAAAAACGATGACCAAGGATCAGGACTTCCCTGTGAGTATTGAAGTGCAACTCTTGGGTGGAGGTGGCTCTGGCGAGCGCACGACCGGCAACCTGTGCACTCCGGGAACCCATGTGGAGATGGAGGGCGAGTTAATCACCCAGCATTGTACTTCTTCATCCTCAGAGACTTATCATGGGGATCAATGGGTGACGGTTATGGTGGAAGTGCACGGGAATGAAGTCATCAAGCATATTATCGATGATGACGTGGTGTTGCAGTACGAAAAACCTCAGTTGGATACAAGCGACAACAATACGAAGCATTATATAGAAGTCGCTAATATTGATGAAAAAGATACGATGATTCACGAAGGCTATATCTCGCTCCAATCGGAAAGTCATCCGGTGGAGTTTCGTAAAGTGGAGATTTTACCACTGAAATAATCGATTCACCTTTTTCCCATTGGTAGAATGACGGAGGCTATAGGTCTCCGTTTTTTTTATAAAAACAGAGGGTCTCATGTTGACCCTATCGAGCAAGAGACTGCATTACGTTATATGACGAAATATAGAAATAAAATATCGAGTGTACTTCCAATTCTTAAAGCGGTCTCTGATAGACCGCGGCTGCGTTCCCTCATGATCTTGCGGGGAAGGGAATTGTGTGTTTGTCAATTGATTGAAGCCTAAGGGTGAAAATCCCTTGCAGGCTTTTTTTATTAATTTGGCTCCATGAGTATCTTACCGCTTTATTTGTCTTTGAATAATTTGTTATGATCGTTTGGGTGGGATTGTTATGCCTTGTTTCTGGTTTAAACGGCTCGTGAAAGAATTGGGAACTTGTTTTGATAATCACACCCGAAAAAAATACCAAAGCCAAAGTTTGGAGGCTATCCAATGACCGAATCGAAACATTCGAAGAAACCGTTGCAACCCAATCGTCGCCAGTTTATTAAGACAAGTGCTCAGGTCGGTGCAATTGCCATGGCTCCTCTTGTTCTTCCTACCAGCGTGCTAGGGCGACATGGAGCCGTTCCACCCAATGAAAAGATCATCATGGGGGGAATCGGTATTGGCGGGCGTGGTCAATATGACATGCGGAAGTTTTTGCAAGAAGATGACTTGCGTTTTGTCGCCAATTGTGATCCACAAAAATCAAGACGGGAAGAAGTGAAAAAGATTGTGGATGCTCGCTATGATAATACTGACTGTAAACTCTACAGCGATATTCGTGAATTCTTGGAGGAACGCACCGATATCGACGCGGTTCTGATCGCGACGGGCGATCGTTGGCATGCAGTCGCGTCGATCATGGCGATGCGCGCGGGGAAAGATATTTATACCGAAAAACCTTCTAGCATGACCATCGCGGAGGGGCAGGCGGTTGTTGAAACAGCCGCTCGGCATGGACGCGTTTACCAAACCGGGACACAACGTTTAAGCGAGGCCAATTTTACATTCGCAAATGAACTCGTTCGAACCGGACGCTTAGGTGATGTGCACACCGTATATGCCCACATCGCTCCCTGGCATGATGCGATGATGACCCATGATTGGCTTCCTGAACAATCCCTACCGCCTGAAGAGGAAGTCGATTGGGATGCGTGGTTGGGTCCCTGTCCCTGGCGTCCCTTCAATGAACAATACATCAAAGGCGGATGGCGTGGGCATTATGATTTTCATACCAGCTGTATTGGGGAATGGGGTGCCCACACCTTCGCACAATGCCAAGTGGCGATCGACGCTTGGGATACTTCTCCGGTGGAATATAACTATGTAGATAACCCTACAGGAGATGGAATGACGGTTCATTTTAAAAATGGAATAAAAATGGTCTTGGCCTTGGAAGGCTGGGAAGGATCCTGCGGAGTTCGTTATGTTGGCACAGATGGATGGGTATCGATCGCTGATGGATATGAAAAGCCTGATGTGTCCGATTCTGAAATGTTGAAGGATTTCGATAAACTGGTCAATAATTATATGCAACGCACCCAACGTCCTATGAATCATTGGCGCAATCTCTTGGATTGCATTAAATCCCGGCGACAAACGGTGGCCAATCCTGTGATGATGCATAACTCCATGACCACTGTCCATGCGGCCAATATTTGCATGTGGCTCAAAAGGGATATGCGCTATGACCCAGTGAAGGAAGAATTTATCGATGATCCTCAAGCCAATCGCCTGCGTTCACGCGCTCAACGTGAACCGTGGATTATATAAAGGACGAGAAGGAGATTTCTCATGAAACAAACAAAATTACAAGCTGCATTACATGCAGCCACAGAGAACGATAAAGAAGAGCAATTGATTGCGGTTTTACAATCCTCTGAGGCTTCACGAAAAGACAAAGTCGATGCTTGCCGGGAGTTGGGGGTTATCGGTACGAAGAAATCCATCAAACCGTTGGCCCAATTATTGGACGATGAAGAATTATCGCATATGGCTCGCTATGGGTTGGAGCCCAACCCTGATCCTGCTGTGGATGAAGTCTTGCGTGAAGCATTGAAAAAAGTTAAAGGATTGCCGCTTGTTGGCGTTATTGGCTCCGTAGGATTTCGGCGCGATGAAAAGGCCGATCAACTTGTCGCGGAACATTTGAAATGCGAAGATTCCAAAATAAAAAGTGCCGCTGCCCGTGCTTTGGGTTCTATTGGAACTGAACGCGCTTCCAAGGATTTGATGAATGCCCTAGAGGATGCTAATAAAGAAAATCGGGTTGATATTTTCGAAGGATTACTTCGTTGTGCCGAGGCACTCTTCTCTAAAAAGAAGAAAAATATCGCTCTGAAGATTTATAATCATTTACTCACTCTCGACGAGGTCCCTCATCAAGTTCGGGCTGGAAGCCTGAGAGGTGTTGTATTGCTCCAAGGAAAACAAGGAATCCCGACGCTGATCAAGGCGATTCAAGGCAATGATTTTTCTATGGTGCAAGCCGCAGCGCTTACGGCTCAAGAAATGAAAAGTGATGCCGTGGTGAAGGCAATCGCGGATGTCCTTGATGATCTCTCTACCGATAAACAGATCGTTATGGTACAGACCTTAGGTACCATTGGCAGCGAGGAAGCGTCCAAGTTGTTGAAACAATGCGTAAAAAGTGAGAATCAACAAGTAGCAGAAACCGCAAAGAAAAACTTGGCCGCCTTAGCTCAAACTTGAAGCATTCATAATAATCATAATAAGGAATATTTATTTAGATGATTATGTTCCTCTCCTCCAATACTTTCCAAGCTCGCTATCTTGCGATTAGGCCCTAGCGAGGCCCGGTGAGTCACACCACTGAATGAAACCAGCCCGTGAAGGTCACTCTTCACGGGCTTTTGCTATCTCTTGTGGTATAATAAGAATACAATTATCAAAAATACATATAGGATTCTATATTATTTTAAAATTCCCGAAATATGTATAAGTCTAATGAAAACAGTGCGATAATTGGATTTTTATTGTTCAAACCCACACAAAACTGTTTTTACCCCTATACTTTCATCGTGATAATATTATAATAATATCATCCAGCGATGAAAATGATTCCATGAATGTTGTTTATGAAGGTGTTTTATACCGGAGAAATAATAGAAGATTATTTCTCCGGTAGGGAATTTCAACACAATTTTGTTTTATAGTGGTTTGTGAGGGAACATACGCAAACGCAAGGGCGTATATTTGAAAACCTTCACAGTAAAAAAAATTCTCTTCTCTTCTTGCATAACGAGTGATACCACGAAGGAAAGCTTTAAAAAAATTTTAAAGGAGATGGTATGCTATGTCTGTTGAAGAAATCGACTCTATTCCAGTTAAATTATCCGAAAAACATTTGTTGGACACAATTTTAGAGGGTGAAGATGGTAAGGTTTCTCAAAGAACGAAAACTCAATTGAAAAAAGCAATTCGGGAAGTGCTTTCCCATATCAAGCCTCAAGGCATTTACCGTATTATTCCTCTTCGGAGCCAAAAAGATAAGAAATCATCAAAGGATTTGAATTTTAGCAGCAAAAATCTGAAGGAGATGTTTAATGATTGTGATAAGGTGGCCGTGTTTCTGACTACCGTGGGAAAAGAAATCGATGACTTAGTCAAAAAAGCGATGAAACGTCGGCCACACTATGGGTATTTATTGAATTTGGTAGCTTCAGCGGCCGCTGAAGAAGCGGCCGAGTACATGCAGGAATATATCCGTAAAAAACTCCCCGAAGATCGAACAACGACCTATCGTTACAGTCCTGGGTATTGTGATTGGTCTATACGTGAACAAAAGAAACTCTTTGGTCTCATTCCGCATGAAAAAATTGGGGTCAAACTCTCGGATACCTATTTGATGTCTCCTACGAAATCTGTTTCAGGAGTTTTTGGGATATGTAATGCCAATTCAGAAATGGAACTACGCAATCTTTGTCGTAATTGTAAGCGCAAAAATTGCCCTCATAGAAGAGTTTAAGTGAAAGGAATTTCATGCAACATCATACAAAGCAACGTTTTCAGTACGAACCTCTGAGTCAAGATGATTTACGGCAGATTCATGAAACCAGCATGCGCGTATTTGAAGAGGTCGGCTTTGAAGTTCAAGATGAAGAAGCGTTTCAACTCTTCAAAAAAGCGGGTGCCCAAACCGATGATGAAAACCGTATTGTTCGAATCAAAGAAGACTTAGTTAAAAAAATTATTTCTTCTGCTCCTAATCAAATTACTCTTTATGGGCGAGAAGATCGATACAACATTACTTTGGGTGCCGGTCATTCTTATTTTGGTACCGGTGGAACCGCGTTATTTATTCTAGATCACGAAACCCAAGAGAAACGTGAAGCCAATCTGCAAGACTTGATGGATGTGATTCGTTTGGCTGACCGGCTTAATAATATCGATTTTATGCTTCTGCCGACGTATCCCAATGAGATTCCGGTAGAAGACGTCGATGTGAACCGGTTTTACGCGGGCATGAAATATACAAAAAAGCCCATTATGGGAGGTGTTTATACCTCCGAAGGTATTTTCAAGACCATTGAAATGGCGGAAATGGTTGCTGGGGGAGAGGAAGCCTTGCGCCAGCGGCCGATCATATCGATGATCGCCTGCAGCATTAGCCCTTTACGGTTGGATAGTAAATATGGGCAATTCATGATCCAAATGGCACGCAAGGGGATCCCAGCAGCGGTGCCGGTAGAGCCGCTTTGCGGTGCGACCTCTCCCGTCACCTTGGCAGGAACCCTGGTGATTCAGAACTGTGATGGATTAATTAATATCATGGTAACCCAACTCGCTAATCCAGGGGCTCCAGTCTTATATGGGAGTGTGTCTACCACTGTGAATATGCACGATGTTGGCTACCTCGGAGGACCGGTAGAAAGTGGAATGATCAATGCCGCTACGGGACAGTTGGCTCGTTACTATGGCTTTCCGTATTATTCCACCGCAGGGATCAGTGATTCCAAAACCTTGGATGCCCAATGCGGCTATGAATCAACCGTGAACAATATGCTGGTGGGATTGAGCGGCGGTGATTTTATTCATGATGCTGCCGGACTTATGGAATTTGCCATGACTGTCAGCAAGGAAAAGTTAGTCATTGACGATGAGATTATTGGTATGGTGAAGCGGGCAGTCAAAGGCATTGTTGTCGATGAAAATACATTGGCCTTTGATACTATTAAACAGGTAGGCCCGGGAGGGAATTTTGTGGCGGTTAGACACACACGGCGCCACTTCAAGAAGGAACATTATGTTCCCACATTAACCAATCGCGATAAGCGTGAATTATGGGAGCAACAAGGTTCCTTAACAACCCAAGATCGAGCCCATTCTCAGGTTAAGCAGGTTCTAGAAGATAATGAAACATGCTATATCGATGATCTTCTTTCTCAAAAAATTAAAGATCGATTTCCTGAAGTTCGATAGTACCAATCTAAATTGATCTTACCAAGCAAAACGAGTTCAAAAGTAATAAAAATAGAGGAACCATGATTGTATTTGGCGAAAAAATCAATGCTACACGAAAATCAATCCGCAATGCGATTGCGGAGAAGAATGAAGAAATTATTCGCAAACAGATTAACGATCAGAATGAAGCCGGCGCGCATTACATCGATTTAAATGCCGGGAATCCAGATGGTGACATCGAAAAAGAAGCGGAGGATATGTGTTGGCTTATCGATATTGCCCTAGACGCGACCGACAAACCGCTGATTCTGGATTCGGCCTCGGTGGATGTGATTCGCACAGGTGCCCAACATTTGGCCGGGCGCAGAGAATGGATTCTTAACTCGGTCAAGAATGTGGATTCGATATTGAATTCTCTCTTACCTATCGCTGTAGAGCATAAAGCCCCGGTGGTTGCTCTCTTGATGGATGGAGAATCGATGCCAGAAACCAAAGAAGACCGGATAGAACATTGCCGTGCGATTCGACAAAAAGCACTCGATATGGGCGTTCTGGAAGAGAATCTTTACTTTGATGCCTTGACGATGCCGCTGTCTTCGAATCATAAATACGCACGCATCGTGATTGATACCGTGCAGGCGATTAAGCAAGAATTCCCGAAGGTGAAAACCACGGTGGGATTATCAAATCTTTCTTATGGATTACCTCACCGGCAGAAGATTAATAGTGCTTTTTTGATCGCTGCGCTAGCCTGTGGATTGGATTCTGCCTTCTGTGATCCTACCCGTAAGGAAATTCAACAGGCGGTTTTGTTAGGTCCCCTCATCGCGGGCAAGGATCGTTTTTGCCGACGTTTTGGCCGGGGGTCGCGCAAAGGGGTTTTTGAAGAGTAAATAGCAATCGGAGAAGTGAACAATGGAACAAAACTATAGAAAAGGTACCTTGGTTCAACCGCTTAGACGGTTGTCGAATGAGCAGGTCCAGGCGATTCATAAAGCTTCGCTGGCAATGCTAAGCGAACCCGGGGTGCATTGCTTTAACAAAAAGGCCGTCGAGGTGTTTCAACAAAACGGCTGTTCTGTTGAACCAGCCGGCGAGGATTCCTGGAAAGTACGGATTCCTGCTCATGTGGTTGATGATGCCGTGCGACAAGCGCCGGATGAAGTATTGCTTGGCGCGCGAGACGAGTCGAATACGCTCAAACTCAACGCCAACGAGCCTTTGGTTTATTTTGGTACCGGTTCGGAGACCAACATCTTCCTCGATACGGAGATGGAAGAATTTGTTAATCGCAAAAACTCTAACGATGTACGTAAACTTCCCGTGTATGTCGAAAATCGGGGAAATATCGCGAATTTGTGTAAATCAGCAAAACTTTGTAACCGCTTAGATAACGTTGATTTCTTCATTCGTAATGTCAACATTCAGGATGAAGGCATCAATGAAAGTAATAAAGATGTAAATGTCTTTTTCGCCTCTCTGCTTTATATGCAAAAGCATGTAATGGCGGGATTAACCGATGTAAAAAATCTGGATACGGTTTTACAGCTTGCTGAATTGATCTCGGGCGGCCGAGAAAACTTTATACAAAGCCCGCTGGTTTCCTTCATTACCTGCATCATCAAAAGTCCCTTGCAGATGGTGGACGATACTACGGAAAAAATGATCGCCATCGCCAAAAAAGGCGCTCCCGTGGTGCTTTCCAGTTCTCCCCAGGGAGGCTCTACCGCACCTGTCCGTGAAGAAGGGATGGTCGCAATGATCAACGCTGAGATTCTAGCGGGCATCACTTTGGCGCAATTGGTGAATCCCGGGGCTCCGGTGCTCTATGGAGCGGTACCGGTGCGTGCACGATTGGATAATCTGCATGATCTTTATGGCGCTCCCGAGTTCGTTCATTATAACCAAGATTGCATCCAGATGGCTGAATACTATGGAGTTCCTTGCTATTCCACCGCGGGCGTGGGGGATGCTAAGGTTCCAGGAATGCAGGCGACAATCGAAAAAGTCTTTTCGCAATTGGCGGTAGCCCAAGCCGGGGCACAATATATCCACTATGCTTTTGGCTTGCTGGATAAAACGAATGTGTTTTCTCCCTTGCAAGCGGTGCTAGATGATGAGCATATTGGCATTGTGCGCCAGATTATCCGCCAGCCGGTGTTTGGCATGAAGGAAGCGGAAAAAGCGGTCGAGGAAGTGCGTCAGGTTACGGCCTCCTCAACCCAACTTTTTGCTCGCTACATTCGAAAAGCCCGGAAAGAAGGACTTGTTTCCGCTCCCTATGCTTTTGAGACCCCCGAGAAAGAGGATCTGGTTTTGTCAAAGGCGTATGATCGCTTACAACAGTATTGGCAAGAACCGGCGAATCTACCGCATGAATCGATTGTTGAATCGGTATATAATAAGATCGAAGGATTGTTGCCCTTCGAGTCTTTTCAAATATGAGCCTCATGTACGCTCTTTAACGGACGAAATGAAAATTGTAAACAATTAACATACTGGATATAAGGATAAGGATTAGAACCATGAACGATCTCCTCAAAAAAATAAAAGAAAACGTAATTCTAGGACGGATCGATCAAGAAGACGAAGGTTTTGACGGCGATATGGAAGGACAGCCGGGGGTCATGGAGTTAGTCGAAGAGGCTATTAATCAGAACATTCCACCGAATGAGATTCTTAACGAAGCCCTCAATCCCGGTATGGAAGAAGTGGGACGCCGGTATGAAAATGGTGATTACCTCATTCCTGATATGCTCGCCGCGGCAGAATGTGTCGGGGAAGCCATGGGGATTTTAGAACCGCACCTTAAAGGGAAGGATATTCACAGCAAGGGGAAATTTCTTCTAGCCACCGTCGAAGGGGACTTGCATGATATTGGAAAGAATATCGTGGCTACCATGCTGCGGGGTGCGGGTTTCGAAGTTGTTGATATGGGCACCGGGGTGAAAGCGGATAAGATTGTAGAAAAAGTAAAAGAAATCCAACCCAAATATCTCGGCCTTTCTGCTCTGTTGACGACCACCATGGGGCATATGAAAGAAGTCATTGATTTATTGAATGATCAGGGCTTGCGTGACTCGGTTGTCGTTCTCGTTGGCGGCGCGCCGGTATCACCGGAATATGCCGAAAAAATTGGCGCCAATATGTATTGTGAAGATGCCTTCGACACCATCGAGAAATTGGAGAAAGCCAGCTAACGCTCGATGGGTTCCATACGCTCCAAAAATTGAGTATACAACTAAAAAAAGGAAAATCTCCCTATGAGTCAATCCAATGATGCGTATTCCCAGGCGGTCACCAGTGGGAAATATGACCGTGGGAAATCGTATTATTCCAAATATGATCACGTTCGTTTGTATTGGGAAGACGCTCTTACGCGTCAATATATGAAACCCTATGTCGCTCAGCGCATGCAACATGCGCGTAAGCAAGGACGGGGGTTGAGGATTCTTGATTTAGGTTGTGGCAGCGGGGATGGATTTGAAATGTTCATGGAAATACCGGCGGAGGCTTACGAATTGCAATGCAATCGTAATCGCGTGATTTCTTACGAAGATGTAGAGAATTACACCGGTGTTGACCTCAATCAGGACCTTTTAAACCAAAACGCCGAACGTTGGGGACATGACCCCAAAATGAAGTTTTTCCAAGGCAATCTTTCGCAAGGGCTCCCCAACGCGATCGATTCTGAGCCTTTTGACATCTACTTCGCATCATATGGAACCTTATCTCATCTCCATCGTGATGAAACTATACGTTTATTGAATGATATCATGGATCATGCCGAGGATGGTTCTGTTATCCTGGGTGATTGGCTAGGGCGTTATTCCTACGAGTGGCAGGAACTTTGGGATGATGATCTATCCCAAGAACAATGGATGGAATACTACATTTCCTACATTTATCCACCCGAGGAACGAGACAAGGTAGAACTGAGCCCCTTGCATTTGCGTCTCGTGACCCAGGACGAAGTAAAGAAATATGTCATCGAAGAGGTGTGTCGCCAAACCGGTAATACTTTAGATGTACAAGGCTTTTTTGATCGCTCTGTCTTTATCGGCAGGCACATGGATACTGGCGATTATAATAAGCATTCAAAGATTATGCGGCAAACGGTCAATTCGTTGTTCGAACGTAGCCAACGAACCGATTTAACCGAGTTGCTGATTGATTATCATCCCCATGAGCAGTTACAGCGGGAAAATGCATTTTTCCAGCACGCTTTCGGTGCGTGGAATTATGTTATTGCTCAATGCGCGATGATGATTTACGGAGAAAATCGCACTCCAGAAATCAATCTTGAGAATCCTCCCGAGATTGCCCAAAAAACAGTAGATCGCTTTCGTGGGATGGTAGAGCATCTGGAATGTTTTTACACCGATGATGTGCGGGCGGATGTATTAGAGATGCAATTGGGTTTCTTGCTGCGGGATTTAGAAGCGGCGCTGCAACGGGGAAATGGAAACAGCCATGGCCTTGTCGGGATTTTTCAAGTAAAGAAATAGTCACTTTCTTTCCTGAGGAAACATCACAAAACGCATAATAATAAAAGGAAGCCAGCGAGCTCATGAGCCGCTGGCTTCTTATATAAGAGGGGGGGTAAAATACGCTATAAAAGCGTGATTATATGTAAATCTGATTTAGAAAAGTTCCCAATCATCGACAGAAGTCTCAGCCGTTTCCAGCAGCAAACCGCAATACACCGAACGTGAACCATCCACCGAGAGTTCATGTTCGAATCCATCGTCGATGATCACATTGACCTCTTCTCCGGCTTCAACCGTAATCTGGCCTAGATAAATTTCATACGTGTTATATCCGTGTAAGCCGACGAACTCCCCATCCCCGGCCACGAGGGTTTGCGGATCCTCTCCTTCGAAATACACCCAAGTGGGATGAGGTAGTTCCAAGTTTTCTTCTGGATCGGATGCACCGGTATCACCGAAGTAATAGTAGACATCATAGGTTCCCCCTTCAGAAGGAATTACCGTAGTGCGTAAAGGCGGTGCATCTTCGGTTCCGCCGCCCGGGAAGGATTCGATGATGGGACCAAAGATTCCAAGGTCATCACGAATATTCCATTTATTATCGCTGCTGCTGCTCGCATGGTCGGTGAGCCAATCCTCTAAATTCGGATAGGCGTCTTCATCCATCGCCCAGGTACGATATTGATTCCCGTTCTTGTCGGTGAACCATTCAAATTCGCCTGGTGAAACTCGTATTTCTGTGATGGGAGGACCCCCTTCAAGTACACGAAGGGTGATGCCTTCAAAGACCGAAGCGATGTAAGGCTCAGCGGCAGTGCCTTGAGCGTCATCAATCGACAGGGTGATGGTATCCCCTGCTTCGGCTTCTACAGTACCCATAACCGCTGTGTACCAGAACATACCTCCGGTAAAGGTCCCGTCAATCCAAGGATAGGCTGGGGAGGTTCCGCCGGTGGCACGTACAGCGTCAGGATGTCCCGCACCGTAATCTTGGGGGTCGTTATCATCGAGAGCCGCCCGAATCCAACCTTGATCAGGAAAATTATTGGAATCCATGAAGTGGAAAATCACCTCGTAGGTTCCCGCATGTCCTAAAGTGATTTCGGTCGTCAGTTCAGGAGCGTCTTCATCGGCGCCTGGACCATTGGAAAGCAAGAGTGTTCGTTCTCCCGCGACTGTGTAACTTAACCACTTATCATCTTGATGGAAATCATAGGATGGAGGCTCCGGGGGATCATAAATGGGGCCAGTGCTGATTCGAAGACCGAGGTAGGCGGAACGCGCACCCTCTCCAAAGTGATCGTCAATAATAACGCTAAAACTTTCGCCCGCTTCGAGGGTCACGGTTCCTAACTGGACTTCGAGAACATTCCAACCGTATTCATCCGTGATCAATACCCCATCGGCCTGTAAAAAGGTTTGCATATCTTCGCCTTCGAGGCCTGCATTGATGGGGGTGGGATTATCGGCATCATCATCAGGATTCGCTGCGCCGATATCACCATACCATAGATAAACATTGTAGGTCCCCGCTTCCCCCATGGTGACTGTGGTTTGCACTGGGGGTGCGTCTTCGGTCTCTGAGGGTGCGTACGATTCTAGAACTCCCATATCCGGCATAGCGGCGCCACGAAGATTCCATAAGTTATCATCGTCGGGTCCCCCTTCAACGAAGACTTCTTCTGGTGAAAGGGAATCATCCTGCGCTACTGTGGTGTAGGAATTTCCTGCATCATCGGTGTAGGTCTCATAAATATAGGCGGGATCAACTATGAGTCCTTCCAGTTCCAGTTCCGGTGACTCTCCAAAACCCTCAGGCAGGGGAATAACCGCATCCACAGGTGTGGTCACATACGTATTGCCGTACTCATCGGTTGTTTCTTCAAGTACGTCTGACCCAAAGAACATTTCAATGTCTTGAGCTGCTCCAGGCAACGCAAGGACCATTCCTAAGAATATGTACCCTATCCATTTCCTATTCATACACTCTTCCTCCTGTTTATAATTTTTCATTCAGAGAGACTGAATGAACATCGATGACAAGATCATTATCCAATAAATGTATATACAAAAGGTCATATCTCTTCGACCATATAATATGTTCGATTGAATGTCAAGCATTCATCATAGAAATTTTTTATAAAATTTACGGGAATCATTGAGTAATTCATAGAGGTGTCAAAAGTTAATTTGTATTTTTCTGTATGAGGAGGTTGCTTGACATAACAGTTTGTATATGGTATCAAAGATAGAAAGTATACGGTTGAACGTTTCTAATAGAGAGGCGAAGTTTTGAAAGATTTATCAAAGTTTTCAATACAAATAGATCGATATTCCCCGATTCCCACCTATCGCCAACTTTGTGATCAGATGGTGAATATTATCCAGAGCGAGGAAGTGCAAATAGGTGAATTTCTTCCCACAGAGAATGAAATTTGCCAAATCACGGGATTGAGTCGAATGACTGTGAGGAAATCGATCGAACAGCTGAGCCAATTAGGATTGGTGGAAGCGGTGCGGGGGCGAGGGACTTTCATTGTCGCCAAGGAATCGATGCGGAAAAGTATCGATCGCTCGATCGGTTTTGCCCTGCGGCCGGAACGCTACATCGATGAGGATCCGTTTTATTCTCAAGTCCTGATGGGAGTAACCCACGAGGCGCAAAAACAGCATGTGCATTTAGCCTTCATCAAGGGAGAGGATCTTCAATCTGAACAATGCCCTTTGGAACAGCAAGCCTTGTTACGCCAACTTTCGGGGTTGATTATCGCGGGACAAATGCCCAAGGCATTTTTAGATTATATGATGCAGATTTATATGCCGTGCGTTTTTCTCAATTATCGCAATGATGATTATCCTTTCGATACGGTGACCTCGGAACAAAGCCAATTTGGGCGTTTACTGGCACGTCATTTAGTGAAACTAGGACATAAACAAACGCTTTATCTTAGCGGTGAAGCGGACAATATCGCGCATGAAGATCGCTTGCGTGGTTTTTACAAAGAATTTGCGGGTGAGGTATCCATTCTAAAAGGCGGGAAAAATTCTTCTTGCGGCAGGGAGATGATCCAAAAGGCATTGGAGCAAAAGATGGAGTTTACAGCCGTTGTCGGTGGGAGTGATCTTATTGCGATTGGTGCAATGAATGCGTTGCAAGACCAAGGCTATCGTATCCCTGACGAGGTTAGTGTCTGCGGGATTGATAATGTTTCAATAGCCGAGAATTGCCGCCCCAGTTTGACCACTGTGCACGTAGAAAAACAAGAGATGGGGATACGCGCCTTGCAGTTATTGCTTAGACGGTTGGAGGAACCAAAAAAAATTCAAGAAACCATCATGCTGGGGGCCCAACTCATGGAAAGGCAGTCTACCGGCATCCCCCCGTATAATGTAAATCAAATCAAAAACGTAGTTTCACAAGGATGAAAACGAGATTTGTTTAATAAAGGAGGCGTATGATTCCACAACCTTTTTCTCTAGAAAATGAAGTCGCATTAATCACTGGAGGGGGAAGTGGTTTAGGATTGGCGACGGCGCAATGTATGGCCCAAGCGGGGGCGAACGTCATACTTGTGGGACGTCGTGAAAGTGTCTTGCAAGAAGCGGTAGACACTATGGGGTCACGGGCAACTTATGAAGTGTTCGATGTGACTCAGTTAGATCAAGTGCCTGAACTGCTTCAGCGGATCAAAGAGCGCATGGGGATGCCTACGATCTTAGTTAATAATGCTGGCATTCACCTAAAAAAAGCGGCGATCGAGACGACTTACGAAGAGTTTACGAATGTATTAAATACGCATGTCATGGGGGCGTTTGCGTTAACCAAAACCCTCGTTCCTTTCATGCTGGAACAGAAACATGGCTCGATTCTTTTTACGGCTTCTATGGCCTCACTCTTTGGCCTTCCCCTGACGGTCGCTTATTCTGCGGCGAAGTCCGCTTATCTAGGCCTGGTGCGGACTCTCGCAACCGAGTTTTCGCCTCATGGGGTTCGTGTCAATGCGATCGCTCCAGGATTTATCACGAGTGATATCACCCGGAAAGCCTTTTCGAATGATCCTGAACGATTGAACAAAGTACTTAGCCGTACGCCCATGAATCGAATGGGCGAAGCAGAGGACATTGGGTATGCTTCCGTGTATTTATGCTCTCCCGCGGCGAAGTATATTACCGGTGTGGTTCTTCCTGTGGATGGCGGTACGAGCATTGGTTTTTAGAGAAAGGCGCGTTTTATGAAGATTGGTTTAGGTTTATACCGTCATATGCTGACGAAGGAAAACTTTCAGTTTGCACGACAAGCGGGATGTACTCATATCGTAGCCCATTTGGTTAATTATTTTTCCGGTGAACTTTTGCATGGCACGGATGAGAAGCGTAATTGGGGGATCTCTGCAAATCAAGGTCAACTCTGGAACGAAGAAGAACTCAGGGATCTAAAACATTCGATCAATGAGGAAGGATTGCAACTGGAGGCGATCGAGAATTTCGACCCTTCGCATTGGTATGATATTTTGCTCGATGGCCCAAAACGAGATCAACAAATCGAAGACGTGAAAACCATGATTCGCCGCTTAGGAAAAGTAGGGATCCCCATTATGGGCTATAACTTTAGTATCGCTGGTGTCTGGGGGCATGTTAATGGTCCTTGGGCGCGGGGAAAGGCCACTTCCGTGGCTTTTCTTGGTGAGGAAGGCCCAAAGGAAACTCCGATTCCCAAGGGGCATATTTGGAACATGGTTTATGATCCCCAAGCCGAGGAAGGTGATCATAATCCGGTAACCCACGAGCAATTATGGAATCGTCTGCAGAGGTTCCTTCAAGAAGTGATTCCCGTCGCAGAAGAAGCAGGAGTCAAATTGGCGGCCCATCCCGATGATCCACCCATGCCCACGTTGCGTGGGCACGCCCGGCTTGTGTATCAACCTGGGATGTATCAAAAACTTTTGGATCTCGTCCCTAGCCCTTCGAATACGCTTGAGTACTGCGTGGGAACGCTGCAAGAGATGCAAGAGGGTGATATTTACGAATATACCGATCAATATAGCCGCCAGAATGCGATCGCCTATGTCCATTTACGGAATGTAAAAGGGAAAGTACCCAGATATCATGAGGTATTCATCGACGAAGGCGATGTGGATGTGTATCGGATAATGAAGATCTTACATCAAAACCAATTTGACGGTGTGTTGATTCCTGATCATACACCCCAAATGACATGCGACGCGCCATGGCACGCGGGGAAGGCTTATGCGCTGGGTTATATGCGCGCCGTCTTACAACGCATCGGAAATGAAAAAGCATAATCATAGCTAGGAGGAAAGTGTTATGACGAACAAAAGTTTTATCACACGACGTTCCTTCATCAAACGTGGGAGTGGCAGCGCACTCGCGGTGACTGCGCCGATGTTGGTGTCGGAGAAAGTTTGGGGGGCAAATGATACCGTAGGACTCGGTGTGATCGGCCCGGGACGCAGAGGACAGCAGCTGATGGGGGATTTCAGCCGCACCCAAGGTTCGCAGTTCGTTGCTATTAGCGATGTGAACAAAAAACGCATGGACAAAGTCGCTGCGGGGAAGGATTGGAAGACATATCAGGATTATCGCGATCTGCTGGAAGACAAGGATGTAGACGCGGTCATTGTGGCTACACCAGACCATTGGCATGCGCTTAATTCCATCCATGCTTGCATGGCGGGCAAAGATGTTTACGTGGAAAAACCCATGACCCTGACCATTGCTGAAGGCCGCGCGATGGTGAAAGCCGCACGTAAAAATGAGCGTATCGTTCAGTGCGGGAGCCAGCAGCGTTCCATGACCAATTGCCGGATAGGCTGCGAATTGGTGCGTAATGAAGTGTTTGGCAAAGTGAAAGTGGTTCATGGAGCCAATTACGAAAGTCCTTGGGATCAGCCGTTCTCCTCGTATCCGGTTCCTGAAGGCTTGGATTGGGATATGTGGTTGGGACCGGCCGAAAAGCGCGGTTATCATCCAGACATTTACACACCACGGGCAAAACCCGGCTGGATATCCATTATGCCCTATTCTGGCGGTGAAGTGACCGGCTGGGGTGCCCATGGAATCGATATCATGCAATGGGCCTTGGGGACGGTAAAATCGGGACCGGTGGAAATTTGGACAGAAGGCAGCTATCGAGATTTATACCGTCCTGTTCATATGCGCTATGAAGATGGGGTCGAGGTAAGGATGGATAATAAGGGACCCGCTGGCGGCGGCTTCTTTGAATGTGAAGATGGGACGATTTTGATTGATCGCGGCCGCTATAAGACCGATCCCGAGATTGATCTTGATGAGTTGGATCTCAAAGAAAAATTGGAAGTAAGCCGAAACCATCAGCAAAACTTCATTGATTGCGTGAAAAGCCGTGAACGGCCTATCGCCGATGTCGAAGAAGCCCATCGTTCTACGACCATGTGCCACTTTATGAATCTCGTGCGCTGGACAGCACGCAAATTAACGTGGGATCCGAAGAAAGAAGTCTTTATCGACGATGACGATGCGAATACCTACCTCGATCGTCCCCGGCGTGATCCTTGGGAATTGCCGAAACTCTGACTTCACTGGATACAATAAAAAACGGGGAGGTTGCTTCAACCTCCCCGTTTCGAACTTTTCGAACTGTTGTGAATTACACAAAATTCCCACTTTCGGGGATCCCCCGAACTTCGCGGCTGACACGATTGATACGATCGAAGTCTTCTTTCGTAACATTATCGGGAACCCCGCCGGAATCCATGAAGATCAATCGCCCGTATTCCTTGCCTAAATCGCCCATGTATTTGAGATAATCATTCTGTTGTTGCGCATCCCATTCCCAAAAACTGGTGGGGAAGCCACCTACGATGATAAAATGTTGGGAATACTCGCGCATGAGTTGGGGAATATCATGTTTTTCCTCGGGATCGAAGGGATTAATGAAATCAAAGCCGCATTCTGCCAAATCGGGCAGGATTTTTCCTACTGCTCCATGAGTATGCAGATGCACATCACCGCCTAATTCATGCACTTCCTCACATAGGCGTTTATGCCATGGTTTGAAGACTTCACGGTATATTTCGGGGTTCATTAGTAACGATTTTTTTGTCCCGAGATCATCGCAAAGGTCGATACAATCGGCGCCCGCTTCAATCATTTTACGCGCGGCGGTGAGATTCCATTCACCCAATTTTTTCGTGATGGCTTTGGTTAGTTCCGGCTCGGTGATCAATCCCATAAGGGTTTCGGTATATTCGCGCAGAAAATAATGAATGCCGGAGAAAAAGCCGTTCAGGGAAGCAATGACATACTCGCCTCGGGCTTTTAAGTATTTCACATCCTCGGCAAAACCTTCGTAACGCGCGGGATTGGCCGGATCGGGCAGTTCTAATTTTTCCAGATCTTCCATCGTGTGCACTGGGTGATCGAAATGGTGATAGAAATGAGGATCGAATCGCACCTGAGCACGCACCCCGGTTTCGTATTCCACGACCAATTCGTTTTCATCCTTATGGATAAGGCGGGAAAAGAACTCTCCAGGCCCGCCATGGCCGAAGCAGATGTTGGCTCCTTTACCTAGGCAAGCGAAACAACGCCCGGTGTACTGATTGAACTTGATCATGCGTTCCAATGCCTCTGGCCCCATGGGTGACATATCATAATACTCAGGCACGTCATAGATCCACATTGGGTAATAGTGACATTCTGGAGGAGTGAGACGACGGGCGACCTCGCCATTGAAAAACGACATCCAGTGTTGAGGGATGGGCAGATTTTTTTCTCCCGCTAAGAGAGACTTGATCCATTCGTATTTTGTCATTGGCTTTCCATTTTTCCAGTATAGTTTTATCACATGAATACTATAGGTTATGTACGGGCAGGTTCAACCGTTTCGTGTGTTCACTGAAAAAAGAAGTTCGGTTATGATGAATGTACGATTATTGTTATTGGCATGTAATCAATCCTAAAGATAAATAAAGTGAGGAAAAAGCGATGTTGAATGTAGCCATTATTGGAGCCGGTGGGATATCTCGAACCCATGCGGAAACGTACAAGAAATTTTCCGATCGTTGTCAACTTAAAGCCCTGTCCGATACTTATCCCGAAAAAGCCCAGGCCAAAAAAGACGAATTAGGGCTTCATGTAGAAATTTATGATGATTACAAAAAAATGCTGGAGGATGATAGTCTCGACCTGGTCTCCGTTTGCACACCGCCTTATACCCACTCACAAATTACCGTGGATTGCTTGAACGCAGGGAAGCATGTGATTTGTGAAAAGCCGATGGCTTCGAGTTTGGCGGAATGTGACGCCATGCTTCAGGCAGTCAAGAAAAACGGTAAAAATTTAGCCATCATTGCCCAAAACCGCTTCCGGAATCCAATTCAAAAGCTGAAAATGATCCTTGATTCAGGCCTTGCAGGCAATATTTTGGCCGCTCATGTGGAATCGTTCTGGTGGCGTGGCCATTGTTATTATGACCTATGGTGGCGCGGCACATGGGAAAAAGAAGGCGGTGGTTGTACGCTTAACCATGCGGTACACCATATCGACATGTTCCAATGGATGATGGGCATGCCGAAGGAGGTACGCGCCATCATGACCAACGTAGCCCATGACAACGCGGAAGTAGAAGACCTTTCTATGGCTATTTTGAAATATGACAACAACGCTTTGGCACAAATTACCAGTTCTGTTGTGCATCATGGCGAAGAGCAGCAATTGGTGTTTCAGGGAGAAAAAGCACGAATTTCTTTCCCTTGGAAAGTGTATGCTTCCAAGTCGCGCAGCAATGGCTTTCCCGATAGGGATCCGGATACGGAAAAAGAAATCAACGAGAAATATGAAAGCCTTCCAAATTTGCAATATGAATTATATGAAGGTGAGTTTGATAATATGTTGACGGCGATTGAAACCGGCAGTGAGGTTCTTGTCAGCGGAGAAGAAGGGCGCAAAACCATGGAATTAATTACCGCGATTTATCAATCCGCGACATTCGATACAACCGTACATTTGCCGCTTGATTCTTCTAGCCCCTTTTATACGGCTCAAGGGATCAAGGAAAATGCAATTCACTTTTATGAAAAGAGCGCTTCGGTGGAAAACTTTGGTGATGATAACATCATCGTAGGGTCCAGCAGCGATCAGAAATGAGATTTTTTTTGGCCGTAGTTAAAGAGAAGCGCCGGTGAGGCCATTCGATTAACCCTCCCGGCGTTTTTATTTCTTTTATTTACTGTGCTCATGGCGTGGTAGGCCAAGGTAATGTAAAAGTAGATGCCCCACGACCACTTCCAGTCTGGAATCTTCGGTCAGTGAAATACGGATGGTATCCCCGATTCCTAATTGCAAAAGCGAACCGAGTCCCGCCCATGAATTAATTACAGCAGCGCGGCCGCATCCTGCTTCGGTCACTCCGAGGTGTAAGGGGTAGTCATTTTTTTGGGCGAAAAGGCGGTACGCGTCGATCGTCCATCGAGCATCGTTCGCCTTGAGCGAAACGACAATATCCTTCACCCCTTCTTCTTCCATGAGTTTCACCGAGTTTTGAGCGCTGATCGCCAATGCTTCTGCGGAATGATCCCCATATTGCTTGAGCAGATCTTTATCGAGCGAACCCGCATTGACGCCAATGCGCATAGGGGTTCCTCGATCAATGGCTTCCCGTGCGATTTGGCGTAAAAGTTTGGGATCACGAATGTTACCGGGATTGATGCGGATTTTATCTGTACCTGCTTGTAAAGCCGCCACAGCCATCGGAGGACGAAAATGAATGTCCGAAACCAAGGGAATAGGAGAATTCGCTACAATTTTTTCGAAGACTGCCGCCGATTCTTCTTCGGGCACACTCACGCGATTAATATCGCAATGAAATGGAGCCAGTCTGCATGCATCTTCCCAACAACCTAATTCTTCAAGGATATTTTGTTCTCGATCGGGTAGTTCTTGGGGTTGAATGGAGATGCACGATTCTAATTCACGCATAACCGCGTCGTAATCGGTCGTAGGGACTTTGACCATGGTTTGGACTGCAATAGGTGTTTCGCCACCGACGGGGACATCGCGAACGAACATTTGGCGGGTTTTCCTACGAGGATGGACATTGGGGAGTAAGGAGAAAGGGGCTGTTGTGTTCATAATTTTCTTTGCTCGATCAGCTTCTCAAGGGTTTGGGCTTCTTGAATCTTCTTTTGCGCCTCTTCTTCGAGTCCCAATTGTTCAAGCATGTGGGCATGTTGCTTGTAATAAATGGGACGTGCAGGAAAGAGTTGCTGCGCGGTTCGAATTTCTTCCAAAGCGCGCTCCGTATATCCTAGCACGAAGAGGGCGTCGGCCAAGTCAGCATGCATGGAGGCGCGTCGGGGTGCCCATTTCACCGCCATTCGCGCACATCGCAGCCACTGAAATTTTGCTTGGGGAGAGGGGAGTTGTGCCCACACTCGGCTCAGATCACGCCATGATTCGGCATCGCTCCGATCAAACAAAACTGCTTTTTCATAGGCTTGAATCGCGGCGCGGGGTTGGTCGTCCATCGTCAGGATCTGGCCTTGTTCGCGATAGGTTTCGTTAAGATAACGGCATAAGCCTAATAAGAGCCATGCACAGGCCAAGAAAATACAAAGTGCATATCCTATTCCCTTGATCCAGGTTGGGGATGTGCGTTGGGTGAAAGATTGGCGGTCGATCCTCGCGAGGAAGAAGAGTGGAATGATCCAATATTCCATGAGATTATTGGTGAAATCGATTAAAGAAAATAAAAGAAAAATCGAGCCGGTGCCGAAAGCGGTGAATAGAGCCGAAGAAGATAATTTTCCTTTTTTACGATATAAATACAGGATTATCGAGCCTAGGAACCAAAAGAGGAGAAACGTGGCCAGGATGCCACCTTCCACCGCAGATTCAAGAAACCAATTATGGACATATCGCGATTCTGCATCGCCGGGGCGTAGGATTTGGCTGTAGTAGGATTCAAAACCTTCTGGACCAACGCCGATAATAGGATATTGTTCGATAATACTTAACGCTCCCCGGAAGAAGTGAATCCGGGCAACGATCGTGGAGATCGTCAGTAATCTTCCACCCAAGAGAGTTTCAGGAATCCAAGCGGGTCGAAAAAGAATCAAGGCGAGGAAGGTTCCTCCTACAAGAAGAAATGCGAGCGACACCATGACGAGAAAAGGTTTCAGATGATCTCGGATTTTTTGGAACCAACCCCTTTGCCCCATTTCATAACCTGTGATGAGAAAAAGAGTTAAAACGAAAGCCAGAAAACCGCTGCGTGAAAAGGTTTGGTAAATACCTATGAAAATAGGAATGCAGTATAGTGTGATTAGAATGCGGGATTGCTGTTGCTTCCATAAATACCACAATACCCATAGCGTGAGAACCAGATAGCCCGCCAGATGATTGGGATTACTAAACCGTCCCATGGCCCGATTGGCTTCGAGGGAGACGATCATTTCGCGGCGCATTTCTTCATCGTACAGGGAGTACATCTTCATTTGGTTGATAAATTCATCAAAACCAATCCATTGCCTATATAGTCCCTGCAGGGCGGCCAACAATCCCCCTGTGGCAAGGCACCAAGCCAAAAGGGTGAATGTTTTATTGGAAAAAGGAAAGGTATACAAAATCAACAATAGAAGCAATGCCGCAATCATTAAGGAGAGTTTCTCTGTGGCACGATACATGGCGGGTGAGTATGTTATGGTGAACATGAACCAGAGCAAACCCAAAAGGGCGGGGAAGAGCCACGGGAGGGTTTTCCAGCGAGCCATCGCAGAAGAAACCCCTACGCGAACGAAGAGGATCGCCATCATCAAATAGAGGCATGAACGAAAGAAAAATTCAAACTTTGGGTGAGAGAGTTGGGGAAAAAGGGGGGCAAGCAACACCATCACACCAAGCAAAAAACTCGTGAGGATCAAATCCCGTTGTGAAAAGTATTTTTCCAAATGGTTCATCTCATTTTATGCGGGTAAACATAGATTGATGGTTTATAACGAGGCCAAGCGATTGGACATCCATGATTCGGTTACTCCTAACACCACGCAGAGGAAAATCAATAACAGACGCAAGTCTGTACCTCCGTATAGATTATCGAGTGCTTCGCGTAGATTACTCAACTCTGCGAATTGAATGCCATAGTTATCTTCTAATTCCTGTTTTTCTTGTTCTGTGAGTAAGGTGAGATTGGATTCTTCACTCGGGGCAGGGATGGAAAAATCGTACGTTTGGTGATCCCGCGCTTGCTCTTTGCCGGTTTCCCATAAAAAGGCGGGCAAGAGGGGGGATAGAAGCGTATCTCCATTTGGTTCCAGACTGGAGTTCGCGAGCCAGATTTTCCCTTTTCCGAGTACGGTTTCACTCACTAAGTGGTGGGTCTCATCGCCCACCCGATAGGATACGAGTGGGGTTCCACGTAAGGTCCCATGCCGTTCTCCAATCCATGGGTTCCACATTTCGTTTTCCCAGGTAGAAAGCGATTGCGCCAAGATATCCGAACCGGTTACTGAGAGGGAGTTTTCTTCTACTGCGGGATCCTCATTTTTCCATAACCACCCCAGTTCTTCTAGAAAAGCCTCCCACTCGGGATCCTGGGATTCAGCCGCACCTGTGAATACGATAACTGAGCCGCCATTTCGTACATATTCCAGAACCTGGTTGGTTTGGGTGGGTGCCCATGATTCGTTCAGGGTTTTCGCGACGAGGAGAAGATGCGGAGAAGCATTCTCTAGATCGAAGGGGGGGGTAAGGATTTCCGTTTCGATCGGAGGCGCTTGACTGGAATCACGCATAGGATTAATGGCTGTTTGTAATATCGTTACGACTTCTTGCGATTCTTGAGATTGGTCTAAAAGGGCATAGCGAAAACGGTCGATGGCTGGCACGGTGAGCGAGAGACGATTATCCAAAGGGAGAGGATCATCGGGTTCAAGGTGGATCGAGAAATCTAAGACTTCGGGAGGGGCGACATTTTCCTCTTTGGGTAATAAATCTGTAAAACGCGCTGAAAAGAAGTAAGACTGCGAATTGATGGATTCACGTGAGCTCGGATACTGAATTGATTTGACATACAGAGGTTCACCGGTTTCCTCATGAAGAATGGAGACGGTGGCTTCGCCTCCTTCCTCATGCATGGCATATACCTTGCCCGCAATCGTTTCCCATCCCGCGATGCCCCATGGAGGAGAAGAGAGCGACTCGACATCACACCATAAATTATTGACAGGCTCCTCACCCACGGTGACGACGAGTAGGTTGTGGGGCAAGGTTTCCTGTGGCTGAGTTTGGAGATAGGGGCGCCAAGGAAAACGTTGTCCATCCGTGACAAGAATTACGTTTCGGGATTCCTCAAAGGTTTGTTCTAATCCATGTATCAGTTCCGTGATGGGAATCCCTTCTTGTTCAGGCACTTCAGAGAGCAGAGCCTCCATTTCAGAGGAAGATAAGAGCATGAGTTGCTCGGGATTGCTCTCGAGGGTTCTTCGATCCCAGCGAATGCGGTCCAAAGCAAGGCCTGTGATTTCATTTTCCAGTATATCCCAAGCTTCGCGGGTTTTTCGCCACCAATTGTTTTCTCCCTCGGCGTATCCCATGCTATAGGAATGATCGAGCACGAGCACGTGGGATTGAAATGAACGGCCAAAGGGAAAGTAAGACATGAACCCCTTGCTCATTCCCGGTTGTTGGGTCACCCATTTTGGACCGGCAAGTGCTAGAAGGAGCAAGGCAATCAGCAAGGTACGCAAAATGAGCAAGAGGATCTCTTGGAGGAAGGGATTCACTCGCTCTTTCTCTTCTGATTCATGCAAAAAACGCAGTAAGGGGAAAGGAATATGTTGTACGCGCTCTTCTTGCCTACGGCGAAATATCCAGGGTAGAAGGAGTAAGGGAAAAGCCCATAAAATGAGCGGATTAGCAAATGTAAACATGCGTTAACTCTCCGAAGCGATTCAAACTACGTATTCTTTCTTAGAATGACGATACTATCATTGTGATTGGTTACGGGGTTCTAGAAAAGGTGAATGGGGAAAATTACTAGCATCGGCCGATGGTCATGATTGTTTGCTTCCCACGGATTCTACCATTCCGTAGAGGGTGGAATTATTTTTTGACACGAAATTGACAAACACGTTCTTTATCAGAAGCGTCTTTATGGATTGTGAATTCGGAGAAGCCTTTTCGCCTTCTCACTTCAGTGCGAATAGATAACATCAAGGTTGGATCCGCTTCTAGAAAGATGTATCCACCGGATTTGAGTATGTGAGGGGCTCCATCGAGAAGAGATCGAATGAATGTCATTCCATCACGACCTCCATCTAAAGCCACGATCGGCTCGAAATCTTTGATCTGATTGGTGAGTTTTTGGATTTCTTGCGATTTTACATAAGGGGGATTGCTAACCAGAATATCAAAGTCCTGGGATAATTCATTACGCAAGGGAGAAAAGAGAGGCCCTTCTTTTAACGTAACATAACTGGCTAGATCATGTTCTAAGACATTTTTTTGCGCAATTTTGATGGCATTATTAGAAATGTCGCTTCCCCAAAATTCTCCATCCTCCAAATGGAGGGCAAGGGTGATGATGATATTCCCCGAACCGGTGCCCAAGTCGTATATTTTGGGTTTTTCCATCGTTTTGGCCACCTCGAGAACCTTTTCGATCAACGTTTCGGTCTCAGGGCGGGGAATGAAGACACCATTGGTTATTGTTAAAGGAATCGAATAGAATTCCACTTCGCCGATGATGTAGGGAATGGGTTCATGTTTGGCTCGTCGTTGAAGCAAAACTTTCAGACGGCTTTCTTCCGTATTCGATAAAGAACGATCCAGTGAGTATAAGATCTCACTTCGCGTCATATTGGTTACATGAGCCGTCAAGATCTCCGCCGATAAGCGCGGGGATTCTACTTGTTTCGTCTCCAATGTTTCATTACATAATTCAATGGCTTCTTGCACATTCATTTTTTCCATAATCTCCATTTCAGCAATCCAAGCGCTACACCTGAGTCTCTATTGAAAAGAGTCAAGGGATAGTCAACAAAGTTATTTAAGCAACGATCCAGGATGATGAAAAGATGAGTTAAGCAGGAATTCTTCCATTTAGCCTGTTTCTTGTAAACGTTTAATTTCCTGCTCTTTAATTAATGCATCGATCAAATCATCCAGTTCCCCCTCGAGGAAGGCTTCGAATTTATTCACGGTGAAATTAATGCGGTGATCGGTAATTCGACTTTGTGGGTAATTATACGTACGAATCCGTTCGCTGCGATCTCCCGAGCCAACCATGGTGCGTCGTTGGTCGCGTGCTTCCTCGGCTTGGCGCTTTTGCTCGGCTTCAAACAGCCGGCTTCGTAAAACTTTCATGGCTTTCGCACGATTTTTGTGCTGAGATTTCTCGTCTTGACAAGAAACCACCAACCCGGTGGGGACATGAGTAATTCGCACGGCGGAATCGGTGGTGTTCACGCTTTGGCCTCCCGGGCCAGAGGAACGGTAGACGTCAATACGCAATTCTTCGGGGGAAATATCGACTTCGACCTCGTCGGCTTCAGGCAAGACCGCCACCGTCGCAGCTGAGGTGTGGATGCGTCCTGAAGCCTCTGTTTCAGGCACACGTTGAACCCGATGGGTGCCTGCTTCAAATTGGAGGCGTTCGTAGGCATTCGTTCCGTTGACCAGGAAAATGATCTCTTTATATCCCCCTCGTCCAGTCGGATGGGAGGAAAGGACTTCGATTGACCAATGCTTGGATTCCGCGTAACGAGAGTACATGCGAAACAAATCGCCCGCGAAAAGGGCGGCTTCTTCGCCTCCCGTACCGGCGCGTATTTCGAGAATGGTGTTACGTTCTGCATTGGGATCTTTGGGTTTGAGATGCTCTTCTAACCGTTGAATAATTTCATCTTCTTTTTGTTGCAGTGTTTCCATCTCACGTTGAGCCATTTCCGCAAATTCAGAGTCTTCAGAGTGTAGCATGTCTTTGACTTCTTTTTTCTCTTCGCGTACACGTTTCCATTCTTCATAATCTTTGACTACCGGGAGAATTTCCGCATGGCGCCGGCTCAATTCGGTGAGTTTGTTACGATCGGACATAACCTCGGGATCCCCGAGTTGCTTTTCCAATTCTGCAAATTGTTCAGTTAAATCAATCAGTTTTTGTTCTAGTGGATTCATAGATATTTAACCAGTGTTAATTAAGGTGATCGAAGGAACGGATATATTTCACTTATTATAATACCATAATTTACGTGATATTACACCAGGATTGCCTACCGCAGAAAATCTTTTATACTCTTCGATAAAGGAAAGGCATAAACGTCATGGGGGGATGGGGCGATAGGAAATTAACTTTTCAATAACAAGAAATTGCATTGTTTTTATTACATAAAGAAAGTTAGTTTGAGAAAAGTTTACTCTCCGAAATTATGACAGGGAATGCCCCTTTTTATGTAAAAAATGATAAAAAACCTTTAAAAAATAAAGGGATATACTTACTTATACCTTCACTGGAACCGTTATTAGTGATAAAAATTGAGGTTGGTTAAAATATGGATTATTAAAAAATGGAAGAATGAATTCGAAATCATTCTTACCAAATCGAGATACAAAATAATACGCAGGATGGGAAAGAAACCATGAACAAAAGTAAAAAGCACGTCTACTTCTTTGGCGATGGGAAAGCGGATGGATCCGCTGACATGAAAGAACTCCTCGGGGGGAAAGGCGCGAATCTCGCGGAGATGGCGAATCTGGGGGTTCCCGTTCCCCCTGGCTTCACGATTGATACCGAGATGTGTAATGTCTACTACGAGAAAGGGGGCAAATACCCGCCCGCGTTTGTCAAGGAAGTCAAAGACAATCTTGCCAAAGTGGAAAAGGCAATGGGGAAAAAATTTGGTGATCCTAAGAACCCATTGCTCCTTTCAGTCCGATCCGGGGCACGCAAATCCATGCCCGGTATGATGGAAACCATTCTGAATGTGGGTTTGAATAAAGATACGCTTGAAGGCCTCATCAAGAAAACGGATAACCCCCGTTTTGTTTGGGACTCGTATCGCCGCTTGATTCAAATGTACGCCGACGTTGTCATGGAAAAAGCCGAAGGAATCGAACCGCCGGAAGGAAAAGGCATTCGTGCCCAACTCGAAGTGGAACTGCATAAGATGAAAACCAAACGGAACGTGCAGTTTGATTCCCAACTGGAAGAAGAAGATCTGAAAGAACTTGTGGATCGATACAAAGAAAAAATCAAGCAAGTCCTTGATAAAGAGTTCCCGGATGATCCGATGGATCAGTTGTGGGGAGCCATTAACGCGGTTTTCCGTTCCTGGAATGGAAAACGAGCGGTGGCTTACCGGAACATCGAAGGCATTCCCCACGATTGGGGGACCGCGGTGAATGTACAAGTCATGGTCTTTGGGAATATGGGGGATGATTCCGCTACCGGTGTTGCCTTTACACGGAACCCGGCTACGGGAGAGAACCAATTCTATGGTGAATGGCTTCCTAACGCTCAGGGAGAAGATGTGGTTGCTGGGATTCGTACGCCCAACCCCATCAATAATTCCGGGAAAACGGAATACACCAAACACCTCCAATCTCTCGAAGAAGCCCAGTCAAAAGTCTTTAAAGAACTGGACCAAATTCAACGGAAACTTGAACGCCATTATAAAGATATGCTGGACATCGAGTTCACTATCGAGCAGGGTAAACTGTGGATGCTGCAATGCCGTGTTGGGAAACGGAACGGTCCTGCCGCCGTTCGTATCGCGGTTGAAATGCATAAATCCAAACTTATTAATAAGGAAGCCGCGGTATTGCGGGTCACTCCTACCCAACTCGATGAAATGCTCCACCCGATTGTTGATCCTAAAGCGGAAGAGGAAGCCAAAGTCTTGGCCAAAGGATTGCCTGCGGGTCCCGGTGGGGCGGTAGGTCAGATTGTGTTTACGGCTGAGGCTGCTGTGGAATGGTATAACCAAGGAAAACAAGTCATTCTCGTACGCGAGGAAACGAATCCTGAAGATATCGAAGGGATGCGCGCTGCGGAGGCGATTCTTACCGCTCGCGGGGGGATGACGAGTCATGCGGCTCTCGTGGCCCGCGGATGGGGGAAATGCTGTATCGTGGGTGCCTCCGAACTTTCCATTGATGCAAGCAAAAAGACAATGTCGGTGGACGACACCAAACTAAAAGAAGGCGACTACATTACCATGAACGGGACCAAGGGCTTTGTGTATGAAGGCAAGCTGCCCTTGATCGAAGCCGGTGAAGATAATGAGTACCTTAAAAACTTCATGAAACTGTGTGATCAGGTACGCAAATTAAACGTTCGTACCAATGCGGAAACCCCCGAGGATGCCAAAAAAGCGCGTGAATTTGGCGCCCAAGGGATCGGGCTTTTCCGTACCGAGCATATGTTCTATGGCGAAGGGGCAGAAAAACCTCTTTCATTGCTTCGTCGAATGATTCTTTCGAAAGATGAAAAGGAGCGTCAAAAAGCGTTGAATGAGCTCTTCCCGCACGTCAAGAAGGATATCAAAGCGACTTTGGAAGCCATGGACGGCTTGCCGGTAACCTTCCGCTTATTGGATCCACCTTTGCACGAATTTGTTCCCCAAGAAAAGGCGGAAATTGACAGGTTATGTAAAGACCTCGATATTAAGCCGGCTGAGTTTAAACGTCGGGCGGAAGCGTTGCATGAATTGAACCCCATGATGGGGCATCGCGGTGTGCGTTTGGCGATTACGTTCCCTGAAGTCGCCGAAATGCAAATTCGCGCCATTCTCGAAGCTTCCGGTGAGTTGGTTAAAGATCGTAAGAAAACCTATCCTGAAATTATGATTCCTGTCGTCAGTGAGACGAAGGAATTAGAAGTGATGCGCGAACTTTGTGATCGGGTTTATAAAGAAGTCTGCGAAAAAGTGGGCGTGAAAAAGATTCCTTATCTGTTTGGTACCATGATCGAAATCCCGCGGGCTTGTCTTATCGCTGATAAAATTGCCGAGGTCGCGGAATTCTTCTCCTTTGGGACCAACGATTTGACCCAGATGGGCTTTGGATTTAGTCGCGACGATTCCGGGGCCTTCCTACACCAGTATGTAGAACAGGGCATTCTCCCCGATGATCCTTTCCAATCGTTGGATCAAGATGGAATTGGTGAACTCGTAAATACCGCTTCGGAACGGGGGCGCAACACGCGCAATAACCTGAAGCTGGGGATTTGCGGGGAGCATGGCGGTGATCCCGCTTCTGTAGAATTCTGCCATCGAGTTGGTTTAGATTATGTCTCTTGCTCTCCCTTCCGAGTCCCGATTGCGCGGCATTCGGCGGCTTGTGCTGTCGCCCGTGAAAAAGGGGAAGAATAAACCTGATTGACAACTTATTCTGACTCTTACCGGGGAATCCATACATGGGGTTCCCCGGTTTGTTTTTGATGGCATTTTTTTTGAATGGAGGGTGGTGGTGAGAAAGTGCTTAACTTGCCTTCGCTTTGGAACCCCAACGTAATAAGCGAAGGCCTGCTTTGGCTTTTCTTCTAAATTCATTCCAACTCCGCAGTTCCAGAGCCCGTTTGAAAATATAACTCCCGCGCATGTAAAATCGCCGGTATCCCCATTGCAAGAGTTGAATTAACTCATCCTGGCTCATGACCTCTTCCCATAATTCCGGTTTGAAGTCGGGATGGGGATTTATAGAAAATTCACGCCAGTAATCGTTTTGATAGAGTCCGCGCTGAAACCCCATACGGTAGAGCTCCGTCGCGGGGAAGGGAGTCGAAAGGGAGAGGTGGATATAATCGGCATCGAGACTCCGAGCGAATTCAATGGTTTCCAATGCTTGTTCGCGAGTTTCACTCGGGTTCCCGATCATGAAATAACCAAGGGTCGTAATGCCGCGTTCTTTGGTTTTGCGAAACACGTCCCGCGTGCGATCGAGGTCGATTCCCTTTTTCAAAATTTGAGATATCTTTTTATTCCCTGATTCAACCCCGTAATGGATGCGTGTGCAATTGGATGCGGCTAAAGCATCCAGAACCTGATCGTTCATGGTGTTGATATGGGCGCGAATATCCCAGGCGATACTCACTCCTTTTTCGAGGCGTTGACGGCAAATCTCCAAGACGCGATCACGCCGGACTGTGAAGGTATCATCGTAAACGAAGATTTCGCGTATACCCATTGCCTCACATCGGGCCATTTCTTCCACTACATTTTCAGCGCTTCGATAGCGGAATTGCTTTCCTAAATGAGGACGATCGCAGAAAATACAGCGCATGGGGCATCCGCGGCTGGTCATCATGGTGGTGACCGGGGTTTCTTTTGCCAAGACGGAATAATAACGTTCTTGAGGGATGAGATGGCGGGCAGGTAAGGGAAGATCATCAAGGTTTTGATTCAAAGGAACCAGAGAGGTGATCTGCGGGTTCCCTTGGAAATCTCGGTATCCAATTCCGTGTATATGGGTTAAATCTCGATCCTTTTCTAACGCTTCAATCAGCTGGGGAAAGGTTTCTTCTCCTTCGCCTATAACGATATAATCCACCTCGGGGATCATCATGGTTTCTTGAGGATAAATAAACACATGCGGGCCGCCAAAGATCACGGGGATGGAGGGATCCACCTTTTTGACTGCCTGAGCAGTTAAGGTGGCATCGATTAGAGTAAAGGTCATGGCCTGGATGCCGACGATATCCGGTTTGCGCTGACGGATTTCCTCTTCAATCTGCTCGTAGGTTAAACGATCGAGTAATGTATCAAGGATTTCTACCTGATGAGAAGTATTTTGCTCCAGATAGGCGGCGACATAGAGCAACCCCAATGGAGGATAGACTCCGCTTTCTTCATCCACCACGCTAGGTACGTTGGTGGTGATCATGTGAAAATCAGGCGGCTGGATTAATAAAATCTTCATTATTGGTTTCCATTCATCATGGAAGTGATATTGCTCTTGATATAGTGTAGACCGAGGTATTTGTGATCGTAACTGGCTAACGCAGGATAAGAATTTTTTTGTTTATCAATAAACTCTATTTGCGGCCTTTGAATGTTCTTCCAAAAAAGATTTTAATAAGTCTTATTTTCAAAAGAAAGTCAACTCGAGGAGAAAGAAACTTATGATTGAACGGTACACTCGGCCAGAAATGGGGCATATTTGGAGCGAACAATTCCGTTTTGAAACGTGGTTGCGGGTTGAAATTGCCGCTTGTGTCGCTCATAACAAATTGGGCATTGTCCCCGATGAGGCTTTGAAAGAAATCCAGGAAAAAGCTACGTTTGATATGGAACGGATTCGAGAAATCGAAAAGACGGTGGATCATGAAACCATTGCGTTTCTCACAAATGTGGCGGAGAACGTCGGTCCCGCCGCTCGCTATATCCATTACGGCATGACTTCCTCCGACAAATTAGACACGGCTACGGCATTACAGTTGGTCGCCGCTTCCGATTTACTCCTACAAGATCTCGAAACCCTTCGTCAACATGTGGGAGAATTGGCGCAAACCCATAAACATACGGTGATGGTGGGGCGTACCCATGGAGTCCATGCGGAACCGATTACGTTTGGACTCAAAGTGGCCATTTGGTATGAGGAGTTAGGCCGTCATTTGACCCGTATGCGCGCTGCGAAAGAAAGTATCCGGGTAGGAAAAATTTCCGGCGCGGTAGGGACATACTCGCAAGTCGATCCTCGCTTGGAAAAACTCGTATGTGAGGAATTAGGTTTAAAGCCCGCTCCGGTCAGCAATCAAATCATTCAGCGTGACCGCCACGCGGAATACTTATCGACGCTTGCCTTGGTGGGGGCCACCCTAGAAAAGATGGCGGTTGAAATTCGAGGCTTACAAAAAACCGAAGTGCGTGAAGTACAAGAACCTTTCCCGCCGGGGCAAAAAGGTTCTTCTGCCATGCCCCACAAAAAGAATCCTAACCTCAGTGAGCGTCTTTCCGGGTTGGCTCGCCTGCTTCGTGGCTATGCCATGACAGGCTATGAAAATGTGACCCTATGGCATGAACGCGATATCTCTCATTCCTCCGTGGAGCGGGTGAGTTTGATGGATGCCTCCATCCTACTGGACTATATGCTTGAGCGCATGGATTGGATCATTCGCGAAGTGGTGGTTTCTCCTGAGCGTATGGAGAAGAATCTAAATTCATCGAACGGCATGGTATTCTCCCAAACTGTTCTACTGGCTTTGACCCGTAAGGGCTTACCGCGTGAGGATGCTTATCGCCTGGTGCAGGCTGCAGCCATGAAAGCCTGGGATTCAGATACCTACTTGCTGGATGAACTGAAGACAATGACTGAGGTGACTCAGGTTCTTCGGGAAGAAGAAATCCAAAAGTGTTTTGATCTTACACCGCTTTTAAAAAATGTAGATACCATCTTTGAACGTATTGGCTTGTAATGCGTAAGGGCTGCTTCTCAGCCGCCCCGATCCTCTTGGAGTAAAGAAATCTTGGTCTTTCTCAAACATTTTGAAACCTCTTGCTTTCTTAATGAATGTGTCCTATAGTGATCCCTATATACAATTGTATAATCGATAGAGCGTATCATAGTAGAGATGACATTATTAGATGTAGAAGCAATATGAGGTTATAAAGTATCTATGTCATATTCAAAGCCTTTATAGGAGGAAAGCCAAGATGAAGAAATCAACCGGGTTCACTCTGATTGAATTGCTAATTGTGGTGGCCATTATTGGCATTTTGGCGGCGATTGCGGTCCCCAATTTTTTAAATGCGCAAATGAGAGCTAAGGTGGCGCGAACCCAGGCGGATATGCGTTCTGTCGCCACGGCCATTCAATCGTTTATGGTTGATCATGGTGTGATGCTTCTGGACTTTTGGGATGATGATAACCAATGGGCGGTGGAACGCTGGCAGGATGTATTTCGAGAAGCTGGCGAGCCATGTTGCCCCTATAACACACTCGAGGGTCCATATACACCTTTAACCTCACCAACATCCTATTTAAGTTCTATCCCCCATGATCCCTTTGAGCTTAAACCAGGTGATGCTCAAAATATTGGTTTTGGTGCAGATGAGCGGGGACGTACCTACATCTATTTTGATAATGATCCCATGGGCTCAGGCAGCAATCATGGGATCCATTTGTATCAACCTGGTAATAGCATGGGGGAATCGATGGGAATCGAACCCCTGAGTGAAGGTGAATTCGCGATGATTAGTATTGGCCCCGATGGAGCGATTGGTATTGGCAGCAATCCGGGTTCAACCCGTGGATTACCCTATGATCCCTCGAATGGAGTTCACAGTGAGGGAGATCTCGTAAGACGAGGCTCGGGTGGATAATTTCACATCGATATTTGTATAGAGAACTTGAGTGAGAGGGGGGGACGCAAAAAACGCCCCCTCCTCAATGAAATAACTTGATTAAGCAGTTATTTCTTTTCAACCAAGCAAGCCCAATCTTTATCTAAATCGTGTGGCGCATTCCCTAAAGAACTTATGTTACCAGCGGTAATGGTTTTTGTATTGGTATCGAAATTCCCGGTTTCACGTGGATCAAACCACTTTACTACGAACTGACCTTGTGCCTTGGTAAGGTCCAATTCGAAGTCCTTTCCACACGAATCATTATAGATTGCGTAGATTTCTCCTGGTTGACACAAGACATAGGTTTTGCCTTCGGCGGCTTTGGCTAAATCATGATTGGGTTCTACTTTATCCAATGGTAATGAGTACAAAAAGCGGCGCGCGAATTCAGACCAACGTAAGGCTTGTTCCATTTCTGCGAAATCTTCAATCCTTTGATCCAATCCATGACCGCCGCCATCTTCTTGAACATACCACTCAAATCCACCTGCGCCGCCCATATAGGCAGGCCACATCTTTTGCCGGCGAGCCATAGGATAGCCTCGTTCTTCATTTTCTTTATTATTGAAAATCGTTTGAGGTTCGTCCACCGAAACCACCCAGGAATGACCGACCTCAGCGGACAAGCGACGAAATCGCTCAACCGTATTCGCAAGATCCATCGCATTTCGTCTGGTTTGGAACGAGGTCATATCGATTCCAATGGGCTTGTCTTCGCGCAATAATTCCAGCAGAGGGTCATAAAATTCGGCTTCTTTGTTGGTATGAGTATGGGTTGTTACTGGGTGATCGTAAGGATCCACTTCTTTAATGAATCGTGCGAATTGTACACGGCGCTCGGTGCCATAATCATTTTCTTCGCCGACATTGAATTGGATACCGTTATGATGCCCAAAGCGCGCAATCAATTCACGATAGTACAACTTTCGCTCTACCCCTAGGGTTCCCCCATCATGATAGTTCTCATTAGGCCCTTCTGTTTCGGCGAGCAAGAAATGCAGAAAAATCCCCAGAGATTGCGCATGAGTAAAGACGATTTCCCATTGTTGAAGTTTCGAATTGTCGTAGCGGGTTTTTTCATAAGGGGCAAGGGTGGGGAACGTGTCTTCTCCATCCCCGCCGATATTCATGGGGAGAAAATAAATACAATTTCCCCCTTGTTGCGTGATATAATTCAAGGCTCCTATAATCCGTTTTCCTTTTCCCTCGCCCCAATCGGGATCACCGCTGTTCCAATCATTTTCATGGATTTCGAAAGCGTGATTGGGCTCCGGGGTGTTATCGAATCCATCATACCCTAAGAAATTTTCAGGGATATTCGGACCGCCTTTGATCCAAAAGTTTCCACTTCCACCAAAGGATAGATAATGATGGCCACGATTGATCAGCAAGCCATTTTCTTCCGCGCGAAAGTCATTTCCGGATTTATTCGACGGATCAACTTTAAACTGCCCTTTGGCGCCGTTGAAAGAGGTGGCGGTCCCTGCCTCTGAATCGAGCTGGGTATTGATGTTATAGCCAGCGCGGAAAGAGGCTTCGTACTTCCACGTTCCCGTCGCTGGGGGAGAGAAGTGTACGCGCCACTTGTTTCCTTCCGACCCCCCCTTGCCGTCGCCTGCATAATAGCCAGGTACGGTAAATGACATCTTATCTTGGGTAAATTCAACATTAAGTCGATAATGGAGAAATGGGTTTGGAGAGTTCGTTTCACTCGTTTGCGGTCCAGTAAATGTCAAAGTGACGCCGTGCCAGCGTTTCAACTCCCCACGAATTTTAGCTTTCCCGCCAACAACTGGAGGTAAATCCACCATTTCTTCTTCAGAGGAAATATCGGGATACTGACTGGAGTGATATGCTGGCTCGCCCTTTATGGTAACCGTGATTCGAAGCGGCTTTCCTAATTCACCTTTCGCACCTCCCTCTGTGTAGGGAGTCGCGGTGATGGTGTATTCACCCGAGGCAGGAACCCAGTCGTTGTAGTTCCCTTCGCTATCGCCATGCAATGCATAGGGAGCGACGTTTTCTGTCTGGTGATTCTCATTCTCCCCAACGGCAAATCGAACACTACTGACTTCGCCTTTCGTTTCGGCTTTGATGTTAATCCCTTGTTTGGTATCCGATAAATCGATAACATCATTCTGCTGAAGAGCACGAATCTCCTGATTCGTGTCTGAGTCAATCAACAGCAGTTTTGTCACTTCTGTACAGAAGCTTACTCCACTCACGGCAAGCAACACGAGCACGCTAAACAATATTTTCTTCATGCTTTTTCTTTCCTCCCAAGAAATTCCGGCAAAATAACAACCGGATGTACTTAATATGTAGGCTTTATTCTATCTACAAAATGAACGTGTTATAAGCTGTTTGCATGTGAAATTTAGTTTTTTTATGGCTTTCGATTTCGGCTTCACGCAGACCCCGGGATAACAGATTTTCACGATGATCGTTTGGGATCTATCGATAAATCAGAGTCTGAAGTGGGATAGGGAGGGGGATTTACTTTGTCTGAATTGGGGTGAGATGGATTTTTTGTCAGAAGCAGGATGGTTAGGATGAGAGGATTTTCTGGATAAAGACCTGGTGGGATGGGGAGGATGGCCCGAGGGGCTTGATATCGTGGAGCCAACGACGGGACTTGAACCCGTGACCTACGGTTTACGAAACCGTTGCTCTGCCGACTGAGCTACGTTGGCTTTTATTGAGGGACATTGCAAAAAAGTACTATACCTGCTTTGCTGAAATCGTCAAGATGGAGAAGGCGAGCCCAGGATTCGTCACGCAGGAAAAATCTCATCTACAAAGACTTCACGGCCGGTTCTTCTCGTGGGGATATGGGTTGTTGGCCGTGATTAAAGAAAGTAACCCACAACGTCAGAAAAAGAATCTTCAGGTCCAACAAGAAAGACATATTATTGATATAGGCGAGGTCATAGCGTAACTTATGCTCAATTGGGGAATGATAGAACCCGTGAATTTGCGCAAGCCCCGTCATCCCCGGGCGAACAGTCTCTCGCAAACGGTAGGCTGGGATTTCTTTCTCGAAGTGGGTCGCGAAATGGGCACGCTCGGGGCGGGGGCCTACCAGGCTCATTTCTCCCTTTAGCACGTTGATCAATTGGGGCATCTCATCCAAGTGCCAGCGTCGTAAAAAACGTCCTACTGGGGTCACACGCGGATCTTTATCCCAGGAGAGGACTGGCCCTGTTTGGGTTTCGGCTTTATGATACATGGTGCGAAATTTATTGAGGGTAAAGAGTTTCCCATCTTTACCTATGCGTTCTTGCCGGTATAAAATAGGTCCAGCGCTGGAAAGTTTGATGGCGGCGGCTAAAAAAGGGAAGAGAATCGCCAAAGTGATTAACCCGAGACTGGAAACCACAATGTCCATCGTGCGTTTTACAAAAGTCCCCCAATCGGTAAGCGCCATGGTAGATACGGTGATTAAAGGGATGCCAGCAACTTGACTCACTTCGACTTTGCCAATGGTTACTTCGTAAAGTTCGGGTAAGAGCCGCACTTTACATCCCGTGGATTGACACCTCGAGAGAATATCGAGCAGTTCCTGGCGATTCGCCATTTGGCTTGTAACTATGATTTCATCAATCTCATGCTTTTTGACCCGATCATGAAGTTGGTTCATTTTACCTATAATCGGGGCGGAGGAGTTTGTGGTTCGGTTTTCTATGTCATCGTCGATTAAGCCAATGACCTGATGACCCAAGCGGGAATATTGCTGAATATCGCGTAACACACTTTCTCCCAAGACCCCTGCACCAACGATTAATATGCGGGTACGGTCGTAGGCCCAGCGTTTACGTCGTTCTAAATAAAGGATTCGCCAAAAGCATGCCCCAATCCAACTAAAGAAAAAGTTAAGCAAAAAGATGGATCGCGATATTTCGTAGGAAGATTCCAAGATGGTATCGCCGTATACGATCATGAAGCCTTCCAGCATTCTTGCCATCATCAATTCCTGGTTGGAGAGAAGCCATTGCATGATATAGTCCAGGAAAAGCACCGATTGGGCGATTTGATGAGAAGGCAGCATGAAGGTTGCAGCATACAAAAGCACTAAACCTTCCAAGGTATGCGCTACAATCATCGCCGCGCCGGTGAAATAAATCACATCAAATTTTGTGAAATTTCGGCTAAAGTCATACAGGCGGAAGATGAAGAGTATCCCTAAGCGGATTAAAATGATTGGAATGACCAAGCGAATATAGATTGCAGTGTTTTCTGGGCGCGCTTCTTGAAAGCGGACAAAAAATGCAAGAAAGAGTGCCACAGGAATCACACCTAGATCCACGAGAAGAAATTTCCACAACGGGCCTTTTGGCGAACCTTTTCTTGTCATGAGTGTTACTTTTTTTCCATTACTCTTGAGATTTCTTTCACGTAAAGGGAGATGAATTACTTTTCCATTCTATAAAATCGTAGTACTTTATCATTGGTTTACATGAACCCCAAGACGTTCTTGCTTGCATTGCGTTGAGAACGCTTTGGGAGTCAAGTGATTCAAGAACAAATCTCATATCTTAAAATCGTAACGATATTGCTTTGTACATCGTATTTTCAATGATGAATCCAACCAAGACGCTCCGAACAAGATTGTCTTCGATTTTTAATCCTGATGGGAAAGCCATTTTAGGTTTAATTGTGATCGCTGTGTTGTTTCATTCCTCGATCTTGTTTCAACTCCGCCTTCCATTGGATATGGATTCACTGCTTTTCTTTTATCCGTTACGAATTCTTCATAATGATCCTGAGGTTGGCTTATGGGATCCCTATTTGTTTTGCGGTTATCCGCGGGATGCCAATCCCCAATCCCAACTGTTGTATCTCCCGAATGCGCTTTCATGGATACTTCCGCCTGATTTATCCTACATCATTTTATTAACTGGACATTATATTCTCGGAAGCCTGCTCCTCTATGGATTACTACGATCCTTAAGGTTATCAGCAACGAGCAGTTTTGTCGGGGCGTTCGTGTTTTTGGTTAGCACTTATTGGCGTTGCAAAATGACCAATTTGGGACTCTTGGAGGGAATTAGTTGGGTGCCGGGGGTTTTGTGGTTTTATGTGCTTTCGTTGGAACGACGAAAACAAGTTTTTTCTATCCTGGCGGCCATGTTTTTGGCCATGGTTATTTTGGCTGGTGTGCCTCACACAATATTATATACGGGAATTCTTTTACTTTGCCTTTCCATTGGCTACGGATTCTTTCAAAAACAATGGAAAAAATCACTGCTTTCCTTTGTCGTTACCTTGATATCGGCGGTTTTCCTCACCTGTGGTATGTGGCTTCCAGCCTTAATGAATGCACCGAACGTGATACGTGGGAGTTTGAACTTATCCGAAGCGTTAGCCGGTGCACTCTCCTGGAATGAAATCGGCAAAACTTTTTTTGGAGGATTATCCCAGCCGGAAATTTCGCGCTGTGACCCTTGGGAAGGGACTTGCTATTTAGGCATAACCGCTTTGCTCTTCATTCCCTGGGGATGGGGAAATACTCCCCGGCAATGGCGCTATGGATTGAGTCTTGCCTTTGTACTGGCTCTAGTATTGACCCTGGGGGAGCAGGGTTTTCTTTATCCTCTCTTGTTTCAGTACCTGCCGGGATGGAGCATGATGAATATGCCCAATCGCTCATTGCTTCTGGCGGCGATGGCATTACCCGTGTTTGTTGCTTATGGATTTCAGGCGTGGTTTGATAAAGAAGAATTTAACAAAAAAAGTACCCTTCTCATATTTGCGTTATCGATTGCATTCTTATTTCTCTTTGTCTTGGCCGCGATAAGGAATTCTTGGATATGGAATGGGATGCTTTACTCGGCCATGACTCGCACCTTTTATCCCGAATCCATCACCCCGGGCAGCTGGGCATGGTGGAATTTCTGTTTATGGGGGGGCTTAAGCGGTTTATTGATCGTGATTTATCAACGCAAGTGGCTGCGGGCAGAGTTGGTCTTCATTTTTTTAGTCTTGTTCATTGTGGTTCAGTCCATTCAATACTCTCAACGGCTTTTTTTACAAACCACGGAGAGAGATTATTATCATCCCCCTAAACTCGTCGAAGCACTACAAAAACAAATGAGCGAGGAAGCGTTTTTTCGTATATGCAGTTACACCCCAACCTTGGATACAAGTCATGATGTACGGGTGAAATGGATAAAACCGGTCTTCATGCAGCGATTGCCCGAGGTCTACTCTCTCTATGATATCCATGGTTATGACCCAACCGCCCCCGCCTCCTATACAGAACTTCTTCGAACGTGGGCTGGCCATTCTCCTACGGCCAACCCGGATCGTATGGTAAGAAGTGAGCGCATCCCTTCAGGGATGCTAGATTTGCTGGGAGTGCGATACATTGTTGGGAATCCAGAGATCGAGTCGGTTTTTTTAGGTAGACGTGATGATGCAGGCCCCTGTTCTTTGGTGAGCAGGCTGGAAGAGCCTATTGAAGCCGAAAAAATTCGGATTCGTTGGTTAATGGCAGGCGCAGCCTCTGTTCGACAAGGTGTATCCGTAGGGCAGGTGCATATTTTAAATGGAACTCAAACTGTCCAGTCTTTTCCCGTACGCGCCGGAGTAGAAATTGCTAATTATATGATCGATCCTCCTGAACATCCCGCTAATCATCGGCCTGTGAAGGCCTATCGCTGGTTTCCTATTCCCTCAAAACAAGGCTATTCTTCCGTTCGCCAATATTGGACTTCTTTTTCCTTCGATCAGCCCGTAAAGATGGATCAAGTGAAGATTGACTTTACATTGAAAAACGCTCGTATCTCCATTTTCTCGATTGATGCCTTTCGTCCTGAAGTCTCCGATTTTACTCTTGTTACCAAAGGAGAAGAATTTTCTCTCTATAAAAATGAGAACGCGATTCCGCCAGTTTACTTTACCCGCAACTGGTCAACCTATGACGAACTTGATGAGATGATTCAAGATTTTGAGCGTGATTATTCAAAAGAATCGATCCCTGTTTTTTTTGATCCTGATAACACTTTCATGGCAGAAAAATCACCTATTGATTCAGAATCGACTGAAGGGAATAACGTAGATTTTAAGCGTGTTGACTCAGATCGCTATTTGATTCATTTGAAAGCGGTTTATGATGGGGTTTTAGTCATTACAGAAAATTATTCTCCCGACTGGGTGGCAACCGTTAATGGCGAAAAACGAGAGATTATGCGGGCGAATCATTCGTTTATGGCCATTCCCGTAACTCGTGGTGAACATTCGATTGAATTTATTTATAAACCTCTTTGGTTTTATCGGGGGATTTTGGTGAGTAGCATTACGTTTCTGATACTTGTTTTTTTATTAACAGTGAATAAGCGGCACTTATCAAAACCAACTCGATGAGAAATCAACAAGACGATTGATTTTTTTGAATTTTTGAAAGAAAAGGAATTGTCTATATTGTATATAGAATATAGAATACAAGCGATGAGGCTGTTGTTATGATAGATCCCAAACTCAAGAAAGACCTGTATGATTACTTGGCAGAAAATGAAAAAGAAATGATTGAACTTACGCAGCGGTTATGTGCCTTAGCAACAGAAAATCCCCCTGGACGGGAGTTCGAGCCCTGTGTGGACTTTCTGCGCGAAGAAATGAATGCCATTGGATTTCGCACAAAAAAAATCAAAGTGCCGAAATCCTACCAAAAACAACAATTAGATTCTGAAACCTGGGATTATCCCCGCTTTAATTTAATATCACGTTGGAAAGGCAGGGAAGAGAAAACCTTACATTTCAATAGCCACTACGACGTGGTTCCAGTCTCACCGGATTGGAAACAGGACCCTTTTCAGCCGGTAAAAAAAGGGGATCGCTTGTATGGCCGCGGGACGGTAGACATGAAAGGATCCCTGGCGGCTTCGATTTTTTCGATGAAAGCACTCAAAGCATGTGGAGTCAAGCCGCCTTGGAACTTGGAACTTTCTTTTACCGCCGATGAGGAAATCGGCGGTGAATGTGGTGCAGGCTATATCACGAAAGAAAAACTCGTTCAACCTGACGCCGCCATTATTTGTGAAGGAGGTTGTGGCGAGGAGATAGCGTTTGGGCATCGAGGTGTGTTTTGGGCAGATTTTGTGATGAAGGGAGTGTCAGCCCACGGTTCATCACCGAGCAGTGGAGTGAATGCTTTCGAAAAAGGGTTTATTCTTGTGGAACGGTTGATGAGACAACATGTCGAATGGCAAAAGACGCGTAAAACCCGCTATCCCCTGAATTCCCCGGAATATGAAATTCCCACCATGACATTGGGAGGGGTTTCTGGCGGGGGAAGTAAAGTGAATACAGTTCCGGATTCATTTCATTTCACCATGGATCGGCGGTTACTACCCGAAGAAGAGGTGGATGAATTAAAAGAAACATTAATACAACTTATTCAAAATATTAAAGAAGAAGACTCTAAGTTTAATGCAGATATGAACGTAATGATGGGTTTTAACGCCGCCTTGACCGATCCTAATTCAAAATTATGCCAAGTGGCCGCTCAAGCGGTAGAATCTGTCTTAAATCAACGTGCGAAATTATTATTATTTGGCGCATTTACAGATTTACACTTTTTTGTCCATCATTGTCAATGTCCCGCGATTGGTTATGGGGTTGCTGGAGCCGGTTTGCATGGAAGTCAAGAGTATCTACACATTCCTTCTTTATGTGAAACAGCGCAAGTTTATGCAGAAATTGCAATGGGTATATCAAACTCGAAGGAGAACCGATGATCTGGGAAGCATGGTTTACACTTGGAGTTGTTCTTCTTTTAATTAACTTTTTGATTTTTTCCCAAAAAAGCCCCGATTTGATTTTATTGGGTGGGCTTACTTTACTCTTAGTCTTTGGGATTCTTGATTCAAACGAAGCCTTGGTGGGACTATCCAACCAAGGTGTAGTGACGATCGGCGTTTTATATATTGTTGTGGCCGGGTTGCAAGAATCCGGCAGTATCAGCCGCATGATCCCGCTGATATTTGGACGTTCTAAGTCTCTGTTCTTTATGAAATTGAGATTTATGCCCTTAGTCACAGTGTTAAGCGCTTTTATGAATAACACGCCCGTGGTGGCGATGTTGATCCCTGCGATCAAAGAAATCGCACGGAAAAGTAAATTTTCCCCCTCGCAACTTTTGATTCCTTTAAGTTATGCCTCTATCTTTGGTGGCACTTGTTCATTAATTGGTACCAGTACCAATTTAGTGGTCTATGGTTTGCTTTCTCAACAAAGGCCGGATATAGAACTTGGTCTCTTCGAAATTGCATGGGTTGGCATCCCGTGCTCATTATTAGGATTAGCCTATATGTTATTTATCGGCCGCTACTTACTGCCCGACCGCGAGACCGCCAGTTATGCATTTCAAGATCCGCGCGAATATACCGTGGAGATGATTGTTGAACCCGAAAGCCCCTTGGTGGGAAAAACAATTGAAGATGCGGGATTACGTAATCTCCCAGGAATGTTTTTGGTTGAAATTGATCGCGAAGGGCGAATTATCCCCGCGGTTTCGCCGCAGGAAAAATTAGCTGCCCACGATCGCCTCATTTTTGCCGGAGTGGTGGAATCCATTGTGGATTTACAGAAGATTCGCGGCTTAGTCCCCGCCACCGATCAGGTGTTTAAATTAGATTCACCTCGTTCTGAACGTATTTTGATCGAGGCGGTTGTGTCAAATAAGTGTCACTTAATTGGCCGCAGTATTCGTGAAGGGAAATTTCGCTCGACCTATAATGCTGTAGTGCTTGCTGTGACTCGTCATGGGGAACGGATAAAGAAGAAAGTGGGGGACATTGTTTTACAGCCTGCGGATACGCTGCTGCTGGAAGCCCATCCCTCTTTCTTTGAACAACAACGCAATTCCCGCGATTTCTTCTTGATGAGCCGAATTGAAAATTCCAATCCACCGCGTCACGAAAAATCCATCATTGCTATCAGTATATTGTTGACGATGGTCTTTTCAGTGAGTGTTTTTGGATTGAGTATGCTCAAGGCGGCGATGCTGGCAGCGGGCTTGATGATCCTGACTCGGTGTTGCTCGGTTTCTGTGGCTCGAAAAAGTGTCGATTGGCAAGTACTGCTCACGATTGCCGCTTCTTTTGGGATTGGTCACGCCATCGATAAAACCGGTTTAGCGGAAGTGATCGCTGGGAATTTAATTTCCTTTGCGGGCGGAAATCCTTGGATTACTTTGGGAGTGATCTATTTACTTACGACTTGTTTCACGGAAATGATCACCAATAATGCGGCTGCGGTGCTGGTATTTCCCATTGCCTTGGCCACCTCGATGAAGATGGATATGAACTTTCTCCCCTTTGCCATAACGATCATGATGGCTGCTTCGGCGAGTTTCTCGAGTCCCATTGGATATCAGACCAATTTGATGGTGTATGGTCCAGGTGGTTATCGTTTCACCGATTACCTGCGGGTGGGGCTTCCTTTGAACATCATGTTAGGGATAACCACGGTGATTTTGGCCCCTCGAATATGGGGGTTTTGAGAAAAAAAACTTTAAATTAATATTACAAAATGATCTATATTTCGAAAATTATATTGACAATTACTGTGAATCTCGTATAATTGTAACATGGGCTTCCAATCTCCAGGGCTTGTTCCTTATAAACAGGTGTTTACCTGCTTTTAAGGCCAGCCCCTTTTTTTTGAGATTGAGATTAACGTTGGATGGGAGAGTATTTCTATACAACTACTTGTCATCCTGCGGGAAAATAGGGGTTTCCTGGCCGCTTTGCCAATGTTTTTTCCAGAGATGTTGATCGCGATAGAAGAGAATGTGTTCATCATCGAAAGGAATTCTGCAGAAAGCCACGGGGGGTTGGGTAAATTGGATAGGTATTTCCTCTCCTTGAAAAGCGACTTGCTTACTGTCATTTCGAACCACATAATATAGGGAATGGTTTCCATTCAACGGTTGGTAAGGGAAATTGCTGTTTTCAGGAGATTCTAGGGTAAGCACCATAATCTGATTTTCTTTAAGTGTCATAAGGGGATAACCACCCCCCTGTTTTCTAACCAGAGAAAAAACATTTTCTGCTTGTGTCTTTTCATTCTCGGGAGGATGAAATTGAAACACATTGAATGATTTGAGGATGACAAAGGAGAGCATAGGAGTGGAGTTCGTTCCAGCTGGAATCAGCGATAATGAACGTGGAGGGACGCTACTGGCGGGGAAGGTTGAATCCAGGGACATAATATCCATCACATCATATTCATGATACCGATCGTTTCCCTCTCGCTGAAAATACATGATCTTTTCATTCTCAGAGTGATAACCAATGTAATCTTGCTCTCCCACAGGATAACAAAGTTCGGGCAGCCTGCTTCCCGCCCATTCATCCGCAATCGTTAACCTCCCTTTAGAATCCAGCGTAAATTCTTTCATTCTCCCGTCTTCCTCCTCGGAACCTAACACCACGTTCGGATAAGGATTCATACGTGAATAAGTGGGTAGGGGATAAAAATTTTCAATCGTATATTGTTGATTTCCTCGATGAATAAAAAAATGGTTACTGTGTTTAAAGAAAATGGATCGTAACAATGGATAGAATGCACGACTTCTCCATTGCCGCACCCATTCAGGCCTTCGTATGAGGCTCATGAAAGTAGCAATCGCAGGTTGATCTTCTAGATCAAAAAAAGATAACAGTAGATGACGGATATTTCGCTCTTCCTGTCCCTGATAGATGTTTTCCCATACGATACGAAATACTCGTTCATGTTTTTCAATGTTAATTAAAAACCCAATATGCCGTGAACCGTGTGCCCTATTTGGCTGGGTTAAACTTGTGCGGAATTCACAATAGACATAGGGTTGATTGGGAAGCGGAAAGAGATGGGTGAGTTGATAATCTTTTTCTTCATTCTCTTTCCAGCCAAATTGGTTTAATGCTTGGTCGTTGAATTGAAAGGAAGGAATGCTCGATTGGGACGAGCGAAGACCGACAAATAGATAGAGTGTCGGAATGAAGATCGCAATAAAAAACAAATGAAATAAATGTCTTTTCAATGAATGAACCCTTTTCTAAACGGAGTGATTTGCGAAATATCTATTATAGAAGCACGTAGAACCTATGATCAAAGTATAGGTTTTAATCTGCATGAAAGAACAGGGCGGGAGATTTATTTCTCCCGCCCCCGTTTCGAAAAGAGAGAAGCGAGATTGATTTATTCTTGTAAACGATTGAGTTGTTGCTGGTCGAGTTCCTCTTCACCGTCAGGATCGATTTGTACCATAATCCCGTTTTGCACGAAGGAGACATTTTCGCCCATGGCTAAGGTTTGAGAAATATTTTTAGAGAGATTCGCGAGTTGAAAATAGGCTTTACTGTAGGGTGCGATTTTGATCACTTCTTTATTAGCATCGAATTGCGTAGAGACCCATTGCTCACCGCGTCGAAAATAGGCTTGCGAATTATTATAGGTTACGTCTCCGATTTCACTGGTTTGTACGTTGCCTTCGCGATCATAATGCTTTACACGATTTTGTTGCGCCAACGAGGGGGCATTTTTTAGTTGATCTTGCAGCATTTCTGCGTTCGATACGGCCTGGCTGCCTCGCTCCATCCCGAAGCCAAAGGAGAGACTCTCTTCTGCTTTGGAAAGATTACGGGTACGCTGCGTTTCGCGCTCCGATGGGCTGAGCGGTTGAGCCGTCACCGGCGCTTCCTGAACCAGGAAGGAGGTATACTCTGTTAAGATTCCATATTTTTCACTTAAGCGCATAATCTCTTCAACCAACTCTTGATTTTTACCGTGCAGCCGGATCTCATCAATTAAGTAACCAATTCGGCGTGCCGCCCATAATCGGGGAATATAATCATACTTGCTTTTCTCTTTGCTGAATTCCACATCCTTCAAAAACGTTTGATCCCGATTATTGGCCGTTCCCCGGAGCTTTAAGGTCGTGTTTCTACCATCCTTATATCGTCCTAAGACGACTAACTGGCTTCCATGAAACACATCGGGTAGTTCACGGGGATACATGTTGTCGATGGCTATGTTGTCAAAGTCCAATTCAATATCGGTTAGGATTGGTTTGGAGATTTTGGAGTACATATTTGAAACCGAGACTTCGATATCTTGATTGGGTTTGACATAGGTTGCTAATCCTTTGTTATTCTGTGCCAATTGATCGAGTAAAAAGGTATTCACATCATAGCCCACACCGAAGGTGAAGAAGCGGTTTTCCTTGGTGTTGAGTTCTTTGACATGACTCAAGATTTTATCCGCATCCCGTTCGCCTACGGTAGGAAGTCCATCGGTCATGAAGAGAACATATGTGGGTCGTTCAGGCTTTTTCACTAAACGTAAGGCTTCTTGAAGAGCCCCATCAATATTCGTTCCCCCTTGGGCATCCAAGTTTTGAATTTTTTTACAAAGCCCATCGATATCATGTTCTTCATATGGGGTCAGAGACTCGGTAAGGGTTTCTATATCGTCGTTGAAGAAGATGACGGCGTAATGATCCTTCGCGTTTAAACTGCGTAGGCAAAACTCCAAAGCCTCTCTTGCTTGTTGAATTTTGTTATCCTTTTTCATGCTGCCAGAGCGGTCGAGGACAAGTACCACATTTTTTGCCGCAATTTCTTCCTCTTCATCTCTTTCCACTGAAGGGGCTGCCAAAAGCATAAAGAAGCCGTCTTCCTCTTTTTCCTTGTAGGAAAAGAGATTTATGCCAATGGCATCCTGCGAGACATCGTAAGTTAAAAGAAACTCATGCTCTGGGCGGATATTTTCTTCGCTGTATTTCACTTTAACATGATGGTCATTGATGCGGTTGGTGGTTATCTCATGATTGGGAGAAAATACGTTTTTGATAGGCTCTTTGGATTGAATATCGATATCGATACCGACGTAATCCACCTTCTTATGGCAAAAGGGTTTGGTCGCTAGGCTAAATTGGTAATTGCAGGCTCCATGGTCAAAAGAGAGTATTTCTTCATAGCGTACTTGGATGGTTTTTGTCTTTTTGGGTTCGATTGGAAAAATACGTGCCCGAATGAGCCCTTGCCCATTGTAATATAAGACACCTGGATCCTTATGTTTGCGTACAATAGATTCATAAACCTTCAAGGCTTCTTCTTGATCCAATAACTCCCCTTTGACTTGCTCGCCATCGACTTCTAAAGTGAATTCTGACACCGAAGATTGTTCGGGTACCGCGAACAAGTAGGTCCCTTCGACCTGGCGGTTGTGTGGATTGCGAAACACTTGGGTTACGGTGGTGACCGCCATTTGGTTATCGATTTCTGTTTCCACTTTGTATTCATCGATGGGCAGCGAAAGGCCTTCGTTTGATGGATCGGGAGGGATCGGTCGTGGGGGTGGAACGATTAATCCTTGTCCCCATGAGTAAGGCAAAATCGTCAATAGCAAAATCGTAAGGAATAGCCACTGTTTTTCTCGCATCTTCAATACTCCTTCTCTGATTTTTTTTCGATTCTTTCCATAGAACGTAATTCATGGGGACATCGTTTTGTTGGACCTCCTTTTTTTGTCATAATTATTCGGGACGTAAAAAATGGTGTGATTCTTGTTATGATATTTCGTGTGAATGCTTATATACATGAAAAATAGTGCATTCAAAAATAAATCGTGTAAATTAGCTACAAACATATAGATTTTTGTATGATAATTACTTGGAATGAATTTGTTGCTTCAATAATGGTTGAGAGAATTTTCTGGATTTTTCTATTGACAACTTTTTCGTTATATTATTAAATAGTAATTATTCCTAGTAAGGAATTTGTCTTTATTAAATTTTGAAAACATCACTGCTTGTTTTCTTCAATTGGATTCACTAAGAAAGGGGGAATGTCCAGCCTGTAGTACCGCCGTCTTCAAAAACGAGTAATCGAAACATTTATAGCTGAATTTTTTTTTTAAGAAAGGATACGTAATATGGAAAAGAAGCATCTCATTACATTAATATGTTGTTCATTCTTGGTAAGCCTCATAGCGATTCCCTTGTCAGCGCAAGAATTCGACAAAAACACTTTTATGCCTGTGGTCATTGATCAGCCCTTCGAAGCTATGATGGAACAGGATATGGAAGACCTCGAAGGGGTCATGATGAAACATCGCGATTTGCTCGAGCGCCGCTATGATCTAAGCAACACTCCCTCCAATGTGATGATGTCCGGAGAAAGAAAAGCCGTGCAGAAAGGCGTGCGGGTTAAGTTGCATGGGGATGTGACCTGGGACGAATTGAACGATCTGGCCCCAGAGGAAATCAAGGAAAAGAATCTTTTCCCGATGGGATTTCGCCCCTTGCCCCATGCCAAACATTCAGCGGGTGGCCAAGTCATTCCACCAAAACATGTTGAGGAAATCATGAAACTTGAACAGCGGGACCTTGAGCGTTTCGATGTGGAATTTGACCTTCCGGATCACCTCATCCCTGAATTTCCTCCTCCCATTTTTTTAACCACGCGTCCCGATCTAGGCGATGTATCCCAGGGGAAACTACTTTCCATCAAGAATTATTATGAAATTTTCAAGGGGATTCTAACGCCGGTACAGATGGAAGGCTTGCGTCTTTTACTTACGCCGTTCCCTCAGCAGCAGTTCAATCAGACGGAGGATCGAAAGGTCAAAGATCCCAGTTTAGGAATTTCCTGCTTGGATTGCCATGCCAATGGCCACACCAATGCCGCCTTCCATTTAAATCCAGACACCCGTCCCCAAGCCGCACGGTTCCGTTTGGATACGGTCAGTTTGCGGGGCATGAACGTGCAACAAATTCATGGAAGTAAACGTTCGCTGCGTTCGATTGAAGATTTCACAGAATTCGAACAACGAACCGCGTATTTCGATGGAGACCATGTGACTGCCGCGAAAAAAGGCGTGAACCTCCCTGATCGCGCCTCCCAAGTGGCGATGATGGCGCAGATGCAAAATATCTTCGACTTCCCGCCAGCGCCCAAATTGGATTCCTTTGGCCGCTTAATTCCCGAGAAAGCCACCGAGAAAGAACTTCAAGGTGAAGAAGTCTTCTTTGGGAAAGCGCGCTGCAATGAGTGTCATCCAGCACCTCATTACACGGATCACAAGATGCATGACTTCAAACTCGAGCGTTTTTATGAACCAGAAGTCATCAATGATCAATACAATATCCAAGACGGTCCCATCAAAACCTTCACCTTACGCGGGATCAAAGATTCACCTCCCTATCATCACGATGGGCGCTTGCTCACCTTGGAAGATACTGTTGAATTCCACAACCTCGTCTTGGAACTTGATCTAACCCAAGAAGAAAAAGAAGCCCTGGTTGCTTTCTTACGTACGTTGTAAGAATCATTCTGAGATAAGAAAAGAAGCCGCGGGGGGATTCTCTCGCGGCTTTCTTGTTTTTAGAATGAGTTGATGGTATATATCTTTTTTTTGTAAAACGAATACCTTTCTATAACGAAATTTGTTCCTCCTGAGATGGAAAATGAACCCTAACGATTTACATCCAAGGATACAACTTTTTCTGGAATCCTTAAAAAAACACCCCGTTTTCACGAATAGTCTGCTGGTACTTATATCCGTGACTTTCGTGCTGGCTTGTTTTGAAATTGGATACCGTTTCTATATCTCTTACTTCCATCCGGATATAGCCAAAATCATAAAGCAATTCACGTGGGAAACCGCCAATGAAAAGACGCGGCAACGCTTTATCCCCCATCCTTACCTTTCCTATGCCCCCAGTAGGATTCAATATAAAGAAGGAGGAATCCAAATCGAGGAGGACTTTTTTGCTTTTAAAAAACCTCCTGCCACCCTCCGTATTGCATGCCTGGGGGCTTCAACAACCATGGGGCAATATCCTCAGTATATCGAAGACTTTTTATCGCCCATGCTGCCAGACTCCATCCACTATGAGGTTATGGATTTTGGCTGCGATGGTTGGACGCTAACCGAATCCACCATCAACTACATGATTCGTATTCAGGATGTACAGCCCGATTTCGTCATTGTGCATCACGGGATGAATGACATGGCGGGACGCATTTGGCCGGATTTCAAACCGGATTACACCCATTATCGAAAGACGTACGATGAAAATCTCTTGGGGTATATCTCGCGAGAATATTTGTCATGGAGTTGGATGATGGCTTATCTTTTATTCAAAACCGGAAAGTCTTCGGTGGATATTATCAATTTAACCACACATACGATTCCCCACGATCAACTTCTCCAAAATCCTGAGCCGGAAACCATAAAACCCTTTGGACGAAATCTAATAACATTGAATACGATGGTTCAATCCCACCAAGGGCATTTAATTTACGCTCCCATGGCTTATTGTTCTCAAAAGGCGAAGTTTTACAAACCTGAATTGATCAAAGAGTTTAATGAATACGGGAAGAAGGTTGCCCGCGAGCAAGGGATTTCCACTGTGGAGACTCATTCTCTTTTAGCCGAGCATCAGGATTGGTTTAAAGACATCGTACATCTACATCCCGAAGGGAACAAATTTAAAGCGCGAGAATATAGCAAGAAAATAGCAGAACTCTATCACTCCCAACCCTTGGAACCCTAAGCAGGGCGTAGAAAAAATTTATCCAGTAGGATGAATCACCACTTTATTTCGCTGCGGGGAGTCCATGACTTCCATAGCTTTTTCGATCTCATCTAATGGGAAACGATGGGATATCACCTTTTCAGGATTCACCAAATCCCGCTCCATGAGTTTGATCGCTTTTTGCATGGCCAGGGGATTCGTGCCGAAACTGGAATCCATACGTGCTTCTAAAAAGTGGGTCAAGCCGCCATCCAGTTCAAAAGTTTCATGGGTTGTGATGCCGAAAACATTCCAGCGGGTTCCTCTACGTAGGAGTGAGACCATCATTTTTACGGCTTCGATCGGTCCCGCCGCTTCGATGACAAGATCCGGCCCTTCCGGGATGATGTGATAAATCACTTCTCTGGCGTCACATTTTGTAGGATTGATAACCTGAGTGGCGCCTAATTTTTTTGCGGTTTCTAGAGCGAAGTCACTGATATCTACTGCGATTAAATTCCCCGCGCCCGCTGCTTTGGCCACCATGAGACAATACATTCCGATCCCCCCGGTCCCGATGACGACCACATCATCGCCCACCTGCATTTCAGAGAAATGCACCATTCCTTTCCATGCGCCCGAGACCGGTTCTGTTTGGCAGGCGGCATCGAAGGAAATCGAGTCAGGTTTATGATAGAGCGATTTCATATCGACGATGGTATATTCCGCAAAGCTGCCTGGCTTTGTGATAGGTGGTCCGTCCCCGCCGGTGGTATAAGATTGGTCACAATAGTGAGTGTTCCCAACCCGGCAATGAGGGCAAAGCCCACAAAAGCCGCTGGGCTGCACAATCACTTCATCGCCTTCCTTAAAAAAGTCCACATGGGCTCCCACGGCCGCTACGATGCCTGCTGGTTCATGTCCTGGAATTAGAGGAAAGTCCACATTTCGGCGGATGCCTTTGATGGCTTTATAATCCGTGGCGCATATGCCACAGGATTTAATCTGTACCAAAACTTCACCGGGGCCTGGCTCTGGCGTGGGCACCTCTTGTACTTCCAATTGATTAAAATCTTTCAATACAGCAGCTCGCATAATGGAATCCTCTCAGGCTTTCATAATCGCTAATGGCAATTTGATTCTATCGAATTGTGCTTCCTCTTGCCAAGGGGGAGTTCACGTCCGGGCATGAATTGATCCTCAAAACAAGAAAAAACTCTCTACGATTCGGTAAAAACCCTAATGACAACGAAAGAAAACAATGGTAAAATCGAATCAATTATAGATAGTGAGAAAGGGGGGGAAACGCCATGAAATGGACTAATATCTATAAAGAAACGGAAGCCGATTTTGATAAAATCCATAAACAAATGGAACTAAAAAGGCACAAGGATGAATTTCTTGGAAAGATCCTAGGATTCGTTATTACGTATCTCTTGTTAGGCTTGGTTTATGTTTGGATATCGTTGTTGATCATTAAGACAGCCGAAGTCATTGTGTCGTTCACAACCATTCTTTTCATGGTTTGCGGTTACATCCTTTTTGTGGTTTGGAATACTTATCTGCGAAGAGATAATTGGGAGCCATTGGATAGCATATACGTAGCCAAGACGTTATGTGTCTATGTGGTTTGTATAAGTTTATCGGTGATAGCCATCATTGCTCTTCAATGATTTGTTTCCAGAACAACAGTATATCTCACTCTGTCAAGGCGAGTGATAAAGCCCCCTATGAGCTTGTGTATGTAAGCGAACTCATCCGAATTTGTATCGGTTTTTATTTGAACTCCATTTTGTTGACTTCCATACCCTATTGATTTCCGTTACTCTTTGAGAAAATTTTCTTGGGTATAATAAATATCACCCGGTGAAATTAATCCATTCGAAGAATCATAAGGCGGTGAACGGAAATTTCGGTCGAGCACATTGGTATAGGCTTGATCAGGGCCGCAACTGCCGACTTTCCATAAAGATTGGCCGAAATAGGAAGTCCAACGCGGCCCTGGTTCATTGATCATAGTGCCATAATCATAGCTGAATTGGCCCCCGGTAAAATATGAAGCGGGGCGGGTAATATCTTCCGGTTGAAAGACATCGGGCAATATGATGCTCATAAAGGGCACGGGGGTTGTGAGGCGTGAATAACAAGAAGCCCAGCCATGATCGCCTGAGGGGCAGGGTGTATCCCAAGGGGGATTGTTCCAATCGATAATGTACATTTCAATCCCGGTGCCCAAGGCTTTGCAATCAGCCATGACCCGGGCGAGTTTGGCCCGTATTTGGGCATTCAAAAAATTGGGGACAGCGATAGCGGCTAAGATCCCAATAATCGCCACCACAATCAATAATTCAATCAATGTAAAACCTTTAGTTTTTATTCTCATCGTTTCTATCTATTTTGACCCATGGATTAAATTTCGTTGGGAATATTGCAAGGGGGGCTGGTACGGCGGCCGGTTGTGGGTCCCACCCATACAATATCGCCATCGCTGACCAAACCATTGGATGCTTGATACACGAAGTTTGGAGTTCCACCATCACAATTAAAAGTACCCGAGCGTCCCGAACGAGTTGAGCGGCAACCTCCCCAGTCATTCCGTGCATCCGGCCCCCACGAGCTCATACGCCACCATGACCCCCAAAGGCAATCCCAGTTAAAGTCACTTTGGCTGGAGCCTTTAGGCACATTGACATAATCATAGGCGGAGCCCCATTGTTGTGCGTCTTCCGAGGTATCTTGGTAGAAAGGATCACGTGGGACGTTGTTTAGATAAGCTACTGGAGTGGTTAAACGATGATAGCGAAGGGAGTTAGGATGAAGACCATCCCATGGGGGATAATCGCCTTCGTCAACTCGATACATCTCCAAGGCAGTTTCCAATGTTTTTAAGTCGGATACCGCCCGGCTGACTTTAGCCCTAATTTGGGCGTTGAGAAAGTTTGGAACCGCAATGGCTGCAAGGATCCCAATAATCGCTACAACAATAAGCAATTCAATGAGGGTAAATCCATATTTTTTAGAAAGATAACTCATATTTCCTCCCCAAAACAATTTAATGAATTTTTTATAATACATATTAACAAATTGCCTAATGAGATGCAAGGATAAATGAATCGAAAGTTTACCAAAATTAAAAATTGCTGGTGATGATTGTCTCGTTTGTGCTTCCCATTGCGAAATCAATCCCTAAGAAGGGGAATCTGGAAACGTTTCGATTTGCTTCCAGCGTTTGGCTTTGAGTTCAAATCGGGGCAGGGAATTCGGTTCGACCGAATGGACTGGAATGCGGAGATACAAAACATCGCGCAAAGCGAGCTCAATTTGATTGATCATGGCTGTGGTGTTAGTTCCAGAGGTAAACTCAACTGCGATTTCAATCTGGGTTCGTTCTTCACTCTTGCGAACGGTAACTTGATATTCTTCGACTTCTTGAAATCGACACACGACTTCATCAATCGTACTCGGATAAATATTCATGCCTCGAATGCAAACCATATCGTCGATACGCCCGAGAATACCTCCTAACAAGGCAAGTTCATTGCGCCCAAATTGTTCATACCCTTTCCATGAAGGTTTTACGAGATCTCCAGTACGATATCGCAATAAAGGAGATGAAACCCGACCCACCGGGGTGAGCACCAATTCCCCTTCTTGTTCTTCCGAAACCGGCTCAAGGGTGTTTGCCCAAATTCGTCATTTACATCTGTAAATATATTTTTTTTGAGCGTCTCATTTCC